>CAIQCK010000053.1 GCA_903870275.1 uncultured bacterium | reverse complement strand
TTTGTGTGGACGGCAAGTGTCGAGAGAATCATGGAAAAGATTGCCCGTTGCCGACACCGTTTGGAACAAGTCCAACCCGGCTGCACCCAGCCAAAACACCCAAGGGAAATGTGTAGTTAATTAAGGGACACACCACTAGCGCAGTGATTTTTCTTGCTCAAAAATCCCGGTGTGTCATTCCTACACCAGTTCTTTTGAACGCAGTTTGCCCGCTGTTGGTGTTCCGTCTTCAGCCAGTCTGACTCCTGAACCGAGCCGGCTAAAAACCGGAACACCAACGGCGGCGATGTAGCCGTGTCATACCACGCCGCAACAACATTGCACGAAGTGATGCAGTAAATATGCAAAACAAACCCAAATGATGATTGAGGTCAAAACCGGAAAATACCGTTTTCCTACAGGAAGATGGACATTTCGATCCGCATCGATCCCGTTGACAAAACATCGTTTTACGAAACGAAGTCAAATACACAATTGCAAAACACGTTAGTGCAATATATTACAAATATTACTAGTCGGGAAATATAACAAAACGAAGCCAAATGAGCCAAAGTGATTCCGATCCAAAACAATCCGCCTCGATCCGACTGAATCCGACCCGTATGACACAACCGCACAATTCCAATCCGGCTGAAATCCGAAAACTGGCGCTGATGGACCGTTCCCTTTTACTACAGACTTCCGATCACGTTGCGGTGATGACAAGCCACAAGAACTATGAGAGATTATAGGGCGGTTGAATCAGGAGGTTTTCTTATGAAGCGCTCATGTTTTTGGTTCGTCCTCATCGCGATAGGCGTCAGCGTCCAAGCCCAAACGCCGGTGCGAGAGTGGGGCCCTGGCGTGCTGGCAAAATGGAATGCCAGCTTGCTGGAGAACATGCGTGTTGAAGACGGCGCGCTCGCGTTCGACGCGCGACCGGGCGACGCGATGCTGGTCAGTCCCGCGTTCGACGGTTTTCCGGCCACACCGTGGCAACGGATCGAGGTGACGATGAAGACCGACGCGCCGGGCGGCTGCAGTTTTTTCTGGACGGGCACGACGCAGTCGAAATACGGCGGCTTCGCGCCGGAAAAACACACGCCATTCGAGTCCGAGGCCGGCGGCTTCCACACCTATGTGGTCGAGCCGTTCTGGCAGGCAGAGAAACAAATCGTCCGGCTGCGGCTCAGTGTTCCGCACGATCGCAGCGGCCACTATGCCATTCAATCCATCCGCGTTGTCGAAACCCCGCCGATGTCCCCCGTGCCGCTGCCTGCGCAGGATGTGGCACTCGACGCCGGCGGCGAGTGGCGGGCGCGTGTCGCGATACGCGCGGCGGATTTTTCATTCGTCACGCTGCGGATGTCGGCCGACGCCGGCAACGCGGGCACGCTGTCGTTTGTGAGCAGCAACCGGAACGGTTTGAAGATCGTCCACTTCCCGCTGCGCGCTGACGGCCGGATGCACACCTACAACCTCGACGTCGGCTCGGCGTTGGGCGGCGGCAACCCGGGCAGCGAGATCATCGCGCTCCGGCTGAAACCAACTAATGCAGCCAACGCAAAGGTAAAGATTGAATCCTTTGCCGTCGGCAGCGACATCGCCGGCCCGGCGGATCTCGAACTGGCCTACGTGGGTTTGAGCAACGCCTTCGCCCGCGCCAGCCGGCCCGAACGCATCGAAGTGGTGATTCGTAACAATGGCGGCGAGTCGGCGCGCGTGAAACCGCAACTCACGCTCTCCGGCGCACGTCTGCTCGGCAAGGAACCGACGGTCGCCGAAGTGGAGAATGGTCTGCCCGCGACGTTTGCTTGGACCGTGCAGGCTGACCGTCCCGGCCAAGCTTCCGCCACGGTCTCCGTGGACGGCGCGGCGCCGGTCAGCGCTGCGCTGGAGTTCAAACCGCCGCTGCGGCTGAAGAAGACGGATTATGTTCCGAAACCGGAACCGGCGAAGAGCGACTACCAAGTCGGTGCTTATTATTTTCCCGGCTGGCATACCGCCGCGCGTTGGGCGCCGATCAAATCGTATCCGGAACGCCAGCCGCTGCTGGGATGGTATCGCGAGGGCGATCCGGAAGTGGCCGACTGGCAGATCAAGTGGGCCGTCGAGCACGGCATCAACTTCTTCCTTTATGATTGGTATTGGGACCGAGGCGGCCGCCATCTGGAGCACGGCATCTTTGACGGGCTGTTCCATGCGCGCTACCAGAACCTCATCAAATTCTGCCTGCTCTACGCCAACCACAATCCGCCCGGCTCGCATTCCGCCGAGGATTTCGAGCAGATCGCGAACTACTGGATCGAGAATTATTTCAGACGGCCGAATTATTTGCGCATCGAAGGCAAGCCGGTGGTCGTCATGTTCGCGCCCATGAATCCGGCGCGTGACATGGGCGTCGAGGCGGTGCGGCGCTCGTTCGGCCAAATGCGCGACCTTTGTCGCGCGGCGGGACTCGGCGGAATTTATTTTGTCGCGTGCATGCCGCCGAACACGGGCCTGCTGCCCCAATTGAAAGCCATGGGTTATGACGCGGTCAGCGGCTACAACTGGCCGTCCGTCAACATGACTAGCGCCGAGCGGCTGGCGAATCGCGCGCCGTATGCGTCGTGCATCGAAGGCTACGCCACGGCGTGGCACGACATCGCCGCCGCCGGCATTCTCAAACTCATCCCGCCGGTCTGCGGCGGCTGGGACGCGCGGCCGTGGCACGGCGAAGGCACTCTGGTCCGCACCGGCCGCTCGCCGGAACTGTTCAAGCGGCACCTGATGGATTGCAAACAATTCCTCGACACGCAGGAGCCGAAATCAAAAACGCTGTTCGTCGAAGCGTGGAACGAATGGGGCGAGGGCAGCTACATCGAGCCGCATCGCGAGTTCGGCTTCGGCTATCTCGAAGCGATCCGCCAGGTCTTCGCGCCGGCGTCGCCGAAACCCGCGGAGGTCGCGCCCGCAGACCTCGCCCTTGGCCCTTACGATCTGCCCGACATGCCGATGACGACGACGTGGGATTTTGCGAAAGCAACCGACACGCTCGGCTGGTCCGGCAATGGAGCCAACCTTCGCGTCGCCAAAGGCCTGCTGCAATTCACCACGAGCGGGCGCGATCCGAACCTTATCAGCCCGCCGACACGCGCGCAGGCCGCGGTGTTTCCGTTCGTCGTGCTGAGCCTGAAGACGAGCCGGGACATAGACGGCCAGCTTTTCTGGGCTAAACCCGGCGTGGGCATGAGCGAGGCGGCGAGCGTGCATTTCCCGATTCGCGGCGACGGGAAGTTTCACGATGTGAAAGTGAACCTTGCCGCCAATCCGCGCTGGCGCGGCGTCATCACCTCGCTGCGATTCGATCCCGGCAATGAGGACGGCGTCGAGGTGGCCGTGAAATCTATCGCGCTGGAAAAAAAATAGGCGCCGCGTCGCGCGCGCTTCCGGCGAGCGCCAGGAGCAAGTCGGTTTTCGAGATGGTTCCGAGCAACGCGCGATGTTGCATGTCATCCACCACCGGTAGTCGCTCGCACATCCGCCGGGAAAACAGTTCGAGCGCGTCCGCCATGGAACTGTCGGCCGTCGTCGCGGGAAAACTCTCGTCCAGCAAGTCCTCCGCGATGACTAGCACGGCCAGCTCGGGGTCATTGATGTGAGGCCGGATGGCCTCCAGCGGGATCACGCCGAGGAAACGTTGCGCGCCGTCAACGACGTAGAGTTTGTTATGCGGGCTGTTGTGGAAGGCCTGGCAAACTTCGGCGAACGACGCGTTGAGTTTGACGACCGGCGGGTCGGGCTTCAGCAACTCACGGACCTTGGTTTCGGCCAGCGAAAACCTGCGCCGCTCCAGACGATCGGTTTCAAGCGCGTGCGAATAGACGGAGCGTTTCGAGAAAGTGCGCGCGGTGTAGTAAGCGGTGACGCAGGCAATCATCAGAGGCATCGCGACGGCGTAGTCGAGTGTCATCTCGAATAGCATCAGGATCGCCATCAGCGGCGCGTGCGTGGTGGCCGCCAGAAACGCACCCATGCCGACGAGCGCATAGGCATTCGGCCCGGCCGTCGCCTCAGGAAAAAGCGCGTGGACCGGCATTCCAAAGAGCCAGCCGAGAGCGGCACCCACGAACAGCGTCGGGGTGAACAATCCGCCGACGGCGCCGGAGCCGAAACAGGCTGCCGTGGCGAACAGTTTACAGAGCAACACCAACACCAGCGTTTCCCAGACCCACTGCTTTTGGAGAATCGAACTGACGACGCTATACCCGTTGCCCCACACCTCCGGCGTGTAAACCGAAATTACGCCGATGTCGGAACTCCATGAGAATGTCCCCCTTGTAACTCAATAGAAATGTCCCCTTTGGGACGGGGTTGCGGTAGCAACTCCGGTCACAAGATGGAGACATTAACGATGAGTCGGAAGGAACGGGATCGGTTGACGATCATG
>CAIQCK010000052.1 GCA_903870275.1 uncultured bacterium | reverse complement strand
TTTGTGTGGACGGCAAGTGTCGAGAGAATCATGGAAAAGATTGCCCGTTGCCGACACCGTTTGGAACAAGTCCAACCCGGCTGCACCCAGCCAAAACACCCAAGGGAAATGTGTAGTTAATTAAGGGACACACCACTAGCGTCTTGATGTCCTCGGAACCACAAGATTCGGTTATCGGATGAAACCCGCTCTCTGAGCATCAAGATCAGGTCTTCGAGTGATTGGATCTCGCATGTCATAGAAGCGTTGAAGTTGGGCAAACGCCCTGCCTCAACCTCGCCGGTGGATCGCAGCGGAACCGGCTTAGTGTTGGAGGCGGTTGTTGGGCATTCATGGAAACATCTCGCGCACCGACACAAAGGGGTTTCCCGTCTCCGCAGCTCTCCTGACCTTCGCGTCTATCACCGCGACAAAGGACAGGCGTCGTCGGAGCATCTCGCACATGTCGAATCCGTCCATACAGACAACCCTTTTGCCGCGTCCGAAAGCTTGGAGCCCATCCTCGGCGAACCCGCTGTTGCTGACAAAGAGTCCTCTGGACCAATCGGCCTTTTCGCCAAGCTTGCCTTGGAAAGTATGCAGGTCTGACGCCCCGACCTTTGGGTTCTGCCATTTCGCCTCCAGAAGATAGACCTCGTGGTGCAGAACGAAACTGCCGTCAATCTGCTCTCCGGTCAGCCGAAATGATGCACGCGCGGAGAGTCGGTAGGCATTGAACAACTCTTTCAAGAACGTTTCGTATGCGTAGCCGCGTGTCTGGGCGGGTAGCGCCGTGATGCGCAGTAGTTCCGATATGAGTTTCTCGGAAGTCCCTGAGTCAACCGCGACCTCTTGTTCGTTTGTCGGCTCCGCTCGGAGCGGATCGCCCCCGCCACATTTGCTCACGATCCTTCGTATCAACTCCCGGGCGGACTCGCTCATCGGCGTGTGGGAGTAAATATCCCATCCGTCAAAAAGCCCCTGAAAGCACACTCGCAGTTGCCGATCTGTCGCCTCTTGCCAGAAAGCACGCATCCTGTTGGCTTTTGAACCTGAGCCTAACGCGTGTCGCGCGTCGTATATCGCCACGCCGACGACCTCGCGGAAGAATTCCTCAAAGGTGCGATTCGAGAAGTCCAGAACGTAGCCGCCATCCATGCGCAGCTCGCGCTCCAGCTTTTGCTTCTCAATATGTGTCAGGCTGTTCATCTACATGCCCAACAGTATTATTGAACGAACTTCAACTCCGGTTTATGCCGCATTACATTTGTTGGCACGGCGGCATGGTAAGAAAACAGCACCGGCTTAACAAGCGGGGAAACGACTTGCTTTAGAAGCAATCAGGCACGTTAGGTTGGCGGCAGTGATCTCATGCGCACCACCGCTTCGTCCACGACGCTGTAATGCCCTTCCCAATCCGTGCGCGAGGCGAGAATGGACGCAACTCGTGCAGCGACGATGTCAGACGACGGCTGTGCGATGTGAAAAAGCACGATGCCGCGCGAGGCTGCCGCGCCACGGTGGAAAACGAGTTCGCCAAAATCCTTGTCGAACGTGATCAACAGCCGGCCTTCTGCCTCTGCACGCGCCAACACCACCTCGTCCGGGCTGCCCGGCGCGCTTTGACGAATCCAGAGCACGTCATGGCCGGCTTGGCGCAAGCGCGCTACGCAATCGCCTGGGACGTTTTCGTTGGCGCAGAGACGCATCGGCTCCGCTCCGGCTTAGGAGGCCACCGCAAAAACCTTCTCGTCCTGCAAACGTTCCTGTGCGTAGGCCGCGCAGGCGAAAATCTGCTCGCGAGTCAGTCCCGGATAATTGCGCAGAATCTCCGCTTCGCTCCAGCCTTGGGCGATCAGGCCGAGGATGAAATCCACCGACAGCCGCGTGCCTTTGATGACCGGTTTGCCCACGAGCACCGCCGGATCGGCTGTGATGTATTGCCGCCAGTTCATATCACTCGAAAGTTGCACCAAATTCGCGCGCCTGGCAAAGGCAAAATCACATCCGTCGTCGCTCACACCGCGTAGTGCTTCGCCACCTTCCGCACGGCTTCAGCGGCGCCGAGGATGTACTCCTCGGTCATGCCTTCGTGGATGGTGAAGCGGATGCCGTTCTGCAGGATGGCCTCGACTTCGGGCGTTTGGTGCTTGGTAAAGTCCATCGTCGTCAGGCCCATCTCGCGCACGGGCCAGTGGCCGGCGAAGAAGGCGTGTTTCTGGAACACCGGCTCGCGATGCAGCGGCACGGAAATGTAGCCGGCGGAGCAGGAAACGCCTTCGGCCGCGAGCGCCTTGACGAACTCGGCGCGGTTGCAGCGGAACGCCTCGGTCTTGAAGCGCATGAAGTAAAACCAATAGACGCAGCGGTCCTCGGGATGCACCTGATGCGGCCGGATGCCGGGAATGCCGGCGATCTTTTCGGTCAGCAGGTTGCCGAGCATGGCGCGTTTGCTGGCGAAGCCTTCGAGCCGCTCCAGTTGCGCCGCAAGCACGGCGGCCGTCGGCTCGTTCATGCGGTAGTTGGTGGCGAACATCTGGAACCCGCCGCCCTTGAGCCGGTCGGCGCCCTTGTCGCCGCACTTCTGCAGGATCGGGCCGAACCGCTCGTCGTTCGACGCGACCACGCCACCGTCGCCGGTGGTGATGTGCTTGGTGTCCTGGAGCGACCAGCAGGCGATGTGGCCGACGGTGCCGATGGGCTTGCCGCGGTATTTCGCGCCCCACGCCTGGCAGCAATCCTCGATGAGGATCAGGTTGTGTTTGTCGGCGATGGCCTTGAGCGCGTTGAGGTCGCACGGGTTGCCGCAAAGATGCACGGCGATGATGGCCTTGGTCTTCGGCGTGATGCGCCGCTCGACGTCGGCGGGATCGAGGGTGAAGGTGCATGCGCCGAGGTCGGCGAACACCGGCACGCCCTGCTGGTAAATGACGCCGATGACGGTGCCGATGTCGGTGATCGGCGAGGTGATGACCTCGTCGCCCGGCCCGATGCCCGCCGCGATGACGGCGATGTGAAGCGCCGCCGTGCCGGACGTGCAGGTATGGGCGTATTTCAGCGGATAGATTTTTTTATAACGTTCGAGCGCGAGCGTCGTCTGCGGACCTTTCCAATAGAAGAGCGAGTCTTGTTCGAGCATGGCGTTGAGCCGCTCGCGTTCGAGGTCGCCCCAGCGGCGGGCGCGCTTGACCGCGACCTTGACGGCCTTCTCGCCGCCATTGATCGCAAGTTTCGGCGCGCCGGCGGAGTCGGCGGCGGTGGATTTTGTCGCGGCGGCGCTGCCGGCGAGCAAGGCGGCCGAGGTGGTGGCGAGAAATTCCCGGCGCGAAACGGACGGATGCTTGGCATTCATGGACGACTCCTTGTTTGACTAACTCTTCTTCGCGAGCACCCGCCGCGCGTTGTCGCAGCGGATGGCCCGCAGTTGTTCTTCGTTCTGTGGCGATTCTTTCAGCTTCAGCAAAGCCGATTCGAAATAAAACAGCGGCGCGTGCGAGCCGAACAGCACGCGGCTGGCGGGCGCTTGCGCGAGCAGGTTGGCGACGCCGCCAACGCCTTCGAGCATTGCGATCTCGACGCAAACCTCGCCGGCCTGGAGCAGGTTCAACAGCGGCTGGCCGCGCAGGACGTTCATGGAGTTCAGGAGCACCAGCCGGAGGCCTGGCGTCTTCTTCACGACTCCGGCCAGCGGCGCGACGTCCGGCGGCTCCACTTGCAGGAGCGGATGCATCATGCGCCGGTCTTCCATGATCAGCGCGAGCTGCACGACCAAGCCGCGCTCCGTCGCCAGCCGCAGCAGCTTCGCGAAATCCGGGTCGTCGAGCTTGTAGCCGTGATAGTTCGGATGCAGCCGGATGCCGGGCATGTGATGCTCCTCGGCGCAGCGGCGCAGGTCGTCCTCCCATTCGGGCAGCTTCGGGTTCACCGAGCCGAACGGAACAAGCAGGCCCTTGCCGTGGCGGCGGCATTCGTCGACGAGCCGCGCATTGACGGCGGCGAGGTCCCGGTGCAGCAGCGTGTCGAAGCTGCCAACCCACGCCTGCGTGACGCCGTTGGCGCGGAGCTTGGCGACGAGCGCGACGGTGTCGTCGCACGGCAGCCGCCGCAGCGGCCAGCGCGAGAGGTTGACGTTCACATCAATCAAATCCGTCGGCGCGGACTCCGCCGGTTTCGCCGCGCTGGCGTTTTGCAAGGCGGCGACGCTCGCGGCGGCGACGGTGGCTTTCAGAAACTCGCGCCGGTCCAAATGGTGGGGCGAGACTCCGTCGAGCCTCCTTGTTCCAAAATCACGCCTCTCGCCGGACGGAGGCTCGACGGAGTCTCGCCCCACCATCAACGCATCCGATGGCTTCGGTCGCACGAATTCTTCTTTCACAATGTGATTCCCTTCTCGCTCAGGATCGGCCGCAGCAACCGCTTGAGATTTTCGGCGAAGATGAGCCGTTTGGCGGCGTCCGGGATCGCCGCGCCGTGGACTTTCGACAGTTGCGACGCAAAGCTGCGCCCGCCCGCGTCGCTGCCGTAGAGCACGCGCTCGGCGCCCAGTTCGCGCACGGCCATCTCGGTGAAACCGGCGGTCGGGTCGCCGCCGTTGATGTCCGCGTAGATGTTCGGGTGCGGCCGGATGGCGCGGATACCGCGCTCCCAATCGCCGCCGGTGTGAATGCAGGAAAATGTGGCCTTCGGATGCCGCGCCGCCAATTCCGCGAGGTCCATCGCTGTGGACTCGCCGGGCAGATTTCCCGTGATCTTGATCCAGCAGTGTTGCGTCACCACGGCTTTCAATTCCGCTGCGCGGGCGACAAGCGGATCGAGTTGCGGATCGTTGCAGTGCGTCGCCACCCAGAGCTTCACACCGACCATCGGCCCGTCCCGCACACAGCGGTTGAGTTCGTCGAGGCTGGCCTGCGTGAGTTTCGGGTTGAGATAGACGAAGCCGAACGCGCGGTCGGGGAATCGTTTGATGGCGCGCAGCACCTCGTCATTGCTTTGCCGCATGAACTCCGGCGTCGGGTCGTAGTTCCACGACATCCCCATCATGACGCAGAGCCGCGCGATGCCGACGCGGTCGGCGTATTCGAGCAGTTGCCCCAGCCTCTCCTCCGGCGTCTTGCCCGGCACGCCGGCGAGGTGAGAGTGCACGTCCCAGATTTCGTAGTTCATTTAGCTCCGGACGCTTCGTTCCATTTCGCTGTTCCTCTGGACTGGCGGGGGCCCATCCTACGCCGCAACCGCCGCCGCGCGTGTCGCAGCTCTTACGGCGGAAGTCGCAATTGTTACGGCTCCGTCCATCGACGCGCGTGCAGTCATCTCACCGGCAACCTGGACGGCGCACTGGCAGGGCGCGAAAGCATGTCCTCAAACACGAATTCCATTTTTCGTTTTGGGTCGGACTGCGATGAGCGCCGTTCTACTCCCTTCCGGCGGAAATGCAAGCCTGCGAGTCTGCGGACAGTCGCTTGCCGCCAGCCACCGTGACCGGGAGGTCCTGTGATGGGGCAACGTTTGTCGGGCGCGACGCCCCGCAGACAGAACGTTAGCGCGGAAGCCGGCCGGCTCACTTCGCACTCTTCGGCACCAGCCGCAACGCATGGTCATCCACCGCGAGTTCACAATCCGCCAACTGCGCGATGTAACCCAGCGCCTCCAGCAACGGGATGTTGCGCAGGTTGAGTGTGATCGTCGGCAGCTTTGCGCCCGGCGGCGCTTGCAGCAGGATGTTCACGCCTTTCTTGTCGGGATCGAGTTCGCGGTCTTGATCGTCGAGAAAGGCCAGCACGTCATTGAGCGGTGCGTCCTTGAAATCCAGCAGCGGCACTACGATCCGCCGCGCTTTCTCCCCGGCGACGCTGGATCGGGCGGCGGACGGCAGCGTGCCGACCGCCGGCACCTTGGCCGGACTCAGCAGGAGAACGTTTTCCCCCGCGGTCAGCTTCAGGCCGGCGATGTCCGCCGTGTATCGGACCGCATCGAACAGGGGAACGTCGCGGAGTTGGAGCGTGATCTTGGCGGCTCGTGTTGCCGGCGGCGCGTGTAGGAGAATGTTGACGCCTTTCTTTTCGGGATCGAGTTCGCGGCTCTCGTCCTTCAGGAACTCCACCACATCCTCCAGCGGCGCTTCCTGGAAATCTACTCGCGCCACCGTGATCCGCTTCGCTTTTTCCGCAGCGGCGCTGGGTTGGGCGGCGGGGCGCGGCGGCGCTGTGATCGGCGCTTGGGCTGAACTCAGCCGCAAAAAGGTTTCTTCCGCCTCCAACTTCATACCGGCGGCGTTCGCCGCGTATCGGGCCGCGTCGAGCAGGGAAACGTCGTGGAGGTTGAGCGTAATCCTGGGCCACTTTCCGTCCGGCGGCGCTGGCGGCGGCCAGATGTGGACGCCTGCCTTCTCAGGGTCAAGCCGGCGGCTTTGTTCGTAGAGGAAATCCACCACCTCATTGAGTGGCGCATCCCGAAAATCCACCAGCGGCACCATGATTCGCTTCGCCTTTTCCTCCCCGCCGCCGCCCGGGACGACCGACGCGGTCAGCAACAGCAGCAACGTGCGGCCTTTCGCGGCTCCTTGCTCGCTGCTGGCCGCCAGCGTCTGGCCGGACGTGAGGGTGGCGGTGACGTTGATGTTGCTCTCCTTGAAGGATTTCTCCGTGAGCGGCTCCCTGGCGTTGGGCAGCCGTTGGCGAACCGTCAGCGTTGCCGTCAAGTCCATCTCGATCTTGCCGTCCTTCCGCAACTTCGGCAGCACGTCAAGCGAGACGCCTTCCTTGACGGTCTTGGAGCCGTCCTTGCCGATGGGAATTTCCGAGACGACTTCAATCTTGGCTTGCTGATCCGGCAAGAGGGTCAGACGCGGCGAGCACAGCATGTCCACTGCCAGCGTCGCGGATATTTTCTGGAAGATGGCTTGCGCTTCTGCTGTGTTGAACAAAGACTTGCCCTGCAGCACCGCAACCAAACCGGCGGGCATCTCGATGATTTTCGCCTCCACCATGATTTGCGGTTTTGACTCCTTCGCACCGGCTTTGTCCTGCACCTGCGCCGGTGTGCTCGCGGTGATGCCCTTCGAGTCGTTCACCTGCGCGCCGGTTTTTTCCTGCACTTGCGCCAGCGCGCTCGCGGCGACCAGCGCCGCGGCGGTCACCGCGCCGAACGCCATCGTTCCGCGGGTCAACGGTCCGCGGTTGCGCCGCGGGTCTACGATGGCCTGCACGCGCGCCTCCAATGTGGACGGATGCGCCATCGCCAGCGCATGCCGGCGAACCAGGCGGTTCGCGCCGAGACCGCGAGCGACCTGCATAAGCAGGTCCGCGTAGTCCGGGGCGCTCGCGCCGCTGCGAAGCACCAGGTCGTCGCATGCCTGTTCCTGCGCCACGCGCAGCCGTCGCGCCGCCAGCCAGACCAGCGGATTCATCCAATAGACGGCGCACGCCATTTGCGAAACGAGCCGGGCCAGGCAATCGCGACGCCGCAGGTGTCCGAACTCGTGCCGGAGCGCCGCCGCAAGCCGTTGATCGGGCCACGCGATGGCCTCATCGGGCAACAGCACCACGGGCCGCCAGAGGCCCCACGCCAGAGGCACCCGGCACGCCGGGGCGCGCCGCAGTTCAATCGCGCCCGCCAAACCGCAGTCGGCGGCCACTGACCGCGCCAGTATTTGCGCCCGCGGGTCGGCCAAAAGCTCGCTGTGACGCTGAAGCCGGCGCAACCGCAGGCTGCCCATCGCGCGATAGCCCAGCAGCGACACGACGCCGGCCAGCCACAGGGCCACCAGCACGCCGCGCCACGGTGGCAAACTCCAGGATTTTTCTGTCAGCACCTCCTGCGACACTGCCGGAGCAACAATCGCGGGTGTCACCGGCATGACGGCCATTGGCTCGACCGTTGTGGCCGGCGGGGTCGCGCCCCACTCCACGGTCCACAGCGGCGTGGCCAGCTTCGTCAGCGGCAGCGCGAGCAGCGCTGTCAGCGCGGCCGCCCAAATCATGTGACGCGAGGCGGCCGACGCGCCGCGCCAAAGACCGCACGCCAGCCCGGCCAGCGCCAGGATGGCGGCGCTTTTCAGCAGCAGTTCACAGAGGATGGGAAAGATGCTCTCGGTGTTCATGAAACTGCCTCCTATTTGGTCCTGGCTTTCTTGATGACCGCCTCGATCCGCTTGAGTTCGTCGGGCGAGAGTTTTTCGTCATCCGCCAGCGCGGCGACGGCGTTGGCCAGCGAGCCGTCGAAAAACGTTTCGACAACGCGCTGGAGCGCCGAGCGGCTGGCCTGCTTGTGCGGCTCGGTCGGCTCATACACGTAGCGCGGTCCCTCCTCACGGTGCTTGAGGAAACCTTTCTCCTCCAGGATGCGCAGCAGCGCGCGCACGGCGGAATAGCTTGGCGCGTCGGGCAGCGCGGCGTGCACATCGGCTGCGGCGGCTTTGCCGCGGGCGTGGATGACATCCATGATTTGCCGTTCCCTCCGGCTGAGGTCGTGGTGGGTTCTCTTGGTCATGCTAAATTTTTAGCATTCAAGGCACCGCATGGCAAGTCTTTTTTGCTAAATTTTTAGCATACCGTTTTGTTGAAGACGGCTATTGGCGATCCGCGCGCCGCCGCATCCCGCCGGCTGGCGTCACTTCACGCGCGGTATTCTTCTTCCAAAACCGCATACCACAGAGAGCTTGCCCATTCGTCATTGGAGACGTGGTCCTGGACAAACTCTCCTTCACATCTCATCCCCGCCTTCTCGCACAGCTTGCGCGCCGCGACATTCCGGCTGTCGCACCAGGCGGTCACCCGATGCAGCCCAATTCCCCCAAAACAGAATCCGCAAACACCTTTCACCGCTTCCGTGGCCAACCCCTGCCTTTGATGGCCGCGGTGCACGTAAACAGAGATCTTCGCCTGAGAACGGGATTCATCTTGCAATTGAAGATAGATAACGCCAATCAACTTGCCCGTGGACTGGATCACCATCCCCAGGCAAAACACCGTGTCAGGCGACGTCAACTTGACGAGTTGGTCCGCTTCCAGCCAGCGTTGAATCTGTACTTCGTCCGCCACGCCGCGATCTGCAAACCGGAAAAGTTCCTCGTCGGAGAGGAATTCCACCAAATCCGGCCAGTCCGAAAGTGCCAGCCTCCTCAACATCAGCCGGGGCGTCGTAATGGGAACAGGAACCTTGTGCGCCAACTGGCCGCCTTCGCGCGGCACCACCAGGCTCTCCAGGCAATCGGGGCATTCTTCGAGCATCCCGCGCCAATCCTCGTGGAACGAAACGGATTTGCCGCAAGACGGGCACGCGCAGTCGATGAATTTCGGCTCGGTTGGCATCGGTGCTCCTTTGGGTCGGCACACTACCACCTCGATGCGTTTGCGGCAACGCCGGAAGAGGATATCAGACCGCGTTCAAGCAACCAAAGTTCCCTGAACCCAAGCCATGGGATCGGCAGGGAAAGGATGGAAGCCCTGCCGCCACGCGGCCGCCATGCGCCTCTGGCGGATTGTGGGTGTCCCGGATGAGGACGGAAGGTGATGACCCATCAGATCGGGTCTCGAACCAAGGGATGGGCCGTCGTTTCATCCAACGACTGCGCGAGAAACCGAGGCCGCCCCCAAGGGTTTACGGCACGAGAAAGTTCCGGTTCGTCGTCGGGTCTTTCACGACCGTGCCGGGTGCAAAACCGGTCACGTCCACCAACGGCCCGTTCGGATTCCACGGGCTCCTGACGAAACCGGGCCTCTCGGTGCGGACGCCGTATGGAACACCGGATCCCACAGACGGCGGCGGCGGGACTTTGGCCGCGTCTTGTTCGGTGGCGCAACCAACCAGCGCCGCACACGCGGCCAACATCGCTGCTGCAAGTTTCATTTTCCTCATAATCATTCCTTCCTATATCATACTCGCCCATCAGGACGAAATCCATCCATTCATTTTATCCGGACGCCATGTTGCAGATGCACGATTCCAATCCGACCCGATCCGACTGACTCCGACCCGTATGACGCAACCGCAAGATTCCAAACCGGCTGAAATCGGTGAACCGAAGCCAATGGGCTGACATCCGTTCCGCAGGGAAACCGGAATTCAACGGACGCGAAGGCTCGTTATAGAGCGCCGCCCAGCCAATCGAATCCTGCTTGCGCAACCGCGGCGCGTGTTGGACGATGCGGGGCGCGGCGTCGGACCGGTCCGCATGGCGGGCGGCGGCGGCGCGGCAACGAGGACGGAGATTTTTTGATGAGCAAGCTGGCAATTCATGGCGGCAAGCCGGTGCGGACGAAACCGTTTCCGCGCTGGCCGGTGTTTACCGAGGCGGACGCGCAGGCGGTGGCGCGGGTCGTGTTGAGCGGCGTGTGGTGCTGCACCACCGGCAAGCTGGCGGGACAGTTCGAGGAGGCGTTCGCGAAGTTCCAGGGCGCGCGCTACGGCGTGGCGCTCACCAACGGCACGACGGCCCTGCGGCTGGCGCTGATGGCCGCCGGCATCGAGGAAGGCGACGAGGTGATCGTGCCGCCATACACTTTTCTGGCGACGGCGACGGCGGTGGTGGAATGCAACGCCGTGCCGGTGTTCGTGGACATTGATCCCGACACCTACAACCTGGACCCGCGCCTGATCGAGGCGGCGATCACGCCGCGCACGTGCGCGATCATCCCGGTGCATTTCGCCGGGCTGGCGTGCGACATGGGTCGCATCCTGGCGATTGCGAAAAAGCACAAACTGAAGATTATCGAGGATGCCTGCCACGGCTGGGGCGGGCGCTGGAAGAACAAGGGACTCGGTTGCATCGGCGAGATGGGCGTGTTCAGTTTTCAGGCGTCGAAAAATCTCACCGGCGGCGAGGGCGGCCTCATCACCACCGACAACGAGGAGCTTTACGCCATCTGCCAATCGCTGCACAACGGCGGCCGGCTCAAGCTGCGGCCCGACGGCACGCTGCCCGGCCGTCTCGCGGCCTACGAAAAAGGCGCGGGCAACTGGTATGCCCACTTCCTGCTTGGCGGCAATCACCGCATGACGGAAATGCAGGCCGCGCTGCTGCTCTCGCAATTGAAGCGGCTGAAAAAACAAACAGACCGCCGCGAGGCGAACGCGCATTACCTCGACCGTGAGCTGGCGGCAATCCCCGGCATCCGCCCGATGCGCCAGGACGCGTTCGCGACGCGCGTGAGCCGTCATCTCTATTTGTTCCGCTACGACGCCGCGCGATTTGGCGGCCAGCCCCGCCAGAAGTTCCTCGCGGCGCTGAAGGCCGAGGGCGTCACGGCGTCGCCCGGCTATCCCATGCCGCTCTACCGGCAACCGCTGTTCTTGGAAAAAAATTTCGCTCCCTACACCGGCTGGAAACATTCGCACCCGGACTTGGATTACAGCCGCGTGAGTTGTCCCGTCTGCGAAAAGGCGTGCGCCGGCGAGGCGGTCTGGCTGAGCCAGGCAACGTTGCTCGGCACGCGGCACGACATGGATGACATCGTGGCCGCCGTCGCGAAGGTGCAGCAATACGCCGCGGAAATCTGAAGTTAAGGCGGAGTTTTTTCGGCAGAGACGCCGCAATGCGGCGACCCTGCCAGATCAAGGCTTATGGAAAGCCCTCTATTAACGCGGCGCGGGGCCGGTTGCGCCGGTGCCGGAGCTCGTGAAGCGGCTGAGATCAATCATCAACGCGTTGAGAGTCTCGATCCTTACGCGCATCCGTTCGGACGACCTCAACCGGGCCGAGGCATTTTGCATAGCCACCCATTGCCGGGTCAGGCTGCTGTAATCCAGGCCGATGTTGCCGCCCGGCTGCCACGCTCCAACAGCACGGTGAAACCGGGCCGCTTCGCCGGCAAAAAAACGGACGGTGTCCGCCGCCTTCGTGTCATACGGGCTTGCCATATACATGTTTTTGGTGGCGAGGTAGGAATCGGGCTGCATCGCCAGTTGCTGGAGTTCGGCGGAGACCGATTCGATCTTTGCCGCCACGTCGTTGATCTTGTCACGGTCTTCGTAGCGGAAGCCCCAGCCCGACGGCTGGTTGGTGGCGCAACCCGCAGCCGCAAAAATGGCGATGGCCGCCATCGTTTTCACGATTCTCAGTTTCATTTCACACCTTTCTCTCGGCGCCGCGCTGCCGCAAATCGGCTGCGCGCGACCACCGGTGTTACTTGATACGCTCCACGAGCGGCCGAATGTTCCGGTCAATCGCGGCTTCGTCGCCGGACGCCACACGCGGCACGCCCGTGAACAGATACCACTGCTCAACATGCTCCACCGACTTGCCCGGCGCAAGGTCGCCGACGGGGCCGAGCGATTCCGCCTCCAGAAACTCCTGGTTGGTGAAGGTCTCGAGGTTGCAACCGTTGTCGGGATAGGCCGCGCCGCGCTTGTAATCAATCACCTTCACGAACAGCAATCCGTTGCGCAGGTAGCCGATCCATTTTTCCTGATGCGCGAGGCCGATCTTCGTCGGGCCTTTCTGCGGGTCCTGCGAGAGGGTGAAATAGCGTGTGCCCCAATGCCAGCGCGGGTCGGCGAAATCCGTGTAGGCCCAGATCGTCATGAACTGGTTTGGCTGGAGTTCCTCGTCGTGCGACTTTTTCGCCGGCAACGGGATGATCTCCATGCCGCCCGGCGCCATCACCGTCAACGCCCACGGCGCGATGTGGACTTTTTTCTTGCCGATGTTCTTGAGCCGGTGCACGACCTTGACGTGGTTCGCCGCGGCGTCGAGCGTGATGTCCATTTCCTTCTGGATGCCGTTGGGCGTCTCCGGCGCGGGAACGAAGCGCATGGAGTTGGAGCCGAGTTTCTTCGTCGCCACCGGCGTGTTGTCGGGGAAATAACTGAACGGCATGCCTTCCGGGGCGAGCCAGAGCCGGTGACCGCCGCGAATCTGCCATTCTTTCTCGCCGCTCTTGCCCATCTGCGCGTCGTAGTTCTTGAAGACGTTCTCGCCGCCGACCGGCCCGAGGAAAATCACGCGCGGCCCGATGTCCAGCGTGACGATCAACTCCATCTGTTGGTTGGCGATCTTGAGGTTGTTCTTCCAACCCTTGTATTCGACGTTTTCCATGGCGACCTCCGCGGTTTGCGCGGCGACGGCCGCCGCGAGTATGGTGGCTAGACCAGCAATGGTTTTCATGTCACTCCTTTGGGCGTGGCTCCGGTGCACTCCGGAACTGCCGGAGTTTCTAGCGACCTGCGGCGGTTTTTGCCAGAGCAAAGTGGCGGCAGCGCCGTTTGGCTTGCTCCGCCGCCGTCCAGCGCGCTAGATTCGGCGGCACGACATGTCCGACATTGCCACCAACCGCAAGGCGCACCACGATTACGCCATCCTTGAAACGATGGAGGCCGGGATCGTGCTGACCGGCACGGAGGTCAAAAGCCTCCGCAACGGCCGCGCCACGATCAACGACGCCTTCGCCCGGCTTCACAAGGACGAGGTCTGGCTCTTCAACGCCCACATCCCCGAATACACCCACGGCAACATCTGGAACCACAGCCCGACGCGCGAGCGCAAGCTGCTGCTCCACCGCGACCAGATTCACCGCCTCATGGGCCAGATGGCCGCCAAGGGCAAGGCGCTGATTCCGCTCAAGCTCTACTTCAACAAACGCAACGTCGCCAAAGTCGAACTCGCCCTCGCCGAGGGCAAGACGCAGGTGGACCGCCGCGAGGACATCAAACGCCGCACCGCCGAGCGCGAGATGGCGCAGGCCATGTCGCGCGCTTTCAAGAGCAAGAAATAGGCTGAGGCCATTGGGGAGGCGGAGTTTGAACAGCGAAGACGCGAAGGCGCGAAGTTCTTTCCGTTCTTCGCGACTTCGCGTCTTCCATATTACAACAATGTCGAAGAGTCCTCGCAGGCCGCGAAGATTTATGATCGGTGGGGCGAGACTCCGTCGAGCCTCCGCAGTCTGAAAGCTCGACACGCCCAAGAAGGAGGCTCGACGGAG
>CAIQCK010000051.1 GCA_903870275.1 uncultured bacterium | reverse complement strand
GTGAGCACATCCGCCAGCGCCTTCGCCTCCGCCACCGTCCACGTCACCGCCAGATAATCGCACGCCGGCAACGCATCCGTCGGCTGCGGCTTCTGGAGCAACGGCACCGGCACCGGCGCCAACCCCGCCGGCCACGGAATATTCGGTTTCGGTTTCGCCGCCGCCATCGGCATCGCAACCGATTCCGTCCCAATCCCTCCGGCTCCGACCGTTCCGCCATTCGCCTTTCCCGTTTCGCCATGCTGCCCACTGACCACTGACCACTGCCCACTTGTCGCCTGCGGCACGCTCCACGGCGAATACGTCGCCGGATCATCCGCATCGAAATCAATCAGGCGTCGCGCAAACGCCGCATCCGCGTCGTAGTCGTCCATGGTCTCAGCCTCCAAAAACAACCGCGTTCCTTGATTGGGCGCATCGTAGGTAAAAACCCAAACGGGTCAATGCAAATCCAGCCCACGCTGTTGACCGCAGCGATGCTTTTGCTACACTCGCCACATGGCGGACGTGATCAGCAAAAAGAAACGCTCCCAAGTAATGGCGGCGATTCGTTCGCACGGCAACAAAGACACCGAACTCAAGCTCGCTGCAATTCTCCGCGCCCACCGCATCACCGGCTGGCGGCGGCAGCAACCGCTGCCCGGCAAACCCGATTTCGTTTTTCGCAGGCACCGGCTCGCTGTTTTTGTGGACGGTTGCTTTTGGCACGGATGCCGATGGCACTGCCGTATGCCCAAATCACGGCAAGGTTTTTGGCGTCCGAAGATTTCACGGAACAAGGCGAGAGACGTTGTTGTTGGCCGATTGTTGCGCCGAACGGGCTGGCGGATTCTCAGGTTTTGGGAGCATTCCCTGCGCGATGAACAGCGAGTCGTCGCCAAGCTGCAAGCGGCGCTTGCCTCGGCGAAGCGTAAGCGATAAAAGAAAGGCGGATGGAAACGATCGAGCTATTTGCCGGTGGCGGTGGATTGGCGCTAGGCTTGCATGAAGCGGGCTTCTCGCCCGTCGCGGTGGTCGAGCGCGACGCAGATTCCTGCCAGACACTTCGCGAGAATTGGCATCGCGCAATGGGCAAAGACATTCGCCTTTTTGACACCGATATTCGGCGCGTGGATTTTTCTGAGTGGCGGGATCGCGTCGAATTGGTTTCGGGAGGTCCGCCTTGTCAGCCGTTTTCCATCGGCGGCAAGCACCGCGGCTACCACGACGAACGCGACATGTTTCCGCACGCTGTCAGTGTCGTTAGAACGGTGCGGCCGAAAGCTTTCATCTTCGAGAATGTGCGGGGGTTGCTGCGCAAATCTTTCGCGACTTATTTCAACTATGTGAGAATGCAACTCACCTATCCAGAGGTCACCCGCCGAGCGGGCGAAACATGGACCGCGCATCTAGCCCGACTGGAGGAACACCATACGGCAGGCAAAGAAGAAGGATTGTTTTACCGCGTGGTTGTTCAAAAGATTAACGCCGCTGATTTCGGCGTGCCGCAACAGCGCGAACGCGTAGTGATTGTAGGTTTTAGGTCTGACATCAGGGAGCCTTGGAGTTTTCCGCTCGCAACGCACTCTGAGGATGCGTTGCTGGCGGCGAAATGGTTAAACGGAAGTTATTGGGACGAACATCACATTTCGCGAGCGGGACGGCAGCGGCAACCGGTTGGCATTGAGGCGAGGCTTGAACGATTGGCTACGCTGCCATTCGCCGCCCGGTGGCGGACGGTCAGGGATGCGCTGGTGGGTCTTCCAGATCCTCGCGTGCCAGAGGCTTCTCGAATCTCAAACCACAGATTTCAGCCCGGTGCGAAAAGGTATGTCGGCCACACCGGCAGCGAACTTGATCACCCAGCCAAGACTTTGAAAGCGGGAGATCACGGCGTTCCGGGTGGCGAGAATATGTTCGCCTATCCTGACGGCTCGCTCCGTTATTTCACCGTGCGCGAGAGCGCGCGGCTCCAGACTTTCCCGGATTGGTATGTATTTCCAAGTTCTTGGACAGAGAGCATGAGGCAAATCGGAAATGCAGTGCCCGTCACGATGGCGCGTGTAGTTGGCGCTAGTGTGGTTGCCACGTTGGAAGAGCATGGTCGCCGGCAGACGAGAAGGAATTAAATGGACCAACCCACGCCATACAATCCGCTGACAAAGCGAAATCTGGCAGGAAGCATCGTCTCGAAACTTCTAAATCAAACGCCGCAGGAGTTGCCGCCAGCGAAGTTCGTGGGCGCGGGCATATATCTGATTTATTACACGGGCGACTTCTCGGCCTACGCGCCAATAGCGGCGGCGAATATCAACCGGAAATTTGCGCAGCCGATATACGTTGGTAAGGCCGTGCCAGCGGGTGCGCGAAAGGGCGGGAAGGGATTGGACACGCCGCACGGCAACGCGCTTTGCAATCGGCTATCTGAGCACGCGGAGTCAATCGAGGCCGCGAAAAATATTTCCATCACGGATTTCCGGTGTCGCTGGCTGGTGGTGGACGAAGTCTTTATTCCATTGGGCGAGACATTACTGATCAGCCACTTCAAGCCGCTTTGGAATCTTGTGGTTGACGGTTTCGGCAATCATCCGCCGGGTGGTGGACGCGCGAAAGGGAAAAAGCCAATGTGGGACGTAATTCATCCCGGACGTGGCTGGGCGTCGCAACTCGCCGCCGCCGTCACACAGGCGGAAGTCTTCACACTCATTAAGCAACATTTCGAGACCACGCCAGCCGTTGCTGGCGATCCTACCGTTTGACTTGTTAACGCAGTCAATTGCAGGAGCCTCGTCTTATCTCCTCATCGCCTGAATCAATTCATTGAGTTTGTTGGCCACGGCCATGAGGTCGGCGGCGGAGGGCGGGTCGGTGAAGGTGCCGGTGTCGAGCAGTTGCACGGCGTTGGTGTTGGCGCTGGTGCCGGCGATGGCGTCGGAGAGTTGTTGGGCGGAGACTTCGCCGGGAGGGCCTTGCTGGCCCGGTGCGCCGTCGGCTCCGGGGAAACCTTGCGGGCCTTGATCTCCCTGCGGCCCCGGCGGACCTTGCGGGCCACCCGGATCGCCCTGCAAGCCCTGTGGCCCTTGCGGTCCGGGGTCGCCTTGAGGGCCGGGCAAGCCCTGTGCGCCGTCGTTGCCTTGGGGGCCTTGCGGGCCGGGATCGCCCTGCGGACCTTGGGGACCCTGCGGACCGCCCGGATCGCCCGTCTGCCCTTGCGGGCCTTGGGGACCGGGGTCGCCTTGAGGGCCGGGCGGACCTTGAGCGCCGTCATTGCCTTGCGGGCCTTGCGGCCCTTGTGAGCCGGGGTCGCCCTGTGGACCTTGCGGGCCGGGAGGTCCGCCGGGATCGCCTTGCGGCCCCTGAGGACCGGGTGCGCCGTCCGCGCCGGGCAAACCCGGCTCGCCCTGCAAGCCCTGCGGGCCGGTGTCGCCTTGCGGGCCGTCGGCGCCGGCTAAACCTTGCGGCCCCTGCGGACCCGGCGCGCCGTTGGCACCGGGCAACCCTTGCGGGCCGGTGTCGCCCTTGTCACCCTTATCGCCCTTGGCACCGGGCGGGCCGGCAACGCCGGGAATGCCCGCGTCAATGAGGGTCTTCAGGCCGTTCCATTGTCCGCGGAGGCGGGCGGAGGTCAGGTCGTCACCGTATTGAGGCCAGTTGGGGTCGAAGTTCATGGGAAGTTAAGAGTTAAGAGTGAAGAGTGAAGAGTTGGGGCGGAGAAGATGGCAGATGGGAGTTGGGGCTGAAAACCCATGAGGCAGACATTCTTGTCTGCCGCGTGGATGTGGGAAGGAGGCAGACAGGAATGTCTGCCTCACGGCCACTGGTGATTGCGCTGCGTTAATCATAGGTGCGATACTCCAAGTAGGGCATGGAAACCCGTATTATTTTATCGGACGGCAGTTCGGGATGATCTTTCCTTTGCGGGTCAAATTCGAATTCTACATCAACTTTGATTACCCCAAAATGCTTGCAAAAGTACGATGGCTCGAAACGACGATAGATAAAGCAGCCATTGCCGGGTGAGCGAATGCCACCATCGTATTCAAAACTCATGAGCAAGTCCGCGCGCGTCATTCCCGGCTTGATGCTGAAGTACACCTCGCAGAACACGAACGAACATGGTATCAGCACGACCAGAAGCGCTATCGCGAGGATTATCCTAAAAATTTTCATCGTTGGTGTGGTTTGGCCGAACTGGGAACGGCGACTTCCAAGTCGCCGCATGGTTTGGGTGCTGCCAGGGTTCGACGAGTTGGAAGCCGCCGCTCCCAGCCAAAATCTCGTGAGATGGGCTGAGAATGCGGAAATAAGCGGTTTTCCGATGGTTTTCGGGGGTTCCATGCTGTGCGCGGACCCTTTCTCGCGGGGCGCGGACGTTTCCACGCGGGGCACGAAGCCTTCCGCACGGGGCGCGGATGGCTCCTCGCGGGGCGCGACGGCCTCCGCACGGGGCGCGAAGGCTTCGCCGTGGGGCACGGAGGTCTCCATACGGGGCGCGATGGTCTCGACGCGGGGCGCGATGGCCTCCTCGCGGGGCGCGGTAGTGGCCTGAATGTGCGACGGTGTTTGCCGGCGGTGCGGGGACAATGACGAGCGGGGCGGGAGACATCCCCGGTGGTGCGGGAAGTCTCCCCGGATGCGCGCGGGCATCCTGTAGCGGCGTGTCTCTGACCGCCGAGGGTGTGGTTGTCGTCATTATCTATTCGTCGGTCGGAGACCGACGCTACAGTTTCAGCATCATCGTCTCGGCGCTCATAGAGTCGCCGCTACAGGCTTGGAATCAGGCGGCCGGCGGCGCGGTCGTGGGCTGCGTGGCAGGCGCGGGCGGTTTCTTGGAAGCTCTGTGGGGTCCGTGGATTTCGAGACGGATGCGCTCGGCTTCGTTGACGAACTCGCTGTCGGCGGGGAAGAGGCCCATAGCGGTTTCGAGGGCGTTGTTGGCCAGTTGGTAGAGCGAGTCTTTGGCGGTCTGCACGGCGGTGGTGG
>CAIQCK010000050.1 GCA_903870275.1 uncultured bacterium | reverse complement strand
GACGAGCCGATCGTGGCGGCGGATCTGAAGGTGCGGCTGGAGTTGCTGGGGTGCCAGGTGGTGGGGTCAGTGCCGAGCGGGGAGAAGGCGGTGGCGCTGGCGGGGCAGTGGCGGCCGGACCTGGTGCTGATGGACATCCGGCTGGAAGGGCGGATGGACGGCATTGAGGCGGCGCAGGAGATCCGGCGGCAGTGGCGGCTGCCAGTGGTGTATTTGACGGCGTATGCGGACGACACGACGTTGGAGCGGGCGAAAGTGACGGAGCCTTTCGGTTACATTCTCAAGCCGTTCGAGGACCGCGAGTTGAAGACGGTCATCGAAATGGCGCTCTACAAACATCGCGCGGAGGAGACGCTGCAAAAGTCCGAGGAAAAATTCTCCAAGGCGTTCCAAGCCAGTCCGACGATCATGACCATTGTATCGCTGAAAGACCGGCGGTATATCGAAGTGAACAACGCTTTCGAACGCTACACCGGCTATTTCCACGACGAGGTGGCCGGCCACACCACTTCGGAAGTGGAACTCTGGGCCAATCCGCAGGAATTGGAGGAGGCGTTCCGCAAGCTGATTACCGAGGGAAGCTATCACGATGTGGAAGCCCGCTTCCGCACGAAGAAAAACGAGCCGCACATCGCCCGGCTGTCGGCGGAGATCATCGAGTTCGGCGGCGAACGTTGCATCCTGACCGTGGCCGAGGACATCACCGAGCGCAAGCGGGCGGAAGAGGAACTCAACCGCCACCGCGATCACTTGGAAGAGATGGTCAAGGAACGCACGGCGGAACTGGAGGCGTTTTACCGGGCCATGATCGGCCGCGAGGAGCGCGTGATTGAATTAAAAGAAGAGGTGAACCGGCTTTGCGCCGAATTGAATCGTCCGCCGGCGTATCCCCCGGTCTGGCGGCGCGAAAATTCTCCGGCCGCCGCGTCCGGCGGGATCAATAAGGCTTGAGCCAGTGGAGGCGTGATGGGTCTCAACGCGAACCAGGAACCGCGGGCCGACGAGCACATCAGCGATCCCGAAAGGGCGCGTCGTGTCGCGTTCAGCATGATGCAGGACGCGGACACGCAGCGCCAGCGGGCTGAGAAGGCGTTGAAGAAACTGGAAGAGTCCATCCAGCAACTCGAAGAAGCCCGGCGCTCGGCGGAGGCCGCCAACCGCGCCAAAAGCGTGTTCCTGGCCAACATGTCCCACGAGATTCGCACGCCGATGAATGCCATCCTCGGCTTCTCGCAGTTGATGCAGCGCGATCCGGCCCTCACGCCGCAGCAGCGGCAGCATCTCGATACCATCAACCGCAGCGGCGAGCATCTGCTGGCACTGATCAACGACATCCTGGAAGTGTCCCGCATCGAAGCCGGCCGCACGACAATCCACCCGGCGACCTTCGACATGCACGCGCTGCTCGAGGACATGGAGATGATGTTCCGCCTGCGGGCCGACGACAAACAACTGCGGCTCTCCATCGAGCGCGCCGCAGACGTGCCGCGTTACGTCGTCGCCGATGAAAACAAGTTGCGCCAGGTGCTGATCAACCTCTTGGGCAACGCCGTCAAGTTCACCGCCAAGGGCGGCATCACGCTGCGCGTGGGGACGCGGCAGGCCAATAGCGTTCTGCGCTTGATGTTCGATGTTGAGGATACCGGGCCGGGCATCGCGCAGGCGGAGATGGAGCGGATCTTCGACCCGTTCGAGCAGACTCAGGCCGGACGCCATGCCGGCAGCGGCACGGGCTTGGGGCTGGCCATTAGCCGCGAGTTCGTCCGGCTTATGGACGGCGAAATCACCGTGACCAGCGAGGTTGGCAAAGGTTCCGTCTTTCGGTTTGATGTTGTCGTGACCCAGGGGGAATCAACGGCAGCCGGCCGCAAGACCGTTCTTCGCCAGGTGGTGAAACTCCAGCCCGGCCAGCGGACGCATCGGGTGCTCATTGCCGACGATGTCGAGGACAACCGCGAGTTGCTCCGCACCTTGCTTGAAGCGATCGGTTTTGAAACGACGCAGGCCGTCGACGGCGAGGAGGTCCTCCGCCAATTCGAGCGCTGCCAGCCGGACCTCATCTTGCTGGATTTGCGCATGCCCGTCCTGGACGGTTATGAAGTCATCCGCCGCATCCGGGCTAAGACCGGCAGCCCGCCGGTCAAGATCATCGTCGTCACCGCCAGCGCTTTTCAGGAAAGCCGCCAGGCGATTCTCGCCGCCGGCGCCGACGATTTCATCCTCAAGCCGTTCCGCAACGCCAAGCTGCTGGAAACCATTCGCGAGTTCCTTGGCGTAAAATATATCTACGCCGACGAAACCGCCGTCGCCACCACCGTCGCCGCCTCGAAGATTGACCGCGCCGCGCTGGCGGCCTTGCCGCGCGAATGGCTGGACGCCATGCGCAACGCCGCCACCAATGCCGACATGGATCACCTGCTGGAGGTGATTGCCCGGATTGAGCCGCGCGACGCTGCGCTCGCGCGCGGGCTGCGGCAATTGATGGAACGGTTCGATTACAAGAAACTGCTGCAACTCCTGCAGTTGGAAACCAACGGATCTTGACCATGCAACCACCTCCCTCCACCGTCCCCTCCACCGTGCCGAGCATCCTTGTCGTGGACGACACGCCGGAGAACCTCCAGTTGCTCAGTGGCATGCTCAAAGGCTGCGGTTACAAAGCGCGCCCGGCGCCCAGCGGCGAGATGGCGCTGCGAGCGGCGGCGAACGATCCGCCCGACCTGATTCTGCTCGATATCAACATGCCGGAGATGAACGGCTACCAGGTTTGCCAACGACTCAAAGCTGATTCGGCGCTCGCGCCGATTCCCGTCATCTTCATCAGCGCCTTGAACGAGACGATGGACAAGGTGAAGGCGTTCAGCCTTGGCGGTGTGGACTACGTCACCAAGCCGTTCCAGTTCGAGGAGGTTCACGCCCGCGTCGAGACCCACCTCAAGCTCCGCCTGCTCCAGAAGGAACTCGAACGCAGGAACCAGCAGCTCCAGGAAAACTACGACCGCCTTCGTGAACTCGAAACCCTCCGCGACAACCTCGTCCACATGATCATCCACGACCTGCGTTCGCCGCTCGGCCTGATGGCGGGCTACCTCGATCTGGTCAAAACCAAGGTGAGTGGCAAGCTCGCTCCGGCCGAGCTGGGCTACCTGGACATCGTCGGCAAACACACCGAGCATCTGCTCGAAATGATCACCACGCTTCTCGATGTCAGCCGCATGGAAACCAACCAGATGCCGCTGCGCCGCGAGCGCTTCGACCTTACCGCCGAGACGCGCGCCGCCGTGGACGCACTCGGGACGCTGGCCGGCCGCTGCAAGCTGAGCGTTGAGGCCCAGCCCGCTTCCGTTCTGGCCCACGCCGACAAGGACGTGACCCGCCGGGTCATCGGCAACCTCATCGGCAACGCTCTCAAGTTCACCCCCAACGAGGGCCGCATCCGCATCACCGTGAGCACGAAGGATTCAATGGCGCGGCTGGCGGTCACCGACGCCGGCCCCGGCATTCCCGCCGAGTATCACGCGAAGATTTTTGAGAAGTTCGGCCAGGTGGATAAGCAGGCACCCCGGCACTCTACCGGCCTCGGCCTCACCTTCTGCAAACTCGCCGTCGAGGCTCACGGCGGCCAGATCGGCATTGAAAGTGCCATCGGCAAAGGCAGCACCTTTTGGTTCACGCTGCCTATCGGATGAGACCAGAAGTCGCGGAACGGCTCCGGAGCGCGGCAACACCTTATTATAATAATCAGATGTTCAGCGTGTCCCATTCGGGACGCTCCATGGCCTCGACGTGCAGGAGATTGGTGTAGCGGCGCAACAGCGCATTCACGCGCGCCAACAGCTCGGTGGCCTTGAACGGCTTGGTCAGGTAGTCGTCCGCACCGGTGTCCAACCCCTGCACTTTCATTTCGATGGAACTGAGCGAGGACACAACGAGAGTGGGGATGTGGCGGGTGGCGGGCGTAGACCTCAGCCGCCGGCACACTTCGAGTCCGTGCATCCGCGGCAGCTCCATGTCCAGAAGCACCAGGTCGGGCACGCGCTTGATGGCTGTCTCCAAGCCGGCCACGCCGTCGCGGGCGACGACGGTCTCGAAGCCATGCTCCTGCAAATGAAGCTGGATGAGGTTGGCCATGTCGAGTTCATCCTCGACGATCAGAATGAGCTTTTTCTCGCGTTCGATGATCTCGCCGAGGTGATACACCCAGGGGACGATTTCACTACGCCAATCCATCTTGGCGCAGATGTAGTAGACCACCGCGCCGACCACAAACGCCACTACCGGCGCCGCCGGCAAGTCAGGAAAGATCTCCGGTCTCCAGCGGTGTAAATTGGGCAGGATGCCAACCACGAAACCGAGCAGCCACGCAATCCAGCCTGCGGGGTTGAAGCCCGCCCGCGGCCCGGTCCACGTGCCGCGGGAGAGCACATAGTCCGCCATCATGGCGCCGCAGATCGGGCCGAAGGAGGCGCCGATGATCTCGAACACCGGAATGACTTTGCCGGCCACGCCGCTCACGGCGAGGGCGATGCTGGCGGCCGCGCCAATGCCGACGGAGATGAACGGATTGACCTTGGGCATCGTGGTCCTGAAACTGTTGGCCGCGATGAAGCTGGAGAAGCACGCCGGCGGAAACGCCGCCACCGCCAGCAGGAACATCAGCCACTTGCCCGTGTTCTCGCCGAGCACCACCGGGATGAGGCTGAACGAGTCGAGGATGAATTCCTTTTTCGCTGCGCCGGCCGCGAGCGCCTTCGCGTTGAGCTCCGGCGTGCCATAAACGCCCGCGACAATGAGCATGGAGAGTCCCGCCGTGATGACGATGGCATACGCGACGCCGGCCAGGCCGCCCAACGAGACGTTCTTTTTGTCGCGGCTGTTGGTGCCGAAGTCCACGCCCGCCGCGCCGGCCGTTGCGAAGAAGCCGACCACATAGGTCAGCACCGCCGTCATGACGCTCCATTCGCTCAGCACGCCGGGAGAGGTCCCCGCTCCCGCCAGCGCCTTGTGGCTCGCGATGAACTGTTCGGGTTGAAAACTGGCGATGCCCGCCTGCGTTTTGGCGAACATCCACAGCAGCGCCGCCAGCGGAATCAGCGGCAGGAACGTGGCGACCTTGGCGACGTATTGGATGCCTTTCAGCCCGACGAATGCCGCCAGCACGCCCCAGAACACCATGATGATTTCGGCTTTCACGGGAATCATCGCGCTCAACGCCAGCGCGGCGAAATAGATATTCACACCCAACCAGCCGAACTGTAGAACGCCCATCAGGAAGCCCGGCATGATAAAGCCGCCTTTGGCGCCAAAGGTGGAGGTGCCGACGATGTAGAGCGGCAGGCCGGTCTTCATGCCGAGCATGCCCGGCACGAAATAAAACATCGCGTGGCAGATGAGCGCCGCGATCACCAGTCCCAGCAGCGCCACGCCGGCGCCTTGGGCGAGTGTGCCGCCGAGGAAGCCTTGATGCGTGGTGGTGACGCCCTGCCAGAACACGAACCAGAGAAAGATGCCCGCGTAGGTCGGCGCGGTGTTTTTATACCACGGCGCGCGATTTGCCACGTCGGTCGGCTTGGCGCTGGTGATGTAGCCGGGAAGGTGGGAGACGGTTGGGTTGCTCACGACTTTTCCTTTCACTTTTTTAATCTGGTCGCCAGTCAAAAACACTGCCGCGACGCGGTCATGTTTTGAACTTCAGCCGCTCCAAGAGTTCACGGCCCGCTTTTCGGTTAAAGATCATGCCCAGACCTTTCTGTCCGCCTTCCTGAAGGCGGCTCGTTGCCCGTTGCCAGGCTTTGGACGGTTTGGCAGGAGTTTGTTTGCGGTGTTCTTCCTTGCTGATTTTGAAGGCGAAATCTTCCAGGATGACGGCCACCGGATGGCTGGGCGCGCTGATCACCAGGGGCGTGCCGATGTTGATGGCTTCCACCGCTTCCATCGCGTAGGGGATGACCAAGTCGAGCGGCCGCGTGAGCACTTTTTCGAGTTGATCCTGTTCCAAATCGGTGCGCTTGAAGATTTGATTCAGCACGAGCCGCACGTTGCTGCGGGGATAGTGTCGGATGTCGAAAAACTCCAGCATGACCCGCATGGACGCAATGGAGGCTACGTCGGGCACCATGACCGCCAGAATTTCCTGGGCGGCGTCCAACGCAGCCACAGACATGGGTTGCAGATTGTCCGGCACGTCGAGCACGACATAATGATAGTTTTGGCTTAACAAGGTCAGCACGCGCGAGAGTTGTTCCGGGCTGAGCGACTGCAACGCTTCGGTGTGGCTTGGCGCGGCCAGCACGAGAGCGCCGCTGGCATGCGTCTGGAGAAGCTTGTTGAGCATGTCGATTTCAATTTCCTCGGCCGGAACCGTGGACAAATCAGACCAACTGGCGCGCGGCACAAGGTTCAACATGAGCGCGCCATGTCCCGCCACAGGCGCCAAATCCACCAGCACCACGCGCCGGCCCCACAATTGAGCCAGACCGACTGCCAGATTCGCCGCCAGCGAGGTCACGCCCACGCCGCCGCGCAGTGAAAACGTCGCGATGATCTTGCCTTCGATCTGCTGCGGCTGGTCGTCCCGGGGCCGCTCGCCGACGCGCCGCAGCAGCACCTTGATCCGCGCCAGCAGTTCGGGCGCGTGGAAGGGCTTGGTCATGTAGTCGTCCGCTCCGGCATCAAGGAAGCGGACTTTCTCATCCTGCGAACTCTGCGCGGTCAGGATGATCACCGGCACGCGGGCGAACTCCGGCTTGCGCCTCAAACGACGGCAGACCTCGGAACCGTCCATCTGCGGCATGACGACGTCGAGGATGATCAGATCAGGCTGATGCGCTTCCACTTGCTCCAAGGCTTCCACGCCGTCTTGAGCGGTGTGTACTTTATAACCCTCCCGCTCCAAAGCATGAGTGAGGGTTCGCAGGGTGCTGGTGTCGTCGTCCGCAATCAGAATCTGGGCTGCCATAGTCTTTTTGTTTACGCGTCGGCTTTACCGCCACATGTCGCAACCAACAAGGATGATCGGCGGCCCTTCGTTATTCCCGCCAACCATCGCTGGATCATCAAATACTTGATTTGCCGCCTAAAGGCGAGACGAAATCATCACCCCGGCGGAGCCGCCTCACCGGCCGACGATCTGTTCTGTCATGAGCCGGTCCGCAATCCCGATGAACGCGCCGCTGGCCGGATCTTGCGGATCATTGGACACCATGAGTGCGCCTCGCCGATGCGCTTCCGAGCAGGCGTCGGTGGCCGACGGCACCACGCCCACCAACTGACAGCCCACGGTGGCCAACACCTCGGCGATGTCCATCGAGATGGGCATGGATTGACGGTTGACCACCATCACGCCGATTCGCATGGGGATCACTTCCCAGGACACAAGCAGATCCACCATCAGGTTGCCTGCCATGACGCACGAAGGCGCGCGGTCCACCGCCAGCACCACAAAGTCGCAATGTTTCACCGCCGCCTGGTTGGCCGCGGAGACCTGGCTGGGCAAATCCAGGATCACATATCGCCCCAACGCGCACAGCGCCTGCATCAACGCGTCGGTTTTCTCTGGATCCAATTCTTGGAATTCCTCCAGCCGTTGCGGACCCAGCAGCAGACTCAGCCCGGAAGGCAATTGGATCAGGCACCGTTCGAGTTCCCATTGGGTTATTTTCTCCCGGTTCAGTTTCATGAGCGTGCCGAGGCTGCTCAACGTCGTCCGGCTCTTCTTGTAGAAGAAATGGTCGTAAAAGGCGCTGTAGAACGGAGTCAACTCGGCCGCGATGACCTCCTTGTGTTTTTGCGCCAGCGCCGCGGCAATGTTGAGGACGGCCGTGGTCGTGCCGACGCCGCCGCGAGCACCGATGAATCCAATGGTCTTCCCAGTCTTTCCGCCTTGGGCCAGTTTCAACTGGGTGGATTGCACCTTGTGCCGTTCGATGGCGTACTGGACGGCCCGCTTCAGTTCCTTGGGTTGCACCTGCCCTTTGACCAGGAAGTCTTGCGCGCCCAGCCGCACGGCTTCAATGGCAATGCTCTCATCGCTCATGCCGGTCAGCGCCACGATGGGCACGCTGGCGGCCTGCTGCCGCACCGTGGAGAAGGTGGACAAGCCCTCGCTGTCGGGCAGCATGAAGTCCAGCAGCACCAAGTCAAAGGTTTCCGCGCGCAGCCGTTCCAGCGCCTCGCTGAGCCGCTCGGCTCGCGTGACCGAAAAACATCCCTCACCAGCCTTGGAGAGCGCTTCAGTGATCACGCGCGCGTCCACGTTGTTGTCTTCCACGAGAAGGATCTTGTATGTCTTGGCATCCATGGTGTTTTCCCTTCCTATCAGTGGGTGTTGCTGTCCGTGCGCTCCGGCACTCTTCGAGCCGAGGAACCGTTTGGCGCAGCCAGAGAGGCTTTCATGGATTCATCCTTGCATGAATCCGCTTAACGCAGCCTCCACCCGCTTGGATTCCTGTTCGATCCGGGCGATGAGTTCGGCAGCGCCGTCCAACTTGCCGGATTCGGCGATCCGCTCCAGTTGACGGCAATAGGTCGTCAGGTTCTCGGCGCCGACGTTCAGGCTGCTGCCTTGGATCGTATGGGCTGTTCGCCTCATTCCTTTGGCGTCGCCCGTCGCGAGCGCGCTTCGCAGATCAACCAGTCGTTTGGCCGTGTCGGTTTGGTAGGCGCCAAAAACCTCCTTCAAAAACGTCAAATCGCCGTCGGCAATCTCGCGCAACCGCGCGATCGCCGCGCCATCAACGGCAGGTTTGCGATCTTCTTGCATGGCCGTCGGCCCTGGCGCATCCGCCGTCTTCTCTTGCCGCTGTGGATCAGGTCTCATCAGTCTTAACCTCGGTGACCGCCGCCGTCCTGGAATCGCGGCAGATCATCAATGGATGATCACGCCACTCCTGTGCTCCGCGATGCATCGGTTCCAGCTTTGTGATCGGATCACACTCGTCCAGCCAGCCATTGTGTTGGTCTGAAACAGGTATCCAGTGTAGTTTTGGTTTTCAGGTTTGTCCATGCAGGAGTTTTTTTGAAACCGGGGCGCGGACGGCCACCCCGGGCCGGCTTGCCGTTGAAACTGATGGCGGCTATACTCACCGCAGGTGATGGCGTTTTGCCGGATCACCGGCGCCGTTGGTGTTTGTTCTCGTGAAAGACAGCGGCGAGACGTATACTATTAAAAGCAGCGATGAACAGCCTCAACTCATCAAATCGGTTGGGTGTGCCGACAATGCAAGAATGCGCTGCGTTGAATCGGCAGGCGGCCCGGCCCGGCGCCAACACGGACGGGAGAATGACGGTTTGTATCGGCAGAACACGGGAGACCTAGAAATGAAAACTCCACCGCCAACCAGGAAGACCCGCGTCTTATTGGCCGACGACCACGCCATCGTGCGCGATGGGTTGAAATTCCTGCTCAACCAGCAACCGGACATGACGGTCGTCGCCGAAGCGGTGGATGGCGAAGACGCCTTTCTGCAAGCCAAAAAACTCCTGCCCGATGTGGTCGTGATGGACGTCTCCATGCCCCGGTGCAATGGAATGCGGGCCACGGAGCGTTTGAAGCAGGCGTGTCCGAAGATCAAAGTGCTGGCGCTGACCGCCCACGAAAACCTGGATTACCTGCGCCAGTTGCTCAAGGCGGGCGCGTCGGGTTATGTGACCAAGCGCTCCGCGGTGATGGAACTGACTCGCGCCATCCGCACCGTGACGGCCGGGGAGATTTATCTCGACGCGACGGCGGCGGGGATTCTGGCCAGCGACATGGCGGGCCGGTTGCCGTCCGGCGACGCCCAAACAACGGAAACCATCAGCCCGCGTGAGATGGAGGTTTTGCGGGACATTGCCCGCGGTTATTCCAACAAGGAAATTGCCGCCCGTTTGCAGATCAGTGTCAAGACGGTGGAAACCTACAAAGCCCGCCTGATGAAGAAGCTCAAATTGCACAGCCGCGTGGATATCGTCCGCTACGCGTCGCATCAGGGATGGCTGGAAGAGAACTGACCGCGAGCCGGCCGCGTTGCCGCCCAGAATCATTCGCTTCGTGTCGGGGGAGTTCCGGACAGGTTTCTTACGATCTCCCGACTTGTCGAACACGGCCTCTCGGAATAGGTTGCGCAACGGAAAAAAAGAAGTGACACCACCTGGCATTGCGGGTATGATATCGATGGCAGAGAAGACGCCCCATAAGCCGTGTGAAAGCGCTGGCAAAAAGCAGCGGCAGGAAAAGGAGCAAAGCGGAAGACTCGAAAGGAAATGACGACGACATGAAGAAGTTGATGCAGAGAGCGAATCATGGTGGGCAGTCACTGGTGGAGTATGGGTTGGTGCTGGCGTTGATCGCCATCGTGGCCATCCTGGTCGTGCAGGCGGTGGGTACTAAGAGCGCGAGCACCTTCGACAACATCCAGAGCACCATGGGATCGCAAGGTCTCCCGGGGGTCTCCCCTATGTCAGCTAGTTCGTAGAAGCGGACGGCAAGAACCCAGAGGCCGCCGTGCAAATGGCGGTGCAACACACAAGAAAGGAAGAAAAAGAAAACATGAAGAAGTTAATGCAGAGAGCAAAGCGGAGCGGGCAGTCGTTGGTGGAGTATGGACTGGTGCTGGCGTTGATCGCCATCGTGGCCATCCTGGTCGTGAAGGCAGTGGGCACCAAGACCGCGAGCACCTTCGACAACATCCAGAGCACGATGACGTCGCAAGGCATTATGAGCGCCGCGCCTGCGTCGGCCAGCTCGTAGGAATAAAAAGGACAGTGTCAATACTGTCCGTGGGCGCGCCTTTCGTGCGATGCACGAAAGGCGCGGACATTTTTAGCGGCAGTCTGTTGCCGGATAGGGGGCGTATCGTGGATACTCTGGACATCCTGGTGACGTCTGTTATTTAGGCGAACGCACATCCAGAGGCTCGGCGCAGAGGGGGATGACAAGAGGCACGCATCTTCTTGTTTCCAATGGTTCTGTTGAGTGCCCGGCTCGACCGTAACTGGCGAGGGAGCGGCATTCGTGATTCCGGTTTGAACGCAGAGGGCGCCGCTGGCGGTCAAACATACCGGTCAAGACAGGGACGCCACACGCCTCCTTCCGCTTCGACTGGCAGTAAAGCAAACAAATTTGCTTTTTGCGGCGATTTAAGATAAACTCCCGGCGATGCCAACAACGCTTAACCGGAGGAAGTTTGCCAAGACACTGGCGGCGAGCGTTTTTGGCGGTGCTATCTTGGGCGCCGGGATTCGCGCGTGGTTGAACCGCGAGCCGTTGGCGCGCGTCACCATTCTCAAAGCGACAAGCTACACGGAAAACCTCGCTGCCTTGATCCGGCGCGGCCTGCAAAATTATCCCGCGGCCATCGCACGCGCGCGTGGCGGGCGCGTTGTGCTCAAGCCGAACCTGGTGGAATATCGCGAGGCCCGCCGCGTGAACACCCATCCCGCGCTGGTCGCGGCGGCGGTCGAGGCGTTCCGCTCGCTCGGTGCGCGCGAAGTTCTCGTCGCGGAAGGTCCGGGCCACCAGCGCGACACGGAGATGTTGTTGGAGCAGTCCGGGCTGGACGAGGCGTTGAAAGCCGGCCGCAGCGCCTTCGTGGATCTCAACCTCGATTCCATGCATCCCGTGCCGCTGCGCGAAAACTACACGCAACTGGGACGGCTGTTCTTCCCGGACACAATTCTCGGCGCCGACCTGATCGTTTCGATGCCGAAATTGAAAACGCACCATTGGGTGGGCGCGACGCTGTCGTTGAAGAACATGTTCGGCGCGGTGCCGGGCGCAAAATACGGCTGGCCGAAGAACGTGCTGCATTGGTGCGGCGACCAGAGCATTGCCAAGAGCATCGTGGACATCAACCTCGCCTTGCGGCCCGGCTTTGCGATCATTGACGGCATCGAGGGCATGGAAGGCGACGGACCGCTGCGCGGCGAGACGGTGCGATCGGACGTCGTCATCATGGGCGAGGACCTCACGGCGGTGGACGCCACTGCCGCGCGCGTGATGGGGCTGAATCCCGAGCAAATGAGCTATCTGCAAGTGATGCAGCGGCACGGCGGGACCGTCAGCGAGTCGCGGATCGAGCAACTCGGCGAGTTGGTGAACGCCGTGCGTTGCGACTTCAAAGTGCTGCCGCCGTTTGCGTTTTTGAAACTGGCTTCGGCGAACCGCGGCGCGCCTGAAGAAAAAATTGGCTAATCTGCAAATTTTTGCTAAAATGAAAAACATGAACTTGCGTCCGGGAACCCTGTTTTTAGGAGGTGCCATCGTCCTTGCTCTGGCGACGGCTTATTTCTTTTACGATTACCTGCGGACGGTCTCAAAGCCCACGACATCGCCCAAACGGGCCGTCGTCATGGCTCATGTTGACATCCCGGCGCGTCAGGTTGTCACGGAGCAGATGGTGGGGCTTTTCTCCATCCCGGCGGAGATGGCTCTCACCAACTCCATTTCGGACCTGAAGGAAGTGGTGGGCAAATGGACCGTTGTGCCCATCAAGCAACATGAACAGGTCCGGCGCAGTGACATCGCGGAAAAGAACAAAGTGCCGGGTTTGGCCCCGTCCATTCCGGAAGGGATGCGCGCCATCACCATTGGCATTAGTGACACCACGGCGGTGGCCGGCGCGATTTTTCCGGGCGACCACGTGGACATTATCGCCAACGTGAAAGATCCAAGGCACAACGGCGCGATGGTACAGTTGCCCCTTCAAAACATCGAGGTGCTGGCCATTGATCGGGCCAGAAGGGATACGACCGAAGGCGCCACCTCTTCACTGACCTTGCTGACCACGCCCCAACAGGCGCAGTTGATCAACATGGCCGTGGAAGCCGGTCCGATTCGCGTGATGCTGCGGGCGCGCGACGACAAGCAAATCTCCGATAATCAGGGCGTCAACCTCGACGATTTCTTGCGGCATCCGCAGACGCCAGAGGCGCCCGGCCCAACGAAAGTGGAGCCGCCGCCCGCGCCACCAACGCCGGCGAAGCCGCGTACGATCAAGATCTATGACGGAGGAAGCCCGCTGAAAGAATTTGAGGTGAACAAGTAGCTCAGTGCGATGGGAACGGGTTCTGTAGTAAGGAGAAGAGAAGAAAAGGACAAAGAGGATAAAGAGGATTGCACTTATGAGTTTTAACACCGGTTCTGTAATATCCGTCGCCACCACGGCCGCCGCGCGCTGCCGGACGGCTGTTCTCGTCGTAATCGCCCTTGGCACCGCGTGCCTCGGCGCGGCCGCCGAGCCGGCCGTGCAAATCAAAAATTTGCAGGTGGGTGAGGCGTGCCTTGTGCCGACCACGGGGTCCAACATTGTGGTCGCCACCGAAGGCGTCATTCGCGTGCTGCCCGCCGGCCCGGGCAAAGCGGTGATCAGCGCGGTCAAGGATGGCCGCACAGACATGTTGGTGCTGCACGACGACGGCCAGGTCTCCGAGCGCTACACGATGATCGTGGCCCAGAAACCGCTCGAAGCCGAAAAGGAGACCTTTACGGCATCGCTGGAGGATTTTCGCGACGTGGTAAAAAAGATGGTGGGCGACACCCATGTGCAGTTCGATATCGTGGTGGGCCCGCGCATTTCGTTCGACGAGACCAACCTTGTGGCCCGGCCGCATCCGGTGTTGTTCATGCATGGCGAGGCCAAGGACGAGATCGAAGCCGACACGCTCCGCAACGTCGCCTCGCGCTTTTACGGCCATGGCGATTACGGCAAGACCACCCAACAGGTTCAGCCCCAAGGCTACGCCACCGGCTGGACGACCACCAACTCGGTCTCGGTCAGGAGTCTGAGCAACGATCCCAACATCGTGGACCAAATGACCGTTAAAACCCATCACCAGATACGGATTCGCGTCCAGGTGGCCGAGGTGAACAATCAGGCGGCGAAACAAAAAGGCCTCAGGTATTCCGACAGCATCAGCTACGGTGTGGGTTCGGGGGCCGTGCCGGTGAATGGAATGAATTTGATGAAGCAATCGTCCATTTTCGGCATGCTTAACAACCCGAACATCGCTGCCTTCAGCGGCTCCCCCGTTGGCAACAGCTCAACGCCGGGTTTTGCGGCCACCTTGCAATTGCTGATTGATGATAACGAGGCCCGTATGCTTTCGGAACCGATCCTGTTGACCAAGAGCGGCGAGGATGCCTCGTTTCTGGCCGGCGGACAGCTCCTGCAGCAAGTTTCAGTCGGCCTCGGTTCGACCGCGGTGCAATCCGTTCCCTTCGGCGTGCACATGACCATCAAGCCGACAGTGGATCGCGCCGAACATATTGATACCGAGGTCTTTGCCGAGGTCAGCGACGTGCCGACCTTAGCCGCATCGGGGGTCACCATCACGACACGCAACTCCCAGGCGAAGATTCGCCTCAACGACCGCGAAACACTCATTCTTAGCGGCCTGCTGCAAAACAACTTCAACAACGACATCCACAAATTTCCGTGGCTCGGCCAGGTTCCCATCCTCGGCGCGCTCTTCCGCAGCAAGAACTGGACTAGCGGTCAGAGCGAACTACTGTTCTTCATCACACCGGAGATCCTCCATGATCTTAAGGAAGACATGGAACGGACTATTGTCACGAACGGCATGAGACAATGGCACAACGTGGACATGCACAAGGACATCCTTGCCGACCCCAACATGCACCCGGGGCCGGACAACGATATGCACGATTTGCTCGGTTTGCCGCCGGACCGCATGCACACTGAAGACTCGAAACAAGCGCCGGTGTTGTTGGACACGGCCCCGGCGCGCGGCGCCAGCCAATAGCGCCCGCGGACGTTCCGCTCCTGCCGGCTGGCGACCGGGCTTGGAACCGGGCGCGTGCAGTCTTTCAAATCGGCCGAGGATGGCGTAGACTTCGTCTACAGCAGGGGCTGTCAGGGAAACCCCTGACGGCGGCGGAGTCCCTTCCCGACACGCCAACCGGGTTGACATGGCGTAAGGTCTATTGTATGGACATGGATTGAGCTAGAGCCGGAGCAAACAGAACGTGGGTAATCCGATAATCAAAATTCTGATCGCAGACAGTGAGGGCGCTGCCTGCGACAAGATTTGCTCCTTCCTGACAGGCGACCCGGCCTATCAGGTGGTCGGCCGCGCCGTCAACGCCGACGAGTGCATGGGCTTGGCGCTGATCAAGCGGCCGGACGTCATCATCGTGCACAACGGCTTGAAGCCGACATCCGGAATCGAAGTTTGCGAACAGCTCGCGTTGCAGAACCTTGATTCCGCCACGCTGCTGGTCGTGGCACAGGCGATGGATGAAAACCTTTTCCGCCGCATGATGGCCGCTGGCGTGAGCGAGTTGCTGGTGGCCCCGCTGCAAAAGAACCGGGCGATCGATGCGATCCGCAACGCGTTCGACAAGAAAGCCGGCCAGCGCCATGGCGACACGCCGGTTCCCAACGAGGATAGCCGCCGCATCATCGCCGTCACCGGTCCGCGCGGCGGTTGCGGTCGCACGATGGTGGCCGTCAATCTCAGTTGCGCGATCGCGAAGGCGGCTGAACGAACCAGTCCCGGCAGCAAGCATGTCGTGCTGGCCGATGTCAACGTTCGCGCCGGCGACGCGGCCACGTTCCTGGACATCCGGCCTCAGCGCACCCTGTCCGATGTGTCCGCCGCCGCCACCAGCGTGGATCGCGAGATGATCGAATCGCTGCTGGAGAACCACCCCAGCGGCGTCACCCTGCTGTCGGCCGCGGCGACGGAGCCTTACGAGCGGCAGGAGTTGTCGCGCGGCATCATCGTTTCCACCCTGGCCGTGCTGCGGAGCCGGTTCAGATACACCCTCGTGGACGTCGGCGTGACGGGCACCGAGGTCAGCAATGTCACGTTGGATTTTTGCGACACGATCCTGCTGGTCGTCGGCGCAGACCTGCCGCGGCTGCGCGCCGCGCGGCTTTACTTGTGCCACCTGCTGGAGTCGAACTTCCCGCGCGAGAAAATCCAGGTCGTGCTCAACGACATCCAGCCCGAATCCAAAACCATCAGCACATCGCAGGCGGAAACGATTCTGGAGGCGGTGGTCGCCGCGCGCGTGCCGCACGAGGGGCGGTTTGTGCCCGATTCCATCAATCTCGGCCAGCCGTTCGTGCTCACACATCCCAATTGCCCCGCCTCGCAGGCCATCCATGGGCTGGCGGCAAAGCTCGGCGCGGATATCGGCAAGGGATCGGCCGTCAAAGGTTTGTGGAAGCGGCTGCATTGGAACGCGGCCAGCCAAGCGTTTGCCTCCACCGTCTACGCCGTGCCGACGCGAGGCGCGAGTTAATTTTTGCGGTGCCGATTGCTTATCGGCAAAGGTTGACTATATTCCGGGAAATTTATGTCCCCAGAACGAGGCATCAGCGAACAGGATTATCTGGCTTTCAAGAACCGGGTGCTGGCCGATCTCATCCAGCAACTCGACAGCAAGTTTCTGGACACCAGCGATGCGGCCAGCCTCCGCCTCCGCGTCGAGGCGATGGTCGAACAGAAGATCCACGAGGACAAACTCCCTTACAGCCGGAGCGTCCGGCTGGCGCTGGTCACGGAAATCGCGGACGAGTTGCTGGGTTACGGCCCGATCGAACAAGCGCTGCGCGACCCGACGATCTCGGAAATCATGGTGAACGGACCGAAGACGGTCTATGTCGAGCGCGTCGGCAAACTGGAACTGACCAAGATTCAGTTCCGGGACGACAGTCACGTGCGGCAGATCATTGACCGCATCGTGACGCCACTGGGCCGCCGTATTGACGAGTCCAGCCCGATGGTGGACGCGCGATTGCCGGACGGCTCGCGCGTGAACGCGATCATCCCGCCGCTCGCTTTGGACGGGCCGGCGCTGACCATCCGCAAATTCGGCAAACACAAGCTGACGGCCGAGGACCTCGTCCAATACGGAAGCATCACGGCGCAGATGATCACCTTTCTGGCCGCCTGCGTTCACATCAAGCTGAACATCCTGGTGTCGGGCGGTACCGGCTCCGGCAAGACCACGCTGCTCAACGTGCTCTCCGGCTTCATCCCGGACGGCGAGCGCATCATTACCATTGAGGACGCCGCCGAATTGCGGCTCCAGAAACCGCACGTCGTGCGCCTGGAGTCGCGTCCGTCCAACATCGAGGGCAGGGGCGAAATCAAGATTCGCGATCTGGTCCGCAACTGCCTGCGCATGCGTCCCGACCGCATCGTCGTCGGCGAGTGCCGTGGCGGCGAGTCGCTGGACATGTTGCAGGCGATGAACACCGGCCACGACGGCTCGATCACTACGCTGCACGCCAACACACCCCGCGATTGTCTCACGCGTCTGGAGACGATGGTGATGATGGCCGGCATGGAATTGCCGTCGCGCGCCATCCGTGAGAACATCGCCTCGGCGATTCATCTCGTCGTCCAGATTGCGCGCCTGAGCGATGGCAGCCGCAAGGTCGTAAGCATCACCGAGGTGCAGGGTATGGAAGGTCAGTTGGTCACGCTGCAGGACCTTTTTGTGTTCCGGCAGACCGGCGTCTCCGAAGACGGGCGCGTGCAAGGCCGGATGGAGCCGACGAACCTCACGCCGAAGTTCCTGCCGCGCTTCGCGGCGGCCGGCATCAACATGCCACCGGAGATTTTCAGCGGCGGCAAAGGAGGGATCTAGCAAATCATGGACAGCACCGTCCTGCTCATTGTTTTCCTGGCCTTTGCGACGGTGGTGTTGCTCATGCTCGGCGCGCAGAAACTCGCCACGCAAAAGCAGGACCGGCTCAAGGAACGCGTGGCTGTGGTGGCCGTCAAAGACCAGGCCGCGGTGGCCGAAATGAAAAGCCAGAAGGCGTCCCGGCTGAACTTGAGCGGCCTCCTGTCGCGGATCGCGGGGCCGGATTTCATGCGCAAGCAGTCGGACTTGCTGGCCAGCGCGGACGTGCCGTGGCGGCCCGGTGAGTTTCTCACCATGCGCCTTGCGTTCGCGGCCGTCGCGGTTTTGGGAGGCATGGTGACCACGGAGCGCGCCGACATCATTGTTGTCCTTGGCGCGATTTTTTTCTGGCTGCCGGTGGGCTACGTCAAACGCAACAAGAGCCGGCGGCAGACGCGGTTTGACCTGCAGTTGCCCGACGCGCTTCAACTCATCGTCAACTCGTTGCGCGCCGGGTTCAGTTTCAACAAAGCCCTGGAGGTGGCTGCGCAGTCGAGCACGCCGCCCATCAGCACGGATTTCTCCAGCGTGTTGCGCGAGATCAGTCTGGGTGTGTCGGCCGAGGACGCGCTGCAAACCATGGCCCGCCGCGCCCAAAGCCCGGAATTTGACATCGTGATTTCCGCGTATCTGATCCAGCGCGAAGTGGGCGGCAACCTGGCGGTCATCATGGAGAAGGTGGCCGATACCGTGCGGCAACGGTTGCGGATGCGCGGCGAACTGAAAGTCCTGACCGCACAGGGCAGGATTTCAGGCTATGTCGTGGGTCTGTTGCCGATCGCGGTCTTTGGGATCGTGATGCTGGCCGCGCCCGATTATCTCGATCCCCTGGTGAAGAACTCGTTTGGCCGTGGGATGTTGGCGTTTGCCGTGTTCTGGCAGTTGCTGGGTGTGCTCATGATTCGGAGCGTCATCAACATCAAAATGTGACCACATGAACTGGATTATCGTCATTCCGGTCGTCGCCGCCGTGACCATTGTGCTGATGGGATTGGGAGTCCGCTACCTGCTCAGCAAACCGGAGCTACAGCGGCGGTTGGAGAGCATCCGTGCCGACAGCGCGATGACGAGGGATGAACGGCTGAAGCTGCCGTTTATGGATCGCGTCGTGCTGCCCGTGCTGGACAACATCGGTTCGAGGATGAAGCGGTTCGCGTCGAAACAGGATCAGATGCAGCAGTTGCTGGTCCAGGCCGGCCTCCATCCTCGTCTGACCACGTCGCGTTTGGAGGGGATGCGATGGCTGTGCAGCCTTGTGTTGATGGTCGTCGGGGTGTGTTACATTTTTGCGGCGGGCTTGATCAACAAACTCGTCGGCATTGCGGCGGTGTCGTTGCCCGAGCCCAACCTGTTCGATGTGGACGGACTGGCGGTATTGGGCGCGGGGCTTTTGCTGGGTTACCTTGCGCCCGTTTTTGTCTTGCGCAAGCGGCTTCGCGCCCGCCAAAGCGTGATTCAGCGCGCGCTGGCGTCGTCCATTGATTTGATATCCGTCGGCGCCGAGGCAGGCATGGGCTTCGACCAGGTGCTCAACTACGTCCGGCGGCGCACCAAAGGCCCGCTTTCGGACGAGTTCGGCGCCACGCTCAATGAAATCCGCCTCGGCAAGACGCGCATCGAGGCGCTCAACAATCTTGTTTATCGCACCGGTGTGGACGACATGAAGACATTTGTGGGCGCCATCACCCAGAGTTTCCAACTCGGCACCAGCATCGTCGAGACGCTGCGGATTCAGGCGGACTCCATCCGCCTCAAACAGCGCCAGCGCGCGCAGGAACAAGCCATGAAAGCGCCGGTGAAAATGCTGATCCCGCTGGTGTTCTTCATCTTCCCGGCGCTGCTGGTCGTCATCCTTGGCCCGGCTGCCGTGATGATTTTCACGTCGGGATTCTAGCGGAAGGTTGCGCAACCAGAAGCAGACATCGGCGCGAACCGCTTTAAGCCAGGGTGTCAGATGACGGCGACGAGTCAGGCAGACCCGGTCTGCGTCAGGGATTTTCCTGACATCCCGCTCATTTTCCCGGCGTGCAAATTGAGGCCGTCCGGGGTATAATAACAGTTTTGATGGTGGAGAATACCAATACATGTGCGATAAACATCCCTGCCGCCAGCAAGGAACGGTTGTGAAGGTGAAACGGAACAACAGTTGCCAGCGCAAAGGCCAGTCGCTTGTTGAGACAGCGATTACCTTCACGGTTTTCATGTTGCTGGTCTTTGGCGTCATTGATTTTGCGCGGCTGTTCTACGTCCAGATGACGATGCAAAACGCGTTGCGGGTGGCGGCTCGATATGCCGCCACCGGCAATCATCTGACGAACGCGCAGGGCGCAACCCTGTCACGCACCAACTCCATCATCCAGGTGGCGCAACAAAACGCCATGGGACTTCCCTTGACGAGCATTCAATTCACCAGCCAGTCCTTCGGCGCCAACAGCCCCGGCGGTCCGGGCGACACGGAAACGCTTACGATCGGTTGCAATGTCCAGTTGATAACGCCGCTGGTTTCGCGGTATTTCAGCAACGGCGTCTATCACTTCAATGCCAGCGTGATGTATCGAAATGAACCCTTCCCTCCCAGCCAAACCAACTAGCAGATTGATCGTATCGCCAGTCGCGCCGCTGGGCGCGAGGCGGTGGCGTCTCCCCGTCGTGCGCAGGGGCCAGGCGCTGCTGGAACTGGCTTTGATCGTGGTGGTCCTGGCGATCTTGGTCATGGGGTTGGTGGAGTATGGACGGATGTTTGTGGTGCGCCAGATGATGGTCGTTGCCAGCCGCGAGGGCGCCAACCTTGCCGCACGGGGCACGACGCTGTCCAATACGGTGGCCTCGATGGTGGCAACCGCGCCGGCGATGCTCTTCACTAATGGCAGCGGAACCATCATCGCGACCTCGGTGACCCGCAGCGGCAACGGCACCCCGACGGTCAGCGGGCAGGTGAAATACGGCGCCACCAATTACACCAGCCGCATCGGCATTCTGAACGCCAGCGGCAGCGCCGTCACGCTGCCCAGCACTCAGTTGCCTCAAACCAACCAGACCTTGTATGTGACGGAGGTTTTTTATCCGATCTCGCCGGTGACGCCTTTGGGCAATTTGTTGAATTTTGTCCGGGGAACGAACGTTGGGGTTTCGACGCTTCTGTATGACGTGACGTATTTTTGACGGCCGCGACAGGCAACCCATGAACAAGCTCCATCAACTCCGCTGGGAATGTCGGAAGAAGGCCGGCCAGAACCTCGTCTTTTTCGCCATCATGCTTCTGGCCCTGATTCTCGTCGTGGGGTTGTGCGTGGATGCGGGAACCATTTATCTGACCAAGGCGGAGCTGGACAAGGCGGTGGACGCGGCGTCCCTGACCATCGTCCGCAACTTGTTCCAAGGCCGGACCCAGGCCTCCATCGTGGGACAGGCGGCGTTTGCAGCCAACTTCCGCGGCGGAGGCGCCGCGACAAACGCGCCCGCCCTCGGCATCACCTACGCCACCGATATCAACAACAACACTACCGTGAGCATTCTGGGCACCGCGACGGTCAGCCCCTATTTCATGCGTCTTATCCCGAGGTTCCAGACGTTTCAGATCAGTTCCGGCGCCACCGCCACGCGCGCCAAACTCATCATGAGCCTGGTGCTCGACGTGTCCGGCTCCGAGTCGAGCACAATCAGCACAATTAAGTCGTCCGCAAGCACCTTCGTCGGCTACTTCGACGACTCGATGGACCACGTCTCCCTGATCACCTTTTCCTCGACGACGAACCTGAATGTCAGGATGTGTCAACCCTTCAAGAGCACCATCACCACCGCCATCAGCAGCCTGTCGGCTGGCGGCGCCACCTATACGGACGGCGGTTTGAAACTGGCGTTGCAGCAGAACAGCACCGTCACCAACTCGCCGACGGATAACGTCATCCGGGTTGTGGTCCTTTTCACCGACGGCTACGCCAATACCTTCCAATATACCTGGCCGACCAACAAGACCTACAACCTCGGCGGCTTTGATCCTCCCCCCGGCGCTTACGCGGTTTTTAATCCGACGAACGGCGTCCAGCTTACCGATAACAAAGGCTATAACACTTGGCCCCAAGGAGCCGAGACCATCCCCGCATTTTTTAACTCAAGCTGGACCACTTTCCTTTCGGTGAATGGCACCAATAAGACCGTCAATGCCGCCAACTGCACCGCGGAAGGCGGATTGCGCGCCCTGGCCACCGCCAACACCATTCGGAACACCACCAACACGTATGTCTTTTGCATCGGCCTCGGCAGCTCCCTGGACCAGTCTTTTCTGGCCAGTGCGTCCAACGATCCCACCTCGACCACCTTCAACCCGAACCAGCCCATCGGCGACTACGTCATTGCCAACACCACCAGTGATTTGCAGATGGCTTTCCTGGAAATTGCCGCCAAGATTCTGCTGCGGTTGACCCAGTGACGCGGCCCGCCCCCGGGGGATGCGGTCACCCGCATTTCATCCGACCACGCCGCGGAAGGGGTGAAATAAAAACGCGACGCTCCTTGAAGCTGGCCCGCTATGGATTTTTCTCACCCGTTGGAAACAAACGGCACGCCGTTGTTGTTCCGGAGAGAGCCGTTGCCTTCGCTGATTGGGATTTGGCCCGCCGTGCCGGAGGCGCTGGGGCCGAGCTGCCGGGATATGGGATATTGGGAGTTGGGAGATGGGGGCGAAAGGGCTGGAATTGCAAGAATTGACTGATTTCAGGCGATTGAATGAGTTCATGGCATGCTTTCGCGCCATTTTGTCACGCCGGAGGGCTTTTATCGGCCGCCGGGAGGCTGTCATCGGTCGCCGGGGAACGGCTATTGGATGCCGGGAGGTTGCTTTCGGACGCCGGGAAACGGTGTTGGCGCGCCGGGGCAAGGTCTTCGCGCGCACTGGGTGTTCGCTCAAGCGACCGGAAGCCAGCCACTCCACGTTTGCGCCCGCCGCTACAGGTTTATCATCAAGATTCGGCGGTCAGAGACATGCCGCTCGCCTGAGCCGCATTTTCAAACACCCATCCGAAAACGCTCGCCTGCCGATGCAATAACACCCTCCCGGTTTTTGTTCTAGGCGCGGCTAGGGCGTCACCTCCTCGGACATCGCGCAGGCGGTTCCCGGAATGTTCCCCGGCATTTTGCACCACGGGTCGTCAAGTCAGCCGTAAGGTGGTCAGGGGATTTCCTGACGGTCCTTTCACCTCCTCCCGACATGACACATGGGGGTGTCTGAACTAGCTTGCCGTTATCGCAATGTGATTGGCACCAAGACCGCGAGCACATTCGACAACGTCCAGAGCGCAATGAAGTCGCAGGGACTCGCTGCCACGGTGCCTCAGGCAGCCAGTTTGTAGAAGCGGACGCGCAAGAACCGAGAGGCCGCCACGCAAATGGCGGCGCAGCAAGCAAGAAAGGAAAAAAAGAAAACATGAAAAAGTTGATGCAGAAAGCGAAGCGGAGTGGGCAGTCGCTGGTGGAGTACGGGTTGGTGCTGGCGTTGATCGCCATCGTGGCCATCCTGGTTGTGAAGGCGGTGGGCACCAAGACCGCGAGCACCTTCGACAACATCCAGAGCACGATGACGTCACAAGGCGTTGCGGCCACCACGCCTCAGTCGGCCAGCTCATAGGAATAAAACAAACAGAGTCAATGTGGTTCGGGGGGGCGGAAAACCGGGTGACCGCCAGCAAATCACGCCCAGCGGTTCTTGGAAGCAAGCCGCTGGTCGTGTGCTGGCGGGCACCGGAACAGCACGCAGTATTCAGCGCTACCGATTGTCAGTTCCGTCAACCTGCCGCTCACAACGGCAGGTTTATTTTTATCCGTCCACTTTCGCGGGATGGGGGGGGAATGCGACGCTCCGCAAAGCCAGCCTGATGGCGCGCGGACGTCGTTTGTTTGAGGGGCGGGTCGCAAACACGTCGCGCGCCTGATTCGCATTTTTCCAACGCCACTGGCAACAGCGCGAGCTTCCCCGGTGCTTGCGCGGAGCCGTCGCGTCGAAACAAGCCCGGTAACAATTTGTCACCGCGCCCCCTTGACAAACCGGTTTGCGCTTAAACGCAAGCTCCCGATTTTTTTGAGTCTCGATGGACAGCCACGCGGGAAGGATTAGTGTTATCCATGAAGACCCAGAGAGGTTCAACACCAAGGCTGCCGGCCAACGCGAAGACGGCATCGCGGTCGGGCCAGGTCATCGTGATAGTCGCCGTCATGCTGATAGCCATGATCGCCATCCTCGGTTTGGTGACAGACAGCGGGTTGGTCATGGCCAGCCGCCGGCAGGCCCGGCGCGCGGCCGATGCCGCCGCGGAAGCGGGCGCGTGGATGCTGACGAAGGGAACCAACGCCGTTTACCAGACCAATGCGACAGCCGCCGCGATCCAGTATGCCGGCCTGAATGGCATCTCCACCAACAACGTGCTCGTGGAGGTTCCTCCGGGCGCCGGCAGCAACTCGCGATACATCGGCAGCAACAATTGCATCTTCGTTCAAGTGACGCTGCCGGTGAACACAACCTTCCTGCGGTTGCTGTCGCCGTGGAAGACGGTCAACGTCCGCGCTGCCGCCACGGCGGGGACGACGCCCCTGCCGGTTCCGATCACCCTGGAGATCCTCAATCCCACGATGAGCGGCGCTTTGAGCTTGAAGGGCAACGCCTCGATCAGCATTACCGGTGGCGCCATCGTGGTGGATTTTTCGTCACTCAGCGCCATCGACATGAAAGGCAACGCCGGCATATGCCGTTTCACAGACCGATGCGATAGCCGCCGCGATTCAGTATATGAACTAGTTTGGAGCGTCAGTATGAGTTGGATTTCATCCAAAGGGAGAAGAGACAATGAAGGCGAAGCATAAGATCGGTCACTGGAGCCAGGGACAGGCTCTTATAGAAACTGCGCTGGTCTTCATATTTTTCATGTTGCTGGTGTTCGGCATCATTGACTTTGGGCGGCTGTTCTTCGTCCGGATGACCATGCAGCACGCGTTGCGCGTGGCCGGCCGGTATGCCGCCACCGGCAACCATCTGATGGACTCGCAGGGTGCCACCCTGACACGCACCAACTCCATCCTCCAGGTGGCGCAACAAAACGCCATGGGCTTGCCAATAACGTCCATTCAATTCACCAGCCAGTCTTTCGGCAACGGTAGCGCAGGCGGCCCGGGCGACACGGAAACACTGACGGTCAGTTCCACTGTTCAGTTGTTAACACCGTTGATTTCACGGTTTTTCTCCAACGGCGTCTACCACTTTAATACCAGCGTGGTGTATCGCAATGAACCTTTCCCTCCCAGTCAAACCAACTAGCGAACCGGTCGTCCCGTCGGCCACGGCGTTGCGCGCGGGAAAGCGGCGCCGTATCGGCGGCAGGCCAAAAGGCCAGGCGCTGATGGAGTTTGCCATAGTCGTTGTGATCCTGGCGGTCCTGGTCATGGGATTGGCGGACTACGGACGATTGTTCGTGACGCGCCAGATGATGGTGGTGGCCAGCCGCGAAGGCGCCAACCTCGCGGCGCGCGGCACGACGTTGTCCAATGCCGTCGCCGCGATGGTCGCAACAGCGCCGGCGATGCTTTTCACCAATGGCTACGGAACCATCATTGCCTCTTCGGTGACCCGCAACAACGGCGGCACCCCGACGGTCAGCGGGCAGGTGAGGTTCGGCGCCACCAATTACGCCAGCCGCATCGGCACCCTGAACGCCACGGGCAATGCCGTAACGCTCCCGAGCACTCAGTTGCCGGCGACGAACCAGACGTTATACATCACCGAGGTTTACTACCCCTTCGCCATGGTCACGCCCGTGGGCAATCTGTTGAACCTTCTCCGAGGACGGGGAACAAACGCGCCGACGACGTCGCTTCTGTATGACGTGTCGTTTTTCTAGGCGCAAAGGCGGATAAAAATATGAACATCATCCATCAATTCCGGCGGGGACGGCCCGGAGAAGCCGGTCAGACTGTGGTTCTCTACGCCATTATGGCGTTGGTATTGTTCCTGGTTGTCGCGATGTGCGTGGACGGGGGGGCCATTTACCTCACCAGGGCGGAACTGGATAAAGCGGTGGACTCAGCGGCGCTGACGGCCGTCCGAAACCTGTTTCAAGGACAAACCCGGGCGTCCACCTTGGCGCAAGCCGCATTCGTGGCCAACTACCGCGGCGGCGGCTCCTTGACGAACGCGCCCGCCATGTCCATCACGTACGCCACCGATGCCAACAACAACACCACGGTAAGCCTGTTGGCCACGGCGACGCTCAACACCTACTTCATGAGAGTCATCCCGCGGTTCCAAACGTTCCGGGTCAGTTCTGCGGCCACCGCCACGCGCGCCAAACTCATCATGAGTGTCGTGCTCGACCGGTCGGGATCCATGCTGAACAACGGCGGCGCTGCGGCGCTGCCGTCAGCGGTAGACACCTTCATCAGTTACTTCGACGACACCATGGATCAGGTCTCCCTGGTCAGTTTCGCCTCGACGACGAACCTGAACGTTTCGGTGCGAAAACCGTTCAAGAGCGCCATCACCAGCGCGGTCAACTCCCTGGTCTTTGGCGGCGCCACCTACACGGACGGCGGCCTGCAATTGGCGTTGCAGCAGAACAACAGCGTGCCCGTGGCTCCCGGCGATAACACTGTCAAGATTGTGGTGCTTTTCACCGACGGCTACGCCAACACCTTCCAAGGCACGTGGCCGACCAACAAGACCTTCAACGTCGGCGGCTTCGACCCACCCGCCACCCAGTATGCGATTCTGGATCCCAGGACGGGCAACCAGCTTCCAAACAGTTCGACCACCTACACGGGACCGGCGCCTTCGTATTGCCCGACCATGGTCAATTTCCTTTCGGTGAGCGGCTCCACCAAAAGTGTGACTCCCGCCAACTGCACCGCGGAAGGCCAGTTACGTGCTTTGGCCACCGCCGCCGCCATCCGGGGCACCAACATGTATGTCTACTGCATCGGTCTCGGCAATTCTCTGGATCAAAGTTTACTGCAACAAGCGGCCAACGATCCCGCCGCGTCCACTTACAATCCAAACCAACCTGTCGGTGAAGCCGCCTTCGCGCCCAGCGCCAGCCAGTTGCAAACGGTGTTCCAGCAGATTGCCGCCAAAATCCTGTTGCGGCTGACGAAATGATGCCGGCCCACACGCCTGTTCCAGAGGGCATTCGAAAATCGCTTCCCACTTCACCGGCGGGAAGCGCGATCTGCGTCCTGTTGTGAGTTGCCGCGCCCGCTTCGTGTCAATGGAGGATGATCGCCGAGGAGTGATTGGTCAGCCCGAGAGTCCGGAAGAAGAAAGTGGCGGGCTGAAACCTGTAACCAACCGTGACGTTCACCACCGCGCCGGTCGCATTGCCGTTAGGCCAGTTTGAGAGCACGGTGAGGTTGGAGGTTTGGAGGCCGATCGCAAATCCCTGCACCACAGAGGTCAGCGTCGCGTCGTTCGCCGTCGGCCCCACGGGCGCCCCGCTGTTCGCGCCATGCACTATCGCGTAGCGAACGCCTTCGCGCGAGGCACCGGCGATCGTATTATAGGCGTAGACGCCACGACCCAGGTCAACAATCCCAAACACCAGCATCAGCAGCAGCAGCGCGCAGATGCAGAACTCCACCAACGTTTGCCCCGGCGTTGCGCGGGGGCGTCCAGGCCGGTTTTTCCCGCCTTGGGTTGTCACGAACCTTAACATGAAGAATTCTAACCCATATATATCATTCGGCAAGTTTGAAGACGGGCCAACCCAATGAGGACGTCCTTTCGCACGTCTCCAACTCCCAACTTCCATCTTCCGGCTTCCGCCTTCGAACGCTTTGCTGTTGCGCGCACGGCGTTGTTGCTGCTAAGAGCGACATTCATGTTTCGCCCTGAACTCATGAAATGGCTTGCCGTCTGCGGAGTGGCCGCGCTCTTTGGTCTTCGACCTGTCGCCGCCGCGCCGTCCGATGCCGCCGGCGCCATCCAGGCCATCCGCGCCGTCGGCGCGGAAGGACGTGGCAACGCCGCCGCATCCGCCGCGTGGAAGCAACTCGCCGCCAACGGCCTCGATCAGCTCACAACCATCCTCGCTGGCATGGACGGCGCGAACGATCTCGCTGCCAACTGGCTTCGCGCCGCGGCGGAGACCATCGTCGCCCGCGAATCGGCCGCCGGCAGGAAACTGCCTGCGGACGACCTGCTGGCGTTTCTGCGCGACACGCATCACAACCCTCGCGCCCGGCGGATGGCGTTCGAGCTGGTCGCACGCGTCCAGCCGGACACGGCGGAGAAGTTGTTGCCGGGGATGATGGACGATCCGAGCCTGGAGTTGCGCCGCGACGCGGTGGATCGCGTGATCGCCGCCGCCGTGCGCGCTCTCGACGGCGGCAACAAGCCGGAATCCATCGCGCGTTACCGGCAGGCGCTGCAGTCGGCGCGCGACGTGGACCAGATTCAGGACGTGGCGCGAAAGCTGCGCGAACTCGGCGAGACCGTGGACCTGCCGAAGCTGTTCGGGTTTCTTACACAATGGAAAATCATCGGGCCCTTCGACAACGCCGACGGAAAAGGTTTTACGGCGGTCTTCCCGCCGGAGCAAAAAGTGGATCTCGCCGGCGAATACGACGGCAAAACGGGCAAGGTGAGGTGGAGCGACTACGCCACCAAGGACGAGTTCGGCATGGTGGACATCAACACCGTTTATACGCCGCTCAAGATCGTGACCGCCTACGCTTACACGGAGTTCGTTTCCGACAAGGCGCAGCCGGCGGAACTGCGGCTCGGCTGCAAAAACGCCTGGAAGGTCTGGCTCAACGGCAAGCTGCTCTGGGAGCGCGACGAGTATCACCGCGGGATGCAGATTGACCAGTATCGCCTTGCGGGCCAGCTCCAGCCCGGCCGCAACACGATCCTCGTGAAGGCGTGCCAGAACGAACTGGTGGAAAAGTGGACTGTGGAGTGGCAGTTCCAACTGCGCGTGTGCGACCACCTCGGCAAGGCGATCCCATCGGCCGCCGCGAAGTGAATCGAGGATTTTTTTCGATGACGAAGTCAACAAATCACCAATCACCAATCACCTATTACGTATTGCGTATTGCGTTGATTGCCCTCTGCCTTGCCGCCGCGCGCCTGCCCGCCGCCGACTGGATGCAGTTCCGCGGGCCGCACGGCAACGGCGTCTCCGACGAAACGGACGCGCCCGCTGCGCTCGACGCGAAAAGCATTGCGTGGACCGCCGACTTGCCGGGCCGCGGCCTCTCCAGCCCGATCGTCATCGGCGACCGCGTGATTGTGACGTGCTCCAGCGGGCCGCGCCAGGAGCGGCTGCACGTCTTGTGTTTCAACGCCGCCGATGGCGCGAAGCGGTGGGAGCGCCAGTTCTGGGCGACGGGCCGCACGATGACACAGTCGAAGACTTGCGTCGCCGCACCGACGCCCGTGAGCGATGGCCGCCGCATCTTCGCGCAGTTTTCCTCCAACGATCTCATTTGCCTCGACCTCGACGGCAACCTGCTCTGGTTGCGCGGCCTCACGCGCGATTATCCGAACGCGAGCAGCAGCATCGGTCTCTCTTCCTCGCCCGTCGTTGTCGGCGACACGATCGTCGTGCAGGTCGAGACCGACTGCGACTCCTTTGTGGCCGGCATTGACACGGCCACCGGCGTCAACCGTTGGAAAACGGACCGGCCGCACAACCGCAACTGGTCTTCGCCCGTCGTGTTCGCCGACAAGCCCGGCCGTCAAGTCGTCGCCATTCAGGGGCTGGGCGGTGTGGTCACCTTCCTGCCTGCGACCGGCGAGACGGTGTGGAACCGCACCAACGAGTCGGCCAATATTTCCTCGCCCGCGCCGGGCGACGGCGTCCTTTATGTCTCTGCGCATGGTCTCGTAGCGTTGCAGGGTGACTCGGACAGCCCGACGCCGAAGGAACTCTGGCGCGACTTCCAACTCGCCGCGGGAACTCCCAGCCCGCTCGTGATGGGCGACCGCGTCTTCACGCTCGGCAGCAAGCTCTGTTGCGGCAAGGTCTCGACCGGCGAGCGGCTGTGGACGTTGACGGTCAAAGGCCCGTTCAGCTCCAGCCCGGTCGCCGCGGGCGGAAAGATGTATCTCGCCAACGAAAAAGGCGTGGTGCGCGTCGTGGACGTGACCAAGCCCGAGGGCGGCCAGATCCTCAGCGAACTCGACCTCGGCCAGACGATTCTCTGCACACCCGCCATCGCCAACGGCGCGCTCTATATTCGCAGCGACGCCAAGCTGTGGAAGATCGTCAAGCCGGCCGCTCCCCAGGCGCCGTGAAATCCGAAGACGGTCGCAAAATCTGAAGGGGCGCGAAATTCATGATATACGCTGACGTGGTTGGTTATGCCGCGACGGTGGTCGGCACTTCAATGATGTTGCCGCAAGTCGCAAAGTCCTGGCGCACGAAACACATGCGCGACGTCGCCTTTGGCACCGTCATCCTCTTCGTCCTCAACTGCGCGCTGTGGGGCACTTACGGCGTGATGATTGCCGCACAGCCGATGATTGTGGCCAATGTCATCGGCTTCGGCATCGGCCTTGTTCTGCTCACCCTGAAGCTGCGGTTCCGACGGAACTGAAGCGGATCGTCCCGCGCGGATTACTTGCCGCTGAGGAAGTTGTCGTTCATGACCTTGTCGAGATGACGCACCCGGTCGTTCTCGTGGCCGGTGGCGACTTCGCTCATGATGGCGCCTTCCGGCCCGGCGAGTTGCCAGTGGTGGGCGGTGGGGCGGTTGAGCGGCGCAAAATCACCGGCGCGGCAGATGACCTCGTGCTTCACGGTGACCGTGCCGTTGGCGTGGCAGGGCGGGATGACGATGTCCTTGCCGAGGTTCGGTTCGCCCTCGCCGACGACGTGCGAAAGCCCGTGGCGGATCAGCCAGCCTTCCATCTTCGGCGGGAGCTTGCCGCCACCCTCATGCCAGTGTTCCGGCAGCATCTGATTCGGCAGCAGATAAATGTCCAGCAGCATGTAATGATCGTCGGTGTTGTTGACGAAAATCGCCGCGCCGAGGCCGGCCTTCGCGTATTGGCCGATGCCGTAGTCGGACACCCAGAGTTTCTCGCGGAGGCCGGGGAAGACCGGGTAGCCGTGATATTTCATCAGGGCGATGAGCGCATCCTTGGCTTTCTCCGGGAGGAATTTCCCGTTCGCGTCGTAGAAATAGGCGTTCTCAAACTGAATCGAGGGCTTCTCGTTGCGTTGGCCGCAGCCGACCAGCAGGCTGGCGGCGCAAAGTCCGATTCCGAATCCGAGCCATTCCATCGTTTTCATGCAGTCTCCTTTTTCGTTCTCCAGTTTGTTGAACACCCGCAACATCCGAGCACAACGACCCGGCCGCGCGCGGGCCGCGTCGCCGGCTTCTCTTTTTCTTCAACGCCGCGAAATTTTTGCCGGCTCGTAAGCGGCCTTCAGCGCCGGCGGGCATTGGTCCGAGAGCGCCTCGGCGAAAGTCACTTCCGGGCGGAAATACGGCGACGCGCGGTGCGCGATGTTTTTCTGGCCCCAGTAGCTGCCGTAATACTGACAGCTCGCGTCGAGCCAGTTGACGATGCGGATGAACTCTTCACGGGAGAGTTTCACGTCCTTGTGCTGCTCGCGCAAAGCCTCCACGCGCCCGGCCAGTTTCGGCGCGTTGGCGGCGAACGACTCGAAGTGCGGCGCGAAGTTGCCGAACGTCGCGGCGAGCAGGCTCGAATAGGACCCGAAGTAATAGGGTGGCGTGTATTCGACGTAGCCGCGCACGTCGTTCTCGTCGGCTTGCATCCCCACCAACGGCAGCGCGCGCCCGGCTTTGCCTTTGGCCAGGAGGTTCTCGTATGAGGCACTGTAGAGATTGGTCAGCTCGCCGGTCAGGTCGAGGCCGGCGGCGGCTTTTTCGGTCGCGTTGTGGCAACCGACACAGTTCTTGTTCCAGATCGGCTGAATCTGGCGCGCGTAGTCGAAGAGCCGCTGGCCGCTCGCGTCGCCGGGTTGCGGGCCGGGCATCGAAGGCGCGCGGCGCATGGCTTTCGACGAGGCGATGCTTTTGTCACCCGACGCGGTGCGCGAACGGTCGTGACAGCCGACGCAGCTTCGTGTTTCGCCCGGCATGTAGTTGATGTAGGTGCGCTCGGTCTGAATGGCCATGAAGTTTTCGTCGAGCGCCTGAAAATAAATGTTCCGTCCGGCGGGAACGCAGAAGTTGGCCGAGCCGTCGTCCTCGACGGGCACGATGCCGTGTTGGGCGATCATGCCGAGAATGCCGAGACCGACCGAGGAATGGGCCATGGCCTGGCGGTCGCCGTCCCACGACGTGCGGGCCGTCCACGGGCGCGGCGTCTGCTCCATAATGCGCAGGTATTTCACCGCGCCGCGCGGAACGCCGCGCAAGCCGGTGTAAACGTCGGCCACCATGCATTGCGCGAGCCGCTTGTCGGCGAGATCCTGTTGCAGCGGCGCGGCAGGTTGGGGCGGCAGCGGGCGCGCGCGCAACGGATACGGATGCCAGCAGGAGATTTCCTCGTCGCGATAGAGCAGGGTCTCGAGGCCTTGGTCGTCGAGGAGGCAGATGTCGTAGGCTTTCGGGTCGTGCCAGGTGGGGCCTTTGGGTTTGTGCGAGACGAGGAACAGTGTTTCCGACAACGGATACGGGTCCTTGAAGAGCCGGCCCGGCGTGCCGGTGGTTTCGTGGACCCACTTGCCGTCCACGAGGAACGAGAAGCCGCCGTGGGTTTGCGCGTCCACGTCCCTGGTGACGAACGTCATCGCGCCACGGCTTTGCGTGTCCACTTTCGTGTCGAGAACGATGACGGTGCCGAGGGCGTTGTTCGGCCCCCAGTGCGAGCAACCGAGAAAGACGATCTTATCGGGCGCGCCGGGGATCGGCCTGCCGTAGATCATCGTTTCGGGGTCCACGATGTTGTCGCCGTAAACCTCGGACGTCGAAGTGCCGTCGGGAAGCATCGCCCAGAGGCACTTCACTGCGCCGGCGCCTTTGCGGTTGTATTCCCATCGCATGTAGAGCACGCGCCCGTCGGGCAGCACCGCGGGCGAGAACTCGCTGACGCAATTGCCGCTGAGCCTGCGGATGTTCTGGCCGTCGCCCGTCATCCGGTGCAGCACGGTCGTGGTGAAGCCGTCGCCGGAATCGCAGAGCACGCTGGCGCGGCAGCGCGTCGAGGTGAACATGATGTCGCCGTCGGGCAGATAGCACGGATGCATGTCGTCGGTGCCGTGATGGTAGCCGCCCCGGCCGTAACGTTGGACAAGCGCGGCCTCGTCCTCGACCGGGAATGTCAACTGGTGCAGGTTCTTCCCGTCCACGCCGACCTCGTAGATGCGGTAGCCTTCCAGCGCCGACTTCTTGTAATCGAACAGGATTTTTTTCGCGTCGTAGGAAATGTCGAACCGGTTGAAGACGCCGCCGCTCATCTCCGGCAACAGCTCGGTGGCAACGCCCGTCCTCAAGTTGAGCACGCACAAGCCGCCGCCGGGCGTCCAACGGCTGTTGACGTGCTCGGTGTAGACGTGGTTGGACGTCAGCGTGAAGCGCCGGACGAAAACGAGCTTCTCGATCCCCCGGTCCAGCAGAATCCTCGCGGCGTCGGCGTTGAACTGGTGCGGTGCCTTGTCGGCCGGCGAGAGCTTCGCCGTCACGGGCGGCGGGGGAGGGTCGCTTTTCTTTGGCGGCGCCATCTTGGGCGCGACATTGGTGACGATGAACTCACTGCTGCCGTTCCTGCCCGAGCCGGTGTAGATGCCGACTTGCGCCTCGAAGTGCGTGAAACTGCCGTCGAGCTTGAAGTGCAGTACCGACGGCGCGTGGGCGTAGAAACCCTTCCCGAAAGTCACGCCCGCGATCGTCAGCGGCCGGTCGCCGTGGGCGCGGTTGACGACGAACTCGCCCCAGCCAACCTGCGTGTGCGCCGGCGCCAGCGTCGTGAGGTCCACCGCGCGGCCGTCCTTGTCGAACAATTTCGGTTCGGCCCAGATCGCCTGGTCGTAGTTGTAGGTGTCGGGGCCGATGGTCGCGACGAGGAACAAATCCTTCACGCCGGTCACATCCGCGCGAATCGTCTGCGCCGGTTCGCCGCCGCGAATGGTTTTGGTTTGCACCGGCTGAAATGCCGTCGCCGGCACTGCCGCCGCGAGGGCCAAAAAAAACAGGACCAGCGTTTTTGTCTTCATGCCTTGCGACTCATTGAGTTGCCTCGCCGTTTTTCGTTGAGTCTGCGGCCGGCCCGCCGCGCCGCCTAGACGTCCCAACCCGGGCGAACGGGGCACTTCACCCAGCGGTTCAGTTCCGGGATGCTGACGCACTTCATCGCCTCAGCGTCCCATTCGATCTTTCGACCGGGACCGGCGATGTAGGCCAGCGAGCCGAGCAGGACGATCTCCGTCAGCCGCGCGGCGTAACCGAAATTCGAGCAAGCCGGCTCACCGCCGCGGCAGGCACGAAGGAAATCGCCGATGTGGCTGTCCTTGATGCGCGGAATCTGGGGCGGCGGCACGGGCGTGGCCTTGTGCTGCTCCTCGGGAATGATGCGTACGCTCCTGCAATACGTTTCGCTCCAGAAGATCCCCTTGTCGCCAACATAGAGCGCGCCGTCGCTGCCAAGCTTGATTTTGTATTTCTTTTCCAATTCCTCGACCAGCGGCGGGAAATTCTGCGAGCTGGCCTTGACGCTGCCGGGAGCGTCGTTGGCATCCAGTTCCATCTTGGCGCCCTTCTTCTTGCCGTCGAACCAGTAGAGCTTCACCGGCGGCATCTCGCCGCGCGCGGGGAAATCCCAGCGGATGCGCGTGCCGACCGGATAACGCTCGTCGCTGCCGCCGATCATATCCTCGACCTCGACGCATGTCGGCTGGCCGAGCTTGAGCGACCAGTACGCGCCGTCCATGACGTGGCAGCCCATGTTGCCCAGCGAGCCGTTGCCGAAATCATGCCAGTTATGCCACTCATGCGGATGGAGACCGATGACCTTGTCTTCTCCATCCTGGGTCTTGATGATCGAGTCGGGGTGATAATCCCGATACGGCGCCGGTCCAATCCATTCCTCCCAATGCAGTCCATCCGGTGGCGGCGTTGCCGCCGGTCGCGGGCCGACACCCCCGTTGGCGCGGTTGGTCCACGCATAAACCGTCGTGACGTTGCCGATGGCGCCGGCCCAGATGTATTCGCAAAGCCGACGCATGCCTTCGCAGGAATGGCCTTGATTGCCCATCTGCGTGGCGACTTTGTATTTCGCCGCGAACTCCGCCATCCGGCGCACCTGGGAGATGTCGTGGCAGAGCGGTTTTTCGCAATAGACGTGTTTGCCAAGTTGCATCGCCATCAACGACGCCGGCGCGTGATGATGGTTCGGCGTGGCGACCATCACCGCATCAATCTCCTTGCCCATCTGGTCGAACATCTTCCGATAATCAATGAACCTCTTCGCGCCCGACAGGTCCGGTCCCGATCCGGTCTTCTTCTTTGAAGATTTCAGCGGATCATTCAGCCGTTTCTCGTCCACGTCCACAAGGGCCACGATGCGTTCGGCCGCCGCAACGGTATCAAAGTAACTTGCGCCCCGTCCGCCGCTGCCGATGATGGCGACACGGAGCCTGGCCCTCTCGGAAGCCTCCGCGAGGATGGACGGCGCGCAGAAAAGGCGCGCGCCGGCGGCTGCGCCCGCGCCGAGGGCCGTGGTTTTCAGGAAACTTCGTCGGGTGACAGATGAGGTCATCAAGGTGTGCTCCTTCCAAGGGAAAACTCCGGCATCGCCGCGACATCGGATTGAGTGTTTGTCGGCATAGAGTTGTTCCAACGAATCAGGCTCCGTTCATAGAGCACACCTGCCGGCAAATCAAGACTGGGTTCGATTTGGGAAGTGATACTTTTGGCGCAGTGAAAACTCCCGCCACAAACCTCCACCGTCGCTCCTGCCGTTTTTCTGAATTGCGGAGGGCAGGGGCCGCTGCCAATATCCCACCGCATCAAGGTCGTCGCGATGCATTGAGGAGAACGAATGTCCCGTCGGAAACCGTCCAATCAGGCTGGCAAAATCACCGTGGTGGACACTTGCCGCCAACCCACGAAAACCCGGATTCTGTTTGCTGGATTGGTCGTTGCACTCATGGCATCAGTCGCAAGCCCTTCCGCCAACGCCGCCGACAAACCATGGTTTGAGCGGTCGCTGGTCGGCATGGAGATTGGCCCGACCGGCGCGCAGTTCGGTTACAGCGACCCGAACGATACCCGTTACTGCTCGAAATTCGATGGACGCGACATCGTCCGGCGCTGCGTCGCGGCGCACTGCGAATACGTCGTCCTCTGGGCGCGTGACGGGGACTACGCTTACTACGATTCCAAGCTGTTGCCGAAAGCGCCGGGCCTTGGCGCGCGCGACCCGCTGCATGAGGCGATGGACGAGGCGAAACGGCACAAACTCCCCCTCATCGCCTACTGCGTTGTGCAACAGGGCGGGAATTTTCTGGAAGCGCATCCCGAATGGAAAATGCGCGGTGCGGACGGCAAGCCCCTCGGCCGGTTCTGTTACAACTCCGGCTATCTCGAAGCGATGAAGCAAATCGTCGCCGAGCAGCTCGCCTACGGCATCGCCGGGTTCCACATTGACATGCTCGACCAGGGCTTCGGCCCGCCCTACGGCTGCTGGTGCGCAAATTGCCAGGCGCTCTTCGAGAAGCAGTTCGGCAAGTCGATGCCCAAAGGCGTCACATGGGACGAAGACTGGGATCGCATGCTGGAATTCCGCTACCAAACCAGCGAACGATTCGAGCGGGCGCTCTGCGCGCACATCAAGTCGCTGAACCCGCTGGCCACGGTGGATTTCAACTACCACGGCAATCCGCCATTCTCGTGGGAAGTGGGCCAGTTGCCCGTGCGCCATGCCGGCAACTCCGACTTTGTCACAGGCGAAACAGGCATGTGGGGTTTCAGCGCGCTCACCGTGGGTTTGAACGCCGAGTTCTATCGGGCCGCGACGCCGGGCAAACCGGTGCAGGTGGCCATCTCGCGGGATGCGAGGATGTATCACAACCAGACCGTGCGTCCGCTGCCGGACCTGTGCTGGGAAGTCTTCACGTTGCTGGCGCACGGGGCGTTCGTGACCACCGTGGACAAGACGGCCTTTGATGGCGGCCTCGATCCGCTCGCTTACGAGCGGATTGGCGAGGCGCATGCGGACGCACTGGCCCGCCGCGCGCACTTTGGCCAGCAGCCCGTGGCCGAAGTCGGCATCTACTTTAGCAGCCGCACGCGCGACTGGTTCGCGCGCGAGAAACCGGCGGACTATTTCCAGAGTTTCCAAGGCGCGCACAAGGCGCTGGTCTATGAACACATCCCTTGGGGCGTGGTTCTCGACGAGAACGTCACCCTCCGAACCCTCCAGCAGTTCCCCATTGTGATGCTCCCGAACGTGGCCATCCTCTTCGAGAGCGAAGTCGAACTGCTGCGCCGCTACGTCAGCGAAGGCGGCAAATTGATTGTGACGGGGTTGAGCGGTTGCTGTGATCGCTGGGGCAAGCTTCAAGGCAAATCCTCCCTCGAATCGCTCACTGGCGCGCGCTTCGTCCAGAAACTCGATTCACTCGACAACTGGGTGCGCTTTCCGGGTTCGCAAACTTCAAAACTCCAAACCCAGATGGCACCCGATGGGCGGATGGACCGGCCCTTTCTTGTCAAAGGGCCGGCGGTCATCTGCGCGGCGGCTTCAGCGGCGACGGCCGGTGAGTTGATGAAGCCGTATCGCACCGTGCGGCAGCAGCAGGGCAAGGAAAGGACCGCATGGCCGATGAGCGCCGAAGCCGCCGTGGGGCCAGCGATCCTGCTCAACCGGGTGGGCAAGGGCGCGGTGCTGACATTTGCCGGTTCGCCCGATTTCGCGACCGCCAGCGAGCATCACATCATCGAAGCCCGTCGGTTGCTGCGCAATGCCGTCCGCTTTCTCAACCCGCAGCCGCGCGTGCAGATTACCGCCCCGGCCACGGTCGAAGCGGTGGTGACCGACGATCCTGCGTCGCACACGCTGCGCGTTCACTTCATTGCCTACAACTCGCCGCCACAAACCATACCGGCGCAACACCGGCCCTACGTATTGCCCGCCTTGATCGAAGAGGCCCCGCTATACCGCGCCGCCATCACCCTACATGCCAGCCTGAAAAACGTTGGGGTATGTAACTCTTCGACCAAGCTCCAGCGTCAAGCCAATCGCGTGGACCTGACCATCGGCGAGATCCGCGAGGTGGTGACGTTGAAATACTGAATAACGATGACGGGCCTCTTTCGGCTGCGCCTTTAAAAGGGACTGGTAATATGACGAAGAAAAAAGAATTACCGCTGGCGTATGTGTATGGGTTGTTGGAACCCGGCCCGGTCGTGTTGGTCACCACGGCCCGCGCGGGGCGGGCAAACGTAATGCCGATGTCCTGGCATACGATGATGGAGTTTGTGCCGCCCCTTGTGGGCTGCGTGGTCAGCAACCTGAATTACACGTTTGGGGTTTTGCGAGCGACCGGAGAATGTGTGATCAACGTGCCGACGGTGGAACTGGCCAAGAAGCTGGTGGCCTGCGGAAACGCTTCGGGGCAGCAAACGGACAAGTTCAAAACCTTCGGCCTGACACCCGTGGCCGCCGCCATCGTCAAAGCCCCCCTCATTGCCGAGTGCTATGCCAGTCTGGAATGCAAGGTCGTGGATCGAAGGCTGGTGGACCAATACAATTTCTTCATCCTCGAGGTGGTCAAAGCGTGGATTGATCCGCGCCGGAAACGTCCGCAGACACTGCATCATCAGGGCGAAGGCGTGTTTCGAGTGCTGGGCCGGACGATCCGGTTGCCGTCCCCAAAGACTTCCCTGCTCATGGGATGAAGCGGCTCGCCCTGCCGACGTTGGTGTGGTATCTCCATGCCGAAAAATCATGAGCGCGACCTCCAACGATAAACTTGAGTTCATCCTCGGCCGGCGGAGCATCCGGGTGTTTGCACCCGGCGAAGTCGGCGAAGCGGTCATTACCCAACTGTTGCAGGCGGCCATGGCGGCGCCTTCGGCGGTGGCCAGAGACCCGTGGCGTTTTGTGGTCATCCGTAACAAACAAACGCTCTCCGCCATCGCCGCCGCGCTGCCCAACGGCGGGATGCTGGCCGCAGCCCCGCTGGGAATCGTTGTCTGCGGCGATCTCGACGTGGCGCACGACCGCCAGCTCAGTTATCTGTTGCAGGATTGTTCGGCGGCCGTCGAGAACCTGCTGCTGTGCGCGCACGCGCTCGGCTTGGGCGCCTGCTGGTTGGGTGTCCACCCGCGCGAAGAGCGCATCCGCAAACTTCGGGAAATTCTCTCACTGCCCGCATCGGTCATCCCCGTCGCGGGCGTCGCCATCGGTCATCCCGGCGAGGACAAGGAGCCGCGGACCCGGTTCAACCGCGGCTACGTTCATTGGGAAAAATGGTGAAGACAGGAAGGCAGAGGGAAATGCCCCGGCCTTTTTGTTTGAATCCTATCCATTCAGTCCATCCTGTCCATGCCGTCCATTTTCATGCCTGAATCGTCATCCTCTTCGTCGCCTGTTCTTCATGAAATGACATTGCCCACCGGCAGCGGCGCTTGGTAGGTTCGACGAATGATGATGAAACGTTTTTCTTCGGTGCTGGCATCGGCGGCGGTCCTCACGCAACTTTCCTTCGCCGCTGACAACTGGCCGCAGTTTCGCGGGCCGGACGGGCAGGGACACTCCGACGCCACCGGCCTGCCGCTGACCTGGAGCGAGACGCAGAACATCAAGTGGAAGACGCCGATCCACGGTAAGGGCTGGTCGTCGCCGGTGGTCTGGGGCAACCAAATCTGGATGACCACCGCCACTGAGGACGCGAAACAGTTGTTCGTCGTTTGCGTGGATCGCGACACCGGGAAGATACTCCACGACACGAAGCTGTTCGATGTGGAGACGCCGCAGTTTATCATCAAGCTCAACAGCCCGGCTTCGCCGACGCCGGTGATCGAGGAGGGGCGCGTCTATGTCACGTTCGGCGCGCCGGGGACGGCGTGCCTCGATACGGCGACCGGCAAGGTGCTCTGGCAGCGGCGCGATCTGCAGATCAACCACGTTCGCGGCGCCGGCTCGTCGCCAATCCTGTTCGGCAATCTGTTCATCGTGAACTTCGACGGCGGCGATTTCCAATTTGTCATCGCGCTCGACAAGAACACCGGTAAGACCGTCTGGAAGACCAACCGCTCGGTGGATTTCAAGGACTTGGACAAAGAGGGAAAGCCGGAGAAGGAGGGCGATCTGCGCAAGGGATTCACCACGCCGCTGATCGCGTCATTCGGCGGAACGCCGATCATGATTGATCCCGGCTCGAGGGCGTTCTACGCCTACGACCCGCTGACCGGCAAGGAACTCTGGCGCACCGAGGATTATAAGAATCACTCCGTCGCCGTGCGGGTGTCGGTCGGCAACGGGTTGATCTACGCCTGCACCGGCATGGGTAAGGCGTCGGTTTGGGCGATCCGGCCCGGCGGCCACGGCGTGGTGACCGAAACACATGTGGTGTGGAAAGCCCCGCGCAACGTGCCGACCATGCCCTCGCCCATCGTCATTGGCGACCTGCTGTTCATGGTGAGCGACAACGGCATCATCACCTGCCTCGACGCCAAGACCGGTGCGGTCATGTGGGAGCAGAAGGTAGGCGGCGACTTCTCCGCGTCGCCCATTTCCGCCGAGGGGCGCATTTACTTCTTCGATCGGGACAGCAAGGCGACGGTGATTCAGGCCGGGCGCGAGTTCAAACTGCTGGCTGAGAACAAACTCGACGATGGCTGCATGGCTTCCGCCGCCGTCTCCGGCAAGGCGCTGTTTGTGAGAACGAGGACGGTCCTTTACCGCATCGAGAAGTAAGCCGCGGGCGAACGTTACTTGGCGCTGGTGGCGGGCGTGTCTTTCTGCATCATCCGCACGCCTTCGGCCTTGATCAGTTTGCCGGTGGTCTTGTCCCAATGGCGCGTGCGCTGGGCCATGCGATGCTTGCCGTGGCAATCGGTGCAGACCTTGCGCTTGGCGGGGTCTTTCGTGAAAGCGGCTTCGTGCTCGTCCACCGCGCGAAGTTTCGTCAGCGCGTGACATTTCGTGCAGGCATCGAGGATCTTCTCCTTCGCATACATGATGTCCGGCGCGGTCAGACCGTCCTCGTCGGCGCTGTGACGGTCGGATTCGCCGTGGCACTTGGCGCAGCCGACGCCATGCTTCTCGTGAGTGCGCGCCAGCTCCTCCGTCTGGAAATTGACATGGCAGACGTAGCAATAGGAGTTGTTGGCGGGCTTGGCGGTTTTCGGCGGATCCGCCAGTGCCACAAGCGCGACCGCACCGCTCGCCACCACCAGACCGGCCAAAACCGCGACTCCAAACGCTTTTCGGGATTTATTCATCACTCATCACTTGTCACTCACCACGCCTCTACACATATTCCCAATCCTTGAGCCAGTGATAGTCGGGCGTCAGCTTGGACCACATCTGGTGCGAGAGGTCCTGCACTTCGAGTTGCTCGGCGACGTCGAGTTGACGGCGCTCCTTGATGGCCAGGAGCAGGTTGTCCACCTGCTTGATGCTGATGAGGCCGGGGATCGGTGCGGTGATGGCCGGGTTGCCGAGAATGTAGCGGATCGTGAGCCGCGCGCGGCGGTCGTCCTCGGCGGCCTCTGCGTGGGTGGGCGAACCGTCGCCTTTGAAGAGCGCGTTGCTGGCGAACGGCTTGATGCCGAAGATGCCGACATCGCACTTGCGGACCGTGTCGAAGAGGCTGTCCGCCGGCAGTTCCTTCGAGCCGACAGTGTAGGGTGTGCAGATGACCTGGATGACGCCGGGATATTTTTCGACGAGCATCTTCGCCCACTCGCGGTCGTGAGTGGACATGCCGGTGAAACGGCACTTGCCCTGTTTCTTGGCGGTGACGAGCGCTTCGATCATCGCATCCACGTCTTCTTGGGAGTGCCGCCCGCCGCGCTCCAGCGCCATGAGCCGCCAGATGTCCACGTAGTCGAGCTTGCAGCGTTTCAGGCCGGCGTCGAAAAGTTCGAGCAGCTTTTTCGCGTTGCGATTGGCGGGCACGCGCAGTTCGCTCGCCGGATGCGAGTAGCCGATGTACACCTGCTCGCGGCGGGATTGGATGATCTTGCTGTAAACCTCCGACTCGCTGTCGCCGGCGTAGTCAATGTAGTTGATGCCGACATCGAGGCAGTGGTTGACAACCTCGGCGCGGTTGCGCTCGAACGGCGCGGCAACGGCGGCGTCGGTCGGCGCGTTATACGGGTTCACGGCGCTATCCGTGCCGATGACCTTGTTGATGCGCTTCCAGTGGCCGCCGAGGCACACGGCGGAAACCCACAGCCCGGTCTGGCCCAGCCGGCGATACTCCATGGCCGGGTTGTAACTGCGCGTCTTCTTGATGGCGGCGTGATCCGCGTCGCTGATCGTGGCGCAGGTCGGCCGCACGGCGACAAGAGTAACCGCCGCAGCGGCGCTGGTCTGGATGAATGCGCGGCGGGTGAGGTGGAAGTCGCTGTTCTGTTTCATAAATCTTTCCGATTACGCGGTGATTCTATTCCAAAATCCGTGGAACTGGCAAGAAGGTCCGCGCTACTTCGCCGGCGGATGCCAACTGCGCGGCTGCGGCTTCGGCCCGGCGGGCTTGCCGTCGAGTTGCGGGATGATCCAGTCGAGGCCGTCGAGGTTGTCTTGCAAGCGCGCCTCGGCATCTGCCATGACCTCCACAATGATGCCGACCGGCCCGCGCCACCCGCTATCCTTGATGATACGCAAAAGCCGCAGGTCCTGGTCGCCCTGGCCCATCGGTACCGTGCCGAAGTTGTGGCCGCGCAGATCGCCGTCCTTGAACATGCCGTTGAGCGTGATGGCGAGCAGATAAGGTTTCATTTTCGGAAACAACTCCGCGAACCGGTCAATTTCTCCGTGCCCGTGATGCTGGGTATAGACCATGCCCACGTTGGTGACGCCGTCCTGCTTCAACCGCTCAATGATTTCGATCTGGTTCTCCGGCACTCCGCCCCAGCCGCCGTGATTATAGAGCGCCACCTGGCAGCCGAGTTTCGCGGCTTCCGCCGCGATGGGCTTCGTTCTCGCGACGACGCGCGCGACATGCGCCGCCTGCGCTTCCGGCGTTTTTTCAAAAGCCTCGTTCAAGCGCAAGTGTTGCCCGCCCTCCATGCACGCCCACAATTGCGGATGGATGTCGTTGCGTTTGATGCAGTCCAGGATGGCGACGGCATTAGAGTTGAGACCTCCCGGAAACCACCACGCCGTCATCTCCACGCCGTGCCGCTTCATGGCCGCCACTTCCGTGTCGAACGTGGGGATGTGTTCAGCGCGCCAGTCGTAGGCGAATTTTTTGATGCCGAGTTTCTCCAACATCGCCGCGCGTTCCTCCGGGCCGCGCTTCTTCACATCGAACGGCACGATGCACCAGGCGAGGAGGTTGTCGCGGGCGAAGATGTCCTTGTCCGCGCGGGCGGTCGCGGCGGGGAATATCATGCTGGCGCACAGGCAGGCGATCAGGACGAAGGGTGTGGTTTTCATCGTGGCCGGATTATGTCCAACCGCGAGCCGGATGGCTAGAACAGGCGCGCCAAAAACTAGAATAAAAGCGGCACGGTATCAGCGCGACAACCGACCGTAATGCAGCCGGTAATCGCGCGGGGTTTCGCCCATTTGGCGGCGGAACTCCCGGCTGAAATGACTTTGGTCGCTGAAGCCATGCGCGGTGGCAATCTGTGCGAGCGGTTGCCGGGTATAGACCAGCGCATGGCAGGCCATTCGCAGGCGCACTCGTTTGACGTATTGTTGCGGCGAGATGTGAAGGCTTTGCTGGAAATGCCGCTCGAACGCCCGCACCGACATGCCCGTGATACGGGCGAGTGTTCGGTTGGTCAGCGAGTCCGCGCAATGCCCGCGAATAAAGGCAATGACCTTGCCCATCGCCACGTCCGGCCAGTGCTGCTCGACGGAACGTCCTTTCAAAGGTTGAGTAATTCCCGCCGTGCCCACGATGCGGCCCGCGGTGTTGCGAATCGGGACTTTGTTGGTCAGGCTCCAGGAAGCGGTGTGATCAAACCGTCCGACCAGTTCCACTCGATTGACGATGACGTGGCCGGCCAGCACGCGCGAATCGTCCAGCCGGAATTGATCGGCCAGATGGTGCGGCGACAGGTCGTAGTCTGTTTTGCCCATGACCTGCCGCCGGTTTTCCAGGGAGTAGTTGAGCAAGAACCCGCGATTGACCCAGCCATACCGGCCCTCTCGATCTTTGATCCAGAATTGCAAATCCTCGATATGGTCAAAGAACTCGCAAATACTCCTGCCCGCAGCCCCTAACAGATTGCCGGAAGAGCCGGCAATCACAGCAAGAGTGTTGGCTTTCATGCGCGGGCCGGATGGTGTCAGACGAAAAATTAAAAAGCCAGAACGGTCTCGCCAGACACGGACTGATTTGATATTGAGCTGAAGCGTGCCGGTGCGGTTGAGAAAAGGACCAGCTTGAAGAACCTCATTCACAAACTTTCAGTCGTCCTCTTTTTGTTCGGCGGTATCAACGCAATGCCCGCGCAGGAGACCCGTCAACCCGGTCACGACGAGAGTCTGTATGGTAAACGTTTGTCGTGTCGCAAGGTGGAAGGCGTGGGGCCGTGCATCGCCGCAGAGGTGGTGGGCGACCGCCTCTACGCCATCGGCCAAGGCAACATCTATGCGCTGGACGTCACGATGCCGGCGAAACCGAAGCTGTTGGGCCAATTGTCAGGACTCGGCACGACGCGGCAACTCGTCGTCAGGAACAACATCGCTTATGTCACCGCAAGACAGGATGGCCTGTGGCTGGTGGATGTGTCCAATCCGGCGAAGCCGTCGTTGATCAGCCACTATGACACGGTGGAGATGGCCACGGGCATCTGGGTTTCGGGCGGATTGGCTTTTATCGCCACGCGTTGCTACGGCGTCGAAATCGTGGATGTTTCCAATCCCCGTCGCGTCCGCCACGTCAGCATGCTAAAGACTGGCGAGGCGCAGTCTTGCTGGGCGAAGGACGGTCTTCTCTATATCGGGGACTGGGCGCCACGGAAACTGTTGGTTGCGGACGTGAAGAATCCGCGCCAGCCGGTCATTGTGGGCGAGGCGCTGCTGGACGGCTACGGCGACGGCGGCTGCTTGCGGGGCGGTTTTTGTTTTGCCGCCACGGGTCATCACTCCCGCGCGCGCAACAAAGAGGAGGCTGAAGGCAGAGGGCACGGCCTGGAGATTTACGACGCGTCGAAACCGGCACACCCCGCCTTTGTCTCGCGCGTGAAGTTCCCCGTCCACTACAGCATCTACAACGACATGTGGAGCGCGCGCGTGGCCGGTGAGCACTGTGTGGTGGCGGACACCAACAACGGGCTTTTCGTTGTGAACATCCGCGACATCGCCAAGCCAGCCATCGTCGCCCACGCGCAGCTTCCCTACGTGGCCGGCAGGGAGATGTTCGATCCCGTGGGCAGCGTGGCTTTGGGCGACGGCGTCATCTACGCCGCAGGCATCCACACCGGGTTATATGTGGTCTTCGCGCCGGGATTGGCCCAGCCCGTGATGCCGGAGCCAGACCAACCGCCCGCACTGCCTCCCTTGTCGGAGACAGCGGCAACGGACCCGGACTTTCGCGTTTATCGCCCGGAGGGACAGGTCTGTGCCGTCGCCATTCAAGGCGACATCGCGTGGGCGGCGTGCGGGGCGGCCGGGCTGCACGCTGTGAAGCTGGGCGAAGAACTGAAGCCAGCCGCCGTCCATCGCGCGAAAGGCGAGGTCTGCTACGTGAGCCGAACCGGCAACCGGCTTTACACCGCCGAAGGCAGGGAGGGAATGGCCATCTATGAGATCGGGCCTGACCTGCGTCTGACCGAACTGGGCCGGCTGACCGTGCCCGGCCAGGGCGTGAAGCAAGTCGTTGCACCCGCGCCCGACCGGTTCGCCATGTTCCATTGCGGCGGCCCTACCGTGCATATTGCCGACGTCTCGAACCCCGCCAAACCGAAGCTTGTCTTCAGCGACAGCCAGGTCGGATTGTTTTACGGGGACCAACTCGTGGACAAGTTATTCGACGGTCGCTACCTGACGGCCCATTGGCAGAGAAGCGGGCCGGCTTGGTATGACATTAGCGGTGTCAAACCCGTGCTGGCCGGCAACACACCCGACACGACGCTGTTCAGTTGGACCGACGGCGCGTGCGCGTTGGGCGACAAACTCCTGATCGTCAAGCGCGGCAAGTATGCCCTGCTGGACTCCAACGAACGTCGCAACGTGAGCGATCTGCCGGCCTGCGGCGTGGAAGGTCTGCGTCTTGTCGGCAGGCCGAGCGTCGGGGGGAATCTTCTTGCGCTTTCCTCGCGGCATGAGCGCCAGGTTTGGGTGCTCCACATTGCGGACATCAATAGTCCGCGCTTGCAACACCACTATTCCCTTTCCGGCAATCCCGGTGCCTGCGCTTTCTGGAACAACCGCGTTGTTATCCCGGCTGGCTACCAGGGTCTGCTCGTGGAGCGGTAAACTCATGGCTTTGGCGGACGATGAAACTGTTTCTGAATTACAGACGCATCACATGAAAACCCATGCTGACAAACACTGGTGGATGGGGCGGCGTGATTTTCTCGGTTGCGTGGCGGGTGGCGTTGGACTGGCCTGGAAACTGCCGCTCGCACAAGCTGGGAGCGGCGCCGGCGCCGGCTCGCCGGCGCAAGGACCGCTCTACTGGGCGTGGTGGGGATGGGAACCGCTCGACCATTACCGGCGTACCGGTGGCATTGTCGGCGCGGTGGACACCAACGCGCCCTGGATGCCGCAGTGGTATGAGCGGTTGCACACGGAGGAGATTGCGCGCCTCATGGCCGGCCTTGGCATCAACCTCGCCTGCACGCATTTCTTCAAGGGCTTCGGTCTCGCTCACGAGCGCGCGGAGCAGCAGCACACGGCCGGCCTTGTGAAGTTCGCCCACCGGCACGGCATCAGGGTGCTGGGCTACTGCCAGTCGCGCTCGATTTACCACGAGCAGTTCCTCGCCGAGGTGCCGGACGCGCGCGACTGGATTCAGCGCAGCGAAAAAGGCGAACTGCGCACGTGGGGCGGCGCGAAGTTCCGGTGGTCACCGTGCATCCATTGCGGCGAATTCCGCGACTACATGAAGCGCGCCATCCGCGTCGGGTTGGAAGAAGTCAAACTCGACGGCTTCCACTTCGACAACGACTACTGCGAGCCATGTTATTGCCCGCGCTGCGAGCGGGCGTTTCGCGTGTGGCTGACGAAGCGCCATCCCAGACCGCAAGAACGGTTCGGCTGCGCGTCGTTCGATGACATCAAGCTGCCCGCGACGGAAAAAGCCCCGCCGCGCGTCACCGGCCCGCTGGCGCAGGAATGGGTGCGATGGCGTTGCGAGAGCCTGGCGGAGTATCAGGGCGATCTGGCGGCGCATGCGAGGCGCATCAAGCCCGACGTGATCCTCCTTGGCAATCCCGCCTACCCGCGCGATCCCAACAGCGCCTACGCGCGCAGTGTCTGGGCGCCGCTGCTTGGCCGGCAGCTCGACCTGATGTTCGCCGAGAACGGCAACTTTCCGGGCGTCGAGGGCGATGCGCTCATTTCCCAGGTGCGCGCCTGCAAACATGCCGCGGCCGTCGGCTATCGCGTCGTTTCGACCGTTTGGAAACACAACAAGCTGACGGGCCTCAGCCTGCCGGACACTGAGGACGCCGTCGCGTTGCAAATCGCCGAGTCGTCGGCCAACGGCGCGGTGCCGGGGACGAACTGGGCGTTGCGTCCGCTCGGCGAGGGCGACCGGATGCGCGTGGAGCGGCCCGACCTGCGCGAGGCGCTCGCGAAACACCTGCGTTTTGCCCGCAGCCTCGAGCCACTCGTGACCAATGCCAAACCCGTCCGCGACATCGCGCTGCTGCACACGTTCGCCTCGACCGCGTTCGACAACCGGGAAACCGTGCCGTTGGCGCAGGGAGCGGAGGAGATTCTGATCCGCGGAGGTTTCTCATGGGAGGTGGTTTTCGGTGACAACCTCGCGCGGCTGGCGGAGTTTTCGGTGCTGGTAGTCGCCGGCCAGTCGCACCTGAGCGACGCGGAGGCGAACGCCATCCGTGCGTTCGCGAACCGTGGCGGCGTGCTGGTGCTTGTCGGCGACAACGGCCGCTTCGACGAGAACGGACGCGAGCGGCCGCGCGCTGCGTTTGACGGACTTGGCGGCGAGCACGTCGTCCGCATCGAGGCCGCGGCAGTTCGCGCGACCGTCAAGACAAACGAAGGCCGCGTGTCGCTGCCGCCGGACTGGAAGCAGGTGGCGGAGACAATCGCGCGCGCCGCTGGCGCTCGTCTCTCGGCACGCTTGCGCGGCGTGGACACCGTGACATTGAGCGCCTGCGAACTCGGCTGCAACCGGCTCGTGTTGCATCTGGTCAACTATGCCAGCGAGTCAACGAAACCGCTGGAGGTGGAACTGGGTGGACACTGGAAGACTTGCCGCACGGCGAGATGGCTGACGCCGGAAGGACCGGAGCGAAAACTTGTGGTTCGACAAGGTCCGCGCCCGACTCTGGAGGTCCCACCGCTGAAAATTTACGGCGTAGTGGTTGTGGAATAGGACGCCGCCGGCCCGTCAGTGCGACTTCGGCTGCTTGTACAATTCCAGCGCCTCGCGGAGTTGATCCATCAGTTCGCTGCCCGATTTGATGCTTCGCTGGTTCCATCCGGCGCGGTACTTCTGGTCGAGGTCCAACTGATAGATCATTAGGTGCTCGTGAAACAACCCCGCGCCGGCCACCACCTGGCCGTTCGGGTCCAGCAGGTAGCTGTCGCCGTAACCCTGCCCGGAGTCGCGCAGTCCCTCCAGCCGCGTGCCTAGCACGACGTTGTTGGCGCGCAGGAAATAGACGCCGTTCTCCACCGCCCGCGCGATGTGGTCGTTGCGCACGGTCACGTTGTGTTGAAGCGGGTCGGACACGAAGTTGAAGTGCGGCGCAAAAATCAACCGCGCGCCTTTCAATGCGAGAATGCGCGTCGGCTCGATGTAGCCGCCGTCGGAACAGATGACGATGCCGAACTTCAACCCCTTCTTCTCGAACACGGTGAATTCGCGGCCCGGCTGGAAGTAGCCTTCGTAGGGCAGCGCCTTGCTGTATCGGCCCAGCAACCGGCCGCGCTCGATCACCGCCACGGTGTTGTAGAGCTTGCCCTCGCGCAACTCGTTGAAGCCGACCAGGAGGACCGTGTCGCAGCCGGCGGTGACGTTGAGGACGCGCTTCATCTCCGGCGAGTCCGCGGCGAAAGTGTGGTCGCGCGCGTCTTTTTCCTTCGCAAAGTAACCGGTGAGGAAACATTCCGGAAACGAGACGATGTCCAGCTTCGCGTCCACCGCCTGCGCGAGGCCTTTCCGCACGGTGGCGAGGTTGGCCTCGAAATCGCCCTGGTGGCAGACGCACTGGTAGTGGCCGATCCGCACGAGACGCGGTTCGTCCTTCGCCGCCTTCGTTTCTTCCGCTGCGCACACGCTGGAGGAGGCGCCCAGAACGCAGAGGGCGATTATCGGCAAGAGTTTGAGGATGGATTGCATGGACTTGATCGCCTATCGCTTGTCGGATTCGGAAGGCTCGATGGCAAACGCTTTGACTTCGCCTTTCTCGCTGCCGATGACGACGAGCGGCGTTGCTGTCAGCTTCTGAATCTGCGCCGGCCGGCCGTTTAGTTTGCCCTCGCGGAGGATGTTGCCGCGGTTGTCGAGCGTGAACACCCCGCCGTTTTCACACGCGACGACCACGGATTTGCCGGCCACTTTCAACACGACCGGCGAGCTGGCCAATCGCTTTGACCAAAGTTTTTTGCAGCGAGAATTCAGCGCAACCACCAGGCCATTCGACAGCGCGGCGACGATCTCTTTTTTGCCGTCGCCGTCGAGGTCGCCGAGGTCGAGGTCGCGGATGTCGCGCCCGCCGTCTCTCGCGCCGGGGCCGAACTGGACGTTGTAGAGCGGCTTGCCTTGCAGGTCCCAGACCGTCACGCGGTTCCACGCGCCGGTGATTTCGCTGACGACTTCCTTCTTCCCGTTGCCGTCCAGGTCTTCGACGAAGATGTGATGACGCGTCTGGTCCATCCAGCCGCTGACGTGGGTGTAACCCGCCGGCACGCCGTAGAAACTGCGCGGCGTCGGGTCGAGCGTCCGGTTGTTGATGACGCCCAGCGACGGGCCGTCGGTGATCTTGCGCGACGCGAGCAGGTTCACGCTGCCATCGGGGCCGGGCACGAGCGCGAACTTATAGACCGTGCCCCAGAATTGCGGCAGCCGCTTCACCAGCCTGCCGTTCTCGTCGAGGATCTCCAACGTGCATGCACTGCCGACAAACGCCTGACTCTTGCCGTCCAAAAACACGCCGCTGCCAACGCCGTGGATGCCCCCGTGTCCCGGCGCGCTCTTGAACCAATATTGCTTCGCCGCGCGGAACACCGCCGGGTCCATCTCCGACACAAACGTCCACTTCCGATTGCCCGCGAGGTCGAATGCGCAGACCTTCTCGTCCTCGCAACCCGCCAGCAACAGCTTGTGCTCGGGCCACCAATGGAGTTGCCGGATTTTGCCATCGGTTTGCATCTGGCGGAGTTCCTGACCGTCGGCGCCGAGCAAGTGAATCGTTTTCCCCTCGGCGGCGCAGATCAAAGGTGGAACGCGTTCTCCGAACGCGTTCTGCGGCGTTGCGCCGACCTCGCTCGCGCTGATCGCGTTCGGAGAACGCGATTCACCAATGACGATCATGTCCGTCACGCCGCCGCCGACTTGCGCGGTGAACGTGCTCTTGAGTTCGGCCGCCTGTGCCAGTGTCGGTGGAGTGGTCTTCTTGAATTGCGCGCGCTTCGCGCTCGCTTGTTCGAACCACGCGGTGAGTTGCACTGCCAAGTCGTGCTGCGCGGCATCGGACGGCTTGATGCCCTCGATGACTGTGCGGCCTTCGGATAGCCGAAGCGTCATGCAGCCGCTCGCGCTGCCGTCGCCCTTCACGATGGAGCCATTGCTGTGCACGGCAGCGGCGTCCGCGACCGCGACAGTGAGCAACGCCGCGCCGCGCGTCACCACTTCCATCCGGCCCGCGGCAAAATCCCACTCCACGTCCACCGGCGTGTTCGCCATTAGCAATCCCGGCTCCTTGCCGGTTTGTGTCAGACCCTTGCCGAACAAGTGATCCTCGGCGAGCAACACCAGATCGCCTTGGGTGCCTTCCCACTCGCCGGCGATGGCGGCCGCCTTTTGCGGCAGCGCGAGCGCAGCGGCGTTGTCCGCGAGTCGCAGACATTGTAGCGCCGGCATCCCTGCCGGCGTAGTTCCGCCGCGGCCGCCGCCGCCGGCAGGAATGCCGGCGCTACACCCCAGCAACGCGAAGAAAATCCCATGCCGGCCCTTCTGGACCGCGCCGTTCCATACCTGCGTCATGATGCTGCCGCCCGTTGTCCGGTCGAACACGTCCGCCGGCAGCACCACCGCGCCCGGCCGGCGCAGCGTGTTTTGTGCCGCGTCGAAACGAAAACCTCCGCCCTGGTTCTCCCACTTGAACTGCACCTCCATGTTCTCGCTGTCGGCGCGGAACGTGAGATCGTCCACGACGAGCGCGTAGCGGCCGGTGCGTTGCGCGAGCGTGCGCCGCCAGTTGCAGAACGCCGCCTTCGGCACTTCACCGACGCAAACCGCCGTCTGGCCGATGACGTCGCGGCAGCGCAGCGCGCCGTCCATCGCGACCTGCGGCTCGACCATGCCGTCGGCCTTCGTGAGCACCTGGTTCAGGTAACCTTGCAGGATCGTCTGGCCGGCCAGCCGCAGTTCGAGGATGGCGAAACAATGGTAGGGATTCCGCGACGCGCCGTTGAAGCCGTCAATGAGGATGAAATCGCCGCCCGCGTCCGTCGCGGTGCGGAAGCTGGCGTTCTCGAATGACTCCTCCAGCGGGAAACCGTTGCCGCGCGCGAGCCATTGCGGTTTTGGCAGCGACCAGACCGTCCACTTGCCGACGAGGTCGGCCGGCTGCGACGGCTTCAGTTGTTCGTCGGGCCAGAACGACTGGCCAAGCCGGAAGACGCTCGTGTTTACGCCGGTGCGCTCGCGATACGCCAGCCAGCGGCCGTCCTGCGTGAGATAGGCGGCCTTGTGCAGATAGTCGAGCGCCGCCGAACTGAGCGCCCAGTCCGGCACGCGGCCGGAGATCAGGAGTTCCTGGCCGCGCAACAACGTCGCCGCGACGCCGTTGTGCATCGGCACGCGCTCGCCGCTGAGCAGCATGTAGGTGAAAACCGGCGCAACGCCCGTGCAATACCAGAACAGATTGTCATTCTCGCCGTTGACCCACGCGTGTTCGCGCAGCGGCGCGAAATGAAACTGCGAGCCGCGCACGCATTGCGCCCAGACCGGGTCCGGGTAGTCGCGCTGGAAATAGCGGCCGAGGCAGTAGAGCGAGATGGCCGACCATTGGCCGTGACGCGAGCCGACCGCCGACGCGGGCCGCGTCAACCGATAGAGGCCCTCGTCCTTGCGGTGGTCGAGTTGCCGCGCAAAGGCGTTGGTCACCTTCAGCCGCTCCTCGTCGCTGAACACCGGGCTTTCCTCGATGAGGTCCCAGAACAGGACCATGAGGTGCGCGGCGTAATGATAGGGGCCGGCGAGCGGGTCGTCCTTGTTCTCGATCAGCTCGCCATCCGTCTCGGTGATCTCCTTGAACGCCTGCTTGTCGGGGAACGCGAGCCGCAACGCCTCGCGCGCGTGGAACGCGTCGCCGGTCATGTAGTAGGCCGCCATGCGCTTGCTGATGCTGTTCCAGCCGAAGTAGCCGACGGAGCCGTAACCCTTCGACGCCTCCCATGTCTCCATCTCGCGTACATCGCGCGGTACGACGATGCCGTCGCCGAGTTTGATCTCCATGAGCCAGCCGACGGAAAGGGACGTCGAGCGCGGAGCGTTGGAGTGCTGGAGCGTGGCGATGAACGCGTCGGTCGCCGCATCCACGCCCTTCGCATCGCTGCCGCCGACGAGGATGACGTTGTGGCCGCCGCCGAATGGATTGTGAATCGTGCGCACTTCACAGCCGCCCGGGCCGGGATAACGCAAGTCGGTCAGCAGGAAATAGCGGTTGTAGAGTTCGCTGATCGTCGCGTTGGTTGAACGGTTGCCGAGTACGATCAAACTGTCCTTGATCGGCACGGCGGCCTCTGGGTTGTCGTCGCAGATTACCGGCACCCGGCAGCCGGTCAACTTCTCGATGGCCGTTTGCAAGCGCGCTGCCTGGGCTTTGTAGATGTCCGATGCCGGCGCGACGATGCGGATGGCCGGCTTGCCGTCGCGGACGAGGTGCGTCGTCAGATGCAGGTCCTTGAGCTTCGTATATTGCAACGGCACGGGCGGTGGGGGCGGCAGCGGCGGCTGCACACCCGCCACAAGCCGTACACTACCGATGAACACCTTGGGCGTCGGCTGGCGATGCGAGTAGAGATAAATCATCGCGGCTGTCGTGTCCGGCGGTGCCAGACCGCGGAGGGTGATCTCATTGTATTCGTCCGCGTTCTGCGCGACGAGATAGGTCTGCTCGAATTTTTGCGATGGCAGGAACCGCAACTGTACCGCGGCGACGTCGCCCGACGCGCCCTTGACCGCGCGAACCCGCACCCGCACCTCGTAGCCAACGTTGGGTTTTACCGGCACGGTTTGCGTGATCCCAACCTCGGCTTCCGGGTCGCCGTCTTCGAGGAGCGCCGCCTTGCCTCCGCGGCCATCGTCCACCACCGAGACGCGCTGGTTGATGCCACGCCCGCCGTAGAGCGACCAGCCGAGCGGCACGCCGTTCGCACCTGCACCTTCGGTGAACGTGGCATTCTTCAACGGCACTTCTGTCTCGGCGGCAAGCGCAGCGGAGGCAACGAGGGCAAGCCATGTCGCGGTTTTCATAATCGTGGAGATGCGGTGTCGCAGAAACGTCGCGCGCGTCAGATAAAGTTCACCAGGATTTTCAAAATTCCCTTGTCCACCGTGCCGAATCGCTCGATGAGGTCGCGCCGCACCATCTCCACGTCAGGCGCCGGGGCATAATCCCACACGAGCCGGTATTTTCCCATCCGTCGGCCTACGATGAAGGACTCGCGGTCGGAGGGATTCATGTTCAGGAAACGGTCAATCGGCTCAAGCATCCGTTGCCTGTCGTCGGGCATTTTGCCGGCCACGTCCTCCAGGAGGTTCATGATGTGATCGCTTTGCACGGTGCTCGTGATGCCGTTCAGGTGTTCGAGGAGAGTTCTGATTTCGCGGACTTTCTCCTCTTCGGTGAGCGGCGTCCATTGTCCCTCCGTCATCATGCGATGGAGGGGCGTGCCCGGCACCGGAATCGTGCTCCGCATCCGGATGAAGGTTGGATTGACGGCCGTGAGCACCGCCGCCGACTCGACGGCGTGCACTGCGGACAGCTCCCGCCCGCCGAGGCCCGGCATGAAATATTCCGAGAGTTCGATTCCGGCCGCCATGACGTTGCGGCCCGACCGGATTTGTTCCTCCTGCGTGACGCCTTTGTGGAAGAGGGTGAGAATGGCGTTGGAGCCGGATTCCATGCCGGTGTGGATTCGGTTGAGGCCGGCGGCCCGCAGCGCCTTCAACTCGTCTGGCGACTTGCGGCTGATGGTCTTGGACCGCGCATAGGAGGTGATCCGCGTGATGGTGGGAAACGCAGCCCGCAGATGGCTCAGTATGTCCACCAACTGCCCGGTGCGCAGCACCAGCGCGTCGGCGTCTTGCAAAAAGACATTTTGCAGTCCGTGGCACATCCAGAAGGCCATTTGCCGCGCGCACTCGCCGTCCACCTCGCCGTCGCCGTCCAGGCTCGTGACGGCGTCAATCACTGCGACACGGTCTACGCCGGCATGGCTCGGGACATTTATGCGTTGGCGGATCTTGTCTGCAACGGAGGCCATCGCGTCTATGTCCCGCTTGATTTCATCAACCTTCCGGATCGAAAACCCTTCCTCTTTATAGACAGGACAGAACGCGCACTTGTTCCAGTGGCAGTTGCGGGTGAGCCTGAGCAGGATGCTGGTGGCTTCGCTGGGTGGCCGAATCGGGCCGGTTTCAAAAGTGATCATTACTTCAATTCTGTTTTGTCTGCCCGCATCGGCTCGTACGTCGTTACAACATCATGCCGCGGTCACCGGATTTTCTGGTCCGGCAGTTCCTTCTTGATGCCGGCGTCCAGCGGCATTTTGTCCGTCGCCGGCACGAGGCCGGTGTCGCGCATCAGCCGCGCCAGTTCGGCTTGGAGTTCCGCCACCTTGCCCGCGTATCGCGGATCGGCGATGAGGTTGCGGTCCTCGTCGGGATCGTTCTTCAGGTTGTAAAGCTCCGCCATGTGACGGTCCTTGCCGCTGTCGCCGTGCGGGTAGTGAATGTATTTCCACTCGTCGGTGCGGACGGCGCGGACGTTTGGCGTGTAGGGGAATTGTTGCTCGTAGTTGTATTCGTAGAACCACGCCTTGCGCCAGGCCGGGTCGCCTTCGCGGACCAGTTTCACCCACGAGCGGCCGTGAATGTTCGGGAGCGGCGGCGCGCCGCAGAGTTCGAGCAGGCTTGGCGCGATGTCCAACGTGAGCGCCTGCTGCGCGACGACCTTGCCTTTCGGCAGGCCCGGATACCTCACGAGCAGCGGGATGCGGAGGCTCGGTTCGTGCGCGGCGCGTTTGTCCACCATGCCGTGCTCGCCTTCGAGCAGGCCGTTGTCGCCCATGAAAACGATGATCGTGTTGTCGAGTTGCTTCGTGTCTTCGAGGAACCGATACAGGCGGCCAACGCTGTCATCCACCGAGAGAATCGTGCCCCAGTAGGCGTGGACCATGCGCTCGAAATCCTTCACCGCCTCGGGCCGGTCGTCGGGGAACTTTTTGCGCCACTCGAACAGCGGCCCGTAGATGCCGTGCCAGGTGTAGAGCCGCTCCTTGATCCATGCCGGCTTGTCATCGAGATGAAAAGCGGTGTCGGGATACGGCACGCGCACATTGTCGAACGTGTGCGCATATTTCTCCTCCGGCGTGTAAAAACTGTGCGGCGCCTTGTGGCCCACGCAAAGCGCCCATGGCTTGCCGGCGTGATTCTGCTTCATCCAGAAGAGCGCCATGTCGGTGATAATCTTCGTGTAGTAGCCCTTCACCACCTCGCGGCGGTGGCCGTTGAAGTTCCACTCGGTGTCGAAGTATTTCCCTTGCCCCTTGTGCGTCACGAAATAGTCGAAGCCCCAGCGCGGCATGTCGTTGTCCTCGCCCATGTGCCACTTGCCCATGTAGGCCGTCTCGTAGCCTTCCTCACGCAGGCGTTGCGGCCAGTGCGTGAGGTTTGAGGGCAGCTCGGTGAAGTTGTCGCGCACGCCGTGCGAGTGCGCATAGAGTCCGGTGAGGATGCTCGCGCGGCTCGGCGAGCAGAGCGACGTGGTGCAGAACATGTTCTCGAACCGCACGCCCTCGTTGGCGATGCGGTCAATGTTCGGCGTCTTCAAATAAGGATGCCCGGCGCAACTCATCGCGTTCCAACGGATGTCGTCGCAAAGGATGAACAAGACGTTTGGATGCCGGTCGGCCGCGAGCGAAACGCCGGAGAACGCCGCCAACGCCGCCGCAGCAACAACAAAGAAGAACAATTTGGTTTTCATGACTGAACCGGGCCGGATAATCTCACACTTGGGTGGAGTTGACAGCCTGTTTTTCGAGCGGAGGGGAGTTTTTGTCACCAGGGCTGCGTCTTTGTAGCCTGTCGGACTTTGTGGGTGCTGATCGCGGCCACAGAAGCCCGAAGGGCTTCCGCATGAATAGCCACGTGAAACCCGTGGAAACAGTCCCAAAACAATCGGGGAGAGCGAGCGATGGATCTGTCTCGAGCTGTTTTTTTCTTGAGTGGCCGCAGTGACTGTCAAGAGTCGGGAGTTGTGACCGCATGACCCTCGTTCGCGAATCTGGCGGATATTTTGGGCGGATATTTTGGGTTGACGGTATGGGGCACCGAGCGCAGTCTGTGCATATTCGTGAATGACAGGAAGAGCGTGGCCTCAACTGAAATAGATACTGACATCGGACTGACAATCGGGTGCGTCACGCATAAACTCCATGAGATTCAGGTGGAGCGTGAAGCGCATCTGAGAGCGACCAAGAGCAGATTCAATCTGTTTACGGTTTTGCTCGGCATAGGGGACGAAACTCGTCTGCATTCCAATTACCTCGCTCATCTGCTGAATCCGAATGACACGCATGACTGCGGACCTCTGTTCCTGAAGCTGTTCTTGGGGGTGCTGAGGGAACAGGGCGTAAAGCCTCATGCACACGATGCTGATCCTGAGACGTTGTCGATGTTTAATGGATTTGCCTGCGATAATGTCCGCGTCCACCGTGAATTTCCTGTTAAAGAAGGGCGGTTGGACATTCTAATTGAGAGCACCGGTTGCGGTGCAATCGCGATTGAAAACAAAATCTGGGCCTCAGAGGGGAACCAACAAATACAGCGGTATGCGACGTTCTTGGAGCGAAGCAACTACCCTCAATCAGTTCTGCTTTATCTGACGCTTGACGGCAAACAATCCAAGACACCACCCGACAACAAGCAGTATTATCGCATTTCCTACAAGGACCACATCATCCCATGGCTAGAACAGTGTTTGCAAGCGACTGGCCTGTACGTCAACATTAACCAAGCACTACGACAGTACAAGGATGTCATTCACCAATTGGTAGATCATCGCAGCCCATTGGAGAAACAGTACATGGACATGACAATCAATATCATCAAAGAACATCCCGAAATCCTCACTCACCTAGGTGATATTACTGATGCCAAAGACCAGTTGATGGAGGAACACAAGACCACGTTTTTCAACGGTATCAGACGCGGGTTGGAAAGGAGAGGCTTCACAATCAGGTCGACCGAATCTGATCATGCCACGTTCACCCTCATACTTCATTCCATCGAATCACGTCCCATCTTTGCGGAACCCAATATGGAAGTGGGGGTTCATCTTCGGTTTTCCGAACTAGGGCTCAGAGTTGGCGTGCTTTGTGGTAATGACGCAGCGACGAAATTCAGGTCCAAATTGATGGCTTTACATGAACAACTTGTTCTGAAGTATCCCGATCATGGACCTTATTTAATGAATAGTTCTTATTGGCCGCTGAACTTTCTCGTTGTGCTATCCCCTTGTTTCGATAACCTAGAGTATCTAGTCGGGCTGCTCAAAGAAACAGACAAGTGTCGAACGGACATAGAAAAGGCTGTTAACAAAATCGAGGAATATGTCACCGACGTCGAAGCGATCTGGCGAGAAGTGTGTCCCAAGGTCTAGGAGATCGCACCCAAGGAATAGCCCGAATGTGTTTTGTCTCTTCCCCTCTTTCGCAACGCCGTCTGCTCCCGTTACCTGCTTAATCAGTGCATCTATTCGAGCACACAGGAGCGTATCGATCCGTTGTTAGAGCTTGGCAACCACCTGAAAACTCGCTTGGGTGGCCGCCGAATCCTCGCGCAACTCTGTTTTATGCACTTCAAGCCATAACCGTTTGGGGCACTGCCGGTAGGCGAGTAGCTTGGATTTAGAAAGCGGGTGCATGTTGGTCATTGCAGATGATTATAGCAACTTTTGGCTTCTCTCTGTCATCACATGGGGACATGACGCGCGCCAGACCCCTGTGGATTGCTTGAGCAACGGTTCGAGGTTAGATCGGTAAGGCTGGTAAAGCTCCGGCCACAATACTGGCAGTGATATGGAGATTGATCATGACCCTCGTATGGGACATGACGCGCGCCAGACCCCTGTGGATTGCTTGAGCAACGGTTCGAGGTTAGATCGGTAAGGCTGGTAAAGCTCCGGCCACAATACTGGCAGTGATATGGAGAATTCTCAATGCCCCCATAGGGAACATGACGCGCACCAGAACCCCGTGGATTGCTTGAGCAACGGTTCGAGGTTAGATCGGTAAGGCTGGTAAAGCTCCGGCCACAATACTTACAATAACATTTGGCGGAATGTTGTTCCATGGCGTTTGCAGCAAGCGCTGCCGCAAACACAGTCCCAAGTGCCGCAAGTACTCCCCTGCCTTTCTCATTGTCTGTTCTTGCTGACTCCTGAATAGGGGATGACATTATTGTCGGGCTGGGAACATCAACCGCCGTCGGGGTCTGGCTACTTTTCGGAGATACAACTGTGAAGGGTGCGTTACGTTTCACCGAGGTATCTTTAGTTATAAGATCATTGATGAGCTGTTCGAGGAAATAGAATCCGGCAGCCCCAGCGGCCCCAACCGCCGCCGTGCTAGTAGCTTCTTTGTACTTCTTTTGTTTTATCCCTTGGGCGGTCGCTAAGGCACCTGCGACAGCAATTATGGCAGAGAACATTATTAGCACCAACAAGGCATATTTGGCGAATACCGATAATATTCCTTCCCATGCACTCTTGTTGGCTCGTAATGAACTTCCTACTAAGGTGAACGTGAGGATAATACTTAACGGTAGTAGCACCCAGATAACAAATGGAGCCTCTGCGTTGAGATGAAAAGCGATGCCAGTGCACGCCCATGAAACGATACTGGCACAGGTTACGTTTAGATCCTTCTTGCTATCGTAAACCACGATCTTCCGTGTGCAACCCAAGACGGAACCGTAAATTGCAAGAATCAGGCCGATTACCCCCAACAGACAAAAAAGGCCAATGTTGGAATCTGCAGAGGGTTTCAAAGGAGGGATCGCAGTTGCGTGTGTGCTGCTCACATCATCGCCAGATGTGAGCGGCACAAACTGATCGGTCTGCTTCTGAAAAGATGCCTCAGATGGAACATGTGGAGATGGAGAAGCCCTGAAAGCAGCGTTCGGGTCATTAATCGTTTGTGAGAGGAGCGACGCGGTTCTGCGTTCGCCGGCTTGTCGGCCAAACTTCGCGTAATCCACCGTGACGCTAGGCATTTCGCCGGACCGCAACTTCGGAACGTAATTATTCTCCGTCGTCGCCTTCATCGCTGGCACCTGCGCCAGATTGTCCTCCGGCGTGGGTGCTGCACGGAATCTTGCATTCGGATCGGCGAGGGTAAGCGTGGAAGTGAGAGTCAAGCTCTCGCGTGACGCCGCGATCTGCTCAGGAGTCATCTTTGTCTTCAGTGTGTCCCGCAACTCCTTCGCGTCCTTATCACCCTGCGACGCGGCCAGGCTCGCCCATTTATATGCTTCCACCAAGTCCTTCGCCACGCCTTGGCCTTGTTTATAGCACCAGACAAGACATAATTGAGCCTCGGCGTAATTCTGCTCGGCTGCCTTGCGATACCACTTCACCGCCTCGGCCTCGTCCTTCGCCACGCCCTTTCCATCAAAGTAGCAGCCGCCCAGAGTATATTGAGCTTGGGCGTAATTCTGCTTGGCTGCCTTGCGATACCACTTCACCGCCTCCACTTCATCCTTCGTCACGCCAAGATTGCCACGGAAGAACACCTCGCCCAATTCGCGTTGGGATTGGGCATCGCCGTTTTCCGCCTTAGCGCGGAGATCGGCCAATCGCCTGCTGACTTCCTCGTTTTGTTGAGCGTAAAGTGTTTGCCCGGTCAACATCAGGGCCAGCGCGAACAGCGTTGAGCTAGCCAAAGTTGCCTGCCTGATAGCGGAAATGTCCACAGCACACCGTCCTTTGCAAACCGCTTCTACGCCTGCTCTCGGATGCGGTCAACCTCAAACACCGGCAGATCGTGGGTGGGATCAGGGAGGGGCATGGTATTTGACACGTGGCATGATGTGTCCGCGTCATGGTTCGGCGGTCAGAGACCGCCGCTACAGTGCAAAAGCAATCGCCGAACAACATTACTTCGCCGGCGGCTGCCACGGCACCTCGCCGCCGCGCTGGACGTGGAGGCGAAGGGCGGCGTCGAGGTCGCGGAAAACTTTCCGCTGCTCTTTGGCGAGGTCGGTGGTTTCCTTGGGGTCGGCGGCGAGGTTGTAGAGTTCGAGCGGCGCAAACGGGCTGTCCTGGAGAATCTTCCAATCGCCGCGCCGCAGCGCCTCGATTGTCTTGCCGCCGTAGGCGATGCCGCCCTCGCGGCGGACGAAGTAAAACTCGCGCTGCGCTTCCGGCGGATTGTCACCGAGCAGCGCCGGCAGGAAACTGACGCCGTCCACGTCGGCGGGCGGCTTCACGCCGGCGACTTCGGTGACCGTGGCGAAAATATCCATTGTCAGCGTGAAGCGGCCGGTGCGGCTGCCCGCTTTGATGCGCGCGGGCCAGCGCGCCGCGCCCGGCACGCGCAAGCCGCCTTCATACATGTGGCATTTCTCGCCGCGCCAAGGGCCGTTGTTGGCGCCGTTGGCGAGCACGCCGCCGTTGTCGGAGGTGAAAATGACCAGCGTGTTGTCGGCGAGCTTCAGCCGGTCGAGCGTGTCGAGCACGCGGCCGATGCCGGCGTCGAGGTGCTCGATGAGCGCGACGAGCTTCTGGCGCTTCGGGTTCATGTTCGGTTCGCGCTGTTTGATGCGCTCCAGCCACTCCGGCGGCGGCTGGATCGGGTCGTGCGGCGCGTTGTAGGCGAGGTAAAGGAAGAACGGTTCCTTCGCGCGGGCGCGTTCGGCGAGGTAATCGCACGCCCAGCCGGTGAACACGTCCGTGGCGTGGCCTTTCGGGTCCACCACCTCGCGGTTGCAGCGCATGAAATTCACGCCGCCGCGCAGGTGTGTCCAGTAATCGTCCATCATGTCGCCCAGGAACCCGTGGAAGAAATCGAAACCGCGCTCGGTCGGCGTGTTCGGCGAGTCGAAGCCGAGGTGCCATTTGCCGACGATGGCGCTGTGGTAGCCCGCGCGCTTGAGCAGTTGCGGCAGCAGCGTCACGCGCGGCGAGAGCCAGCCCCACGAGTCCTCCGGCCATTGGCGGATGACGCCCGGCACGCCGACGCGGTCGGGATAACAGCCGGTCATCAGCGCGGCGCGCGACGGCGAGCAGACGCAACTGTTGGCAAAAAAATTGTCGAACGTCATGCCCTCGCGGAACAGCCGGTCCAGCGCCGGCGTGCGGATGTCCGGCGTGCCGAACGCGCTGTAGTCGCCGCGGCCCTGATCGTCGGTGAGGATGACGAGGACATTCGGCCGCGGCGCGTCGGCGGCGTGGGCGGCGGCCATCCACGCGACGGCCGCGAGCGAACAAAACAAGCGAGACGTCAGGGCGCGAAGGTTCATGATAAAATGTGTCGTCAAGCCCTACGGGTTTCGCAGCCAGTCCAGCGTCAGGCGTCGGATGCGCAGACGATTGAGGCCGCCGGTTTTCTTGTCGCCGGCGCAGTAGGCCAGCAGCACGGCGTCATCCACAAAATGAATGGCAGTGTAGCAATACCAGCCGTCCGGATCGTTCTCCAGCGCTTTGCGCATCGGCCATGTTTTGCCGCCGTCGGACGACACCGCCGCCACCAGCGGTGTGCGTTTGCCCTTGGGAAACTCAAACCGGCCGCTGTGATCGTTGAAAATCCCCAGCAACTCCGCCGATCCGGGCAGCCGCTTGATGCTGGCCGGCGAGGCGGGCGATTTCATCTCCGTCGGCTCCGGCGCGCTCCAGACCTTGCCGGCGTCGGCGGAGCGGAAACCGTATTGCGCGCCGAGCGATGTGCGCGACCAACTGAAAAGTTTCCCGTCGGCCAGTTCCACCACGCCCGGCTCCTGCAAACCCGTTGAGCACGCCTGCGGCGCGGCCCACCACGTCGCTGCTTCGCGCCACGTCGCGCCCTCGTCGTCGGAGAGATACCAGAGCACCAGGCCGCGCCCGTCGAACGACCGGCTGCTGTTCGGGTCCGACGCGCGCGCGCGATGGAACGACACCGGCGCCACCAGCCGGCCCGAGCCGAGCTGCGCAACGCGGTCGTTGTTCATCACGAAATAGCCGGGCGCCTCAACCATCAGCCGCGGCTCCGACCACGTTTGCGCTTCGTCGGTCGAGACGCGCACGTAGGGCCGGCAGTCGATCCAGTTGTTTTTGACCAGATAAAACATCGCGATCCGGCCGCTGCGCAGCCGCAGCAGCGAGACGCTCATCAGGTTGTTGCCGCCGGAGTTCTCAAGCACCGTTTGCGGCGCGCTCCACGTGCGGCCGGCGTCGTCGGAGTGGATCGCGGCGATGCGCGCCGCGCTCTCGTCGGCCGCGCCACCGTAAAACTGCGAATAACAGAACAGCAGCCGGCCCGACTTGAGCGTGACGAATGAGCCTTCCGAATTGCGCGGATGCTCCTTGTCCGGCTCGATGTTGAGGGTGATGACGTTTTCCGGCGCGGCTTGGGCGGCGACGGCGATGAAAACCGTGGCGAGTGCAGGCAGAAGTTTCATGGCAGTGGTTTGGGATTCTACCGAAACGGCTGGCGGATGCCAGCCCGCAAACGCATGGCGAACTTTGCTGGGCGCACCCGGACACACGCGCCAGGCCGGCGGCCCTCGCACCGCAAATAGTTAGCATTTTTCTCTTGCCAAGGTAAGAGAAATTACCTACCCTGCGCCCGGCGTCGGGATGGACCGCCCCCACGGGCGGTCCGGCGCGGCGCGATAGAAAGGACCCTTGCAACCACAAGGAGATCGCATGAGACCAGGCAACATCAAAACCATGTCCCCGAAACAGCTCGCGGCCAACCGCCGCAACGCCATGAAATCCACCGGGCCACGAACCGCCCGGGGCAGGGACCGCTCCCGCATGAACGCCCTCCAGCACGGCCTGCTGGCGCAGGCCGCCCTCGTGCAGGGCGTGGGCCT
>CAIQCK010000049.1 GCA_903870275.1 uncultured bacterium | reverse complement strand
GCGTGACGAGTGCAACGGTGGGAATCGTCGGTAAAGGCACCGGTTGTGTCTCCAGCTTGGCCTCGAGAATGGATTTGATGCTGCGATAGCAGCAGACATCCAACCGCAAGGCGCGATGGCACGCCTGTTCCAGTCGCCCCTGGCCATGATGGCGGCCCAAACGCATCAGTCCGAGGCAGGAACGATAGCCCTGCTCGGGATGTGGCTTGTGTTCGAGGATGTAGGTCACGGCGGCAGCACACTGTGGACCGACTTGTTTCTGAGCCCAGCCAATCAGCCGGGCGGGCGTCCATTCGAGGTGGCGTTGGTGGGCTTTGGGACGATGCGCGGGATCGGTGGTGAAGCCGCCACGTTGGTGACTGCGTGGATGCAAGGCGATGCGCTGGCCTCGATGGAAGATCTCGACCGTGTGTGCGCTCAAGCGAACTTCGACGGCTTGGTTGGTGAAACGATAAGGAACGCTGTAGTGATGCCAGTCGACTTGAACATGGTAGTCGATGTTGGCTTTGGCTTTGCGCCACAACGCCAGTTCGTAACGGGTGGCTGGCAACGGCTGTAGTACCGGTTGATCGAGTTCGGCAAACAACTCGGCGCGGGAACCGGGCAACTTCTGGAACGGTCGTTCGTTGAGCGCCTGAAGTTCCCGCCGGATGGCCGCGTTGAGTTCAGCCAGGCTGAAGAATCGCTGATCTCGTAGCGCCGCAATGATGCGGCGTTCGGCGTGGAGCACGGCGGCCTCCACCTTGGCCTTGTCCTGAGGTTTGCGGGCCCGCGCCGGTATCACGACCGTCCCGTAATGGGCGGCCAGTTCCTGATAGCTGGTGTTGAGCTCCGGCTCGTAGCGGCAAGCGTGGTTGACCGCCGTCTTCGGATTGTCGGGCACCGTCAGGCGAGTCACCCCGCCAAAGAACTCCCACGCGTGAACATGGGCTTCAATCCAGGCCGGTAACTGAAGGTTCTCGAACGCTTCCGCATAGGTGTAGTTGCTGGCTCCCAGCACCGCCACAAACAGATACGCCGGGCGGGATTGACCGGTCTGCGGGTCCCACAACGGGATCGTTAGTCCGGCCCAGTCCACAAACATCCGCTCGCCCGCCGGATGAAGTTGACGCAGGACCGGATCAATCTGGCTGCAGAAACGCCGGTAGTATTCGCAGAACTGCGTGTAGGCATAGCCCTCGGGATGATCGCGGCGGTATTCCTCCCACAGCAGTTGGAGCGTGACGCCCTTGCGCCGCAGTTCACGATGCACCTCGGCCATCGGCGGCAGATAGCGTTTGGGTTCGCTGGGCGGGCTCTCCGTGGCCAGCAGCAACTGCCGCAACTGGTCTTCGTCGAGATGATCGGGAAGCGGCCAGCCAAGCCCAGCCTTGCGGGCGCACCGCAGGTAGTTGCCGACACAGACGTGGCTGACGTGCAAACTGGAGCCAATCTGACGGTTGGTCAGCCCCAGTTCGTGTTTGAGTCTCAGGATCTCTTTGGTTTTGTGCATGGATAACGGCTTTCGGGCCATGATGGCGTTCCTTTCAATGGTTGAAAGGCGCCAGCCTAGCCGCCGCATCCAGCATCGCCACACCCCGTTTCGGTGTTATGTTTCCACCCGTTTCGCTCCATCGTTTCCACCCGTTTCGGACTCACCCGAAAAAGTGGTAACTTTCAGACCGAAATCGCTGGAAACTTTGCTCCGAAATCACTGGTAACTTATTCCCGAAACGCCTGGTAACGTTCCCCCGAAATACGCAACAGGCTGGCGGGGCTGAATCATTTGGGTTCGTTTCGTAAAAACACCCTTTTGATTTGCCCACCCCCGGACATCGAAAGATCGGTTTTCCTAGGGAAAACGATGTTTTCAGTTTTAACCGGGGCCATCATATGGGTTCGTTTTGAAAAACGAATGCATATGATTGAGGGGGAGAGTGGAAAACCGTAGCAACGGTCTACGACTGCGGCCTCAGAAATCGTGCATTTGCAATGTTCAACGGGTTTCATCGGGTCGGCTTCAGTCGGATCGAGTCGGATCAGGTCGGATTGGGCCGGATAGCCGTGCAGTTCCAAATACTGGCTTCGTCGCCTTGGGCTTCCGAATGTAGCCGACGACGTAAGGAGAACTCCACCAACGCGGCACTGCCGAAGGTGGATCGCGTTCTCCGAACGCGATGGCCGCAGACAAGCGAAAGAAGCCGCGTCTGGAACGTGAAAGGCTCGAACCAGACACTGTGTGTCTTCGCTTCTCAACCGCAATCGCGTTCGGAGAACGCGATCCACCTCGCGGCTTGTCTGCATTGAGAGGTTCATGGAAAGGCGGAGCAATTGCATGGCCCTTGTGCCGCGCATGGAATGCTTTGACCTTGCCATGCTCACTGCAATCACATTTCCCATGGCTACGCCTCCTCCTGCGGTCGGATTGGGCCGGATCGAGTCGGTTTGAGTCGGTTTGGGGCCATGCGGTTGTAAAAAATAATAGTCGAAATCACTTTGACCAGCTTTGACTGACTTTGACTGGCTTTGACCGGGCTTTGACCGGATCAGACCGAAACAAAGGGATTGCCTCAAAACGCGTCCCGCCACCGTCCGATTCGTCGGGCAGGGCCGGGGCCAGGGGGAGGTCGGGTCGCCATATCCCAAAGCCATCCACGGATTACACGGATTGCACGGAAAGGGCCAGGACGGCGTCGGCCCGCCCCGCTCCGAACCGATCCATGGATTGCACGAACCGGTTTCCAGTGTGCGGCGGCCTGTCCCTGGCGCGACTGCCTCTGCTCGCATGACGGCGGTCTTCATTACGGGTTGAAAGGTATAGAGAAGTGGCTATTGTGTCAAGAGAAATTCACTACTATTTGCGAGAGGGGTGGTTGTGCGGATGGAACGCTCCACGGGCTTGGGCGGGATGGGGAAGCCACGGATGAACACCGATTCACACGGATAAGAATTGGTCCCTATCGGTGTCCATCCGTGTTCATCTGTGGCTCGTGCCTCCCAAAACTTTGGAGCCGGGGAAAAACCGATGTCACGAGGACACACTCCTATCCGCAGGGTTTGAACACGAAACGCGTTACGGAGTGACGCGGCTGCTACGCGGCCTCGCCGGAGACTTTTTTGCGGAGGATGGCGGAGCGTTTGCCTTCGACGACGGCGCGGTTGATGGTGACGCTGGCGACATCATCGCGGTCGGGCAGCTCATACATGATGTGGAGCATGAGCTTCTCCAGCAGGCTGCGGAGGGCGCGCGCGCCGGTGCCCTTGTTGAGAGCGGAGCGGGCGAGGGCGCGCAGGGCATCGTTGGTGAACTTCAGCTCGGCGCCTTCCATGTCGAAGAGCTTGGCGAACTGCTTGGTCATCGCGTTGCGCGGCTCGGTGAGGATGGCCACGAGGTCGTCCTCGGTGAGCGGCGCGAGCGTGCTGATGACGGGCAGGCGGCCGATGAACTCCGGGATGAGGCCGAAGCTGAGCAAATCCTCCGGTTCGACGTGGGAGAGGAGGTCGGTGATTTCCTTGGAATCGTGGGTGGCGTGTTGCGTGCCGAAGCCCATGATGCGGCTGCCGAGCCGGCGCTGGATGATCTTGTCGAGGCCGACGAATGCGCCGCCGCAGATGAAAAGGATGTGCTGCGTGTTGACGCGGATGTATTCCTGGTGCGGATGCTTGCGTCCGCCCTGCGGCGGGACGTTGCAAATCGTGCCTTCGAGGATTTTCAACAGCGCCTGCTGGACGCCTTCGCCGCTGACGTCGCGGGTGATGGAGACGTTCTCGGTCTTGCGGGCGATCTTGTCTATCTCGTCAATGTAAACAATGCCGACCTCGGCGCGCTTCACGTCGTAGTCGCTGTTTTGAAGCAGGCGCAGGATGATGTTCTCCACGTCCTCGCCGACGTAGCCGGCCTCGGTGAGCGTGGTGGCGTCGGCGATGGCGAAGGGCACTTCCAGCAGCCGCGCGAGCGTGCGGGCCAGCAACGTCTTGCCGCTGCCGGTCGGGCCGATGAGGAGGATGTTGCTCTTCTCGATCTCGACGTCGTGGTGGTTGTTGCGATGGCCGGCGTGTTTCTCCTCGGCCGGGGCGTCGGCGTCGGGCTTGTGTTTCTGCTGGATGCGCTTGTAGTGATTGCGGACGGCGACGGCGAGGGATTTCTTGGTTTCATCCTGGCCGATGACGAACTGGTCGAGTTGGTGCTTGATCTCGGCCGGTTTCGGCAGTTTGAACTGACGCAGTGGCGCGTCGGCGGTCTTGATCTCCGCGCCCAGTTCCTTGTCGAGGATGGTCTTGCAGACAAGGATGCACTGGTCGCAGATGAAGACACCGGGGCCGGCGATGAGTTTTTTGACCTCACCGTGGCCCTTGCCGCAGAAGCTGCACATCGTCAGGTTGGCAGAAGACTTGGCCATGGAGCAATCTACAACGTTTACTTCTTTTCCGCTTCGTCCGGCACGATTTCGCGGCGGGACTTTACCACCTCGTCCACGAGGCCGTAGGCTTTCGCCTCCTCGGCGCTCATGAAGAAATCCCGATCGCTGTCCTTGGCGACATCTTCGACGGACTTGCCGGTGTGGTGAGCGAGGATTTCGTTGAGCCGGTCCTTGGTCTTGAGGATTTCCTTTGCGTGGATGCTGATGTCGGTGGCCGTGCCCTCCATGCCGCCCCAGGGCTGATGGATCATGATGCGGGCGTTGGGCAGCGAGAACCGGTGGCCTTTCGTGCCGGCTGCGAGCAACACCGCGCCCATGCTGGCGGCCTGGCCGATGCAGTAGGTGTTCACCGGCGTGGTCATGTACTGCATGGTGTCGTAAATCGCCAGACCCGCGGTAACGCTGCCGCCGGGGGAGTTGATATAGACGTGCAGCGGCTTCTTTGGGTCCTCCATTTGGAGGAACAGAAGCTGGGCGATGATGATGTTGGCGACGTGGTCGTCCACGGCCGTGCCGATGAAGACGATGCGATCCTTCATCAGCCGCGAATAAATGTCGTAGGCGCGCTCGCCGCGGCCGGTCTGCTCGACCACCATCGGGATAAGAATCTGGTTGGATTCGTTCATGTTGGTGCCCTATTGCTGGGTGACACTAGCATTGGTGAGGAGGAATTCAAGGGTCTTGCCGATGAGGATTTCCTCCTCGATCTCGTGAATGCCGCCGCGTTCTTCGAGTTGTTTGCGGAGCTTGGGGTAGGGGATGTTGTGGCGATGGCTGAGGAAGGCGACGCGCTGGTCCAACTCGGGCTGCGTCACGGCGATCTTCTCCTGACCGGCGATTCTGCCGAGGATGAACGACGCCTTGAGCCGGTCGTTGGCGCTCTTGCTGGCGAACTGGAAGATTTCGTCCTTCTTTTCCACCAGCGTCTCGCGCGTGACACCGCGGGCGGTGTTTTCCTGGACCATGTTCTGGATGGCGCTGCGCGTCTCGGCGGCGAGCATCGCGGGCGGCAAATCCACCGTGGTGCGGGAGAGCAGGAATTCGACGATCTGGTTCTTCTCGTCGTTGGCGGCGGAACGCTCGCGCTCGCGGGCGATGTCGATCTTCACAGCCTCCTTGAGCTTCTCCAGCGTCAGGCCCTCGCCGAACGACGCGGCAAAGGCGTCGTCAATGGGCGGCATCTTCTTTGCCTTGATGCCGACCACGTCCACGAAATACGTCGCCTTCTTGCCGGCCAGCGGCTGCACCTGAAAGTCGGCCGGAAAATCCACCTGCACCTGCCGCTTGTCGCCGACGGCTGCGCCGACGAGTTGCTCGCAGAAACCGGGCACGAACGACTGCGCGCTCATCAACAGCAGCAGGTTCTGCCGCTCCGCCACCGCCTTCGCCTCGGGCGCGATCTCCGCCAGGGGCTTGCCCTCGCTGACGGCGGTGAAATTGACGACGGCGAAATCCTCCATCGCCACCGGTCGGCCGGTGACATCGGTGAGTTCGGCGCGTTGCTCGGCCAGCGTCTCCAACGCCTTGGTCACGTCCTCGTCCGTGACCTCCACCTTCTGCCGCTTCACGGCGATGCCCTTGTAGTCCGGCAGCGCGAACTCCGGCTCGGTCTCCAACTCGGCGGTGAAGGCGAGCGGTTTGCCGCGGCCGAACTGCACGTCCTTGATGTCGGGATAGCCGACGGGCCGCAGCGATTGGTTGTCGAGCGCCTGGCGGTAGGCCTTCGGGATGAGCGCGCGTTGCACTTCCTGCTCGATATCGCCCGCGAAGCGCTTCTCCACGATGGCGCGCGGCGCCTTGCCGGGGCGGAACCCCGGCAGCCGCGCATAACGCGTGTAATCGCTCGCGACGCGCTCAAACTCCGCGTCCACACTGGCCGTGGGCAGCTCAATCTTCAACAACCGCCGGCAGGGGCCTAGATTTTCAATGGTCACCTGCACCGGCAGGGCTGACTCGCCTGTTTCTGACATAAATATCCTTTCAACGTTTTCTGAATCAAACCGACGACTCTAGAGGCGACTTGCCACCCGGTCAAGCACGGGCACATTGTGTTTGCATGTCCTTGTTACATAACTCGTAGCACAGTCCTGGCCCCGAAGATCTTTGGGGCTGACCGCGCAACCGGTTCTATCAGAAACCGTCGGCCATCGAAGACCTGTGCTGGAGCAAAATAGCAGGCAAGTGACAGTTTTTTTGTCTTCGGTCATTCCGTCACATTTTAAGTGTGCTATTTTGGCCCGGTTTGACGGTTTGAACCAAGTGTTTCAAGCCAAAGTGAGGCTTAATCAGCGGGACAGGCTGGGAGCGAGTTGAAACGAGCGTTCGGGCGAACGCCTATCCCGATTTCCTGTGGAGGCAAGACCTGTGTCAGGCTTCAACGCTGGGGCTCAGTGCCTGAACACCAGCCCGGCACCGGGGCGGGGCGGATGGAGTGGCTGACCGGCCAGGAGGCGCGCTCCGGACTCTGATACAGCCCGATCTTCTCCAGCGGGAGTCGCTGGAAGCCCAGCTTCCATGCCGGCGAATCATCTTTGAGTTGGAAGTTGGCGTGCTCGGCGTCAACAAAATGCGGGTCCTGGTTGATCAGATTGTCCTGAAACTTCACCAGCGGTTCAGCCTCCTTCACAAGGCTGGCCCATACGCCGCCGACACAGATGTTGCGGGCAATGACGTTGCCCTTGGGCAACAACGGATCATCGTCAAGAATGTTGACCAGCTTGGGATAGCGACCGGCCCACAAAGGTTCCTTGTAAGGCATCAGGTCCAGCTTCGCTTTCAACCGGTCGAACCACTCGGCGTGACGGGTGGACACATCTACTGCGGGATGGCAGTCAACAAAGATGTTGTTGGCGAACGTACAGTCCCGTCCACAAGTGGACACGGCTGGTTTTTCCGCGTTGCAAGCATTTGTTACCTTGTAGAAAAGGTTGCCGCTGACTTCGATGCCGCTGAGTTCGTCGTCGAGATAAACGCCGAGGCAGCCCTTTCCCTCGAAACCCGCCAAATGATGGATGTAGTTGTAGCGGACCGCCGTGCCGCGCTGCGTCCAATCCTCGCCCGCGTAGATCGCACCGCCGTCGTTCGCCTCGTAGCAGACGCTGTGGATCTCATTGAACTCGATCAGGTGATCGTTGCCGGTCCAATAGATCGCCTGGTGCGGCGCATTGTCGATTAGGTTGTGACTGGCGACATTGCCGACACCGTTCATTTTGATGGCGGGTGTCACCATGTGTTTCCAGCAGCCGTAATGATGGAAGTGATTGTTATCCACGACGATCCTGCCCGGGATGAGGGTCTTGCGGTCTCCAGCGGTTAGATGGACGCCGCCGTGGCCCATCTCATACATGTCGCAGCCGGCGACCCGGCAATTCTGGCCCCGCAAGTCGATGGCCCACAGGCCCATGTTGTGGATCGTACAGCCGAGGATTTGGATATCGTCGGCGTTCTTGGCGCTGATCGCCGTGCCCTGACACGTCTCAAACGACAAATCACGGAAAGTCACATGCGTGGCGTCGAGCATGAAAACCAGCCCCCAAGCCACCGACACGACGGCCCTAGCCTCATTGAGTGGCGCGGGCGGCCAGAAGTAGAGGATGTTCGTCGCCCGGTCGTGATACCACTCGCCCGGCGTATCGAGTTCCGGCAGGAGATTGTACGCATAATACCATTGTCCCTGCTTGAACCGGCGCGAATAGCACGGCGCGGCGAGGGTGATGACATGGCGTGCCGTGTCAATGGACTCCACCTTCTCGCGCGACTCATCCCATTCAAAATACCAGAAGCCGTGGAGCCAGATGTCCTTTTCGCCGGTCCAGCGGTTGGGACGATCGCCTTCGTAGAGGAAACGTCCGGCTTGCGTGGTGCGCGGTTTGCCAGGTTTGGATTGGGTTGTATCACCCGCCGGTTCATCCACATCCTGGACGCGGGTGAACGCGTCCGCGTTGGGCCAGCGCGCCAGGGTCATGCGCTGGTCGTTGAAGAACAACTCCAGCCGGCAGTCGTTCGGCGCGCCCACGGCCTGGCCGATTTTCTTGACACCCAGTTCTTTCAGATCGGCCTGGAGCACGTGGCCGCGGGCTGATGCGTCGATTCGCTGGAGCGCCGCCGGATCGGTGACCGGCTTGAAATCCGTCACCTGCACGCCTCCCGTAATCCGGACCTTTTCGCCGGCTCTCGCGCGCCAGACGATCGGCGAGGCTGCGGCGCCTGAATCTTCAGCCGACAACGAGAGGGGTGAGGTCAATCGGTGTTCGCCGCCACGAATTTCCACGACGATGCCGTCGTCGGGCAAACCGCTCTTCTTCTTGATCCGGCGAATCTCTTCGCGGGCGCGGGTGAAGGTGGCAAAGGAGCCGTCGTTTTTTGCTGTGTTGGGCTCGGGTAGTGTGCCCGACCAGGCGTCGTTGCCATTCGTGGACACATAGAGCGTGGTGGCCGCCAGACAAGCGGCAGATCCAACGGCGAGGGAGAAAACAACAACGGTGGCGATGAACAGGATTCGCAAGGACAGTGACATTGCATTTTTGGGATGCTTTGTCCGCAAAAACGTTTGTTGGATCATGGTTGCTTGTTTTCTCCTTGGTTTTGGAATTGTGCAGCACTGATGTGTTCAACACCGGCACTTCAGGAAAGTTTTCCCCGCCGCTTTTTCGGGATCGCGTGGGCCATGTAGTGGTTAGTCGCGGTCTTGAATCAGTCGGCGGATGTCAATCAAGTGCAACTGCCGGCCTTGACCGGTGTGGGGCGAGTCAATCACCACGCTGCGACCGTCGGGACTGAAGCGGGGATGGGTGTCGCAACGCCACTCGCCGCCGTATCGGGGCGGCGAATAGAAATGGCCCAGCGGCACGCGCTGGTTGAGGGCGATGTTGTATAGGTAGACGTTCTGATAACGCTGCCGGTCGGGGTAGGTATCACACAAAATCCAGCGATTGCCGGGAAGATAGGTGCAATGACCGTCTTCGGGCAGCATCACGCCCTTGCCAATTTGTTCCACGGTGCCCCCCGTCTTGTCTTCAAACAGGTAGAAGCCATCGCCTTGCGGCTGCGAACTCCAAGCCAGGATGTGTTTCGGGTCGCGCCAGAAAAAGTGCGACGTATCGCCTGTGGGGTCGAGCATGCGCACGTCCGTGCCGTCCGCCGCCGCGGTGAGCATACGGGCGATCATCTTTTTGCCGTCCATCCAAAGATCGAAAAACTCGAACCGTGTGCCGTCCGGGTTGACCAGCAGGTGATTGAAGTAATGCTTCATGCCCGACAAGTCCCCGCGCGGATGCGGGATTCGGGCGACATCGGCCAGTCGGATGATCAATTCCTGTCGGCCGGTTGCCAGGTCAATCCGGTATATGCCCGAATCCCTGGGAGTCAACTCATCCCGATGTGAATCCGGGACGCCCGGGTAACCATAGCCGGGACGCATATCGTTGAGCCGTCCAAAATCAGGGGCCACAGCCCAGCGACCGGCAGGACTGACTGTGTAAACCGGGTGAGGGATGGTTCGCTTCGTCCGGGTTTTGACGTCCAGGATGTGGCACACGAAGTGGTCGCCATCGCGGTCGTTCCACAAAATTTCAGAGGCCGATCCCGGCAGCCACTGCAACATGCACCCCTGTTGCCAGCACCATGCTGTCGTCTGGTCCAACTCGATCCATCGGTCGCCATCCGCAAGGTCGATCATGCCCACCTTGACCACGTCGTCCGGTCGAGGCGATCGGTGCTCAAAATCAACCTCCATGCTCAACAAATAGCGCCCTGTGGGGTCGAACTGTAACTTGTCGTAGTAGCCAAACCAATGGAATCTAGGGCCGGACGTGACCTGCCGGATCGGCGGCAGCTTTTCTTCACTCGTACTGCCCATTGCAATCCGGGGCCGTCGGGCAGCGAAGATGACAACCGCCGCTCGCAACAGTTGGCGTCGGCTGAGCTTGTTAGATGGCGGATTCATGGTGGGAGCTTCCCAATAGCGTGTTCCTTGCTCTTCATCTCTATTTTCTGCCTGTGATGGACGTCATGCTCAACAGTCCAAAAGTATCATGGAGGGATAAAAGTGTGGAGGACCCGCGTGAGGATCCACAGTGGAGGAATCGTACAAACACCAAGCCGCCACCGCCGCGAGATTCGCGACGGTGGCGGGCATGGGTTGAGGTTGGTCGGACGGCTACTTGAGTTCTTCGTTCGTCTTGACGTTGACGATCTTGAACTGTTCGAGGTGGAAGGTCGGATCGGCCCGGAAGCTGAGCTTGCCGTAAAACTTCTTTTCCAGATCGATGAGCAGGTGCTCGTCCTGATTGCGCAGGCGCTGGAGCACATCGGTGTGGACATAGACGCACAACTGGAAGTCCGGCGGGTTCTCCGGGTCGAACCGCTCGGGGCTGTGGCGGCGCAGCACCTCGCTGATCTTGCGCTGGATTTCCACCGACATGGAGAGGGCGCTCTTGACCATGCCGCGGCCCTTGCAGTAGGGGCAATCCTCGAACGTGGCGGAGATGACGCTCTCGGTCTGGCGCTGCCGCGTCATTTCCAGCAAGCCGAGCTGGCTGATCGGCAGGATGTGGGTCTTGGCGCGGTCGCGGCGGACGCCATCGCGCATGCGCTGATAGACCTGGTGCTGGTGCTTGCGGTTCTTCATGTCAATGAAGTCCACCACGACGAGACCGCCGATGTTGCGCAGGCGCAACTGGCGGCAGGATTCCGCGGCGGCCTCCATGTTGGTCTGGAGGATGGTCTGCTCCTGGTCGCGGCCGGGCTTGTGACGGCCCGTGTTCACGTCAATGGAGATGAGCGCCTCGGTTTCATCAATGACGATGTAGCCGCCGCACTTGAGCCAGACCTGGCGGCGGAACGCCTGCTCGATTTGTTTTTCGACGCCGGTCTTCTCGAAGATCGGTTCCGGGTCGGTGTAGGCCTTGACCTTGTTGCGGGAGCGGCGGCTGATCTGGCCGATCATGTCGCGGATGCGATCGGCCTGCTTGTCGTTGTCCACGACGATGCGACTGATGTCCTCGGTGAGGAAATCGCGCACGGTGCGCTCGATCAAGTCGGGTTCCTGATAGACGCAGGAAGGGGCGGGCTTGGCCTTGATCTGTTCCTCCACCTGGCGCCACGCCGTCAGCAGCAGGTGCAGATCGCGGACGAAGTACCGTTGCTTCTGGGCTTCGCCGACGGTGCGGATGATGACGCCCATGCCCTCCGGGATGGAGAGCGAGCGAAGAATTTTCCGCAGGCGCTGCCGCTCACGGTCGTCCTCAATTTTGCGCGAGATGCCGCTTTGATCGCTAAATGGCATCAACACGAGGTAGCGACCGGGCAGGCTGATGCTGGTGGTCAGGCGCGGGCCTTTGGTGCCGATGGGCCCCTTGGTCACTTGAACGACAATTTCGCTGCCGGGAGGGTAGAGGTTCGGGATGTCGCGTTGCGTGATGCGCTGCCGGGGCGGCTCGCGGCGTTTGCCGCCGCGGTCCACGGCCTCGATGCTCGAATCGAGCGCTGCGGGCATGATGTCCCAGTAGTGGAGGAAGCCGTTCTTCTCGCCGCCGATGTCCACGAAGGCGGCCTTCAGGCCGTTCTCCAGGTTTTTAATCCGGCCCTTGTAGATCGAGCCGACGAATCGCTCCTCGGTGGTGCGCTCGACGGAGAGTTCCTCGAGCTGGTTGTTTTCCATCACCGCGACGCGGGTTTCCAGCGGCTCGGCGTTGATGATGATTTCCTTGTTGGAAGTCGGGCGGCGCCCGACAAGCCTGTCAATCATGTTGTTCGCAATGCGCTTGATGTGCGACACGCTGCGACTAAGGAAAGGCTCCTTGCGCGGCGGCGGCTGCTGTTGTTGCTGCCGCGGCTGCGCCTGCGGTTGGTGTTGTGGTCTTGGATCATTCATGATGCGGTTCTTTGTTGTTTCGGTTAATACATCGTTCGTCGCGCACGGACATTTTGCAGGATGCCAAGGGCAACCATGGTGCTCAGGACGAACGACCCCCCATAACTCAGCAATGGCAGCGGCACGCCGGTGATCGGCACCACGCCGATCGTCATGCCCATGTTCACAAATACGTGACACAGCAACATGACGGTGATCCCCGTCGCCAACAGGCGACCAAGGCGGTCGCGCGCCGACAGGGCTGTCCATAGCCCGTTCAGCAGCAGCACCGCGTAGGCGATCAACACCAGCACTCCGGCGGCAAAGCCGCCTTCCTCTGCTATCACCGAGAAAATAAAATCGTTGGGCGCCACCTGCCGCGGCAGGAAGCCGAGCACGTTTTGCGTGCCCTGGAGCCAGCCCTTGCCGACGACGCCGCCGGAACCGACGGCAATCTGCGACTGGCGCAGATTCCAGCCCCAGCCGTAAGGATCGCGCTCGGGATTTAGGAAAACGAGAATGCGCTCCCATTGATAGGGCTTCAGGATAAATTTCCGTTCGAGCGCGAACACTTGCCGCGTATAGGTCTCTTTGTTGGGCGCGGCCGCGTGCAACCGCTGGCTCGCCGCCTCGTAGCCGAGCAGATTCACATACAACACCGAGCCGAAGATGGCCGCGGCGATGAGCGCGGCGGTGAAGTAGCGCAGCGGAATCCCCGCGACAAACAGCATCGCCGCCGCCATTGGCAGCAGCACCAGCGCGGAGCCGAGGTCCGGTTGCAGCAGGATCAAGCCCATCGTGATGCCGAGCATCAACAGACAAAGGACGAGCGTCTTGAAACTGCGCACGTCGCGGTCGGGGTTGCTTAGAAAATACGCCAGCGCGAAGGCGAGGCCGATTTTGGCGAACTCGCTCGGCTGAATGCCGAAGCCCTTGATGCCGAGCCAGCGCCCGGCGCCGTAGCGTTCCGCGTGGCGGCCCAGCACGATCACCAACAAGAGGACGCAGATGCTGTAGAGCACCCAGGTCCATTTGCCGATCTGGCGGTAATCAATCGCCACCGCCGCTACGAAAGCCACCAGGCCGGCGCCGATCCAGATGGCTTGCAGCCAGTAAAACGGCGCGTTCGGCAGGTCTTCGCCGCGATACGTCGCGCTGTAAATGGCGAACACGCCGAAGACCGCCAGTCCGATCATCGCCGCAAGCGACACCCACGACAGGTGTTTGAATATGGCCCAAGGCGTTGTTTTCAGCGTCATAGCGGGCGCGTGCCTCCTATGGACGCCGTGAGTGGCTTGGGTTTGTGCGGGGCGGCGGCCGGCTTGTCGTTGACGCCGAAAAGGTGCGCGTAAATTTTCCCCGCCACCGGCGCGGCAGTCTGGCCGCCGCTGTCGCCGTCCTCCAGCATGATCGCCAGCGCGTATTTGGGATTCTGGTAGGGCGCGAAACTGACGAACCAGGCGCGGTGGCCGATGATGTTGGCATGCGTGTCCATCACCTGGGCGGTGCCCGTTTTGCCGGCGACCTCGATACCGGGGCAGCCCGCTTTCTTGCCGGTGCCGTCGGAGTCCTGAACGACACCGCGCATGGCTTGACGCACCAGTTCCATTAATTGCGGTCGCAAGGAAAGCCGGCCGACCTCGCGCGCAGGAAATTCATAAACCGCCGTGCTGCCGCCGTCCTTGCCGGGTTGCTGGATGCTCTTGACCAATCGCGGAGCGAACACCGTGCCTCCGTTGGCGATGGTCGCGACAACGCACGCCATTTGCAGCGGCGTGGTGTCAATCTCGCCCTGGCCGATGGCGACGTTGGCGGTTTCCGCAGGCCGGTAATGGTGGCGGGCAAGATCGGGAAGATGGCCTCGCGCTTCGTGCGGCAGCAGGATGCCGGTTTGCTCGCCCAAATGAAGCTGCTTCGCCATCGCGACGATCGATGCCATTCCGATGTCCATGCCGTGCTCATAAAAGAAAATGTTGCACGAGTGGACAATCGCGGCGCGCAGGTTCACCTGACCGTGCTGGCCGCCTTTGGCTTTGATCCAGCATTTTTTCATCTGGCCGCCGACTTCCACCTGGCCGGTGCAGAACGCGGACGAGGAGGGGGAGAGCTTGCCGCAATCCAGACCCGCCAGCGTGACGACGAGCTTGAAGGTGGAGCCGGGCGCGTATTGCTCGCTGACGGCGCGGTTGGCCAGCGGCTTGGAGGGATCCTTCAACAACGCCTCCATGTCCTGCGGGCGGATGTGCGGAATAAAGCGGTTCAAGTCAAAGGTGGGATTCGAGGCCAGCGCCAGCACGTCGCCATTGTTTGGATCCAGCACCACGGCGGCGCCGACGTGTTCGGCGAGCGCCTGCTCGGCGGCCTGCTGGCAGCGCGCGTCCAGCGAGAGCACCAGATCGTGGCCCGGTTCTGCCGGATGCCCTCCGAGGTCGCGCTCCTTGTAGCCGCGCGCGTTGATGAGAATGGTCCGCGATCCGGCGCGGCCGCGCAGTTCCTCGTCGAACTTTATCTCCAGTCCGCTGACGCCGCTCACCTCGGGTTGGGTGAACGTGGGGACGCCCTGCTCGGTGTCCAGGGTCGGTTTGCTGCAGCGGACGTAGCCGAGCACATGCGCCGCGAGCGAGCCGTAACGGTAACGGCGGATGGGGTTGACCTCGATGGCCACGCCGGCGGGCAACGGGAAGTGTTCGTTGGCGATGGCGACGGCCGTTTCACTCAGGTCGGCAAACAGCACGAGCGGCAGCGGGCGCAGGTCCGCGGCGTGCACGCGGATGGCGCGGTCATCCAACTGCGGGCGCGCCCCGACAAGCCGGCCGAAAGTGTCCGCTTTTTCGTGAACCAACTCGATCAGCAACTGGTCGCGACGACCGGGTTCGAGCCGTTTGCCGTGACGGCGGACCTCCTGGCGGATTTTCGTCCGCCACTCGTCGTAAAGTTCGTCGAGGTAGATCACCGCGTCGAAGCTCGGCCGGCTGTCGGCAAGACAGATGCCGTTGCGGTCGTAGATCAGCCCGCGCACGGCGGGAAGCTCGACGAGCCGCTGGCTCTGGCGTTCCTGGCTGGCGTCGAATTGCGCGCTCTGCACGACCTGGAGTTGGAAAAGCTGCGCGGCCAACAGGGACAGGCAGGCGACGATAACCAGACCGAGCAACATCAGCCGTCCTTCTTCCCGCCGGAAAATGTCGCGCCAGAGTTGCCGCATTTAGAAAACCTCCATTTCCTCATCGTCCGTCCCTTGGCGGGCCAGACGCGCGGCGTGGTTGAGTAACGAGAGAAGGAGGGGCGTTCCCACCGCTGCGAGCAATGCAATGAGCCCGATTTTTCCAACAATGCCGAACTGAAAGGGCAGGGGGGTGGCGGTGAACCGCAGCAGCATCCAGGTCCAGAGCGACGCGGCCAGCGAAGTCGCTCCACCGAGCGCGGCATGCAGCAGCATGTTATCCCGGTAAAGCACGCGCTGGAAATGATTGATCGCGGCGGCGGCGATGGCGAGAGGCGCGACACTCAGGCCGAGCGGCTGGAACGAAAGCGCGTCCAGGAGCAGGCCGCCGGCGACCGCCACGAAGATCGCGCGACGCCAGGATGCATAGAGCGCCGCGAAGACCACCACGGCCGGCATCAAGTCGAGCTTCACGCCGGCCAGGTTGATCACGGCGGCCAGCACGCACTGGAGCGCCATGGCCACCACCACCGACAGAAATAAAAAGGTTTTTGTCATTTCACCGGCAAATCACAAAGACTTCTTCGAGACGGTTCAAGTCCGCCGCGGGTTTGAGGCGCGCGCTTTTGTAAAGGCCGGATTCGTTGAGCACCGCCGGTTCCAGCGCACCGATGCGGATGCCCTTCGGATAGACGCCGCCCAAACCGCTGGTGATGACGGTCTGATTGGCCAGAACCTTGGCGTCGCGGCCGATAAAATCCATCCGGCACGCCGGGGTGCTGCCGACACCCTCGAAGATGCCTTCGACGATGCCGGGATCGCGCGTCTCCTGGATCAGCGCGGCGACTTTGCAGTTTGGGTCCACAATCAGCAGCACGCGGGAACCGGTCCGCGTGACGGAAACGGTTTTGCCAACCAAGCCGGCGGTGGTCACGACGGCACAATTTTCGCCGACGCCCTGGTCGGAGCCGACATCGAGGAGGACGGTCTTCCACCAGTTCGACGGGTCGCGGCCGGTGATATGCGCGGGCGTGAGGCGCGGGCCGGCCGCTTGCCGAAACCCGGCCATGTCGCGAAGCCGCCGATTCTCGTCTTCGAGTTCGGTGAGCCGCAGCCGGTCCTGCATCTGAAGCGCGAGCCGCTCGCGCAGTTCGTGGTTTTCCTGGAGGAGAGTGGTGCGCGATTGCACTTCCTGACGGGAGACGTTCCACCAATGGTGCACTGCCGCGCTCATCTCCAGCATCGGTGAGAAAAGCCCGGTGGCCAGTGACTTCACCTTCAGCGACACCCCCGCGGGCAGCGCAAAGTAAAGCACCAGGCTCAGAATAATCGTGCCAAGCAACGCCAAATAGCTTCGTCGTAACATGCCTTCTCAGGCGGGAACTGTCGCGTCCCTTCGGCGGGCGATTGCATACAACATCGGGCGGCACGGCCGGCGGGAAGGCCGGTCAGATACGGTTGGTGGCGGAGATTTTTTCGAGGAACTGAAGCTCGTTAAGCACACGGCCGGTTCCCTCAGCGACGGCGCTGAGCGGGTCGTCCGCAATATGAACGGGCAAGCCGGTTTCTTCGGCCAAGAGCCTGTCCACGCCGCGCAGCAACGCGCCGCCGCCCGCCAGCATGATGCCTCGGTCCACGAGGTCAGCCGCGAGTTCGGGCGGGCAGCGTTCCAACGCGATGCGCACGCTCTCGACAATCTGGGAAACCGGATCCAATAGTGCTTCGCGAATCTCCTGTGACGTAACGGTAAGTGTCTTGGGCAGTCCCGCGACCAAATCGCGCCCTTTGACCTCCAGCGTCATTTCCTGCTCCAGCGGAAAAGCCGACCCGATCCGGATCTTGATCTCCTCCGCCGTGCGTTCGCCTACCATCAAATTATAGGCACGCTTCATGTATTGGATGATCGCCTCATCCAGTTCATCGCCCGCCACCCGGATGCTGCGGCTGAACACTATGCCAGCCAGCGAGATCAGGGCGACTTCGGTCGTGCCTCCGCCTATATCCACGATCATGTTCCCTGCCGGTTCCTGCACCGGCATGCCGACGCCGATCGCCGCGGCCATCGGTTCTTCGATCAGATAGACCTTGCGGGCGCCGGCGTGAGTCGCCGAATCCTTGACCGCCCGTTTCTCCACCTCCGTGATGCCCGACGGCACCGCCACGATCACCCGCGGTGCCACCATGGAGCGCCGGTTGTGGACTTTGCGGATGAAGTAGCGCAGCATGCTTTCGGTGATCTCGAAGTCGGCAATTACGCCGTCTTTCATCGGACGGATGGCCACAATGCTGCCGGGGGTGCGGCCCACCATCCGCTTGGCTTCCTCGCCAACTGCGAGGACATTGTTGGTGCCCGCCTGGATCGCAACGACACTGGGTTCGCGCAAAACAATGCCGTGGTCTTTGACATAAACCACGGAGTTCGCGGTCCCCAAATCAATCCCGATGTCGTTCGAGAATAACCCTAAGAATTTGCTTAATATTAACATGCTTCGCCGCGGCCGGTGTTGACGACCATCTGATCATTTTGACCAACGCTTCTTGCCGGCCGCGATGCCGCACAGCACATTCCGGCCAACATACCGTCCTCTTTGTAGGGGCTGGCCCGCCACCCGTCAAGGAGATAACCGCCGCGAGCAGAATTCTTTCTGAGGCCGTTCGTGGCTCCCCGCTATTGTCTTGTCAGTGGGTGAAGCTGGACGTTCCAAGCTTCAACCCCCAAACTCCAAAGAAGCTCCAAACTCCAAACCCCAAGGGGCTGCCAAGGCTGGCGAGCTTGCGGGGGCTTGGAAAACCGAGCGGTGGCCGGGGGCGTTGCTCAACCACGAAAGCTCGGAGCTTGGAGTTTCCACACGTTGCCCTTCCGCTGGAAACAGCGAAGAACCCTGTTCGTCAAGGCGACGTGGGTGGCTGCGGGCTGCGGGAACGGCCCACGGCTTCGCCGCCGACGACCTTCACGTGGCCGTCCTCCGTGCGCTTGACGTCGGGAACAGAATTGAAATTGGTGAAGGTTTCGCGTTTCACGACGGTGGCTTTCGGCGAGATGACCGAGTAGTGATATTGCCGCGGCTGCGACTGGTGCAGCACGTGGAAGTTGCCGTCCTTGTCCGCGTCCACCTTCGGACTGCTGAACGTGACCCATTCGCCCAACGGGACAACGCCGTAGACGTGACCCGCCTGCGCGTCTTCAACGCGGGTGTAGAGCCAGACCTGCTGATCCATCAGCACTTCCAGAACCGAGTAGGTGCGCATGGTCTCCTTGCCCGTCTCGTCCTTCACACCCAGGGTCTTTGTCACCAGTTGCCGGCCGGAGACGACTTCGATGACTTTTTGGCCGGACGCAAACGTCCCGCTGTAGCCCGCCACCTTGACCAGCGCGCGGATGCGGTATTTGCCGGGCTCGCGAACTTTGTAATAGGCCACGAGGTCCGCCGCCCTGGCGGCGCTCTGTCCGCTGGCGAGCGTCGCCGCGCCAGCCAGAAAACCAGGGCCGACCGTCTCGATGTGCTCGGCGTTGGGGCGCATGATCTCGAACCGCAGCCACGGCGTGGCCTCTTCGTCCACCAACCGCAGTTCGCTTGCCGCGTAATTGTTTATCTCCACCGTGGCGATAATCGATTCGTAGAGCAGGAACCGTTCGCGGCCGAAATCCAGCCGGACAGAGACCTGCGCCCATGCCGGCGCAGCCAGGCAAAGCATAAGGGTCATCAGCAACAGTCGAATCATGGCCGCACGCTATCACGCGCCCGCTTGCATCGGCAAACGATTTCTCCTAACCTCGCCCCCCATGCCCACTGAACTCATCGTCGCCGTGGATGTGCCGGACCTCGCGCAAGCCAGCCGCGTGCTCGACCAGCTCGCCGACAGCGTGCGCTGGTTCAAGGTCGGCCTCCAGCTTTTCACCGCCGCCGGCCCCGCCGTCATCCGCGAGATTCGCGCCCGCGGCGGCAAGGTCTTCCTCGACCTGAAGTTCCACGACATCCCCAACACCGTCGCCGGCGCCGCCGAGTCCGCCGCCGCCCTTGGCGTCGAGATGTTCAACGTCCACGCCTCCGGCGGCGAGGCCATGATGCGAACGGCGGTCGCCGCCGCACAACGGAATATCCATTGGGGAGAGATTGTCATCCCGCCCGGCCACGTTGCCGGAGACCCTGGACAGAAACCGGCTGCAGGCGGGACAGCCGTCGCCACGCGCCCGATCGTCATTGCCGTCACCATTCTCACCAGCCAGCCCGCGACCGAGGCCGACGTGCTGAAACTCGCGCGCTCGGCCAAGCATAGCGGCCTCGACGGCGTCGTCTGCTCCGCCCGCGAAGCCGCCGCGCTCAAGCGCGAGCTGGGCGCGGATTTCAAGCTTGTTTGTCCCGGCATCCGTCCCGCGTGGAGCGAAAAGGGCGACCAGAGCCGCATCGTCACCCCGCGCGACGCGGTGAGGGCTGGCGCGGATTACATTGTCATTGGCCGGCCAATTCTTGACGCACCGAATCCGCCGGAAGCGGCGAAGCGCGTGTTGGAAGAGATGGCGGGTTGAGCGCTACGCCGTTGAGCCACCGCGGTTTTGCTCATGCCACGCGATGGTTTCGCAAAGGCCGGTTTCGAACGGCGTGCTGGCGCGGAAGCCGAACTCTTTCTGTGCTTTTTGTGTGTCGAGACAACGGCGGGGTTGCCCGTCGGGCTTGGTGGGGTCCCAGCGGATTTCGCCGGTGAAGCGTGTCAGCCGGGCGATCAGTTCGGTCAGGTTTTTGATGGAGATTTCACTGCCTGAACCAAGATTGACGGGGTCGGGGTTGTTGTAGTGCTCGGCAGCGAGCAGGATGCCTTCGGCGCAGTCGGCCACGTAGAGGAATTCGCGCGTGGCCTTGCCGGTGCCCCAACATTCGATGAACGCATCGTCGCGCGCGCGCGCCTCGACGCATTTTCGAATGATGGCGGGGATGACATGGGAGCTTTGCGGCTCGAAGTTGTCGCGAGGACCGTAAAGGTTGACAGGAAGCAGATAGATGGCATTGAGGCCGAATTCCTGCCGGTAGGCCTGGCACTGGACCAGCAACGCTTTCTTGGCGATGCCGTAGGGCGCGTTGGTTTCTTCGGGGTAGCCGTTCCATAACGCCTCCTCGCGGAACGGAACGGGCGTGAATTTCGGATAGGCGCAGATGGTGCCGGCGACGACGAGTTTGGGGAGTTGGAACTGGCGCGCCTGCTCGATGAGTTCGATGCCCATGATGGCGTTCTCGTAGAAGAAGCGGCCGGGATGGGCGCGGTTGGCGCCGATGCCGCCGACGGTGGCGGCGAGGTGGATGACGAGGGTGGGGCGGGTGTTGGCAAATAGCCGGGCGATGGCGCTGCGGTCGCGGAGGTCGCACTCTCTGCTGCGAGGCACGGTGATCTGCGTGCAGCCACGGGCGCGCAGACCGTCCACAACAAACGAGCCGAGGAAGCCTGCGCCGCCGGTGACAATGACGCGTTGGTCGTTCCAGAAGCCCATGGTTCAGTGCCGATCAGGGTTTACGGCGGCGACGCGGCCGGCGAGTTTATCTTCGAGCATCCTGATGTCGGCGTCCACCATCAGCCGCGCCAGTTTTTTGAACTTCGTCCGCGGCTCCCAGCCGAGGATGCGCTTCGCCTTGGAGGCGTCGCCAATGAGGATGTCCACCTCGGCGGGGCGGAGGTAGCGTTTGTCGAACTCCACGTATTGCCGCCAGTCCATGCCGGCGTGGCCGAAGGCTTCCTGGCAGAACTCGCGGATGGAGTGCGTCTCGCCCGTGGCGATGACGTAATCGTCGGGCTTGTCCTGTTGGAGCATCAACCACATGGCCTCGACGTATTCCTTGGCGTAACCCCAGTCGCGTTTGGCGTCGAGGTTGCCGAGGTAGAGCTTCTTCTGGAGGCCGGCCTTGATGTGGGCGACGGCACGCGTGATCTTGCGCGTGACGAACGTCTCGCCGCGCCGGGGCGACTCGTGGTTGAAAAGAATGCCGTTGCAGGCGAACAAGTCGTAGCTTTCGCGATAGTTCACCGTTGCCCAGTAGGCGAACACCTTCGAGACGCCGTAGGGACTGCGCGGGTGAAACGGCGTCGTCTCGCGCTGGGGAATTTCCGCCACCTTGCCGAACATCTCGCTGGAGGAGGCTTGGTAAAACCGCGGCCGCACACCGGCCTCGCGGATCGCCTCCAGGATGCGGATGGTGCCGACGGCGGTGGTGTCGGCGGTGTATTCGGGGATGTCGAAGCTGACGCGCACGTGGCTCTGCGCGCCAAGATGGTAAATCTCATCCATCTGTACCGTGTGCAGCAGCTTGACCATGTTCACCGAATCGCTGAGGTCGCCATAGTGCAGGAACAGTCGCGTGCCGCTTACGTGCGGATCCTGGTAGAGGTGGTCAATGCGCTCGGTGTTGAACGTGCTGGCGCGGCGGATAATGCCGTGCACTTCGTAGTCCTTGCCCAAAAGGAATTCAGCAAGGTAGGAGCCATCCTGCCCGGTAATGCCTGTGATGAGGGCGCGCTTCATGAGTTCCTTGCGGCGTTACTGCTTGAAGCGATGCCAATCAGCTCTTGTCAGGTTCCTTCTTCCCAGCTCGCCAGATACTTGCGCTGCTTGGCGGTGAGGGTGTCTATCTTCACGCCGATGGCCTTGAGCTTGAGCGCGGCGATGTTCTCGTCAATGTCCGTGGGGACCGAATAGACGCCGGGCTTCAGCTTTGCCGCGTTTTTGACCATGTATTCGGCGGAGAGAGCCTGGTTGGCGAAGCTCATGTCCATGACAACCGCCGGATGGCCTTCGGCGCTGGCGAGGTTGATGAGGCGGCCTTCGCCGAGCAGGAAAATCTTCCGGTTGTCGTGGGTGACGTATTCCTCGACGAACGGGCGGATGGTGCGCTTGCTCTTGGACATCTTCTCCAGGGAGGCAATGTCAATCTCGACATTGAAGTGGCCGCTGTTGGAGACGATGGCGCCGCTCTTCATGAGGCGGAAATGTTTTTCCGCGATGACGGAGATGTCGCCGGTGACGGTGCAGATGATGTCGGCGATGGGCGCGGCCTGGTCCATCGGCATGACGGTGAAACCGTCCATGACCGCTTCGAGGGCCTTGAGCGGGTCCACCTCGGTGACGATGACGTGGGCGCCCATGCCGGCGGCGCGCATGGCGAGGCCCTTGCCGCACCAGCCGTAGCCGGCCACGACGAAGGCGGAACCGGCGAGCAGGACGTTGGTGGCGCGGACGATGCCATCGAGCGTGCTCTGGCCTGTGCCGTAGCGGTTGTCGAACATGTGCTTGGTCATCGCGTCGTTCACGGCGATGATCGGGTAGGCGAGCTTCTTGTCGGCGGCCATGGCCTTGAGGCGGATGACGCCGGTGGTGGTCTCCTCGGTGCCGCCGATGATGTCCTTGAGCTGGCGGCGGCGTTCCTTGTGGAGGACCGCGACGGTGTCGGCGCCGTCGTCCATGGTCATGTTGGGCTTGGCGTCGAGCGCGGCGAGAATGTGCTGGTAGTAGGTCTTGCCGTCTTCGCCCTTGATGGCGAACACGCTGATGCCGTAGTCGCTGACGAGCGAGGCGGCCACGTCATCCTGCGTCGAGAGGGGGTTGGACGCGCAGGCCACGACGCGAGCGCCGCCGGCCTGAAGGGTGCGGAGGAGGTTGGCGGTCTCGGTGGTGATGTGCAGGCACGCGGCGAGCGTCTTGCCGCGCAGGGGCTTTTCCTTGGCAAAGCGCTGGCGGATGAGCTTGAGCACGGGCATGTAGTTGTCAGCCCACTCAATGCGGTTCTTGCCGGCCGCTGCGAGGCCGAGGTCCTTCACGTCATTCGGTATGTTGTTCAAGTGATTATCCTTTCGATGCGAGCCGCGGATGCTAGGGGAAGCTCGCGAAGCCGGCAAGGGAAAAACATGGCGAAAAAATGACGGTTCGAAGCAATATCGCTTGCCACCCCGCCGCGGCGCGCGATACAAGTGGAACGGGACGGAGGATGCCATGAACGACGCAGGTCAAACCAACGGGCAGGAAGCGCCACCGGCCGCAGGAATAAGGATTCTTGTGGTGGATGACGATACGTGCATCTTCGACGTGTTCCGCGAGATGTTTCCCGCGCCGCGTTACATGACGTCGTGCGCCCCCAACGGCAATGTGGCGCTGGAACTGGCCGCCAAGCAGCCGTTCGATCTCGCCTTCGTGGATTTCTTCATGGTCGGCATGAATGGCGTGGAAGTGTCGAAAAAACTGCGCCAGGCGCAGCCGCAAACCAAGGTCGTGCTGATGAGCGGTTACCTTGTGGATGAGCGCGCCGCGATGATCGAACAGGCCGGCGCGCGTTCGTTCCTCACCAAGCCGTTCCGCATGGACGCCGCGCAGGCGCTCGTCGAGCGGCTCTGCGGCGGCAAAAAATAACCCCCCGCCGGGCGCGTTACAGCGCCTTCAAGCAATCGTCCAGCGCGGCGATCAGCTCGTTGATCGTTTCCACTGTCTCATCGCCCATGTGCGCCATGCGGAAGCTCAGGCCCTTGATCTTGCCGTAGCCGCCATCAATCAGAATCTTGTGCCGCTCCTTGAGCAACTTCTGGAACTTCGGCACGTCAATTCGGCGGCCTTTGCCGCCGGCACGCGCGCCGTTGTCGAAGCAGCTCAGGGTGATGGATTGATACGCGGGCGCGGGCAGCAATTCGATGCCGTTGCGCTGGCCCCAGCCGCGCACCATGCCGGCGAGTTGATGGTGGCGCGCGAAGCGGGCGTCGAGTCCCTCGGCAAAAAAGTCGTCGAGCTTGGCCGCGAGCGCGTAGATGAGCGGAATCACCGGCGTGCTCGGCGTCATGTTCTTGTCGTGGTTGACCTTGAACTCCAGGAAATCGAAATAATATCCGCGGCCCGGCACCGACTCCGCGCGCTTCAGCGCCCGCTCGCTGACGCCGAACACCGCCAGTCCCGGCGGCAGCGCGAACGCCTTCTGCATGCCGGCGAGCAGCACGTCAATGCCCAGCGCGTCCATCTCGATCTTCACGCCGCTCATCGAGCTGACGCTGTCCACGATGAACATCACGTCGGGGAACTGGCGCACCACCTCGGCGATGGCCGGCAGCGGGTTCATCAAGCCGGTGGAAGTTTCGTTGTGAATCAGCGTCAGCGCGTCGTAGCGGCCGGTGGCGAGCTTCTCGCGGATCAACTCAGGCAGGATCGGGTCGCCCCACGCGACCTTGAGCGCATCGGCTTCCTTGCCGCAGCGCAGCGAGACGTCGTTCCACTTGTCGCTGAACGCGCCACAGCAGCAGTTAAGCACGCGCTTGGCGACGAGGTTTCGGATGGAGGCCTCCATCACGCCCCATGCGCTGGAAGTGCTGAGGAAGACGGGGTTCTTGGTGTAGAGCAATTGCTGGAGCTTCGGCTGCATGGCCGCGTAAAGCTCCTGAAATCCCGCGCCGCGATGGCCGATCATCGGCTTGCTCATGGCGCGAAAGGTCTTCTCGCTGACTTCCACCGGTCCCGGAATGAAAAGTTTGACGTGATCTCGATTCATAAAGTGCGGCGACGATACCGAAACGCCGCGCGACGCGCAAGAGCCAGATTAGGGCGTGCAGCTTGGCTTGCGGCGCTGCACTTCTTTCGGTAAAATTGCCGCCATGACGATTACACGGCGCCGTTTCCTTGGCCGGTCAGGTTTGCTGGCCGCTTCCTCAGTGGCTCTTCCGCATCTCGCGCGCGGAGCCGATGCCACGCCCGCCCGCGACGGGCAACAGCCGCGTCACATCATTCATCTGGTGGCCGACGGCATGAGTGTGGGCACGCTGACGTGCGCCGACCATCTTTCGCATCTGCTGCGCCAGCGCGGATTGACGTGGTGGGAACTTTGCCGGCGGCCCGGCACGCACACCGCGTGGATGAACATGCGCTCGCTGAACTCGCTGGTGACGGATTCGTCCGCCGCCTCGTCGAGCTGGGGCAGCGGCTCGCGCATCGTCAACGGCACGGTAAACATCCTACCCGACGGACGTGCGCTGAAGCCGCTTTACGAACTGTTCGGCCAGGCCGGCTGGAAGCGCGCGCTCGTGACAACCACGGAAATCACGCACGCGACGCCCGCCGGTTTTGCAGCCAGCGGCTTGAAGCGCGAGGCGGCGGATTTTATCGCCGTGCAATATCTGGAGCGCGGCATTGAGATTCTTTTGGGCGGCGGCCAGACTTTTTTCGATCCCGCCAAGCGCAAGGACAAGCGCGACCTGCTGGCGGACTATCGCGCCGCGGGCTACGCGGTCATGAACGACGCGGCGGCGTTGAAGAGCGCGCCGGCCGACAAACGGTGGCTGGGCATCTTCACGCCGAGTCACTTGCCATACACGATTGATCACGTCGCCGATCCGAAGGCGCTGGCGGCGGTGCCGACGCTCGCCGCGATGACACGGCGGGCGCTGGAGAAACTGGAGCGCGAGGAGCATTTCATCATGCAGGTCGAAGGCGGCCGCGTGGACCACGCCTGCCACAACAACGACGCGGCGGCGGCGCTGCGCGACCAGATTGCCTTCGATGAGGCGATTGACGTTTGCGTGGAATTTCAGCAGCGGCACCCCGACACGTTGCTCGTCATGACCACCGATCACGGCAACGCCAACCCCGGTCTCAACGGCACGGGCGCGAATTACGGCAACAGCTCGCCGCTGTTCGCGAACGTCAAGCAGGTCAAGAGTTCCTTCCCCGAGATTCTCAAGCAACTGGGCAAGAAGGAGAATCCGGCCGAGATTCAGGCGATCATTCGCGACGCGACTGGTTACGACGTGCCGGCGGAGAAGGCGGCGGCGTTCGCGCCGTTCCTTGCCAAAAAGGGCCGCGCACTTTACGACATCATGAGCTCGCCGGTGATCCAGCTTGGCCAGTTGCTTGGCAACCAACTCGGCATTGGTTGGACCAGCGGCTCGCACACGGCCGATTACGTCCCGTTGGCGGCGGTCGGCCCCGGCGCGGAGCGTTTCCAGGGCTTCATCCAGAACACCGACGTGTTCCATCACTACCTCGCGCTGGCGAAGATTGATTTCCGGAATCCGGAAGTGCCGCTGCTGGCTGAGTGCGGCCCGTCGGCCGAAGATGTGGAAGTGGCGGAGGCTTACTGGAACGCCGAGGCGGTGGTGTAAATCCGGAGTTCAACGGACAGGAATGTCCGTTCTACGACGAACTCCGATTTCACCGCAGCAACTCGCGTAGCGGGCGTCCCTCGACATTCGGCAGCGGCACGCCAAGCAGCTCCGCGAGCGTCGGTGCGACATCCGTATTTGAGATTCGCTCCAGCCGCGCGCCCGGTTTGATGCCGTAACCCCACGCGATGAACATGCCATCGAGTTCGGGATCGCTCGCGGGATAACCGTGCGTGCCAAGATAGCCCTTCGATTCCGCCACGGTCGCGTCGGCGGCGCTGTCGTCTTTGAACGCGTAACCGGGCTTGGCAAAGAGGATGAGGTCGCCCATGCCCTGGTTCTCCGCCGGCGTGGGCATGCCGAACTTCGGCCCGTCGGCGCCGTCCACAACCTGCGCGACGCCCTCCAGACCGGCGCAGAGGGGTTTCAACTTCGGCAGCAACTCTGCTCGCCGCGCCGGATCGTTCACATAGACAAACGCCATCCCGCCTTCCGCGATGGCGCACGCATCGCAGCTTTCAACCTTGTTGGCGGCGCGCCGCAACAGGCCCGCCTGGCGGAGCGCGACGTTCGTGTAGATGACCTTGCTGACCTTTTTGAAACCGTGATCGGTCGTGACGATGACCGTCGCGCGGTCGCGCAGGCCCGCGCGCTCGACGGCGGCGAGCAGGTCGCCGATGAGCCGGTCGGTGTAGGCGTAAGCGCTGAAACTGGCCGACGAGCCGGGGCCATACTGGTGATTCAACGCGTCGGTGCCGAGCAGATGGAACAGCAGCAGGTTTGGCTTGTGCGCCTTGATGATGTGACAGCCCGCCTGCGTCCAGACCCAATCGCGCCAGACGATGTTCCTGCCCTTCATGAAATCGCGCACCTCGTCGGCTGTGACGACACCCGCGTTGACCAGTTCGCGCTCGATCGCGCCGTCGGGTTTTGGAATTTCCAGAAACTCGTGGCTGATCGTGCCGGAGTTCAGGATCGCCACCCAATCCACCTGCGCCGTCGTCAGTCCCGCCTTGAACGCCGCGTCGTAGATCGTTGGAACATGCACCAGATCCACCTTGTCACGCCACGGCTCGATGACCGGCGGCAGCGCTCCGTGCCGCACGAGCAGTCCGTTGAACAACACCCCATGCCGGCGCGGCGTCACGCCCGTGGCGAGCGTCGTGTGACAAATCCACGTGATGGACGGATTCGACACCGTCATGGCGTCCGCCGTCGCGCCCTCCTTGGCCAGCCGGCGCAGATTCGGCATTGCCAGCGCCGGGTCTTTCCACATCCACACCGGAAAACCGTCCACGGTGATCAGGATGACGATGCGGTCTTTGGCGGGCACCGGCGCGGCTGGGGTGGGGCGGGCAAGACCGAGGAGGATGGCGGCGAACAGGAGAAGATGGCGAAGATTCATGCGGGGCAGTTTAGGCAAGCAGGCGTCCTTTTTGCAACACGAACACCGCGCGCAAAGGAAGCTGGTGGCCGAAGCTTCGGTGTTTGTCACCGCCCGCCACGGCGCGGGGGGACTGATCGCAATGTTTCGCGACGGAGTCGCAAGACGTGGAAGCGGCAGCGACGCTTAGTTGTGCGGCTGCTCGTTGTGGAGCATCCAGTAGAGTCCTAGTTGAGTCACAGCCTCCGTGAAGGTCTCGGACTCCACCGGTTTGACGATGTAGCTGTTCACGCCGAGGTCGTAACAAGTATCGAGGTCGGTTTCTTCGCGTGAGGAAGTGAGAACCACCACCGGGATGACTTTCGCCCGGGCATCGGACTTGAGCCGCTTCAGGACCTCGATGCCGTTAAGCTTGGGCATCTTCAAATCCAACAGGATCAACCTGGGCTTGTGACGGAGTTCGGCGTCCGTCCGATGATTCGGGCCGAAGATAAACTCCAGGGCCGCGACACCATCCTCCACCCACACCAGTTTGCGGGCGAGATTGCGCTTTCGCAGCACCCGCATGGTCAACTCGGCATCATGCGGGTTGTCCTCCGCCAGAAGAATTTGAGTATCGGCGACGCCTTCATTCATCGCCTCAATCTAGTGTATGGAGATTTGAACGCAAAAACAGTTGTCGCGCTGTGCCTGGGAGCGGACGCGGCGACGAGGGGAGAAATCCTCTATTCTCGTTCCGTGGGTGGGTTCCACAGCCGCCAGATGCAGCCGCCGATGGTAACCAGGCCGGTGACGCTGATGACGACGATTGGCACAGCAAAAAGGTCTTTTACGGGACGCCCATGCACCAGCACGATCATTGGGATTGCCAGATACCAGAGGCTGACCGCGATGCCCAGCACCAACGGCCAGCGCGGTTGGCCCGGCCCCCAGACGCCCAAGGACCATCCCACGAACAACGGCAGGACCAACACTCCCCACCACATCGAGCGTCCGCTGTTGCCGCCAAAGCCTCCGAGCGCGCTCAGACCCCACATTGCTCCAACGCCAACCGCAATCAGAATGAGAACTCCCGTCCTGTAGGCGATCCATCGGCGTTCGCCGCCATCGAGGAAGGTGCCAAGCCCCACCAGCCCGCTGCCGAGCAGGACGATGGGCGATCCCTCCAATGGGTCCAAGGCGCCGACCAGCATGGCGATGGTGCCGACTACAATCAGGATGCGTGACCTGCGATGATGTGTTTTTACATCCGCTCCTGTTGTCCCGCCGTTCAATGTCTCGTGAGCATTCATCGTTTCGTCTCCGAACAGGTTGTCGCGTTCCATCGGATAAGGCGCGGTTGCTGTCCGGATATAACGCAGCGCGGCTCAACAAATATTGAGCGACGGCCGCCTTACATCTGCTCGATGGTCTGGATGCCAAGCAGGTCGAGGCCGCGGCGGAGGACTTCGGCGGTCAGCTGGCAGAGGATCAGGCGTGAGGAACGGGCGGGTTCGTCGGCCTTGAGGACGGGGCAGCGTTCGTAGAAGACGCTGAACTTGCCCGCAAGCTCGTAGAGGTAGCTGCAAATGAAGTTGGGGCGGTAATCCTCCGTGGCCAGCTCGATGGCTTCGGGGAAGCGGAGGATGAACTTGGCGAGGTCGAACTCGGCCGCGTCGGCGAGCGCCACGCACTCACGCTTCACGCTCGACGCTCCACGGTCCGTCTCCGCGCCTTTGCGGAAGATGGAGCGGATGCGGACGTAGGCGTATTGGAGGTAGGGTGCGGTGTTGCCCTGCATCGCGAGCATCTTGGGCCAACTGAAGACGTAGTCGTTGACGCGGTTCTGGCTGAGGTCGGCATACTTGACCGCGCCGATGCCAACGACGCGGGCGATCTCGTGGCGCGTGGCCTCGGAGAGGTCGGCGTTCTGGGCGTCCACAATGGCCTGCGCGCGCCGCTCGGCTTCGTCGAGGAGTTCTTCCAGCCGGATCGGCTCGCCGCTGCGGGTCTTGATCGGCTTGTTGTCCTCGCCGAGCACGGAGCCGAAGGTGACGTGCGCGAGCTTCAGGTCGGCGTAGCCCCATCGCCGCGCGGTGGTGAAGAGCTGCTCGAAGTGGAGCTTCTGGCGCGAGTCGGTGACGTAGATGATCTCGCCGGGCTTCCACGTCTCGACGCGATACTGGACGGTGGCAAGGTCGGTGGTGGGGTAGAGGAACGCGCCGTCGCTTTTCTGGACGAGAAACGGCTTGTCCTTGAGCTGCGGCACGTCGCGGAAGAAGACGCAGACAGCGCCCTCGCTGTCCTCCGCGAGTCCCTTGGCCTTCAGGTCGGCCACGACGCCGGCTAGACGCGGATGATAAAAACTCTCGCCGAGCGTGTGATCGAAGCGCACGCCGAGCCGGTTATAAACGCGATCGAACGCCGGCATGGAGAGGTCGCGGATCTTCTCCCAGAGCGCGAGGTTCTCCGGGTCGCTGTCATGGAGTTTCACCAGCTCGGCCTTCGCGGCATCGCGGATGGATGGGTCGGCTTCGGATGCGCCGTAGTAATTGCGATAGATGCGCTCCATCTCGGCGATGGGATCGGCGGCGGTGGCGAGATCGAGCTTCTCCTGCTTGAAACCGTGGAGCAGAAACCCGAACTGCGTGCCCCAGTCGCCGATGTGGTTGTCGGCGATGACGTTGTGGCCGAGGAAACGCAGCGTGCGGGCGATGCTGTCGCCGATGATGCTGCTGCGGAGGTGGCCGACGTGCATCGTCTTGGCGACGTTCGGCGCACTGAAATCCATGACGATGGTGCGCGCGGGCGACGCGGCGGGCACGCCGAGGCGCGAGTCGGCGAGCACTTGCGGCAGGAGCGAGCCGACGAAGCCGGCCTTCAGGCGGACGTTGATGAAGCCTGCACCCGCGACGGTAGGCGGCTCGGCGATGTCGGCGAGCGCGGGCGCGAGCGCGGCAGCGACCTTCTCGGCGAGCGGGCGGGGATTTTCACCGCGCGCCTTGGCGATGGGCAAGAGGCCGTTGATCTGGTAGTCGCCGAATTTCGGGTTGCCGCAAGGCCGCACGCTGGCCGCGCCGTCCGCGCCGACGCTCTGGCGGATGACGCCGGTGGCGAGTCGCTCAAGAAGTTGTTGGACGGATTCCATGGGGCAAAAGTGATTCGTAACTTGTGATTGGTAGCTCGTAATTCGTAACCCGCGGTTCGTAATCCAGACCACCAATCACCAGTTACGAATCACCAGTTACAAGTCGCACGTTATCCGTCACGCCTGCTGTCCGCGAATGATCTTCACCATCTCGTCGGCGGAGGCGGCCTGCTGCAGTTTCTCGCGCAGCGGACGGTCGTGGAGAAACTTGGCGATGTTGGCCAGTGTGTGAAGATGTTTTTGGAATTGGCCCTGGGGGACAAGGAAGAGGACAATGAGGCTGACCGGCTGTTCGTCGAGGGCGTCGAAGTTGATGCCGGTCTTGGAGCGGCCGAATGCGCCGATGACGTCGCCGATGAGATCGGTGGTGGCGTGCGGGATGCCGATGCCGAAGCCGATACCCGTGCTCATGGTGGTCTCGCGCTTCTTGACCGCCTGCGTGATGGCGGGCAGATGCTCGGCCTGGATGCGGCCGGCTTTGACGAGCTGCGCGAGCAGTTCGTCAATCGCCTGCCAACGATCAACAGCGCGCATCTCCGTGATGACGCACTCCGGGTTTAAGATGTCGCTTAAGGTCATGAGACAAAATTCGCTGTCGGAAACCCGCGTTTCATCTCACAGCGCCGCCGCGCGTGCAAGTTAATTTGCCCGCCGCACGATGGTTTGCCAGAGCGGCGGCACTTCGCGGACCCAGTGATCGAGCCATCGCCAGCAGAACAGGCAATTGTCGCCGAACTGCGCGGCGAGGTCGCCAAACTTTACATGCGACGACACCAGCGCCATCAGCAGCGCCACCACCAGCAGGTTCATTCCATAAATCACCACCATCGAAAACAACCATCCGTGCCGGCGAACATCGCTCTGGTTTTGCCGCAATGCAAGCCAGGTGAACGTCAGATGAAAACTCCAACTGAACCCGAGCAGGTAATACAGCACCGCCGCGAACGGCCGCACATCCGCCAGCAGTCCCATCGCGTAGTAGATGGCGATGGCCAGCATGGCGTAGAACGGAAAAAAATACGGCGAGAGCGTGATGAGCCAGTTCTCCTTGCTCACCGTCACTTGCCCGCCGCGCGCGCCCGCCTTCAAGCCGCTCACCTTCGCGCCCATGAGCAGCGCCCAGAAGACGTGCGTCAGCTCGTGGCTGATGACGTAAGCCCGCGCCGACGGGCTGAGCAGTCCGTAGATGGCGAGCCAGCAGCCGAAGCCCAGCCCCAGCCACAGCGCCGGCCGTTGCAGCCACGGCCCGTGGCCAAGTCCGAGCGCCGCGATGACGTGATAGATCGTCAGCGTCAGCGCCGCGCACGGCAGCAGCAGCACAACGGCCAGTAGAAACTTGAAAACTTTCATTTCGATGTTTTTCCGCGCAGACTATTCAGCGTCGGCGGACGCCGCAAGAGGATTTGAGCCGACGATGCCTTGATGTCCAAGGATGAACGACCGTTTCAAATGATCTAAGCAGCGAAGCGGCGGCAGATAACAGCCCATGGTGCCAGCCGTGGAATTCTCGAAGCAGGGAACGAAGCCCCGCAAGGGGCGAAAGAAATGGCTCGCGTCGCCGATCCGCTGCCGCCCCTCAGGTGCTCGGACGTCGTTTCCCACTGGCGCGCGGCGGAGAAGTGTATTATAACACAGGGCATCAGGCGCCGCTACGCACTCTATGGGAGCAATAACTATGGAACCGCGCATAACACTCATCACCCTCGGCGTATCCGATCTTCCTTGTGCCGTTCGTTTCTACCGCGATGGTCTTGGGTGGCCCACGACTTACGCAGAAGGCGGGCCGGTCGCCTTTTTTAATACGGCCGGCACGCGCCTTTCGCTTTACCCGCTCGACGATCTTGCAGCCGACATCTCCCCTCATGTTCAGCCCGCGCGCGCTGGTTTTGGTGGCATCACCCTGGCACACAACGTCCGCACGAAAGCGGAGGTTGCCGGGGTGCTGGCGCTGGCGGAACGCGCCGGCGGCCGGATCGTCAAGGGCGCTCAGGACGCCTCCTGGGGCGGGCATAGCGGCTACTTCTGCGACCCGGATGGCTACTATTGGGAGGTTGCATGGAATCCCGGAAACCCACTTGGCGCAGACGGCTTTATGAATCTTGCGCCATCAGTCCATTGATAGCGGAGCGTTTGGCTTCGATGGCAGCGCGGTGATGGTGACGCCTGCGACATTCAGCTTGTAGAGTTTCCCGCTGGCGCGCGGCGGTGGGGTTGATTATAAAGCGGGGCACCATGGCCTACCTTGGATGCGATGTTGGAACAACCGGGACGAAGGCCGTCGTGTTCGATAACGACGGCAACGTCCTTTCATCCGCTTACCGCGAATACCGCCTGCTGACGCCGCAACGCGGCTGGGCGGAACTCGATCCGCTGGAGGTCGGCGACGCCGTAGAGGCCGTGCTCGGCGAGGCGGCGAAAAAATCGCTGCAGCCGGTGGAGACCATCGCGTTATCGGCGCTGGGCGAGGCCATCACACCGCTCGACGCCGCCGGCAAGCCGCTGGACAACACCGTTCTCTCGATGGATTCGCGCGCCACGGCGCAGACGGCGAAGCTGCACGAGCAGTTCGGCGCGAAGAAGTTTTTCGAGACCACGGGCCATCCGTTGCATCCGATGCACACGATCAGCAAGCTGATCTGGTGGCGCGAGAACAAGCCGGACATGTTCAAGCGCGCCGCGCGCTTCCTGGGCTGGCAGGAAATCCCGGCGATGCGCCTCGGCCTGCCGGCGAAGGTGGACTACTCGCTCGCGTCGCGGCTCGGCATCTTCGACATCCGCAAGAAGCAATGGTCGGAGCCGCTGATGGCGCTGGCCGGCGTCGAGGCGAAGCAGTTGCCGGAGGCGGTGCCATCGGGCGCGGTCGTTGGAGAGATTCCCGCGAGCGTCTGCCAGAAGCTCGGCCTCGCCAAGGGCTGCGTGCTTGTTGCGGGCGGCCACGACCAGCCGTGCGCGGCGTTGGGCGCGGGCGTCGTGAAGCCTGGCCTCGCGGTGGACGGGCTGGGCACGGTCGAGTGCATCACCGTGGCTTTCGATCACGCCATCACCGACGAGAACATGCTGGGCGGCAATCTCTGCTGCATGCCGCACGTCGTGGAGGACATGTATGCGTCGCTGGCATTCAGCTTCGTCGCCGGCAGCCTGCTGCGCTGGTATCGCGACAATTTCGCCGAGGCGGAGAAGGCTGAGGCGGCGCGCACCGGCCGCGATGTCTATGCGATCATGGACGACCTCGCGCTGACGTCGAAGCATCCGCCGTTCATCGTGCCGCACTTCTTCGGCACCGGCACGCCGTACCTGGATTCGCACTCGAAGGGCACCATCACCGGCCTGACGCTCGGCACGACGCGCGCCGACATGATTCGCGGCATCCTCGAGGGTGTCGCGTTCGAGATGCGGGTGAACCTGGAGATTCTGGCGAAGGCCGGCGTGCCGCTCGCCGAGCTTCGCTGCACCGGCGGCGGCGCGAAGTCGCGCGGCTGGATGCAACTCAAGGCGAACCTCTGGGGCAAGCGCCTCTGCACGCTCAACGCCAGCGAAGGCGGCGCGCTCGCCTGCGCGATGCTCGGCGCGGTGGCCATCGGCAAGTTCAAGACGTTGAAGCAGGCCGTGGAGAAGTTTGTCCGCGTGACGGGCGCCTATGAGCCGGACATGGAGGAGCACGCGCGCTACACGGAGCGCTACCAGATTTACCGCGAGTTGTATCCGCGGATGAAGGATTTGCTGCACAAGATGTAGAACCGTCGTCAGTTATTTGAAACCTCAACGGAGATCACCATGCCACCAACCAACTACCGGCCCATGTGGACCGAACTCGGACTCGACCTCGCCAAACACGACGCGCTCCTCGGCGTGCTCGGCAAGGTTTACCGCGATTACTTCCTCTCGCAGACCGGACGGCCGGCGGGGATGGATTACTTCAACTTCGTCATCAGCGAGGTGCACGGCCTGCGGATCAAGGAACTGATGGACGCGCGCAAAGCGGGGCGAAAGGTGATCGGTTCGTTCTGCCTTTACGTGCCGGAGGAATTGATCCTGGCGGTGGACGGCATCAGCGTCGGGCTGTGTTCCGGCGCGGATTTCGGGACGGAACAGGCCGAGCGATACCTGCCGCGGAACACCTGCGCGCTGATCAAGTCCTTCTTCGGCTTCACGCTCGAGAAGGTCTGCCCCTTTATCGCCGCGTGCGACATGATCGTGGGCGAGAACACCTGCGACGGCAAGAAGAAGGCCTACGAGACCTTCAACACGCTGATCCCACAACTCTACATTATGGACCTGCCGCAGATGAAAAGCGACGCGGGACGCGCGCTGCTGTCGGCGGAGTATCTGCGCTTCATGCGGGATTTGGAGAAGCTGTCCGGCCGGACCATCACGGCGGAATCGCTTGGCAAGGCGATTGACACCGTGAACAAGAAACGCGCCGCGCTGCACCGGCTGGCGGCGTTGCGCAAGGCCGATCCCGCGCCAATTTCGGGACTCGATGCGCTGTTGATCAACCAGGTCGCCTTTTACGACGAGCCGGTCCGGTTCACCGCCTCGGTGAACGCGCTGTGCGATGAATTGGAGAAGCGCGTGGTGGCGGGGCAGGGCGTGGCTGCGAAAGGCACACCGCGCATTCTCATTTCCGGCTGTCCCATGGCCGTGCCGAACTGGAAGCTGCCGATGATCGTCGAGCGGAGCGGCGCGGTCATTGTCGGCGAGGAATCCTGCGTCGGCGAGCGAGGGACGCAGAACCTGACCGATACGCGCGGCGCGATGGTCGAGGCGTTGCTGGACAACGTCGTGGATCGATACTTCAAGATTGATTGCGCCGTTTTCACGCCAAACACGTTGCGGCTGGATCACGTCCGCAAGATGACGTGGGACTACAAGGCCGACGGCGTGCTGCACTACTGCCTGCAGTTTTGCACGCCGTATCAGATGGAAGCCATTCCGATGGAGCGCGCCCTGGAGGGGGAGCATGTGCCGGTGCTGCGCATTGACACGGATTACAGCCAGGAGGACGTCGAGCAGATCCGCACCCGCGTCGAAGCGTTCGTGGAGCGGCTCAAGGACGGCGCGTAATGCGGGCGGCAGGAATTGACATCGGCTCGCGGACGGTCAAGGTCGCCGTGGTGGAACAAGGCCGGCTGGCCGCGCACCGGATCGCCTACAACTCGCACGATCCCATCGAAGTCTGCCGTGGCCTCCTCGATGGCCTTGCGTATGACGCGCTTTTCGCGACGGGCTACGGCCGCCACCTGTTCAAGCAGTATTGGCCCTGTACCGTCGTGACGGAAATCAAGGCGGTCGCCGTCGGGAGCCGGTTTTTCGCGCCGGCCGCGCGCGCCGTGCTGGACGTCGGCGGACAGGACACAAAGGCGGTCGCGCTCGATCCACGGGGCGGGGTGGCCAAGTTCGAGATGAACGACAAATGCGCGGCGGGCACGGGCCGCTTTCTGGAGATCATGGCCACGGCGTTGTCCTACAGCATGGAGGATTTTGCCGACGCGGCTTTGCAGGCGTCGGCGGAACAAAAAGTCAGCCCGATGTGCACGGTGTTCGCCGAGTCGGAGGTCATCTCGCTGGTGGCGCGCGGCCTCCCGCGCGACGGCCTGGCGGCGGGATTGCATCGGACGGTCGCGCAACGCGTCGCGTCCATGCTGCGGCGCGTGCCGTTGGAAGGCGACGTGGTGTTCTGCGGCGGGGTGGCGTTGAACGCGTGCCTGCGGCGGCTGATCGAGCAAGAACTTGGTTTGCGTCTGGTTGTGCCGGAGCAGCCGCAACTCGTCGCGGCAGTCGGCGGGGCGTTGTTGGCGGCGGGCTCGTGTGCTACCGGATTGTTGTTAAACCCAACAGGCTCCGAATAGAAAGTCGAAGAGAAAACCGCGTGGGTTTTTAGGCCCACGCGGCGCTTTTTCTTGGCTTACCGGCCTTTGCGGAAGCAGAAACAGCTAGCTCTCTTGGGATACACGCGCTGACCAGTGCGCCAGTGGCGGAACCACTTCACAAAGATCAGGCCGTTGCCCGTGATGTTAGGATTAAGCGTTTTCACGTTTATCCTTTCGCTTTGTGAATCTCTCTGTTGACCGGTGTGGGCTATTATGCGATAAATTTACTAACGTTTAGTAGCCTCCGGTTTCCGTTCGCGAGACTCGTTGCGGCGGAATCGGGGTTGTTGGTCTGGCGGGCCGCGACAGGACTAGGCTAGAAACTCAGCCCTGCGCGGCCCGCGTCGTTTTTATGTCACGGCGCTAGCCGTGGCCGACCATGCCACGCTGCGCTTGGAATCCTCCTCATTGTGATACTTCTTTCTTTTCTGGATTGTCTGCAACCATCAAGGCCACTTCTATCCATTTACAAATCCGGTCATATTCAGCGCGGGTAATCTCGATGGGGCCTGAAATCTCCAGTTTGCGGGCCTTGTCTTTGCTGAGGTAAAGCGTATGTTTTTGAATATCTGGAGTTGCGGCTTCTTGTTGTGCTGGTTGAGTTTCATCTGACCCGTTTGGTTTGGGTTGAGATTCCAATTTGGGACCAGTTAAAGACACGGTTCCATCAGATGCGAGCATTCCGGCAAATTTGATTGATTCTGCAAACGCTTTGGCGCAAATGCTTGAACAAACGCTGGTGAGATTAAATGTCTTCTCAATTCCATTCGCGATCAGCTCTACGTTAAGCCGCTTGCCTGCATTCTTCTCAACCAACTCTGCGTAATGTGGAATACCATTAACGGCGTTAACCAGAGCTTTTGCTTTGGCGTCTTCCGAATCTGGCTTGAAGTAATCTTTTGCCCGCGTGGTTAGCGCGGCACCAGTTGAAGAAATCAGCCCGAACAGTCTTGCCGCCACGATCCTGCGATAAAACGGCGTAGAGGTTGGAGTCGAATATCCAGTGCCTTTTGCAACCCCCGGCATTGCGGCTGTTTCTAATGCCTCCTCATGAATTTTCAAAACGAACGCAATGGCCTCTTGAAGGTCGAACATCGGTAGTGCGACCGTGGAATCTTTTTTGACCTGCGACGATTCCTTTTCGGACTGTTGCGACTGATCTTGCTTGCTGCTCATAAATTTCCTTTCTGGATGTCATTTAATCATGAAAGCGCGTAGGCGTCAACAAGAAAAAACGTGAAAATGAGTATTTACGTTTTTTACAGACAGATGGATAAACATGCCTAAAACAGGCTGGAAATTCCGGCAATGGTACTCTCTGGGAGATCACCACGCTATTTTTTTGCTTCCTTGGGGATTAAAACGCTACCTTTTTCATCCGATCTTCGCAGCCTCTATAGCATTTTCTTTGCGCCGTTTTGTAGATGGTTTCGCCGCCCCAGCCTTCCCATCCTTCAACCCGCCCAGTCAGCCGAGCGCACCCGCTGCCGGGTTTTTCCCGGTTGAGTGGTGAGCGATGGGGTTGGCTGGCCGGTGGACATGGCGACAATCTGTGCGGCCGACTAATTCGCGTCTTTCGGCATCTTGCTTGAGCGTTTTTGCATGCCGCCCCCGTGGCGCGAATCACAAACCTGAAGTCTGCCCGCAGGATTCAAAGTGTACCATTACCGGGACTACGGAACTCGCTTGAGCTCGTAGCGGTGGTTCTTGGGCTGGTTCTCTGAATAGGCTTTTGCGAGAAGGTCGTCGGCCGTCTTCTGGAACTTCGCCTCGTCGGGGGCGTATTTCATGTAGTTTTCTATCTGCATGATGCCGTAGGTGAACTTGGTCTTCTTGCTTTTCTCAAGGCCTTCTTCGAGCGCCTTTTTTTCGGCTTCCGGGCTTCTGTCCGTGAGCTTGGAGAGGAAGAAGAGCCGGATGGCGGCGAACGTCCTGAGTTTGGAGGAGTAGATGTCGGCGCGCGTCTTCAAGTCGGCGAGCACCTGCAGGGCCTGCTTGTATTGCGGCGTCTCGGCGACGAGTGCGAGGTTGACGCCTTGCGCAAACTCGGCGGCGGAACGTTTCAGGATGCTCTGGCCGTCTATCAGGAGTTCGTAATTGCCGGCTTCGAGGCCGCCGACCTTGAGTAACTCCTGATTGAGGTCCTCGGTAAAGGGAACGAGGTCAAGGGCGGGCCTGGTGCCGCTTTCAACGGGGAAGGGCAGGGCTTTCTCGAGACAGTCGAAAGTGATGGCGCCGTCCTTGCACTGGAGATTCCCGACGGAGCAGTTCTCTTGCTTGGCGATTTCTTTTTTGACGGCGTTGATTTCGACGCGCGAGACGCAGCACCCCAGGCCTTGGGCTTTGAGAAGTGCGTAGGCCATGACGAGGTGTCCGGGCGGTCCGGGATGAACCCTGTCGGCTCCGATGATCGTGTAGTTTGGGTCCTTGGCCTGGCCCTCGGCGTTGAGACGGCTCAGAAGCAAATGGAAATCCGCGACGCCCGCGTTGTATTTGGACGCGAGCTTGCGGGCTTCGTAGCCGCAGATGCCGAGGGCGAAATTCACGCCAAAGAGGTTCTCGGTTTGCTGGGTACCGGTCTGGTCGTAAATGGAAGGGGTGATGAAAATGATTTTGGCACCGTCCTTGGCGAGGAGTTCGGCCAGTTCGGCCATCTTCGCGACATGGTTCTCGATGGCTCCTTGGCGCTGGGCCTCGACTTTCGCGCCGGACGTGCCCTTGGCGTAGAGGCCGCGGCTGACGTCGTTCATGCCGAGCATGATGGTCGCGACGGTCGGTTTATGTGGCGCGATGTCCCATGCGTAGCGCTTGACCGCGCCCGCGGCGCTGTCGCCCGAGATGCCGCAGTTCCAGTACCCGATGTGCATCTGCGGAAAGCGCGTCGCATAGAAGAGGGCGATCTGGCTGTGGTAGCCGAACCCGCCGCCGTGCGTGATGCTGTCGCCGATGAAGCAGACATGATCGCCGTCCTTGAACTTCACCGCTTCCGGGGCAACGTCGGCGCGAAGCGTCGCGGCGCCTGCGAGCAAAGCGAGCGCCATGCAATAAGAGGCAACTGTTCTCATCAGACTCGAACTCATTTCATGAACTCCTGGGTTGAAGTGGACATTAAATGGATGTGTTTCGCGGAAGTTGTTTCTCCTTGCCAAGGTCATGCGCGGTAGATTTCCGGCTTCAGCACGGCGATGCAGGGGAGGTTGCGATAGCGTTCGGCGAAGTCGAGGCCGTAGCCGACGACGAACTTGTCGGGGATGTTGAAGCCGACGAAATCCGGCTGGAGGTCCACCTCGCGGCGCGTGGGCTTATTGAGCAACACGCACGTGCGCAAACTTGCGGGACACTCGCGGCGGAGGCGGTCGCGGATCATCTTCAGTGTCTGGCCGGTATCGAGGATGTCGTCAACCAGCAGCACGTGTTTGTCTTTTAACGACAATTGCCACTGACAGCGGGTGCGCACGCGGCCACTCGATGTGGTGCGCGCGCCGTAGCTGCGCGCGACAATGCTGTCGAGGCGCGTCGGCATCGGCAGCCGGTGCAACAATTCGCCGAGGAACACCATGCTGCCGTTGAGCACGGTGATGATCGTGACCTCTTTGTCGCTGTAGCATTTGGCGATTTCGCGCGCCAGTGTGGCGATGCGCCGGTGGATGCGCCGCTCTGTGAGCAACACTTCGGCAACATCGGGATGTAAACGCGGCTTGGCCATGACCGGATGCTAGCCGAGGATGTCGCCGGCGTCACGCGCGGAACAACTGGCCCATGCGTTTGCCGAGCGCCTTGCTGGCGACCAGCAGGCTCGCCGCCAGCAACACCATGCCGAGCACGCCGAGCGCGCACGCCACCGCCGGCGCGTTCGGGTCCACGCGGCCGATCAGCTGGTAGATGCCCTTGGTGATCGGGTAGTAGGCTTCCTTCATCGCGAGGATGAGGCTGTCGCTGACCTCCAGCATGGCGAACGAGAACGTCAGGATCGTGCCGGCGATCAGGTTCGCCATCACCAGCGGCAGCGTAATCTTCCGCAGGGTGCGGAAGGTTGACGCGCCGAGATTCAACGAGGCTTCCTCCAGCGTCACGCTGGTTTGTTGCAGGCCCGCGACCGCGGCGCGGACAATGTAGGGAAGCCGCCGCACCGAGTAGCTGACAACCAGAAGTACCGTGGGGTTCACCGACGGATCGATAAAATCGTGCAGCCATTGATACCACGCCGCCGGCGGATGTTTCGGGTCCACGGGAATGTTGAACCCGGCGACGTAGCCAAACGCGAGCACGATGCCCGGCAACGCCAGCGGCAGCATGGCGATGGCGTCGAGCAGGTTTGCGCCCGGCGCGCGCCGCCGCGTCAGCAGCCACGCGATCATCACGCCGAGGATCAGGTCAAGAAACGCGCTCAACGACGAGTAGAGGAGACTGTTGCGGATGGAGGAGAGCGTCAGCGGATGGTGGAACACCTCACCGTAAAACTGCGTGGTCACCTGGTCGGGCAGGATGGTCATGAACCAATGGGACGCGAAGGATTGGATCACGACGCTCGCGTGCGGCAGCAGCGACACGAGCACGAGAGCGGTGGTCCCGCCGTAAATCCACCATCGCAAGCGCGGCGGCGCGGGCGTTTCGGCTCCGGCGGTGTGGCCGCGCGCCATCATCTCGTAGCTCTTCTCGCCGGTGAGCTTTTTCGAGACGAAGAAGAGGACCAGCGTCACCAACAGCACGAGGATGACCAGCGTGTAGGCAAACGGGTTGGTGCCGACCTCGACGATCTTGTCGAAGATTTGCACCGCCACGACGCGGTTGTAGCCGATGAGCAACGGTGTGCCGAGGTCGGTGAATGCGAATATGAACACGATGATGGCGCCGGCAAAATAGCCGGGCATCACCAGCGGCAACGTGATCGTGCGGAACAGCCGCCAGCCGCGCGCGCCGAGGTTCTCCGCCGCTTCGCGCAAGGTCGGATCCACGTTGGCCATTGCGGCGCTCACGTTCAGGAACATGATCGGATAGACGTGCAGCACGCCGAGGATGACCACGCCCCAAAAACCGCCCGCGCCGAGCCAGTCAATGCCGTTGTCGAGCGGCACGAGGCCGAGTTTGTCGAGCAGCAGATTCAGCGAGCCGAACCGGGCAAAGACCTGTTTGACGCCGATGGCACCGACGAACGGCGGCAGGACCATCGGCACGAGCAGCAAGCCGCTCAGGATCGCCTTGCCGGGAAAACTGTAGCGCGTGAACCAGTGCGCCACCGGCAGGGTGATGACCGTCGTCAGCGCGGTGATGACGATGCTGAGCAGGACGCTGTTGCGGAGGCATTCGAGTTGGAACGGGCTGGTGAACAGCAGCCGGAAAAACTCCAGCGTGAATCCGCCATTCGGCCAGAACGCCGCCTTGAAGATGTAGCCGAGCGGGTAGAACAGGAAGAGGATGGCGAAAACGGCGAGAAGCACCGTGAACCCCACGCTGGTGGGCGTGACTCTCGACTCGTAGTTCGTGATTCGTTTTTGAGTATTTTGACGGTTCACTTTGGAGTCACGAGTTACAGCTTACATTTTGCAATTTGAAATTTGAGATTTGCGATTTGTGAGTCACGCCCTCAACAAAATAATGTCCTCCGGTCGGACGGTCAGCGTCAGTTTTTCACCGGGGCGGCGGACGGCCTCCGGATTGGTTTCCAGCGAGCGCAGTGGCTGGCCGTCGGCGAGTGTCAGAGTGTATTGCTCGATTTCGCCAAGATAGGTGGCGTGCTGGACCGTCGCGGAAATGAGATTGACCGAGCCGCCGTCGTGCGCGGGCGTCAGCGCCTCCGGCCGGATGCCGCAGGTGACCGGCTGGCCCGGTTGGAAACCGTCGCCGCGCGCGGTGAGCGTGCCGTAGACGGTGGCGACCGCGACCTCGCCGTTGGCGGCGCGCTCGACCTTGCCTTCGAGGAAATTCATCTCGCCGATGAAATCGGCAACAAAACGGCTGACGGGCGCGCGGTAGATTTCGCGCGGCGTGCCCATCTGGACGAGCCGGCCGGCGTTCATCACGCCGATGCGGTCGGCCATCGAAAGCGCCTCCTTCTGGTCATGCGTGACGTAGAGCATTGTCTGGCGCGTCTCGGAGTGGATGCGGGTGATTTCCTCGCGCGTCTCGAGCCGCAGCTTGGCGTCAAGATTGGAGAGCGGTTCGTCCAGGAGCAGGATGCCGGGGTTGATGACCAGCGCGCGGGCCAGCGCCACGCGCTGCTGCTGGCCGCCGCTGAGTTGCGCGGGCGAACGGCCGGCCAAGTCGCCCATGCGGACGATGGCGAGCGCGTCGCGGACGCGGCGTTCTTTTTCGTCGCGGCTCGCGCCGCGCACGTCGAGGCCGTAGGCGACGTTTTCCGCGACGGTCATGTGCGGCCAGAGCGCGTAGTTCTGGAAGACCATGCCGGTGTTGCGCTGGTTCGGCGGCACGTCGTTGACGGGCTGGCCGTCGAAGCGGATCTCGCCGGCGTCCGGCGCGTAGAAACCCGCAATCAGCCGCAGCACGGTGGTCTTGCCGCAGCCACTCGGCCCGAGCAGGAAGAACAGTTCGCCGTCCTGTATGTCGAACGAAACATCTTCCGCGGCGGCAACCGCGCCGAAGCGTTTGGTGACGTTTTGGATGGAAACATTCATTTCGATGTTGCGGCGGCGAGGCGGCGGAACTTGTCCCGCGCCCACACCTGCCACTCAATGCTCTTGCGCGCCCGCATGAGCGGGTCTTTCCATTTGGCGGAAAGTTTCATGACCTCCTCTTCGCTCAGCGGCAGCCGCGACAGTTCCGCGACGGCGGCCGGGTCGTTACACTGGCCTCGCTCGATCAGCGCCCGCCACGCGGCTACAAGTTCCTGATGTACGTCTATGATGCACGCGCCAAACAGGTCATTGATGATCTGCCAGCGCGCGCCGCCTTTGGCCGGATCGTAGCGGAAGGCGATGGGCAGTTCAAACGGGTTTACCGAGACGACCGTGACACCGCGCAGCTTGGGGTAGAGCGCCGGCACGATGCTCATTCGCTCGATGTTGAACTCGCGCGCGCCGCCGGGCTGACCGCGGGGAATCATCCAGAGCGACTGGCCTTCGTCGCTGAGGAGGAAGTTGATAAACCGTTCGGCGATCTCGCGGTGCGGCGCGCCGCGGAAGATGCCGACGCTGTCGGGATTGAGCACGGTGACTTCCGGCGGCTGGATGTAGGCCATGTTTTCCGGGCCTTCGCGGCCGACTTGCATCAGCGCGTAAAAATCAATGGCCATCGCGTAGGCGACGTTGCCCACGGTGGCCTCCTTTACGGTTGTCGGAGAGAATGGGGGAAAATTACGTGTGTTGGCGCACATCCGTGTGATGATCTGCCAGCCGCGTTCCCAGCCGTAGGCTTGCAGGATCAGCTCGAACGACATGTGAATGCTGCCCGTCTTGCGCAAGTCGCCGGCGCCGACCCATCCAAACAGTTTGGGGTCGCAGAGGTCGGACCACCGTTGGACCGGTGGGAGTTTCATCCGCTCGATGACGCGCTTGTTGGCGCAGATGCCGAAAGTCGAAATCGCCGTGCCGAACCATTCGTGGGTCGGGTCTATCATCGGCACGCCGCCGACTTCGGCCGGGATTCGATCCAGCAGCGCGGCGGGGGGATCGTAGCGCGCAAGGTGCTTTTTCTTCTGCAACTCGAAATAGGGATCAATGCCGCCGCCCCACGCGACGTCCAGGTCGCCGCCGTTGCGGTTGGCGGCGTAGCGGCTGTCCACGTAGCGCAAAAGGTCGCCCGTGCCGCCGACGTCGCGCCAGTCAATGGTCACGGGCGTTCCGAACCGTTGCTGGTGCCAGTCGCTGAAGGCGCGCTCGTATTCGCGCTTGATGCCTTCCCAGTGGGGCGTGATGACGATGAGAGAGTCGCCGGCCAGCGCCTGTATTCCCAATACCAACACGAGAAGTTGAGACAAGTGCTTGACCCGTCTCAGGAACCGATGGATCAGGAGGTGGAACCTCCCGCCATGCTCATGAGGGCAGTTTTTCAAGAGCGGCGATGCGTGCTTCGAGCGGGGGATGCGATGCGAACAGCGAACCCGCCCTGTTGTTGATTTTGAAAGCGCTCACGGCGGCGGAACGCTCATCGAGCACGCCGCCGTGTTCGGAAATCTGCTGGAGCCGTTGAAGCGCGCCGATCATGGGTTGTTTGCCTTTCAGCGCCGCGGCGCCGGCGTCCGCGCGAAACTCGCGCTGCCGGGAGAAGCTCATCACGATGAGTGAAGCCAGCACGCTGAAGACGATCTGGCAGAGAAAACTGGCAATATAATAGCCGATGCCCCCGCCCATAGGCTGGCGTTCGTCGTCGCCGCGCCGCATTGCCTGGTCGATCACAAAGCCGATTACGCGGGAGAGGAACACGACGAACGTGTTGAGCACGCCTTGCAACAGGGCCATGGTCACCATGTCGCCGTTGGCGACGTGGGAAATCTCGTGGGCGAGCACGCCTTCGATTTCCTCCTTGCGCATCCCGCCCAGCATGGCGCTGCTGACAGCGACCAGCGAATGGCGCTGCGACGCGCCGGTGGCGAAGGCGTTGACTTCGGGACTCTCGTAAATGCCCACCTCGGGCTTCGGGATGCGCGCCTTTTGCGCCAGCTCGCCAACCGTGTTGGAAAGCCAGGCTTCGTCACTGTTGGCAGGCGATCCGATGATCTGGATGTCGTAGGCGCGAATCGCCATCCATTTGCTGATGGCTAGCGAAATGAAGCTGCCGGTGAAACCCACGACGGCCGAAAACGCCATCAACATGCCGTAGTTGATGCCGCGCATCGTCAGCCAGCGGTCCACACCCAGCACGTGCGTCACGATGCCGAGCACCAGCAGCACGGCGATGTTCGTCAGTACAAAAAGAAAAACTCGTTTCATGGTCAAAATTTCACAATCGCATTTGTGTTTCGGGGGTGTCTGTCGACTCTTCCCCAAAGCGCACGAAAAAATACCGGCCTGCGCTCAGATTTCAAGCGCAACCGGAAATCTGGACAGCAGCCGGCAGCCGTTCGTTGTAACCAGAACGACATCCTCGATGCGAACGCCGCCGACGCCGGGGTAATAAAGGCCCGGCTCGACGGTGACGACGTGGCCGGCGCGAAGGCGGCAGGAGACGCCGCCCATGCGGGGCGCTTCGTGGACCTGCAGGCCAAGGCCGTGGCCGGTGCCGTGGAAGAAACCCTGCTGACGGGCGGATTTTGGTTTTTGGATTTTGGATTTTGGATTGGTTGGGACCGTTCCGGTATGAAAACCGCGCTCCTCGAAAAGCTTCTGTACGGCACGGTGGACGGTGTAGCCGTCAATGCCGGCGCGGATGGTCCGCATCGCGGCGCGTTGGGCGTCGCGGACCGCTTCGAACTGCCGGTGCAACGCCTCGGTGGCCTTGCCACGGACAACTGTGCGGGTCATGTCGCCGTAATAGCCGGTGCGTTCGTCGCGGGGAAACACGTCGAGAATGATGGCCTGATGGGCGCGGAGCGGGCCGTTGCCCCGCTCGTGCGGGTCGCATGCCTGCCTGCCGCCCGCGACGATGGTGTGCGCGCCGATGGCGCCAAGTCGGATCATGGCGATGTCTATCTCGGCGCGGACGCGCTCGCTGGTGAGCACGGAGCCGTCGAGCAGGAGCCGTCCGTCCTTGCCGATGCGCGCGGCCCGGATCATGGAGATGCCGGCGGCCAGACCGGCCTCGGTGGTGCGCAGGGCGCGCTCGATGGCTCTGACTTCGCCGGGGCGCTTGATTTCGCGTTGGGGGAAGATCGGCGTGTCGTCGGTCCAGACGCGGATGCCGTGCTGGCGGAGGTGCTCGGCATGAACAAGCGAAAAGTTCGCCGGCACGCGCGCGGAGGTGATGCGGCGTTTTCTGAAAATCGCGGCGATGACGTCGCCAAACTTCACGCGATGGCCGAGCCGCTTTTCCAGCGGCTGGATGATCTCTCTCATCGAGATGACTTCATCCACGTGAGCCTCGCGTCTCGCGCGATCAATCTCCAGGTCGCTCACCACGATGGCGCTCTTGCCGCGGTGGCGGAAGTAAATGAACGCGTCGGGCACAAACATGCCGGTGGCGTAAAGCATGTTGGCGTCGCGTTCGCTGTCGGCGACGATCAGGAGGGTGTCGCTCATCGGCTGAGGTGGTTGGCTTGGGTCTGGCCTTTGGTGTCGAGCGCGGTGATCATCGCGCCCTTGCGGAAGACGCTGACCTGCCGCGTGGACTCGCTGATGACGATGGCGATGGCCTCGGTGCTGGCGGTAATGCCTGCCGCGGCCTCATGACGCGCGCCGTAACCGCTCGGCAATTCCTGGCCGGGAATGTTCGGCAACAGGTAGCTGCCCGCGGTCATGATGACGCCGTCGCCGCGGATGATGAACGCCCCGTCAATCGAGCTGAACTCCTTTACCGTCTCCTCCATGAACGGGTCGAGGATGTTGCGGTCGTCTTCGCGGTAGCCGTAGAACGGGTTGATCACCATTGGTCGGCAGGACTTCAGCACGCGGTCGGTGTCGCCGACGACGAAAATGGTGCCGACCGGTTTTCCCTCGCGTCCCTCGGCGGCGAGGCTGCCAGCGATGCCGATGACGCGCTCCAGCACTTCCGGCCGCAGGTCTTCAGGCAACGGCACTTCCTCCGGCGAAAACAACATCTGGTATTCGCGCGCCGCGTCCACCAGCACCAGCGTGTCGAGCAGGCCGCTGCCGGGCAGTCCGGCGATGCAGATGATGCGCTCGTCGCGCCGGATCAGGCCGCGCGTCAACGCGAGCAACATCGCCAGCTTGAGCTGTCCCACGCGGTCGCCGCTGCCGCTGGAAATCTGGATGACATCCTTCACGCGGCGGTCGTTGCGGTAATGTTCCGGCTTGTTTCGTGTGACGACGATCACGTCGTAGTCCGCGCAGAGACGGGACGCCTGGTCCAGGCTCGAAAGCGCGTCGGCAAACAGGAACACGCTGGTCACGTAGTGCTGCCGGCCCAGCGCGATGGCGTGCGTGATGAGCGAGCGGTTCAACGCCCCATGCGTCGTCGGCACGCGCGCCGTGCTCGGCCCCCACGTCCGCGTGATGATCTTGAACGCCTCCTCCGGCGACTCCGCGTGCAGGATGCGCTTGACCGTGTCCACGTCCTTGGCGAAATCCGCCGTCGCGTTGAGCACCCGCAGAAATGTCTTCTCCTCGGGGCTGGCCACCAGCATCACCACCAGATGCACCGGCTGGCTTTGCGACTGGTTGTAAATGATGCCTTGCGCGCTGCGGCCGACGGCGATGATGAACCGCCGCTTCATCGGTAATCGCGCGTGAGGGATGGCCACGCCCTGACCCATGGCCGTCGTGAGCGTGTTCTCACGGGCGAGCACCGCCTTCAGCAACCGTTCCCGTTTCATCTTCGGGTCCGACTTGCAGATTACGTCCACCATCTCGGCGAGCACCGCCTTGGGATCGCGGCTGCTGAGGTCAATGACCCGGTTGCGTGTGAGTAGTTTATCGAGGCGCATGGCGTCTCAGACGATAGCGGCCACGCGCAGTCGGCGCAACGGGAAATTCAGAGCTTGTTACGCACCAAACAGCTTTGTTTTTGGATTTTTCCGGCGCTTTTGAGGAGTCGAAGAACTGAATCGTGGCTGTCGCAGAAGTCTTCGTTAGCTGGCGGTTTGTGAAATGGGGTCAGGGCCAGGAGAGTTTCTTCATGAATTCACCGATCGCTGGCTTGGAAAGCGCCTGTTTGACGACGGGACAACTAACCCGGTACATGACAAACCACCGTCCGTGTGTAAAGAGGAAGAGTTGGGAACCGAGTGCCTGACGTTGACCAGCGAAGTCATCCGTGTAAAGGAAGGTGGCATGTTTGCCGTCGTGAGATTGTCCGCCGCATGAAATCTGACATGCATCTTCTGAAACCAGGTATGTTCCCTCGTGCTGACTGCAAACTTCGGCTTTGCATGCTCCGAAGTGGCCATCGAGGGTGTTGTTAGGTGGCCGTTGTGGCATCGGGTAAACATAAACGGTCATCACGAACCCTTGGGACGCAAAGTTGTAACCCACCGAAATGTCGTTTCCGACCCGGTCGTATTGCCTGACGTTCACCCTGGCAAAGCCTGCGACAGTGGGCGGGAACACGAATTGCGAAGGTGTGTGAACATAGACCTGATCAGTCCGTGGTTGGACTATATCCGCCGCGCTCACTGCTGGTGGCGCGCTGGAAACGATGAGACCTGTCAACGTCAGGACCGCAAGTAGGGTGACAGGGTAACGCATAAAATATCACAGCCGCAGATTCGGCTGGGCGTCGAGGTCGAGGGGACTGCGGAGGCCGGCATGGAGTTTGTGCCAGCCGAGGCCGGCGATCATGCCGGCGTTGTCGGTGCAGAGCTTGCGGTCGGCCATGAGCAGTTCGAGACCGTTGCGGCGGCAGGCCGCAGCCAGTTGGTCCCGCAACGCGCCGTTGCAGGCGACGCCGCCGGAGACGGTGACGAAGCGGACGCGCATGGCGAGCGCCGCGGCGATGGCCTTGCCGACGAGCACGTCCACAACCGCTTGCTGGAAACTGGCGCAGAGGTCGGAGAGCGTTTGAGCGTTGAGCGTGGAGCGTGGAGCGTCGGAAGCCGGCGATGGACTTCCATCTTCTGGTTTCTGACTTCTGATTACTGACTTCTGACTACTGACTTCTGCCTTCTCCTTCTGCTCCCGCTTCCTCAGCCAGTAGAGCACGGCGGTCTTGACGCCGCTGAAGCTGAAATCGAAATCAGGGTCGTTGAGTTTGCCGCGAGGGAAGGGGATGGCGGCGGGATTGCCGCTGCGCGCGGCCTTCTCCACCTCCGGGCCGCCGGGATAACCGAGGCCGAGCAGTTTGGCGACCTTGTCGAATGCTTCGCCCGCCGCGTCGTCGGTGGTCTGGCCGAGAACGGTGTGGTCGCCGATGGCTCGGACGTGGACGAGCATGGTGTGACCGCCGGAGACGATGAGGGAGACGTTCGGCTCGAACGCGCGGCCCGCCGACAGCCATGGCGAGATGAGGTGCGCCTCCATGTGATTGATGCCGATGAACGGCAGGCCGCGGGCAAGCGCGAGCGATTTGCCGAAGGTCAGGCCGATGAGCAACGAACTGGCAAGGCCCGGCCCGCACGTGGCGGCGACACCTTCGATCTGGTCGAGCGTCGCGCCGGCCTCGCGGAGCGCGTCGGTGACGACGGTGTTGATGATTTTGAGATGATGGCGCGAGGCCAGTTCCGGCACAACGCCGCCGTAGGGGCGATGCAGCGCGATCTGCGAGGCGACGACGTTGGAAAGGATGCGCGCGCCGTCGCTGACGACAGCGGCGGAGGTTTCATCGCACGAGCTTTCGATACCGAGCACAAGCATGGTTTGAATCCAGACGGAGCTATGAAACCACGAAACGCGCGAAATGCACGAAAGAACCGCCACGGGATTTCGTTCCTGGGAAACGCACTGGTAAATGTGGTTGAGTCCCTCTAACTTTCCGGTGTCGCGGGCGAATGAGAAACAGAGCAAACTGCGCGCCCTTATTCTGAATGGAACCGTTCATCCAACTTTGTCCCGGCATCGGCTCGGCGTTCGAGGCGTTCTGGAAACTGCGCGGAGAGCGGCACGTGGCGTTTTTGGACAGCGCGTTGCCGGATGCGCGGCAGGGGCGGCTCTCGATTGTGGCGAGCGACCCGGTGTTGGTATTCGAGGTGTACGGCGACCGGATCGAAGTGACCGGTGAGACAACGCGTGTGCGGCAGTCGGGGAATCCGTTCGCGGCGCTGCAGGAACTGGAGCGGCGGTTTTCGGCGGGAAATGGCGGCGGCGAGTGGCCTCACGGCGCGCTGATCGGCTGCCTCGGCTACGACTTGCGGCGATTCGTCGAGCGCGTGCCTGCGCGGCTTGCAGATGATCTGGCGATGCCGGATGCATGGTTTGGCGTTTATGACCGCTTGTTGGTGTTCGATCACGACACGGGCCGAGCGACGATTATTTCCACCGGTGTTGACGAGAGCGGTCGCGCTGATTCAGACCGCGCATGGCGGCGCGCCGAGGAGTGGCAGAGAAAGCTGGCGGCGAGCATGGTGCTGCCTCAGTCATCATTATTGACGAATGAGCGCGAGCCGGCGCTGGAGTCGAATCTGACGCGGGAAGATTACGAGCGCGCGGTGAGGCGGATTCTCGACTACATCGCGGCGGGCGACGCTTACCAGATCAACTTCAGCCAGCGGTTCCGCGCGCAGACGTCGTCGTCGCCGGAGTTGCTTTATCACGCGCTGCGCGCGGCGAATCCCGCGCCGTTCGCGGCGTATCTTGATTGTGGCGCAGGGCAGATCCTGTCGTCGTCGCCGGAGCGGTTCCTGCAAATCCGCGGCCGTCACATCCAGACGCGGCCGATCAAAGGCACACGGCCGCGGATCGGCAACGAACAGGCGGACCAAAAAGCCGCGCGCGAGTTGATGATGAGCGCGAAGGATCAGGCGGAGCTGTTGATGATCACCGATCTGGAGCGCAACGACCTTGGTCGCGTGTGCGAGTTCGGCAGCGTCCACGTGCCGGATCTGGTGACGCTGGAGAATTACGCGACAGTGATGCATCTGGTCTCGACCGTCGAAGGCCGGCTCGCCGGCGGCGTGACGGCGGTGGAGGCCGTCCGCGCGTGTTTTCCCGGCGGGAGCATCACCGGCGCGCCCAAGATCCGGGCGATGGAGATCATTGACGAACTGGAGCCGTGCGCGCGGGGCGTTTATACGGGCGCGATCGGTTATCTCGGCTTCAACGGCGTCGCCGATTTCAACATCGCCATCCGCACGATGATTTATAAAAACGGGATGGTGCATTTTCACGCCGGTGGCGGTATTGTCGCAGACTCCGAGCCGGCGTTGGAATACGAGGAGACGTTGCACAAGGCGCGCGGCATGGTGCGGGCGCTGGCACAGGCGGAGGCATTGGCCGATGAGCATGACGATTTATCGCGACGGCAAATTCGTGTCTGAGGAGGAAGCTGCGGTCTCGCCGTTTGACCGCGGGTTTCTCTACGGCGACGGGCTATTCGAGACGCTGCGGTGCTACGACGGAAAAATGTTCCGGTTGGACCGCCACATCGAGCGGTTGCGGTCGGGATTGGAGCGGCTCGGCATTCCGTTATCCGTGAATGAAGCGGAGTTCGCGGGGGTGTTGCGCGAGCTCATGAAACACAACAACGTCGCCAACGGCGTCGCGCGGATCATCGTGACGCGCGGGGTGGGGGAATTCGGCTTGCTCGGCAAGCAGGCGCAACAGCCGGTGGTGCTGGCGGCCTGCTGGTCGCAGCCGCCGCCGGCGCCGGAACGCTACGAAAAAGGCATCCAGTGCATCGTTTCCCATGAACGGTTGTCGCCAAAGCACGATTTGAAGAGCCTGAATTACATGGGCCAAATCCTGGCGCGGCGCGAGGCGGATGCCGCGGGCGCGGACGACGCGATTCTCCTGAACCATCACGGTCACGTTGCCGAGGGAACGACGAGCAACATTTTTCTCGTCCTTGGCCGCGAACTGATCACGCCGTCATTGGAGGCGGAGATTCTGGTGGGGATCACGCGCGCCGCCGTGATCGAACTGGCGCACGCCGAGAAACTGCCGGTGGTGGAGCGCATCGTGCACCAAAACGATTTGTTTCACGCCGATGAAGTGTTTCTCACCAGCAGCGTGGCGGAAGTCGTGCCGGTCACGCGAATCGGGAGCCACTGGGTTCATCTCGGCCGGCCGGGGCCGATGACGCGCGAAATGATGCGGGCGTTTCAGGCGCTCGTGCGACGCGAAGCAAAGTGAGCGGCGGGGGAGCCGCCGCATTTGCTTTCTCACGACTTGCGCATCAGGTGGTCGGCTGCATTCACGACTTCCGTGACCCCGATGGCCGTCATGCATTCCATATCCTTCGTGGGCTTGCACTTTCCCTTGAGACACGGCGAGCAGGGCATGGTGGCGTAGAGCACGACGTGCGCGCTGGCCGGGTAGGGGCCGGTCAGGCGCGGATTGGTCGGGCCGAGAATGGCGACGACCGGCGTGCCGACGGCAACGGCGAGGTGCATGGGGCCGCTGTCGTTGGAGACCAACAGCCGCGCGCGGCGCGTCAAATCCACCAGTTGCGGCAGCGTGGTCCGGCCGGCGAGCACCTCGACGTGCGCATGGGCCGCCTTGGCGATGGCCTCGGCGACGAGGCGTTCGTCGGCGCTGCCGATGATGGCAATGCGGTGATCGGGCCACCGCGCGGCGAGGCAGGCGATCAGCTCGCTGAAACGCGACGGCGGCCAGCGTTTCGTGGGCCACCGCGCGCCTGGATTGATGAGGATGAGGCTGTCGCGCGCCACTTTCGGCCCGCGCGGGTCGGGCGCGAGCGGGAATTCCACGCGGTCCACTTCCAGTCCAAGTTGGCGCGGCAACATCAGATAGCGGTCCACCGCGTGCAGGTGAAGCGGGGGAATCTTGACCAGTTCGTTGTAAAAACTCGTGGCGCCTTCGCGGCCATCGGACAAGCCGGTGCGGCGGCGCGCGCCAGTGGCGAGCGCGATCAAACCGCTGCGAAGCAGACCTTGCAGATCAATAACCCAATCGAACCGCTCGCGGCGCAGCGCCGCAATGAAGTGGCCGAACTCCATCCAACCGTCGAACGTCGCATAGCGACGGCGGGCGAAGGGAATGATGCGATTGATGACGGGACAACCGTTCAGGATGGACGCGAAGTTGTCGTTGACGAGCCAGGCAATGTCGGCTTGCGGGTACGCGCGCCGCAGGATGCGCACGGTGGGCAGGGCGTGGATGATGTCGCCGAGGGAACTGGGCTTGACGACCAGGATTTTCACACGAGAAAAACGGCGGCGCCGGGATTACTTGCCGAGGGCCAGCCGGACAGCAAGCTTCTCGGGCAACGCGGCCTGGCGGATTTTGTATTGCACGGCGGCGATGTCGTAGTCGAGGCGCTTGATGGAAGCCTTTTTGGCGTCGGTGTCATAAATGACGTAGCCGGTCTTGGGATTGCCGTCGCGAGGCTGGCCGATGGAGCCGACGTTGATGAAATAGCGGCAGCCGGGTTTGATTTCGACGGTGGTCCAGCCGTGTTCGGTGCGGACGGGGCCTTCCTTGATGAACGCCAGCGGCACGTGGGTGTGGCCGAAGAAACAGACGTTGGTGGTCTGGTAGCTCATTGAGGACGCCGCGGCGAGCCGGTCGAAGACGTAGCCCCAGCTTTGCGGCATGTCGAGCGTGGCGTGGACGACGGTGAAGTCGTGCACGAGCCGCACGAGCCGCAGATCGCCGAGAAACTTCTTGTCCTCATCGTCGAGTTGCTCGCGCGTCCAGCCGATCGCCTCCGCGGCGATGGGGTTGAAGCTCATCGTGCTGAGATTGGCCGAGGCCAGATGATCGTGATTGCCGCGAACGCAGGGGCATTTCAACTCATCCCGGACGATTTGAAGGCACTCCTTGGGATTGGGACCGTAGCCGACGATGTCGCCGACGGACAGGTATTCGTCCACCTGCTCGTCTTCGGCGTCTGCCAGGACCGTTTGCAACGCTTCCAGGTTAGCGTGAATGTCTCCGAGAATAGCAATCTTCATCGGCGTGGCGCGACAGTAGCAGAGGGCTGGGAATTTGCAAAGAGTCTTTGCGCATCGGGAATGGCCAGTTCCTCTTCGAGCTTCTGGATGCGGCGGGAGACGTTCTTGTCAATGGTGTCCCAATGTTCGCGCGGCTTGCCGGCGTATTCGCGGAGCCAGAGTTCGCGCCAGTAATCGTAGGTTTCGCGCAGACGCGCGGGCGCGACGTTGCGGGCGCAGTCCTCCAGCCAGTAGCCGGCGAGCCGCTGGAGGTATCCGCGGCGCCAATCGTGGCAGAGTTTCACGCTTTTGAGCGCGGCGTCGGCCGCGCCGCACGCGTCCTGAAATTTGTCGTGCAACATCCACGCCAGCTTTTCGTAGAGGAACGAATTATCAGGATTGTTGGCGATGCCGCGTTCGAGCAATTCGCGGCCGGCGCGCATCCAGAGGCGCTGGTCACGCAAGCGCACGGCCAGGAGCGGCACCTCGGGATCGTTGAACGCGGCGTGACTGGCGTTCCACGCAAGGTGCCAACTGGCCATGTCCCAGAACACGATCGCCCGCGGCTGGAGCGTCAGGCACACTTCAAAATCCTGCCGCATCGTGAGCCAGCGGTGCTGTTCCCAGGCGCTGTGCGCGGAGATCCAGAGGAAGTCTCCCACCAGCGCTCGGAAACCGCCCAGCAACGCCAAGGACATGCCCTGGCCGATCATTTCGCGCGTCTTCAGGTTCAGGCCGAGGCCCGCCGCGTGCGGGCGGTCCGCGGCGAGGCTTGCCTCAAACGGTCGTTTGATCAGACCGGTCAGCGCCAGCACCAGCGGAATCAGCACCCAGTTGCGTTTCATTGGTTAAATCTCGCGCTCGCGGAAAAGCAAATGCGCCAGCGTGAGTGTCACGAGCAGGTAAAACAGGCCGTAGGACAGGATCTTCAGCACCTTCAGCCACGGCAGCAGGTCGCCGGCGAACAAATCATCGGCGACATCAAACGCTGCGAGGTTCGGCACGATCCAGGTGACCACGAAGGACATCCACTCGCCGGGCAGCGTCTTACTGGTCGCGTAAAATTTCTGCGCCACCGGCACCAGGTGGCCGCCGAAATACAACATCGCCGACATGACCACCGTGAACACCATCGAGGTAGCCATGGCTGACAGCATCAGTGTGATCGCCGCCACCAGCCAGAGCTTGATCAGTGTGGTGGCCAGCGCCTTGAGGATGTCGCGGTAACCGGCGGTCTTATGAATCTCATCGGCGGACTGCGTGGCGCGCTGGTGCGCGTCGGCCATCACCTTTTCCTTCGTCGCCGGCGTCATTCCCGGCTGACTGGCGACCACGCTTTCGGCCGCCTCGACCGTTTCGTGGTAGATGCTGCCGGAGAGATGCTGGTCCTTGATGAATACGACGCCGAGGAACAGCGTTCCCATCAACGCCACCGAGATTGTCAGCAGCAGGGTGACACCGACGAACTTGCCGAGCAAAAACTCCGAGCGATGCACGGGCTTGGCGAGGATCGTGTAGATGGTGCGATTTTCCAGTTCTGCCGGCAGCAACTGCGCCGTCGCAACGATGGCGATGATCGAGCCGAAGACGCTGACCGCGCCGAGGCCGGTGTCTTTGATGAACTTGAGCTGGGTGATGTATTGCGCCTCCTCGCCGAACGAAAAGATGCTGAAGAAACTCGCGGTGCCGATCATCAACAGACCGAAAACGATCATGAAGTAGAACACCTTCTGGCGGGTCATCTCGATGAGCGTGGTCAGCGCCATCGTCCAGACGCGGCCGAGGTTGAAATAAACGACGTCAGGTTGGGCGGACGCGGTGCTCATGGTTTGGACGGCGGCGTCGGTGGCCGCTCGGTTTTGACGGCGTCGAGGAACAGGCTCTCCAGCGTGGTCTGGGGGTTTTCAATGCTGACGACGCTCGCGCCCCAGTCCTCGACCCACTGCGCGATCTGCGACCGCGCGGCGTCGGGCAGGTTCTCCACGGTGACGCAAAGGCGCTTCTGGTCGCGCAACAGATCATCCACGCGGCCCTCGCGCACTTTGTGGCCTGCGTTCAAAATGCAAATGCGGTCGCAGACATCCTGCACCTGCGTCAGCAAGTGCGAACAGAGCAGCACCGTCTTGCCCATCGCCCGGAGGCGGACAATCAGGTCGCGGATTTCCTTCGAGCCGATCGGATCCACGCCGGCGGTCGGCTCGTCCAACAGCAGCAATTCGGGGTCGTGGACCATCGCCTGTGCGAGACCAATGCGCTGAAGCATGCCTTTGGAGTAACCGGCAAGCGGGCGGCTGGCGGCGCCGGCGAGGCCGACGAGCTGGAGCAGTTCGTCCACGCGTTTGGCGAGCGGCGCGCCGCGCATGCCGCAGAGGCGGCCGTAAAACTTCAGCGTCTCCGCGCCGGTCAGGAAGCGGTAGAAATACGGGTTCTCCGGCAGGAAGCCGACGTGCAGCCGCGACACGACCGACATGCAGGGCTTGCCGAAGATCATGGCTTGGCCGGCGGTGGCGCGAATGAGGCCGAGCGCCAGTTTCAGCGTCGTGCTCTTGCCCGAGCCGTTCGGGCCGAGCAAGCCATACACTTCACCCGGTTGCACCTGCAAATCCAGATGATCCAGCGCCAGCACCGTCTCGCGCCGCAAACCAGTCCGGTAGCGTTTTGTCAGACCCTTGAGTTCGATGGCGGGAATCACAGTTGTATGGAGAAATTGTGGAATTCGCCCGTGGCCGGCAGCCACTCCACGGTTTCGTGGCGGATGTATGCCGAAAGATCGCTGCTTCCGACGTGCTTTACAAAACGGTTCAGTTCTTCCTCATCGCCTTCGGCGACCATCTCGACGCGGCCGTCGTCCAGGTTGCGGACATAGCCGACCACCTCGAAGCCGTGCGCGAGCTGTCGGACCGTGTAACGGAATCCAACGCCTTGCACACGGCCTGTGTAAATCACATGAGATCGTTTCAGCATGTTGTCTTGGAACGGCATCGCGCACCGCCATCGTTTCCGGTATTGGACAGCGACCGCCATGCGCGCGTTGCCTGCCGGATATATTTATCGTTGCGGGCGCGGGCTTGTCGAGGGTTTATCCAACCCGTTGACAGCAATCTGCACCCGTATCGCGCCGTGATCGCGCAGCGGCTTGATGACGGTGAAGCGGCCATTCCGCTCCGCCACGTCCAGCGGTGTGATGCCGTTTCCATCGGGATGAAGGTCGGCGTTGGCATGGGCGTTCACGTCCGCATTATGGGCGATCAGCGCCTCGACCACGTCCTTGCGGTCCCAGTAGGCGGCGTAATGCAACGGCGTGCGCTGCCGGAAATCTCCGGCGTTCACGTCCGCCTGGTTGGCCACCAGCCGTTCGACCAGTTCCTTGTTGCCGCGAATCGCCGCCCAGTGCAACGGCGTGCAGCCGATGCTGTTCCGCGCGTTTGCGTCCGCGTGATGGCGCAGCAGGAGTTCCGCCATCGCCGGGTGCTGCCAGTAAGCCGCCCAGTGCAGCGCCGTCCAGCCGGCGTTGGCCTTCGCGTTCACATCCGCCCCGTGCGTCAGAAGCAATTCCGCCATTTCCATGTTGCCCGTCTGCGCCGCCACGTCCAACGGCGTGTCGCCAAGCGCGTCGCGGTCGTTGACCGCCTCCGGCCGCGCCGCGAGCCACTGCCTCGCCTTTGCCGCGTCGCCGGCGCGGACCGCGTCGTGCAGATCCGTTTTCATTACCGGGCCGCACGCCGCCGCGCAAAGCAGCACCACTACCAATAAATTTCCCAGCTTCATTCCAAAGTTCATTGTTCGAGCGATGCCAATCTAGCGGCTTGGACACGTAAAGTCACGTCTTCCGGATCGTCCGTCGCAGATCATTATCGCATCAGAAAAGCGGTGTCGGGGAAGCGAGACGGCCGGCGCAGGGACACTCCCGACAGGCGGATGGGGGGGGGGCGGAGTTATAATAAAGTGGGCATTGGAACTGATGGAGCAGCAATGTTCTGCTCTTCGGGAGGAGCGCGCAGCCGGAAATGGGCTGGATCACAAAGGCAGGCGCTTATGTTTGGGAAATTGTTCGGGAGACAAGACAACGGCAGCAACCCGCCGGCCACGGGACCGGCACAGGGCATGGCAGATTGTCGCGGCCGGTGTATCGGGGCAGGGGAGTTGGTGGAGTGTCAGTCGAAGCAGCCCGCGCAATGCGAATTTGCTTTCAGCTTTGGCTACAGTTTCTTTTGCCGGCATCCTCGCAAGCTGGAAATCGACGCCCTCACCTCCGCCCGGCGGAAAACTGGGTAGGATTGGGTGGCGGGCAGGAAGCGTCAAAGCGCGGCATTCCGGCGATTTTGGCGTTTTTATCGTGCGGTTTGTCAACGCAGCAGCACGCCGTGTGAGCGGACGGGATTGTCAGGTGTGTGGCGGGCGTCGTTTTTTTGCCGCGTGACGGCGGGGCCGGCTTCCTTTATAGTGAAAATGAACAGGCGTCGTCTCGCTGAAAAGCATTGACGCGATTTTTTGGCGTCCGCTAGGCTGAATCCTTTGGAAATGATGACGGCGAGCACGATGAGGGCAACGGACCGGCCGGCGCGGCTTCCGCGCTGGTTGCGGTTGAGCCTGCCCAGAGACCGGCGGTTTGCGCGGACGGGAGGGCGGCTGGGCGCGTTGCGGCTGCACACGGTCTGCGAGAGCGCCCGGTGCCCGAACCGATGGGAATGTTGGTCGCACGGCACGGCGACGTTTATGATCGCCGGCGACCGTTGCACGCGGGCATGCGGGTTTTGCGCGGTGACGACGGCGAAGCCGCTGCCGCTGGACCCGGATGAGCCGAAGCGCGTGGCGGAAGCGGCGCGGCGGATGGCGCTAAAGCACGCGGTGGTGACGAGCGTGACGCGGGACGATCTCGCCGACGGCGGCGCGGAGCATTTCGCGCGGACGATTGGCGCGCTGCGGGCGGCGTGCGGCGAGGAGTTGATGGTGGAAGTGTTGACGCCGGATTTCGGCGGCGAGCGCGCGCTGGTGGAAACGGTGCTGGCGGCGCAGCCCGACGTGTTCAATCATAATATTGAGACCGTCCGGCGGTTGACGCCGACCGTGCGGCACCGGGCGACGTATGAACGGACGCTGGCGGTGCTGCGGATGGCGAGCGAACGGCCCGCGCGGTCCGCGAAGGGCCGGCGGATGTTCGTCAAGTCGGGGCTGATGGTTGGCCACGGCGAAACGGTGGCGGAAGTGCTGGAGACGATGCAGGATTTGCGCCAGGCGGGCTGCGAGTTGCTGACCATCGGACAGTATTTGCAGCCGACGCCGGCGAATCTGCCGGTGACAGAGTTTGTGCGGCCGGAAGTGTTCACGGCCTTGCGCCGGGCCGGCCGCAAGATGGGATTTGTGGACGTGGCGAGCGCGCCGCTGGTGCGGTCGAGTTATCACGCGGAAGATTTATTGTGGAAGGCAGGAAGCAAACGATGAAAAAGACGACAGAGTTCGACGCCAATTTTATGCAGGAAGCGAACCGGCTGAAACGGTTGCCGCCTTACCTGTTCGCGGTCATTGACCAGTTGATCAAACAGCAGAAGGCCGCCGGCAAGGATATCATTGACCTGAGCATGGGCAGCCCGGACTTGCCGCCGCCCGCGAATGTCGTGGCGGCGCTGGCCGAGGGCGTCAAGAGCGCCGAAATGCACGGGTATTCGCGCCATGACGGCGAGGTCGAGCGCGGCCTGCGCAAGGCCATCGCGGATTGGTATCACCGGAAGTTCAACGTCGAACTGGACCCCAACAGCGAGGTGGTGACACTGATCGGCTCGAAGGAAGGCCTGGCGCACCTGTCGCTCGGCTTCCTCAACAGCGACGACATCGCGTTGGTGCCGTCGCCGGCGTATCCGATCCATTTCAACGGCGTGATCATGGCCGGCGGCATCCTGTATCAGTTGCCGCTGCTGGCAGAGAACAATTTCCTGCCGGTGCTGAGCAACCTTGACCCGCACGTCATCCGGCAATCGAAGCTGATGATTCTGTCGTATCCGCACAACCCCACGGCGGCGACGTGCGACATCGCGTTCATGCAGGAGATGGTGGACTGGTGCAAGCGGCACCACATCATTCTCGCGCACGACTTTGCCTACAGCGATTTTGTGTATGACGGCCACAAGGCGCCGAGTGTGTTCAACGCCAAGGGCGCGAAGGACGTGGCGATCGAGTTTCACAGTTTCTCGAAGAGCTACTCGATGGCCGGCTGGCGGCTGGCGTTCGCGGTGGGCAATGCGAGCATCCTCAGGACGCTCAGCAAGACCAAGAGCTACATTGATTTCGGCATCTTCCGCGCGGTGCAACTCGCCGGGATCGAGGCGCTCAACGGCCCGCAGGATTCGGTGAAGCACGCGGCGGAAACCTACCACCGGCGGATGAAGCTGTTCGTCGAGGGAATGAACGCGATGGGCTGGCAGACGCCGATGCCGAAGGCGACGTTCTACATCTGGGCGCACATCCCGATGAAGTACAGCGCGCTGACCTCGATGGAGTTCGCGCAGTTGATGATCGAGGAAGCCGGTGTGGCGTGCGCGCCGGGCACGGGTTTCGGCGAATACGGCGAAGGCTACGTGCGTTTCGCCATGGTCCAGAACGAAGACCGCTCGAAACAGGCGCTCAAGCGCATCAGCCAGATGTTGTCCGATGGCTGAACGGCAGGCACGGTTTTTTGACGGAAATGAGGCGTCGCGGATGTTGAAGCGAATTTTATTTTTTTACCTGACCGAAGGCTCCGGCCACCACGGCGCCGCGCTGGCGGTGAAACGCGCGATGCAGGCGATCAACCCGTCGTTGGTGAGCGCGGAATACGATTCGTTCAAATACGCCAGCCCGCTGCTGGCGAAGATCGTGCTGAAGACCTATCTCGGCGTGCTGAAGACGACGCCGGGTTTGTGGGAGTGGATGTATGACAACCCCCGCTTCAAGGAGCGCACCAGCGGCATCCGCGACCGGGTAAACCGCAAGAACGCGGCGCGGCTGGAATCGTTGCTGAGGGAATTCCGGCCCGATGCCATCGTGTGCACACAGGCTTTTTCTTGCGGGGTGATGGCGGATTACAAAATGCGCACCGGCTCGACGCTGCCGCTCGCGGGCATCGTCACGGACTATGTGGCGCATCGCTACTGGGCGCACGGCCAGGTCAATCTCTACTGCGTGCCGACGGAAGCCACGGGCAAGGCGCTGATCGCCGGCGGCGTGTCGCCGGAGAAAGTGCTCGTCACCGGCATTCCAGTGGACCCGGTTTACAAGGAGGAACCCAACCGCGCCGCGCTTTGCGCCAAGCTGGGCCTGCGCCGCGACACGACCAAGCTGCTGATCATGGGCGGCAGTCAGGGACTCGGCCCGTTTCGCACCATCCTGAAGCGACTGAACAAAATCCGGCGTCCGCTGGAGATAATGATACTCGCTGGCATTCACCCGAAGGTGCGCGAGCGGCTGGAGGAATTGCGGCCGCGGCTGGTTCATCCCACGCACATTTACGGTTTTGCAAAGAACGTGCACGAGTTGATGAGCGTCGCCGATCTGGCCGTGACCAAACCGGGCGGCATGACCACCGCCGAGGCGCTCGTCAAACGCCTGCCCATGATCATCATCAACCCTATTCCGGGACAGGAGATGAGGAACACCGAGTTTCTGCTCAATGCGCGTGTCGCGGTCCGGGCGGAAACCATTTATGACCTGCCGCCGCTGATCGAACAACTCCTGTCGCGGCCCGATAAACTGGCGGCGATGCGGGGCCGCTGCGACCCGCTGCGCCATCCGAATTCCGCGCAGGACATCGCGCAGGCCGTGCTGCGGCTGACGGCATGAAATACTGGCTTTTCCGCGTGGCGGCGGCAGCAACGCGGATCGTGCCGCGCGGACTGGCCTTTGCCGTTGCGAAAGGGCTGGCGCGCGCGTATTTCGCGATGAAGCGGAACGAGGCGGTTGAAGTTGCCGCCAACCTCCGGCGAATCGCGGCGTTTCGCGGCGAACCTCTGGACGCGCAGGCGGCGATGGACCGCGTGGCTGGCGTTTACATCAGTTTTGCGGAAACCGTTGCGGATTATTTCTATTTCGGCGGCGCCGACCGCGCCGGCGCGCTCGCGGCGATCATGGAGGTCGAGAACATCGTTTCGCTGGCCAAAGCGCAGGCGGCGGGGAAGGGGACCGTGGTGGTGACGGCGCATCTCGGCAGCGTCGAAAACGGCGGCGCGACGATCGTGCGCCACGGCTACAAGTTCAATGTCGTCGCGCTGCCGATGAGCGACCCGCGGCTGGACAAGTTGTTTCAGGCGCAACGCACGGGGCGTGGCATGCGCGTCATTGAAACGGGCCGCGCCACGCGCGAATGCCTGCGCGCGATCCAGCGCAACGAAATCGTCGCCTTGCTGGGCGACCGCGACTTCACACGGAACCGCGACTCGGCAATGTTCTTTGGCGCGCCCGCACGGTTGCCGACGGGACCGGCGCGGCTGGCGCTGTCCACCGGCGCGACGATTGTGACGGGCTTCTGCGTCCGCCTGCCGGACGACCGGTACAAATTGTTCCTCGATGATCCGATTTTTCCAGACAAGACGAAGGACACGACAGACTCGTTGAGCCGGCAAATCGCAGAACAACTCGAGCGAGCCATTAGCGCATACGCAGGGCAGTGGCATATTTTTCACAGCCCGTGGGACATCGAACGCGATTGGTCGCTGGCCCAGGGTTACGCGGCCCAAGGCTGAAGCGGTGATTGGGAATGAGTGATGGGTGACACCGCGATTCGTTGGCCCGCGGCAACGAATGCGGCCTATTGAAAACAGTCACCCGCCACCGATCGCAAACGGCACAGATGAATCATGGCCCGGACAATCTGATCGCGTTGATCCCCGTTTATAACGCGGCGGGGCATGTCGGTGATGTGGTCCGGCGGACGCTGGAGCAGGTCGCGCGCGTGCTGGTGGTGGACGACGGTTCAACGGATGGCAGCGGCGGCGAAGCGCGCGCGGCGGGCGCGGATGTGATCCAGCACGCGGCCAACCGCGGCAAGGGCGCGGCGTTGAAGACCGGGCTGGCTCGGTGCCGGGAACTGGATCGTGAGTGGATCGTCCTGCTCGATGCGGACGGCCAGCACGATCCCGATGACATTCCGCGGCTCCTCACCGGGCGCGACGGTGGCGCGAAATTTATCCTCGGCAACCGCATGACGGACGCGGACAACATGCCGTTCACGCATCGCGTGGGAAACCGGCTCAGTTCGTGGGTGTTGAGCAAGTTGTGCTGGCAGCCGCTGCCGGACAGCCAGTGCGGTTTCCGGCTGTTGCACCGCAGTCTGCTCGACGAGTTGAAACTGACGGCGGACCACTACGAGGCCGACAGCGAGATGCTGATCCTCACGGCGCGCGCCGGTCATCCCATTGTCAGCGTGCCTGTGGCCACGATTTATGCGGATGAGCACAGTCACATCCGCCCGATAAAGGACCTCTTTCGGCAAATCAGGTTGTTGTGGCATTACTGGCGTGAACGCTGACCTTCATCACCCGTCGGAGCCGCAGGACACGCCGGATTACTGGCGCGCAGAAATGATCACCGAGCAACTGCGCGGCCGGAACATCCGCGACGAGCGCGTGCTGGCGGCGTTCGCCACGGTGCCGCGCCATTTGTTTTGTCCCGGCGCGAGTCTGGCGGAAGCTTACGCAGATCATCCCGTTGAGATCGGTTACGGCCAGACGATTTCACAGCCTTACATGGTCGCGTGGATGCTGGAAGCGGCGCGATTGCAACCGGCGGACCGGGTGTTGGAAATCGGCACCGGCTCGGGCTACCAGACGGCGCTGCTGGCGCAACTGGTTGCACGGGTGTTCAGCATCGAACGAATTCCCGAACTGTTGGACGCGGCGCGGGAACACTTGGGGAAACTCGGCGCGGAGAACATCGCGTTGTTGGCGGGGGACGGCAGCGCGGGCTGGCCTGAGCACGCGCCGTTCGACGGCATCCTCTTTGCGGCGGGTGCGCCGGCGGTCCCGGAACAGGTTCGCCGCCAGCTCGCCGTGGGCGGGCGTCTGCTGGCGCCGGTGGGTTCGCGGTTTCACCAGAAGCTGGTGCGCGTGGAGCGGCTTGGAGAGGCGAAGTATCGCGAAGACGAGATCGGAGGGTGTGTTTTCGTGCCGTTGCGCGGGGCGTGCGGTTGGAGCGATTAAAAAAACGCTCGGATGGCGAAGTTTGCGTGGACATGGCGGCGGGTTTGAGTTACAAACACGGCTCCTTTCCCGTGGCGAACGGGCCAAACGGTCCGCCCGCCAGTTGTTATTTGTCGGGGCGTAGCGCAGCTTGGCTAGCGCGCTTGGTTCGGGACCAAGAGGCCGCGGGTTCAAATCCCGCCGCCCCGACCACTTTTCCTCAGAAAAGTGGGAACTTGTTGAAAACCGTTCCGCGGCAAGGGGACATCCATTCCTCCAGTCTCCCACCTCCGCACGCACGTCAATGGATGCCAGCTTCTTCAGGTTCCAGGCGAAACACCTTCGTTTGAGCCAGATGGAGACTCATTGGCAGGCCCCGGGCTAATTCGGCGGATGTGACCTGCCTCGGGGCTTGATCATTTCCCGTCAGGTCTGTCATTCGCCACCGGCCCGGGGGAAAACCGCGGACGACAACTTCCGTCGCCAGCGACGGCATGGCTTCCAGACGCGCGCGGTCCAGCGTCGGCTGTCGCGGCGAGAGGTTGTCGGGACCGCGATGGATCAGGAGGTAGTGCGTCTGTCCCTTTACGAGATGATTGACCATCACCGACGGCGCGCCGGCGCCGATTGTTTGCCGGCCACCCGCCCAACAATACAGCGCCTGGAAAAGGCCCGCTGCTTTTTCCCAGTGCGGGGTGCCAGCCAGCAGGAGAACTTCGCCGCGGCCACACTTCCAGCCAACGACGGCCGGGGAACCATCGGGGAATACGGCGTGCACCTCGCCCGGGGGTTTGGTCAGCGTTATGCACCCCGTCATGGGCAGAACTTCCAGCGGTGTGAGGGGGCCAGGACGTGAGTTGATTCTCGCCTCAACCACCGCAGGCGCGCTGGCGGTCAGACCGCTGTTTCCAACTTCCCCTGTGCCGGTTTGGGTCAAGGCTGCCGGTCCTGTCCAACCCAGCCGCCTGAGCAATGCCCCGGGCTGGTTCGGCTCTTCGACAACCCAACTGCCGCTGTCGGGGAAGAGCACCAGGCGTCCGCCTCTGCGAACGTAATCGGCCAAAACGTCAGCCAGTTCCCGGGGCATCACCCGCGCGGCACCGGGCGCCGCGATGACGAGCTTCTGCTGCGGCAGAAAATCCAGGTCGCAATTTTCTGAGAACCACGTGGGCCACAAGTGGTCGCGGTAGACAACGGCTGCAAACGCGGAACAGTAATCGTTGAGCCGGTGCGGAAAATACGTTCGCAGGCCGTAGTGCATGGTGCTCCAGGTTTTCACCACCGCCAGATCCGGCGGCTGCGCCAGTTGGGCATCGCGGAGCTCGCGCCACAGGGGAGCCCACTTGTTTTGCCACTCGGTGACCGCCGCGTTTCGCTCCGGTGTCCATGCACCCACGCGAATCCCCTCGCGCCAGTAATAGTTCCAGTTCAGGCCCAATCCTCCGTAGAGGCTGGCCTGCCAGGTCGCGTGTTCCAGTTCGCCCGCGCTGGGCGTCATGCCGCCGGTTTCCTGCGGCCAGGGATGCTTGGTGGTATGCAAGGCCTCGGCGCCCCACATGTTCATTTGGTAGTAGAGGTCACAGCCGCCTGTGTGACGGAACCAGTTCTGCTGGCGCGCCGACTGGGCAATCCGGGTCGAGGCGAAATCGAAGCCGTAATAACCCGTCACGGGGCGGCGGTCGTCCAGGGCTCGCAGGGGCGCAATCACCGAGTCGCAGATGAAACGTTCGGCGCCGTATGCCTTGAATTGTGTCCAAGCCCGCCACTGCGGACGCAGGTCGGGATGGGTCCAATCCGGATCGGCAACAGGGGCGGCGGAGTATTGGCCCTGCGACCACCGGCGGAAAGCAGCTTCGGCGACGGGCGAGTAGTCCGTCACCTGTCCCCACCACGGCTTGTCTACAAAGGGCCAGTCGCAACTGCCGGGCACGCCCCACAAATGATAGGCCACCACGTGGGGGTTGTTGCGGTAATGGCGCACGCTGGCATCGACGAAGCGCCGCACAGCATCGAGCAGGCTGGGCGTCCAGACCGAGGTGATGGTCGTGCCCAGGCTGCCATGAGGCCAGAGGTCCGCGCGCCCCTCGGCGTCACGCTGCAGCTCGTTGTCTATCCACGACGGCGTTGAACTGGTAACGATTTCCGGGACCACGCGTCCGCCTCGCGCGACGACGGCGGCCACGCAGCGGTCCACCAGCGCGAAGTCGAAGACGCCCGGCAGCGGTTCCACGTCGTTCCAATTGATCCGCACCCGAAACAGGTCGAACCCGGCGGCGCGGCCGTCGTCTACCCAGTTGCAGAAGGCCTGAAAGAAGTTGGGCTCGCCGGGGTTCATCTCATACGTGGCCCAGGTAAAGTAGTTCTTGCCGGGACCGAAGAGATCGGCGTCGGTGGCGGCCTGATCGCGGAGTGAGAATTGCGCAGCGCCGATGCCCGCCAGCGGCGTGCGGCAGCCGACCAGCAGCGTCTCTTCATCCACAATGACACCACCGTCCATGCGGCGAACGCAGAACGTGAACACGCCCGGATGCGAAGGACGCCAGGTCACGCTACTGGTGGACGTTTCACCCGCAGCGGCCATGCCGCCCGCGGCATCGCGGATCTCCCAGCGGGCACCCTCGTGCGCCCAGGAGGGCAGGGGGATTTTCAGGCTTTCGCCCGCGGCAACGCTCCAATTGCGATTGGCCGGCGGCGTAGACGCCACGGGGGACTGTAGCACAAAGAGCGTAAAATGCTTGCGTGTGAAGGGGCGGCCCGACTCGGCGTCGCCGTTGGCCAGGATGTCAGAGGTTTCGTTTTTCAGGGAGATATCGTCGAACCAAACGCGGCCGGCGTCCTGCGCGACGAGGTCTACGTAAAGGTTCTTCACAGCGGAGTCGAAAGTCATCTCCGCCTCGCCGCTCTGCCACGCGTCCGCAGGCTTGAAGCGTATGGTCGCACCGCCGGGGACGTTCTTCCAGTGCGCGTCAAAAGCGGCCACCCGCGCCTCCGCACGACACGTGCCCCGTTCGTAGAGGCACATGCGGTAGCGCCCCGGCCCCGGCACATGCACCGTCTGTCGCCAGCCGGCAAATCCCTTGCCACTGCGTTTCTCAGCCGATAACGAGCGTTTGCCGCCATGAGCGGACTCGTTGTCCCAAAGCGAGGTCCCTTCGGCTTGCCACGCGAGCCGGTGCCAGGGCTCCGGGGTTGCGGTGCGGAGATCCACCGGCGCCAGGTTCACTTCCACTTCATACTTGCCCGGCGGTAGCGGGCCGAGAGTTATCCGTTCGCGCTGTGCGCTCACGTCCCGGGCGTCGAAGTGCAGCCGCTGCGTCCCTTCGGCGATGACGGGACCTTGAAACCCGGCATGCGCGCGCCACACGACCTGCGCATCGCCGCCTCCCGGCAGAAGATAACCGGCCAGCAAATACGGCGGCTCGCCGTCGCGCAAAAGTGACGTGGTCTGCCAGCGGTGTTCCGCCAACAAGTTCAGGCCCCAACGCCAGTTCCCCTCGCCGCGAGTGACCGCACTGGCCTCGATCTGCTGGAGCAGCCACGCTCCATCCATGGGCTGTCGTGTTTCAAGCCGCAATCCGCTGAGCAACAGCGGCGGTCGCGGAACGGGCGACCCTCCATCGCCGATAGAGCCGACTTCCGGGTGAATTTTTCCGCTCTCGTTCGTGCCGAAAGCAAAGCTGTCAATGTAGCGCCACCCCTTTGCCCAGGCCGGCAGTTTCGCAAGACGATACTGGAATGCACGTCCATCGGCGTCGCGAAGCATAAGCCAGGCGCCGTGCCATTCGCCGGCCCGTTCGACATACAACCAAAGTCCGGCACGCCGCGCATCATTGGGCAGTGGCACGGCTTGGGCGAGTTTAAACACCACAACAGCCGGATGTATGGCGTCGGCGGTCTTCGATTTCCACTCCAGCCGGGCCGTGCGCCCCGGCCCTGCCGAGAGGGCGGCATCCGCTGGCATTTCGGCTTTCCACCTGCTGAGGTCGGTGAAATCCGCCACCGCCGGACTGTCATGTTCGCCGGGGGACTTTTGGCCGGCCGCAAGACCCGTGCCGGCCAGGACCATCAGAATAATACTCAACCATCGCCAAAGAAGTCTCTTGATCATCGTGTGTCGTTTTCAAGTGTCAGGGTTGTTGACTGCATGTGCAAGGGTTCCAGCATGACGAGGCACGGCCGGTCAGCCGTCTTCACCGGGAGCGTCGGGCCTCTGAGGCGCCGGCCGCTCCGCTGCGTATCAACGACACCGCGTAGTCGTAATCGCTGACGGTAATGTCGGGACCGACGGAGTGGCTGCCGAGCACGATGCCTCCCTCCTGCGCCGCGGCAACACGACCCAGGACGTGCTCGCGGATGCGCGCCCGGTCGCCGCTCGGCAACACGAACGCGTTGTCGAGGCCGCCCACAAAAGCAAGACGGCCGGCGTAACGCTCGCGCAAAGCAACGATGTCCATGCCCGCCTTCGGCTCCACGGGGTTGATGGCGTCAATGCCGGCCGCCACCAGCAGGTTGAGCAGGGGCAGGATATTCCCGTCACTGTGCATGATGACGCGCCGCGCGCCGGCCGCGCGATACGCCGCAACCATGCGCGTCATCAACGGCAGGAAAATCCGTTCGTAGGTTTGTGGCGACATCATCGGGCCGAGGTTGGAGGCAATGTCGTCGTAGATCCAGATGCCCGTGCCTTGCAGTCCGGCGCGCCGAATGGCCTCGACGCCAATGGCGATCATGTGATCCGTGATGCGGCTGGCAAGCGCGGATGCATAGCCGGGGTCTTCGGCGATGTCCATCAACCATTGCTCGACGCCGCGCAGGTTGGTTGCGCGCAGGTAGGGTCCGCCGGTTTTTGCAAATGGACAGCGGCCCGTGGCGCGCGCGTCGGCCACCGATTTGATGAAGGCGTCATAGCGTGCGTCGAGCCGGGGCGGTTCGAATTCCAGCTTGTCGGGGTCAACCTTCTCGGGCATCGCCACGCCGGCTTCCTCGAAGAAGAACCCGCCCGGCACGGTGCGATGCGTCGCGCCCCATCCGTCGCGTTCCATTGTGTGGGTCGACGTTTGCTCCAGCACGGCCGCGCGCGATGGCCACGGTGTTTCGTCCGGCACGCAGATGGCGATGTCCACGCCGTAGTGGGCGTAGATGTCGGCGTCGGGACCGGGTTGCTTCCCGCGCCGCCAATTGGCGATGAACTCATCCCAGTAAGTTTCGAAGAGCGGGATGCGGTCGGGCCGCTGGTAATCGAGCGCTGCGAGGACACGTTCGGTGGAGGTCATGGCGACGGTTCATCAAACGCAAAACACGGGACCGTGTCGAGACAGATCGCCGCATTGCCGCGTCGGGATTTGCTCTTGTGCCAGGCGCGCAGGCTGCCTACGCTGCGCCGCGTTGTCGACACACACGGAGCAACGACCATGATCGTCATACCTCGATGGCTCACATTGGTGTTTCTGCTCGGCATTGCCGGGACTGCGCACGGCGCCACCAGCGGGGAGCTTTTCATTCTCCAGGCCAACGACATTGATCCCACGGCGCCCACGTCGCAGCCCGCGGGCCGGTGGTATCACTGGATGGGCGCCGACCCGGTCGTGACGCATTTGGAGACCGCCGTCGCGGTGGACGCGGGAAGCTACGCCGGCCGCGGGCAGCGGATTGAGGTGCGCCAGCCGGCAAAGCTGGCAGCGGCGCAAGTGAAGATCAAACGCATCGGCCGGCCCGGACTGTTGGTCTGGCAGGCGGGGACCGCGCCCGGCAAAGACGACCTGGGGAAGGGGCAAGTGCCGCCGGAACAGTGCTCGGTGAACTATGAGCACTTCGTTTCGCTTCCGCTTTCCCCCCTTGCGCCATCGGTCGTCTATCTTCGACTGAGCGCCGCCTCGGGCCGATGCCCGGAGGATTACTACGCGGTCTATTGCACCTGGCGGGAAAATGATCCGCGCAAGGCAAAGATCAACTGCTACACGGGTCCCGCCGAGGTTGGCATGATGTATCGTGCGCTCCACAGCGATCCCAACGGCGCCGCGTTGGAGGCGGACGGCACTCCGATCATCCAGGGCGCGAGCATGATGACGCGGCTGCTGACCCGGGAGGCTCGCTCCGACCGGCGTCAGTTGTTGAGCGCCGAGGAAGAACCCTTTCAGTTCGTGGAAAAGCTCGCGAGAGGCGACGATCCGCGGCGCGCCGGACTTCCGTGGCGCGGGCTGCGGCCGGCGCCGGGCGAGATCGTCATCGGCAATGACTGGCGGATTTCCGTGGCCGCACCGCGCAGCCCGCAGGTGGAGACGGCCGTTGCGGATCTTGCGGAGTTTTTCCGAAAGTCCATGAAGCTGTCGCTGCCGGTGGTTTGGGATTCGTCCGCGGGTCCATCGGCCAGGACGATTACACTGACGCAAGGCGGGACGTTGCCGGACGGACCGACGGTGCCGGCAGGGTATCGCTACGTGGCCGGCGCCGGGGGCGTGCGCATCCACGGCCACGATCCCAACGGCGTGCTGCGCGGCGTGTGGCATCTGGAGGAGTTGTTGATGCTGCGCGGCGGGCCAATATTGAAGCCGGACGCGCGCACGCGCCAGCCGCTCTATTCGCCCCGAGCGACGTGCGCGACGTGGGGCGGCACAGGCGAGCTTTGCGGTCCTGCGCCGGTGTATACGGATGGGCATCTCTCGTTGATCAGCCACTACGGTTACGACGCGATCTGGCTGAACTGGTATCCGGGACCGGAGCACGGACGCAAACCGCCGACGGAGATCGCGCCCGGACAAGTGCCGGAGGGCACCACTTACCAGCCGTTTACGCCGAGGCTGCGGGAGTTGGTGGATCGCGCGGAGCGCTACGGTCTGGAGGTGGTGATCCTCTACGCAGCGCCCCATCCGGCGAACGATCAGGAGCGGGAGACGTTGCGCGAGGAAGCACGGCAGTTCATCCGCGAGTTTCCGAAAATCCGCACGATCATCATGCTCGACGAAGGAATGGGTTCGGTTCGCAAGGGCCTCCAGGCCTGGACGCAGACCTGCTCGCTGCTGGCGCAGACTTTTTGCGAAGCGCGGCCGGATGTGCGCGTGGTGGCGTGGCGCTACACGTTCAAGACGCCGACTCCGGACCGGGTGGCATGGGACAAGGCCATGGAGCAGTACTGCCAGTTGGATCCGCGGCTGGGCTACATGGCTAACTTCGATTCGTTCTGGGTGCCGCGCCGGGACGGCCGGTTGCAGTTGGCCTATGACTATTGTCTCAGCCTCAAAGCGCCTGCGGAGGATTATCGCCACGCCGTAGACTACCTCGTGCGCGAAGGACAGCAAAAAAGCCGGCCGGCCCGGCCGATCTGGACGAAGATCGAGACGCGTTTCAGCCAGGAGGCGAACACCCAGCCAGAGATTCCCTGCATGCAGCGCTGGGCGGAGCGGTTCGAGGCGGTCAACAATTTCCGGCCGCCGGTCGAAGGCATGATCGCCAACTGGTATCACCAGGGTTTTTATCCCACGCCGGTCACGAAATTGTTCGGTTGGCTCGCCTACACCAACCCGCCGTCCGTCGAGGAATTGCTGCGGGCGATGGCGCGCCGCGATTTTGGCCCCGGGCAGGAGGACTTGGTCGTGGCCGCGTGGCGTGACTTCTCCGAAGCGATTTGGCAATTCCCGTTTTATTTCGGTTTGAGTTACCCGATGAACGCGGGGCTGGCCCAGCCGTTCTGGCTGGATCCGAAGGCAAGGAATCCCCGTCCGTGGCGGCGCGGATTCATCAATTCTCTGGAACAGATGGACCTCGCCGACAAGGCAAAGGCCGGTGTTGATGGCCGGGAGAACCGCGAGCGGTTGCAGCAATTCCAGACGCTGTGGGATCAAGGGCTTGCCAAGCTGCAAAAGGCCGTGGCCGCCGCGCCCGCCCCGGTGCGCGAGCGGGCCGGGGACAACTGGCGCACGGCCCGCACCATCGGCGACAAGAGTGCCATGACGCTGCGGCTGGCGCGCTGGTTCGACGCGCGGAACCGCTGGCAGAGGGCCGAAAAGCCCGGCGAGGCGCTGGCCGCGCTGGACGAGTTGGAGAAAGTGGGCCGCGAGGAACTCGCGGCGACCCGCGCTGCTCTGCCGCTCTATCTGTGTGACAGCCGCATGGGTCATCTCAACCACGGTCGCGGCTGTTTCACCGCCATGAGCATTCTCGACAAGATCGAAGCTTTGGAACAAGTCCTGAAGCAAGACCTGCCGGCTGCACGGCAGCGCGCGCAAGGAGCGGCGAAGTGACACTCGCGCAGACTCCGGGCCATCCAAGCAGCGCCTGGAAATGGTGGATCGCCGTCGTCCTCTTCCTCGCGACGGTGCTGACCTATCTCGACCGCCAGACGCTCTCGTTGTGCGCGCCGATGATCTGCGACGAGATGAAGTTGACCAACGAACAATACGGCCAACTGATCACGGCGTTCCGCTGGACCTATGCGCTGACACACGTGCTGGCGGGCTTCCTCGCCGATCGGTTCCCGCTGCGGATCATCTACTCGGTGGCCGTGCTCGTGTGGTCGGCGGCCGGAACTGCTGCGGCGTTTGTGGGCCGTTTCCCGCAGTTGCTGCTGACACGACAGGTGTTGGGCGTTGGCGAAGCGTTTAACTGGCCGTGTGCCACGCGGCTCGTGGCCAACATGCTTCCGCCGCAGGACCGGGGTCTGGCCAGCGGCATCTTCAACAGCGGCTCGGCAGCCGGCTCGTTTGCGGCGCCGTTCATCATCCTGCCGCTGGCCCAACTTTTTGGATGGCGCCGTGCCTTTTTCGCGATCGGCTGCCTCGGTCTGGTCTGGATTGTGTTGTGGCTCCGGGTTACGCGGCGCGGAACGCTCGCGCACGGCGCGGTGCGGACCCCGCCGGTCCCCGAGCCGCGCGCGGCCGCCTCCGGCAGCGGACTTGTGGCGTCCATGCGTTGGATTCGGCAGGTGATTCTTCGGCCCGGCTTCTGGATGCTGCTGCTGGTTGGCGTGAGCGTGAACCCGTGCTGGTATTTCCTGAATGACTGGATTCCGAAATACATGCACGACCAGCGCGGGATGAGCCAATTGACCGCCGGCATGCTCTCCGTGCCGATTTTCATCGCGGCCGACTTTGGCAATCTGGCCGGCGGCGGGCTGGTCAAGTTTCTGGCCGCACGCGGCTGGACGCTCCGCCGCGCGCGCGGAACGACGGTGACGCTGGCGGTCCTGCTGATCCTGCCTGTGGCGTGGGTCACGCACGTGCCCAGCGCGATCGCGGTTGTTGCCATGCTCGGTGGCGCGGCGTTCGGCATCACCGCGATTCTCGCCAACTACACCGCCTGCCAGCAGGATTTCTCATTCGCAAACGTCGGCGCGGTCGCGGGCATCCTCGGCATGGCCTGCAACGTCTTTGCGGCGACGGTCAACCCGTGGGTGGGGCGCTACGTGGACACAACGGGGACCTACAATCTCATTTTCGTGCTGATCGGCCTGCTGCCGCTGATCGCCCTTGTGGCGATCATTACGTTCGATGCGTTGGTCTGGGGTCGCGCAGGATCTGAGAAGAAAAGTGAGGTTGCCGCATGACTGCGCCTGAGCACTCACAGCCGGCGAACGTGACGGTGAGCGAGGTTCTTGCCGCTTTTGGTCTCGGCCAGGCGCTGGATGTCCGACCGCTGGGCGGGACGGCCACGAGGAAATGGAATGTGCTCACGGACCGCGGACGATATGTGATTCGCCGCCGGCCCGATGAGTTCGCAAACGCGGACAGCGTAAAATTCGACCATGCGGTGTTACGACGGCTGGAGGCCGCGGGCTTTCCGGTGCCTTGTCCTCTGGCCGATACCGGCGGCAGCACGGTGCGGACGCTCGACGACGGGACGTATGAAGTCCAGCGATGGATCCAGGGCGAACCGTTCCCGGATGGCGACTCTGAAGCGATTGCGGAAGTGGGTGCGTTCCTCGCGCGATTTCATAAAACCCTCGCCAGTGATTTTCCTGCGGGCAAAGAGGGCCGGCTCCGCGAGGACCATCCCGATTTGTTGGCGTCCTGCTTGGCCGCGCTCAACCCGCTGGCGCGCGACGCCGTCCAGCGGGAGCAGTTGGGGGCCATCGAGGTGCAGTTGGGCCTGGTTCGCCGCGAACTGGACCAGCGGCTCTACGGAACCTTGCCGCGCTCGATCATCCATGGCGACTTTCACCCCGGCAACGTTCGCTTTCGTGACCACCGTGTGGTGGCGCTTTACGACTTCGACTACCTGGCGGTGCAGGCGCGCGTGCGCGACGTCAGCGACGCGCTGATGTTTTTTGCCTCACGTCGCCAACAACCTCTGAACCCGGACGACATCCGCAGCCTGACGCAGCCGTTTGTGCCCGATGCGGCGTACTGTCAACGGCTCCTGGCAGCCTATCAGAGTGTGAGCGGTTTGACGGATGTCGAGTGGCGCGCGTTGAGTTGGCTGATCCGATCGCGTTGGCTGCAAATGCGGTTGCGCGGCAGCCGCAAGGTGCCGCCTGTGGAAAAGGTGTCGTTTGTCCTGCACGGCTTTTTCGAGGTCATCAATTGGCTCGACAACGAGGGGGTCGATTTCTTTCAATGTCTCCGGCGGGAGTGTGCATGAGCGCAGAAAAACCGAAACGGATTCGCATCGGAGCGATTGGCTGCGGCCAGTTCATGAGCCAGCAGCATCTCCAGACCATCGCGCGCAGCGAGCATCTGGCGTTGCAACACCTGGCGGACGTGGACCCTGTCAAACTCCAACGGGTGGCCGACCGATACCAGCCAGCGCGGCGCTCCACGCGGTGGGAAGACGTGGTGGCCGACCCGGAGGTCGAGATTGTCGTCGCCGGCGTTGTTCCGTCGCTCCATCCGCAAATCGCGCGGGCGGCGATTGGGCGGGGCAAGCCGATCTATATCGAGAAGCCCCTGGCGCCAACGGTCGAAGAGTGCCAGAATCTCCAGCATCTTGCGGACGAGCGAGGCGTGCCGGTCGCGGTGGGATTCAACCGTCGTTTTGCCCCGGCGACTGCGTTGTTGAAAAGAGCCTTCCAGAGCGTCGCATCTCCGGTCACCGTCTTCTATCGGATTGCCACTGACGACCGTATCCGTCCGCCTGACCAGCGGTGGAAGACTGCCGACACTTTGCTGACCGAGACCGTCCACATCTTCGATTTGCTGGCGTATTTGTTGGGATCGGAGCCGGTTGCCATCGTCGCGCACGAGGCGCGGCCCAATGACGACTTGGTTCTGGTGGACTACGCCAGCGGCAGTCGCGCGGCCATTCTCTCTTCGTCGTATGGCTCGCTGGCCCAGCCCAAGGAACACCTCGAAGCCATCCTGGACTGCCGCGCGGTAGAGATGGATGACTTCGTCGAAGTGCGCGGTTACGGCATCGCGGGCTTGCCGCCCGTGACTCGGTTCGCCGGCCGACCCTACGACGGTTGCGACAACCGTCACGTGGACGACTTTGCGCAGCGCGGGCTGCCGGCGCTGCTGGAAATGCGGCAGCGTTACGAGGCGGCGATGCGCGAGTCAGGCGTGCTGGCCGACAGCGCCGACCCGGCCGCATGGGATCGCGCTCGCGCCCGCCTCGGCGATCCGCCCCTGCCTCAAATCAACTACGCATCCGACAAGGGGTGGGGTGTGGCGCTTGAAAACTTTTGTCTCGCCGTTGCCCAAGGCCGGTGTCCTGCCAACGCCACCGCCGCGGACGGCAATCGCGCCACCGCCTGTGCGACCGCAGCTCGACGCTCGATCCAGTCCAACCAGACGGTGTCGCTCGACGCGCGTTCGTGGAGTTTAGCGCGTCGCGGATCAGGTTCACCCCAAGTCTGCTGATTACTTCGTTTTCACCTTGGCGCGCGGGATGTTTTTGTTTGAGAGCGGGGTGGTTGCGCCCGGCACTTTGCCGGTTGGAAGGCACTCGACCAGCAACCGACCGTCCTCGGTTCCTAACAAGACCGCGTTGGCGCTGCGATCCTCGCCGGGGCGCAGCAGGCCGGTGATGGGCCGCGCCAACGAAACCTGTCCCAGCACGGTCCCGTCGTCGCGGAGCACGAAAACCTTGCCTGACCGGCTGGCGGCGATCACCCGGCCGTCGGCCATGGGCGCCACGAAGTGTGTGGCCTCGCCCACAAAACTCGCGAAGCGGCGCGCGCCCGTGCGGCCGTCGAACGCGCAGACGTAGCCGGACGCGGAGGCGCAATACACGACCGGGCGGCGCGCCGCGTTGGCCGGAGCAATGGCGACCGCCTCGGCCGCGCCGGCCACGTCGGCATCCCAAAACAGCTTCCCATCGGCACGATAGACCACCAGTTGCCGGCAGTCGGTATCGACAGCGCACACCACTTCCTGCTGGCCGTCGCCGTCCAGGTCGGCCAGTCGCAGGTCGCGAAACTGGCTGGGATTGGACCAGGAAATCAGGTCCGGCCGGGCAAAGTGATTCAGCCACTTGCCGTCGGCGCCGAAGAGCACGCAATGGCCGAAGATCGAGGGCTTCGAAGTGCCTCCCAACAGCGCGAAAGCCCCCTTGTATTGCCCGACCGTCATGGCTGTGTAAACACCCCACTCGACGGAGGCTTTCCATAATTCCTTGCCATCTTCCGTCAGCGCATACACGCGGCGATCCGCGTTGGCGACAAGGATCTCGGGATGCCCGTCGCCGTTGATGTCGGCTGAGCTGATCTCGCGAATGCGGCTCTTTTCTTCGCTCCAGTTGGCCCACGCCATCGACACGTAGGGAATCAACAGTTGCCAGCGCTGCGTGCCGTCGGCCGCCAGTCGCGTGATGGCGCCGCGATCTTCTCCCACCAGCAGGTCGTCGCCGAAAAAGTGCAGCGCGAGGATGGTGCTGGGGAATTGCGCGGTTGCGCGGCGGTCACCGTCAGGGGTGAAAACCACTACGTGTCCTGCCGCATCCCCGGCCGCGAAACGGCCGTCGGCCGCCCGGGCAATGGCCGTGACCGCACGCTCTCCCACGCGCAGTTCGCGCCAGGGCGGCGTGGTCGCGGGAAACTGCGGCGCCACCGGCAGCACACTTCCGGCCGGCGATGGGGCCGGCTGGCTGGCTTGCGGGTAGGCCGGCAAGGGATGCGCCGGAGCCGCACCGATCACCGTGCTGCCGTTTGCGGAAAGGATCGTGATCCCCGGCTCGCCGGACGCGTTGGGGACAACGACCTCAACGCCGCCGGGCGATTCGACTCGCCAGCCAGCCGCCGCGCGGGTCAGCCGCACGCCGGCCTCATTCGAGTTGGTATTGACGGACAGCAGCGAAGCCATCTCCAGCGGTTGCTCGGGGCTTGCCCGGCCACGGACCAGCTCCACGCGATCTCGAGTGCCGCGCATTCCCTCGGGGGTGACGCCCGCCGTTTGCAGATGCAGGCAATAGTGTTGGCTGCCGGCCTGGCTGATCAGGCCGTCGGGCTGCGCCGTGATCTCGCCATTGAGATGCCAATGCCGTTCGGCCAGCAACTCGCCCGGCCGTCGGGCCAGCAGGCGATCAATGACCAGCGTCCAGAGACCCTGTTTTCGCACAATGTGCCGCTGCCAATCGGCGTCGCCCACTCCTTCCAGCGCCGAAGCGATCCCCATGTAGGGGCCGGCGCGGTCGGCATACAGCCGACGGGCGAAGCGGTGCAGGTGTCCCGGTCCAGCGGCGTCCAGCGCCACGAAGACTCCGTTTTGCGCGCGGACGGTGGCCGAGGCATCGGCGTGGTAGGTGTCGCTGGCCCAATACAGTCCGCGTTCGCAGTAACGCACGATGCAGTTGGCGTCCTGGTAGGAATGCCCGCCGCCGGAAATGCCGTCCAAGAGCAGGTAGTATGGGTTGCCGGTCCATTTTTCGCGGATTGAGATTTTGTCGAAGCAGGCCTCCGGCGGCAGGGTATTGGCGAACAACTGGCCCGGTTTCGGGCCGCCGTCAATGGTCTGATACCACAGCAAATCCAGCGGCGCGGTGGCCACACCCAGCAGGTCGGTTCTGGGCACGATGGGTTTTCCGGTGGTGAAGCTTCGCAGATATTCATCGCCATTGTGGGTCATGCGGGCTCCCATCTGGCCCAACGCCTCGCCCCCCGCGTAGCCGCTGAGGTAGCCCGTATCGCCAGACGCGACCGCGCAAGCCGACATGTAGCCCAGCGGCGGCGTCCCCTCCGGATGGGCGATCAGCGCCCGGTCGGCCGCTTGGCGAAACCCTTCCGCGGCGAAATACTCGTGCTTTCCCGAGGCGAGAAAGTAAACGAGCGTGTTATACATGGAGGCGGCCCACTGGTGGCCCCAGGAGTCCTCGTTGGGCTTGCACGATTGCATCTGCACGGCGAAGTAGCGATCCGCGATCTCCGACCAGCGCTGGGCCTCGGCCAGCCCGTAGCGGCGCGTGAAATAACGGCCGCCGAAGAAAGCGTCCAGGCCGGTGCGCGTGCCGTGGTTGTTGCGGATCTGCCGGTGCTTGCTTTCCGATTCCAGCCTTCCCGGTCCTTCGCGCGAGGAGAAGGCGCGGAGAAAATCGGCGTCAATCTGTTGCCGCTCCGTTTCGCTGAATGCCGGATGATCGCGGACCAGGTCCCACGGGGTGAGAATCGTGTTCAAGAACCCGTGGAGCATCTGCGGCGCGTCGGTCTTGGGGTGAAACACGTCGTGATCGAACCACCAGCGGAGCTCGCGTTTGAACAGCGGCAGATACGCTTCGTCGCCTGTCCGCAAGTAACCGATGGCCGCCTTGGCGATCTGGATCTGATACTCCCAGCTTCCCGAGTAGCCGCTGCGGCCCCAGTCTTTGTCATGATCGGCAAGCAACACGCCGGTGAAGCTTCGAATGCCGTCGGCCCACGATCCCAATTTCACGCGGTTCACGTAGCCCAGACGGCTCCCGCCGGTCTTGACAAGTGCGACCAGCGTTGTCGCGGCATCGGCCACCCCCGCCGCGTCGCTGCCGCCCAGCATGATCACGTGCGCGCCCGTGCCGAACGGGTCGCGGATCGTGCGAACCACGTGCCCGCCCGGGCTGGGCCACGAATAGTCCGTGAAATCATAGGCCTCGACATACAGCTTCCGTGCCAGCTCCGAGTCCATCAAGTTGCCCAGGACGATGATCGGGCCGGCGCCCAACTCGGCGGGCGGGGTGTGGTCGTCCACGATGCGCGGGCCGTGTCCCACCGCCGCGGCTAGCTCGTCGCGCAATCGCTGGGCGATCTTGCCGTATGCGGCCGCTGCGGGGGCCACGATGACCGCCTGCGGCGAGCCTGGATTCAATTCCAACGGCGGCAGCGGCTTGAGCTTCGGCAATTCCGCGGCATTCAGGGTTGAATCCAACCCCGCGAGGATCAAGACGATGGCAATCAGCACGCGGTGGATCATGGCAAAGGCTCCGCGAAAAGTGAATATGGATTCTGAACCATCGAAGGTGAAGCAATGGCTTCCAGCCTGCTTCCGGCTTGCGGCCCGGGAAATGGCGCTGAAAGAAAAATCCCGATTATTGCGCCGTGATTGTTTTGTCGTCGCCGCCATCGTGTTTTGTTTGCGTGGCTCGGTCAACTTCGGCAGCAGTGTAAAACCCGCCGCTCGCATCGCAAGCAGAAAGTCCCCGCGAAGACGGCAACCGCCGTCAGGGCTTTTTTAAGAACTCCAGCTCGCGCGCGGCAGGGTCTGCGCCGCGGGCCATCAGTTCCTCCCGCGCCTCGCGCCAGAACGCGCGCACCGGCTCCGGCACAGCCGGCGCGTCCTGAAAACGCGCCTCCACGAACGCATCCACCATCTTGCAGGCCAGCTCCGGCGTCACGATATCCTCGCCCATGCAGAGGCAGTTGGCGTCGTTGACCACGCGCGCCATCCGCGCCGTTCTTTCCGACTCGCAGCTCACGGCGCAGACGCCTTTGAACTTGCCCGCCGATATGGTCGCGCCCGTGCCGCTGCCGCAACAACTGATGGCCAGCTCCGCTGCGCCGGAGCCGAGCGCGTGGGCGATGCGCTGGCCGACGGAGGGGAATTTGCAGAACTGCGCCGTGTCCGGGCAGCCGACGTCCATCACGGTATGGCCGCGTGATTGCAGGTGCGCCTTGACCGCTTCCTTGAGCTTGAAACCTCTCACGACTGATCCAACGGCAATTTTCATGGTGTTTTCCTTTCCGCTGCCATTCGCCGGCAGGCGTCGGCAATTTGCTTCGGGCCGAAGCCGTGTTTATCAAAGAGATATTGTTCGCTCGCGACTTCGCCAAACTGGTTCGGAACACCGAGCCGGGTGACGCGCGTCGGGCATTGTTCCGACAGCGCCTCGCACACCGCGCCGCCGAGGCCGCCGAGGATGTTCTGGTTCTCGACCGTCACGACGCCGCGCGTTTTCCGCGCCGACGCGGCGAGAGTGGCCGTGTCGAGTGGTTTGACGGACGGATAGTGCAGCAACTCGACTGAAATGTTTTCCCGCACCAGCTCGTCCGCGGCCGCGACGGCGAACTGTGTCATGTAGCCGGTCGAGACGAGCGTCACGTCGCGGCCTTCGCGCAGGACGACGGCTTTCTCCGGGTTGAACGCATATTCCGCGTCGAAGATTTTCGGGACCTTGGAGCGGATGAGTTGCATGTAGGTTGGCTGGCGGTTCGCGGCCATGTAGCGCATCACCGAACGCAGCTCCAGCGCATCGCACGGGCTATAGACGTGCATGTTCGGCATCGCGCGCATGATCGCCAGATCCTGAAAACACATGTGGGTGCCGCCGTTCGGGCCGGCGGTGACGCCCGGCGAAGTGCCGACGATCTTCACATTGGTGTTGGCGTAGGCCACGCTGATGGTGATCTGGTCATACACGCGCCGCGTGGCGAAACAGGTGAAGGTCGCGCAGAACGGTGCTTTCCCTTCCGACGCGAGTCCCGCGGCGATGCAGATCATGTTCGCCTCGGCCACGCCAACGTTCAGGAAGTTCGCCGGATGTTTGCTCAACACCGTCGGGTTGGTGCCGGAGGCTTTGCTCAAGTCGGCTTCGAGGCACATCACGTTCGGGTTGTGCTCGATCAGTTCGTTCAGCGTCTCGCCATAGACGAAGCGCATTTCCATGCTGTGAAAATCTTTTCCCATGTTCGTTCCTCAGTAGGGCAGGGTCGCCTTGGCCGTCAGCGAGTTCATGAACTTGTCATAAGCCGCCTGGTCGGAAACCTTGATGTTGTGGCTCTCCGGCTTGTTCTCGACGAGGCAGCAGCCCTTGGCCTTGATCGTGTGCGCAATGATCATGGCCGGCTTGCCGCGCACGGCGATGGCGGCATTGATCGTCTCGTGGATCGCGTCCCAATCGTGCCCGTCCATCTCGAACACCTGCCAGCCGAACGCGCGCCATTTGTCGCGGAGCGGCTCCAGCGTGAGCAGCCGGTCGGTGAAGTCATCAATCTGCAGCTTGTTGTAGTCGGTGATGGCGACGAGGTTGTCGAGCTTGTGATGGCCCGCGAACATCGCGGCTTCCCAGTTCTGGCCTTCGTCGCTCTCGCCGTCGCCGATGATGCAAAACACACGGTGTTTTTTTCCGTCCAGCCGCGCGGCATACGCGGCGCCGCAGGCGCACGAGAGTCCCTGGCCCAGCGAACCGGTGGTCATGTCAATGCCCGGCACGCAGCGCGCATCCGCATGGCTCGGCAGCTTCGTCCCGTCGGCATTGAGCGTCTTCAACCACGCCATCGGGAAAAATCCCTGGTAAGCCAGCGCCAGATAAAGCACCGGCGCAGCGTGGCCTTTCGAGAGCACCAGCCGGTCGCGCTCATCCCAGCGCGGGTTCGCCGGGTCCACGCGCAGGATCCGGTAGTAGAGGCTCATAATGATTTCGACGAGGCTGAAGGCGCCGCCGAGGTGGCCGGAGCCGGCGCGGCAGATCATGTCGGTCATGATGTAGCGCCACTCCGCCGCCATCTGGTCGAACTCGGCGCGGTCAAACGCCGGTGGTGTTGTAATTGGGTCCATCGTTGTTCCTTTCCAAGGGTCACACCAGCCGCTCATACATCGCGACAAGGTCGGCTTCCGTCATCGTCCGCGGGTTGTTCCGCATGAGCGGATGAAAACTTTCCTTGGCGAGATTTGGAATCTCCGCCGCCGGGATGCCCGCCTCGCGCAGAGTGCAAGGCAGGCCGCCGAGCCGTTTCAACTCGCGCACGAGCGCGACCAGTTCATCCGCGCTGGCGAAACCGATGCCGCGAAGAAAGGCCGTCATGCGCCCGCCCATGACCGGCGCGTTGAAGCGGATGGCTTCCTCCAGCGTGAACGCGCAGGCCGTGCCGTGAGCGAGATGGTAGCGCGCCGAGAGCGGAAACGAACACGCATGCACCATCGCATTCTTCGGCAACTGGAACGCCGCGCCGGCCAGTGTCGCGGCGTAACTCATTGCCGAGCGCGCCTCCGCATCGGCCGGCTGTTGCGCCGCGCGCTTCAGGTTTGCGCAAATCAACCGTGCCGCTTCGACCGCCATCACATCGCAGATCGGCTGATGGTTGCGCGACCAATAGCCTTCGATGGCGTGGCTTAATGCGTCGAGTCCCGTCACCACCGTGACTTTCAGCGGCAGCGAGTGCGTCAGCTCGGGGTCCACGACCGCGTGGACGGGATACAGCGCATCGCCGGCAATCGGCCCTTTGACCTGCTTTTCGGTGTCGCTCAGCACTGCAAACGGCGTGACCTCCGAGCCGGTCCCCGCCGTCGTCGGCACGGCGATGAGCGGCAGTCGCGCCAAGCCGAGCGGAACGCCTTCGGAGTGGACGGCGCGGATGCTCGGCAGATTTCCCGCAGCCAGGCATGCCGCCGCTTTCGCGCAATCCATCGCGCTGCCGCCGCCGACGGCGACCACCACGTCGTGCCGCTCCGTGCGCAACCGCGCCGCCAGCGCGTCCACGGAAGCCACGGTCGGGTCCGGCGTCACGTTGGAGAAGACGGGAACGCCCGGCAGCACCTCTTGCACGCGCGCGAACGTCGGCAGCCGTACGAAATCGCGGTCGGCCACCAACAACGGCCGGACGCCGCGCGCCGCGGCGATTTGCGGCAGTTGCAGCACGCAGCCGTCGCCGAACGTGACGGCGGTTGGCAGTTTGAAAGTCCAGACACTTGCGGCATTCATCGTCGTGGTTTCCATTGATGCAGCGCCAGCGCCGCCGCGCCGACGGCGCCGTTGTATTGGCCGAGGATCGAGTTCACGATGACGGCATCGCATCCGGCGCCGCCGAGTTCGCGGGCGGTTTCGCGAACGGTCGTGATGAAGAGATCGCCGAAATCCGCCAGCGGACCGGCGAAGATGATTTTTTCCGGGTTGAACAACTCGTTGATCTGGTGCGCCACCCAACCGTGAGCGCGGCCTGCCGCGCGCACCAGCGACGCGGCGAAGGCGTCGCCGTCGCGGGCCGCGGCAAGCACGTCGTCAATCGCCAGAGGGCCTTTCACACCGGCGAGGGAGGTCTTGGGGTTGCGCTTCAAACCACGTTGCGCGGTGGCCACGATGGCGGAGAGCGACGCGACTTGTTCCAGTTTCGCGGCGGTTTGCCAGCGCCAGCCGCGTTGACGGCGCGCGGGCGGGTGGGCGGCGAGTTCCTCCGGCACGGGGCAGACCCAATGACCAATCTCGCCGGCGCGATGCTGGGCGCCGTGCAACAACTGGCCGTTCACCACCACGCCGGCGGCAATGCCGGAGCGGATGCCAATGCACACGAAATTCCTCAGCCCGCGTCCGGCGCCGAACCACAACTCGGCCAGCGCCATCGAACGGATGTTGTTTTCCAAAAACACCGGCACGCCGAACCGTTCCGTCAGCCGCGCGCCGAGTGGCACGTTGTTCCAGCCTCGGGTGAATTCATAGTGGACGGCGACGTTGGTCACGGGATCAATCGTCCCCGGCACGCCCACGCCGATGCCGAGCACGGGTCGCGGGTCGCGGGCCGTCATTTCTTCAATCGCTAGCTCGATTTTTGCGAGGATGCGCGCCGCCGAGTCCGCCGGGCGGAGCGTCGTGTGGCTCTGCCGCAGCGGACGCTGCGAGAAATCCACGACCGTGGCCATCAGGTTGGGTACGCCAAAGTCCACGCCAATGAACCGGCCGCCGTCGGGGTTGGGCACCAGCGATGTCGCCGGCCGGCCGGCGGTTGCCCGGCCGGTGGTTTCGGTTTCCAGGAGAAAGCCTTCGCGCACGAGCCGGTCCACGTAGATGCCTGCCGTCGAAGGCGCGAGCTTCAATTCCCGCGCCAGTTGCATGCGCGAGAGGCCGCCATGCGCGCGCACACGCCGCAGTAACTCGGCGTCGAGCGTGGCGACGAGCTGGTGTTTGGATTTGATGCGGCGGGGCATGTTCAGAATTTCACCACGGCGCCCGTGTCCACGCTTTCCTGCGCCTTCAAACACATCGCCACCGACCAGCGGCCGTCTTCGCCGGTCACGCGCGGCGGTTTCCCGGTGCGAACCGCCTCGGCCATGCCGGCGATCTGGTCGGCCAGTTCATACACTTCGCCGGTGGCCTTCGGAATCTCCACGTCCGCCACCTTCTCGCCGTCGAAGTGCTTCAGGAAGAATGTCGGATGGAACGTGCGGTCCATCGCGCCGCTCCAGCTTGCCCAGATCGCGCCTTTGGAGCCGGTCAGTTTCACCACTTGGTGATGCTCGAACGCGCTCAGCGTCTGCGAAATCACCGCGTAGCGCCCGCCGGGGAAGTTCACGATGGCGCTGAAGTTGTCCTGCAGCTCCGGCCGCTTCGGGTCACGTGCGTTCGCGCTGGCATAGACCGACACCGGATTGCCGTTGCCCGACAGATACCAGCGCGCGAGGTCGAAAAAGTGGATTGGCTCCTCGAGGATCCAGTTGCCCACGCGCTTGATGTCGTAGCGCCAGCCGTCGGAGCCGAGCCGGTACGGATTGCGCCAAAGCTCGATGAGCGCGTATTGCGGCTCGCCGATTGCGTCGGCGTCCACCAGTTCCTTGACCTTGCCCCAGAGCGAAGAGTAGCGGAACTCGTGGCCCACGGCGATCTGCAAACCTTTCGCACGCGCCAGTTGCACGAGGTCGTCGCACGCGGCAATGCTCAACGACATCGGCTTCTCCATCAGCAAATGTTTGCCCGCTTCGAGCACGGCGCGGCCGACCTCGTGGTGCAGGTGCGAGGGCAGGGCAACGTCGACCACCTCGATGTCGGGCCGGCGCAGCACTTCAGCGTAGTCGGCGACCACGGCGGCCTGGGGATGTTGGATCTGCGCCTCGGCGCGGTTCTTGTCGGATCGCTCGGCCACGGCGGCGAGTTGCGTGGTCGCTCCGTCGGCAATGACCCGGGCGTGGTGGCTGCCCCACGCGCCATACCCGATGAGACCAAAATTAACTTTACTCATGATTCACCTTTCGGGTATTATTTCGAAATCGAAATTACTGTCAAGGTTATTGAGGAGTCATCATGAAATCACAAATGGATCGTCGGCAGTTCATTCACACCAGCGGACTGTTGCTCGCCGCCGCGTCGGCGGGTTCGCTGTCACACTCGTCAGCGGCGGCGGAGCCGGGCGGGCGGATCAAGAAGGCGGTCGGATGGGGCATGATCGTCGAGCCGAAGCTGTCGGTGGAGGACAAGTTCCGCGTCGCGAAGGACGCAGGATTCGAAGGCGTGGAGGTGTCGCGCCACGCGTCGAAGAAGGACACAACGGAACCGCAGGAGCTTGCGCGCGCCAGCGAGAAGGTCGGCATTCCCATTCATGGCGTGTCGAACGGCAGCAACCCCGATCTGGAGGCGGCCATTGACGAGGCGGCGATTTACGGCGCCACGACGGTGCTGCACGTGGTGCGCACCGATCCCGAAACATCGTATATGGACAACTACCGGCGCACGCAGGAGTTGATCCGGGCGGCGATTCCGCGCGCCGAGAAGAAGCGCATCAAGATTTGCGTCGAAAACGTCTGGGCCACGTTCCTCATCGAGCCGCTGACGATGGCGCGATACATTGACGATTTTTCCAATCCGTGGGTGCGGTCTTACTTCGACATTGGCAACGTGATGCGTTGGGGCTGGCCGCAACATTGGATCGAGGTGCTCGGCCCGCGCATCGAAAAAATCCACATCAAGGAATTCAGCCTGAAGATCGCCATGAAGGATGGGATGAGCAAGGCGTTCGACATGCCCATCGGTCAGGGCGACATCAACTGGAAACGGGTCCGCGAGGAGCTGGCGAAAATCCGGTTCCACGGATGGGCCACGGGCGAGGTGCGCGGCGGCGACCGACAGCGGCTCGCGGAAATTTCCACGCAGATGGATCACGTTCTCTATGCCTGAGGGTTCTGGAATGAAAACACGCCGCCAATTCCTGCGTACCGCCGCGATGGCGGTCGTCGGCGCGCCGTTCGTGATGCCATCCGGCCTGCGCGCTGCGTCGCCTAACGGCAAGCTCTGCCACGCCTGCATTGGCGTCACGCGCATGGGCCTCGGTGACCTGAAGAATTTTCAGAGCCACGAGCGCGTGCAGATCGTCGCCTTGTGCGACGTGGACACGCAGCATCTGGATTCATCGGCCAAGCTGGTGCCGGGCGCGCGACTCTACACCGACTGGCGCGAACTGTTCGAAAAGGAGGGCGACAAGATTGATTCGGTGAACGTCACCGTGCCGGACCACATGCACTTTCCCATCGCCTTCACCGCAGTCGAGCGCGGCAAGAATCTCTATTGCCAGAAACCGATGTGTCACGACCTGGCTGAGGTTCGGAAGCTGACAGGGGCTGCTGTTAGGAAAGGCATCGTTACGCAGCTCGGCACGCAGTTCGCCTCCAGCATCGGCGACCGCATGACCGTGCAGCTTCTCCAGCGCGGCGCGATTGGCAAGATCAAACATGTCTATCTTTGTTCCAACCGCCTCGCGTTGAGCCGCATCAAGGGGCCGCGTCCCGCCACGAGTGAGGAGCCGCCGCCGTATTTGAAATGGGACCTCTGGATCGGCAACGCGCCGATGCGGCCCTTCGCGCCTGACACGTATCACCCGGCGAAGTGGCGCGCGTGGCAGGACTTCGGCACCAGTTGGTGCGCAGACATGGGCTGCCACATTCTTGATTCGACATGGCGGGGCCTCAACCTGAAAGCGCCGTTGAGCGTCGTGGCCGAGGTCGAGGAATCGTGGAAGAACTCGCCTGCGCGCCGGGCCGACAACTGGCCGCAAAGCGAGCACGTGACGTGGACGTTCCCCGGCAACGCGATGACTGCGGGCCAGGAACTGGTCGTGGAGTGGTTTGACGGCGACATGCTGCCTCCGGAGGAGGCGCGCAGCCTCAATCCGACCGGCACGTATCCGCTGGAGTCCGCGTTGCTAGTTGGCGCCGAGGGCGTTATCCTTCACCAGCACCAGGCAGCACCGCAGTTGCTTCCCAAGGAAAAATTCGAGGGTTATGAGCGGCCGAAGCCGCTACCGCGAAATCACTATCATCATTATGTGGACGCGTGCCTCGGCGGCGAGAGGACGGAATCGCACTTCGCCCAGACCGGACCGATGAGCGAAACAATTTTGCTGGGCACCATCGCCATCCGTTGTCCCGGCCGGAAACTGGAGTGGGACGCCGCTGCGATGAAATTCCCGAACTGCCCCGAAGCCGAGCGCTACCTGAAGCGAGCGTATCGCCCCGGCTGGGAGGTCGGCTGATCGCAAAGAAGCCGTCCACATGAACACTGCCGCAACTCAGGAGCAAGCTGCGCCGGCGCGCTGGTATCACGGCGTGAGCCGTTACCAGTGGCTGGTGCTGGTGATTGCGTCGGCGGGCTGGATTTTCGATGCATACGAGGGGCAGGTGTTCAACATCACCCGCAACGACCTGCTCACGGACATCATGCGGACGGCGCACAACGCGCCGGAGGTGCGGCGGTGGGGCGACGTGTTCCTCGGCGTGTTTCTGGCGGGCGGCGCGTTCGGCGGGATTCTGTTCGGCTCGCTGGCCGACCGCTGGGGGCGCAAGCCGGTCATGGTGGCGACGATCCTTTTTTATTCCGTGTTCGCCGGGCTGACGTATTTCGCGACGACGCTCTGGCAGGTCGGCGTGTTGCGGTTCCTGGTGGCGATGGGTGTCGGCGGCGAGTGGGCGGTCGCGGCGGCGCTGGTGGCCGAGGTGTTTCCACAGCACGCGCGGGCGCATGCGTCGGGAATTTTTCACGCGACGAGCACGCTGGGGACGTGGGTGGCGGCGGGGGTCGGTCTGGCCGTCGGCGCGCAGTGGCGCTACGCGTATTTGATCAGCGTGCTGCCGGCGATGCTCGTGTTGTGGGTGTGGTCCAACGTGAAGGAACCGGAAAGCTGGAAGCACGCGCGCGCCAAGGCCGCAACGGGGCAGGGTGGCAAGCTCGGCAGTTTCCGCGAACTGTTTTTCCACCGCGTCTGGGGACCGCGCGCGCTGCTCGGCATGGTGCTCGCTGCGGTGGGCCTGGGCACGTTTTGGAGCGTGACGGTCGCGGGTCAGGACCTCGCGATGGATTTGTTGCGGCGAACCGGCGTGGAGTCCGCCGAGGCGGCGGTGAAGGCGAAGTTCGCTTACGGCGTCGTCGAGACCATTGGCATGGCGCTGGGCCTGTTGTCGTTCGGTCCGCTCTGCGTGCGGCTGGGGCGGCGGCGGACGTTCATCCTGCTGCAGGTTCTCTCGCTGATCATCGTGCCGGTGACGTGCTATTTGCCGACGACCTACACGCAAATGCTGCTGCTCCTGCCGCTGATGGGTTTCGCTACGCTCAGCATTCACGCGGGCTATGCCATCTATTTCCCGGAGTTGTTCCCGAATCACCTGCGCTCGACGGGCGCGGGTTTTTGTTTCAACGCCGGACGGCTCGTCGCGTCGCCTGTCTTGATTTTCTCCGGCTGGCTGAAGGCGGTTCCGGGAATGACCCTGCAATTGGCGATCACGCTGATGGGACTGTTATTTGTCATCGGCATCGTCGTGGTGCTGTTTTTGCCGGAGACGAAAGACCAGCCGTTGCCGGAGTGATGAGTTAAGCGTGATGAGTGATCTTCCTGACTATTTGAAGATTTCCGCCGACGACCTTGGCAAAGGGACGCCGGTGAAAGTGCGCATCCTCGGCAACATGGCGTCCATCGGCCGCGACGTGGCCGAGGCGATGTGGCGAGAAATCCTCGACGCGCACGCGGCAGGCCGCGCGGCGACGCTCATCGTGCCGGTCGGACCGGTGGAGCAGTTTCCGTTGCTTGCGAAAAGGATCAACGACGAACGGTTCGATTGCCGCCACGTCGTGTTCATCAACATGGACGAATACCTCAGCGACGACGACCGCTTCATTCCCGCCGATCATCCGCTGAGTTTTCGCGGTTTCATGGACCGGCTGTTCTACGACCGGCTCGATCCCGCGCTTGCGCCGATGCCGGAAAACCGCGTCTTTCCCGACCCGCAGAATCCGGCGGCGGTGCCGCGCCTCATTGAGCGGCGCGGTGGCGTGGACGCGTGCTTTGGAGGCATCGGCATCAACGGCCACTTTGCTTTCAACGAGCCGCCGGAGCCTGGCGTGACAATGAGCGTGGAAGAATTCGCCGCGCTGCCGACGCGGGTGCTGTCGCTCACACGCGAGACGCGCACGATCAATTCCGTCACGGTCGGCGGCGAAATCAGCGTCATTCCGCGCCGGGCCGTCACGGTGGGCATGAAGGAATGTCTTGGCGCCCGGCGGTTGCGGTTCTACTGCAACCGGCCGTGGCAGAGCGCCGTGGCCCGCCGCGCGTTGCATGGGCCGATCACGGCGGCGTGCCCGGCGTCGTTGATGCGGTTGCATCCCGACGCCGTGCTGACCGTGGCCGAGTATGTGGCCCAGCCGCCGAGTATTATGCTGAGATGATTTGTACAGTAGCCGCCGACGTAAGGAGGCGGAGTTATGGGGGCGCCAATGGCTCGAAAAAAACTCCGCCTCCTTACGTCGGCGGCTACAAAGTTGAACGATATGAAACTCGACTTTAGAAAAGAACGTATGCTGGCCGTGGTCGCGCATCCCGACGACGCGGAGTTGCTCTGCGCCGGCACTCTGGCACGCGCGAGGGCCGACGGCGCGGCCATCGGCATTGCCGTGCTCTGCAACGGCGACGGCGGCCAGCCGCACAAGCCAATCCGCAACCTGGCTGCCGTGCGCCGCCGCGAGATGGATGCCGCCGCGCGATTACTGGGCGCCGAATTGTTTTGCGGCAACATCTCCGACGGTACGCTCGCGGACGACCGCGCGAGCCGGCTTCTGCTGACAGAAGTTTATCGCCAGTTTCGCCCGTCGCTGGTGCTGGCGCACGCCGCGGCGGACTACCACACCGACCATCGCGCCGCCGGCGCGCTCGCCGAGGTGGCGTCCTGGTTTTGCGCCTCGCGCGGACAAAAAACGAAGTCGCCGCCGCTGTCGGCGGCGCCGGCATTGTGGTGGATGGACACGGTGAACATGAGCGGCTTTGAGCCGGGCTTCTACGTGGACGTTTCCGGGTTCATGCCGCTGAAGGAGAAAATGCTGGCGTGCCATCGCAGCCAGATGGCGCGGAGCAGCGACAGCAGCTTCTCGCCGCTTCCCGAGTTGATGCGTCTGCAAGCGCGCGCCCGCGGCACGCAGGCCGGCGTCGGGGCGGCGGAGGCATTCCGCGCGCATCTCGCGTTCAAGCGTGCGCGCGCGTGGTGAGGCGGGTCCACTTTTTCCATGACCTCATCGCAGACCATGTTGGAGGTAATTTTCGTGCTCAGCCTTGCCGGGTTTGTGCAGGGGCTGACCGGTTTCGGGTTCGGTCTGGCGGCGGTCGCGCTGCTGCCGCTGGTGCTGGAGCTGAAGGATGCGCAGGTGGTGGTGGCGCTCATGAACGTGGTCGTCTGTGTGGTGACGTTTCTGGCGACGTGGCGTCACTTCCGCTGGCGCGACGGGCGCGGACTGGTGATTGGTTCCGTCGTGGGTGTGCCGATCGGTTTTTTTGCGTTGGTATGGCTTCCCGCGGCGTTCCTGCTTCGGGCGCTCGGCTTATTACTGTGCGTGTTCTCGGCGAGCGAACTCTGGCGCGGTGAGCGCGTGCTGTTTCGCATGCCGGCGTCGTGGGGATTTCCCGTCGGTGTTGCCGGTGGCTGCCTGGGCGGCGCGTTGAACGTGGGCGGGCCCCCGACGGTCGCCTATGTTTATTCGCAGCCTTGGACAAAGGAGCAGATCGTCTCGTTGATGCAAGTGTGCTTCGGCTTGTGCGCGGTGTTCCGGCTGGGGTTATTGATCAACAGCGACCTCATCCGGCACGAACTCGTGCACGTGTCGCTGCTGGCCACGGTGCCGTTGTTGCTGACAACGTGGCTGGGCAGCGTGCTGCTGAAGCGCGTGCCGCAGGATAAATTAAAAATAGGGGTTTTCGCTTTTCTCTTTGTCATGGGACTGAAATATCTTTTTCTCACTCATTGATTCCGTTGAAATAAATTAATTGCCATGAACCAACCCAAACCCGCTACATTTGTCCCGGCCGATGCCGGGGCGTTTCGCTACGTCGAAAAATCCAACCCTCAAAACTCCAACCTCCAGTTGCTGACCTACGGCGTCTATGAATTGAACGGACCCATCCAGTCCAGTCCGCTCGCGCATCCCGGCGAGGAAGCGTTGCTGTTTGGCTGGCGCGGCGAAGTCACGGTCACACTCGGCGGCGCGAGCTATGCGCTGCAACACTACGACGTGCTCTACGTGCCGCGCGGCGCGGCCTATCAAGTGGGCCAGAGTGCCGGCGAAAGCCGCGTGATCGTCTGTCGCGCGCCGGCGGACAAGGCGCACCCGGCGTTTCACGCGCGTTGGAGCGAATTTTCGCGCGACGAGCGCCGCATCCGCCACCTGAAAGGCAAGGATGTGTTCCTGATGTTCGACGTGAGCGAGCCGGCGGAAAAGTTGATTGCTGGCTTTACGATCTTCAAGCCCGGCCAGCGTTCATGGCCGCCGCACAACCACACCGATCAAGAGGAGGTTTACATTTTCACGCAGGGCCGCGGCTCGATGGAGGTGTATGCCGACGAGGAGACCAAGAGCTTCGTGCGCTCCGTGGGCGAAGGCGATGCGGTGACGATTCCGCTGCTGAATTACCATCCCGTCTTCAGCCAGGACGAGGAGCTGCATTTCATCTGGTGCATCGCCGGCAACCGTTACTGGGTCGGCGACAAGAACAAGGATTTCATGGCCGGCAAGGGGACTAAGCTGACGACTTGAACCGGGAAGAAACATCCATGCCGACGAGGCAGACGTCGTCTACAAAGTCGTGCCGTCCGGAAAACCGGCGGGCGTCGGCGATCAACTCGCAGAGCAGTTTTTCCGTCGGCAGGTGTCCGTGCGCCCGCATGGCCGCCATCAATCGTTCGTGGCCGTAAGGTTCTTCGTTGGCGGTCTCGGCTTCAATAACGCCGTCCGTGAACAGCACGATGAGGTCGCCGTCAGCCATCGGGCGCTGGCAGGTTGTGAACACCGTGTTCTCGATAAGGCCCAGCGCCGGGTCGGGACGGCGCTCCGCGTCAAGGCGCAACGGCTCGACGAGACCGGACGCGCGGTTCAGGCGGACCGGAGGAGGATGGCCGGCGTTGGCACAGGAGAGCTGGCCGGTGGCGACGTCGGCAACCATATAAAACGCGGTGGCAAACATGGCCGCGCCGCTTTCCTTGAAGATGCCGGCGAGATCGCGGTTGATTTGCGTGAGCAATTGGCCCGGATCGGCGATGAGGCGGCTCAGGTCTTCCACCTCCGCCCGCAGCATGGCCGTCACCAGCGCGGCGCGCACGTCGTGCCCCATCACGTCGCCGATAAACACGGCCGCGGCGGTGTCCGAAATCTGTACGACGTGGAAAAAATCCCCGCTGACCGTGCCGGCGGGAATATAAACGCTGACAAACTCCAGCGCGCCCCGGCCTGCTGGAGCGTCCGGAGGAATGCGCGGCAGGCCGTGCGGCAGCATCGCCATTTGCAGTTCGCGAGCCATCTTCAGTTCGTTCTCGATCTGGTTGTTCTTTTCCTGCAACTGCCGTGTCCGCTCGGCCAGCGCGCGTTGCGCGGCCTTGCGTTTGGTGATGTCGCGCGAAATGCCATAGGTGCCAATGACGCGGCCGTGCTCGTCGCGCAACGGCATTTTGGTGGAGTTCACCCACGTCATCGAGCCGTCCGGCCATGTTTCTTTTTCCTCGATGCCGACCAGCGGCTGGCCCGTGTGCATCACCTTCTCTTCGTCGGCCCGCGCCTGCTGCGCGTGGCCGGCGCTGAAAATGTCCGCGTCGGTTTTTCCATCGGCCTCGGAAGGATCTTTCAGTTTGAACTTGTCCGCCATGTAACGGTTGATGCGCAGAAACCGGCTTTGGGTGTCCTTGAAATAAATCGCATCAGGAATGTTGTCCATCAGCGTCTCGATCATGCGGCGGTCGCGGGCCTGCGCGTCCTGGGAACGTTGCCGCCCGATGGCGTAGCGGATGGCCCTCATCAACAGCGGCGCCGTGATCTGTTGTTTCACCAAATAATCCTGGGCGCCCAGTTGCAGCGCCTTGGCCGCAAGTTGCTCGTCCTCCTGGGCCGTGAGCACGATCACGGGCATGTGGGGGGCGACCGTGTGAATGCGCGTGAACGTCTCCAATCCGTGACTGTCAGGCAGGGAGAGGTCCACCAGCACGACGTGCGGGTGCTCGGTGGCCAGACGCTCCAATCCCTTGGCGAGCCGGTCCGTGCATTCCACCTCGCAGCACGCTCCGCCAGCTTCCGCGAGCATCGCGCGGACCAGCAACACATCGGCGGGGTTGTCCTCGATCAACAACACCCTCGCGGCATTTTCGATCATGCTTTTGTTCCCTGACAGCGCGCGGCGTCACCGATGGCGGATGGCGCGCTCGCCACCCAAATATGGAGCAAGAATCTCCGGGAGCAACACCGAACCGTCCGCTTGCTGATACGTCTCCAGCAGCGCCACGTAAAGCCGGGCCAGCGCCGTGCCGCTGCCGTTCAACAGATGCACAAACCGGTTCTTGCCATCCTTGTCCTTGAACCGGATGTTTGCGCGCCGGCTTTGAAAATCCTCGCAGTTGGAGCAACTCGACACTTCGAGATATGCATTCTGTCCCGGCGCCCAGACCTCGATGTCATACGTCTTTGCCGAGGCGAAACCCATGTCGCCGGTGCACAGCAGCACCACGCGGTAGTGCAGACCCAAAAGCTGCAGCACGCGCTCGGCATTGGCCGTCATCTTCTCCAGTTCGTCGTAGCTCGTCTCCGGGTGCGCGAACTTCACCATCTCCACCTTGTCGAACTGATGCACGCGGATCATGCCGCGTGTGTCCTTGCCCGCCGCGCCGGCCTCGCGCCGGAAGCACGGCGTGTAGGCGCAGTAGTAGATTGGCAACTGGTCGTGCCGCAAAATTTCGTTGCGGTGGATGTTGCTGACCGGCACCTCGGCGGTCGGCGCGAGATAAAGCTCGTCGTCGCGCAGGCGATACATGTCCTCCTCGAACTTCGGCAGTTGTCCCGTGCCGATCATCGCGTCGCGGTTGATCAGGAACGGCGGGGAGATTTCCGTGAAACCGTGCTCGCGAGTGTGCAGATCGAGCAAGAAACTGATCAGCCCGCGCTCCAGCCGCGCGCCCGCGCCTTTGTAGAGGATGAACCCGCTGCCGCTGATCTTCGTGGCGCGCGGGAAGTCCAGGATGTCGAGCGCCTCGCCCATCTCCCAATGCGGTTTCGGATTGAAGGCGAATTCGGGTTTCTGCCCCCATTGGCGCACTTCGGGATTGTCTGCGGCATCTTTGCCCGCGGGCACGCTGGGGTGGGGGAGATTGGGAATGCCGAGCAGGATTGCACGAAGCTGCTCGTCCACCTGTGCCACACGCTGGTCGGCGGCGGCGATCTCGTCGCCGACCTTTTTCATTTCAGCCATCTTGCCGCTGGCGTCCTGGCCTTTGGACTTGAGCGCGCCGATCTCCTTGCTGACGGCGTTGCGCAGCGCCTTGCGCTTGTCCGATTCGGTGATGAGGTTGCGGCGCTCTTGGTCGAGCGCGGCGATCTTGTCAACGGCGGCTTCGTCACCGCGGCCGCGGTCGGCGAGCCGTTGTCTGACCGCATCGGGGTTGTCGCGAATGAGTTTGATGTCGAGCATGGCGTCGCATCATAGGTGACGCGCCGGTCGAGTCAAGCGCGCGACCTTGCCGTGGTGGCAAGCGCCGTCAACGGTTGGACAACGGATGGGCTGGCCGGCGGGCGCCGCTCAGGACTTTTTATCGCCGATTCGCACCAGCGCGTAGATGATGGCCGTGGGGATTCCGGCGATCAGTGCCAGCGCGATGAATATTCCGGGGCCTTCGCCGCGTTTGCGGATGTCGGTGTAGATCCAGACGGCGATGAGAATATTAATCACCGACGCCAGCAAAAACAGCGCGGCCAGGATTGGGCAGCGGCAGCACATTCCTCTGAGCGGGCAGCGCGGAGCCGCCGGCGGAGGCGTGAGGTGCATCGGTGGACCCGGCAGCATGGGTGGTCGTGCCACTTCAGCGCCAGATGGCACCGGTTTGTCCGAGCGCGGCAACATTGCACCCGGGCGTTGCATGAACTGATGTTGGTGTTCGACCAGTTCGTTGACGCGACGCTCCAACTGGTCCAGACGATCATTGAGCGGCCCGTGTTCGCGGTCGTCAGCGCAAAGGGATTTCGTTGGGCCACTCACGATCATCGCCGCCAGAGCGGCCACCAGCCCGAACCGCAGAAAGCATGTTCTTTTCATATACGTCCTCCGTCTTCAACTGAAAGTATAAGTGCCGGCCGAAGGAGTCAAGCGGACAAGCCACGCAGAAAACCAGCGGGCCAACCCGCGTGCCGACGAAGTCGGTGCGAGTTGGCCCGTTGGGCACAACTTGACGCTAAGGCGCGACTACTTCTTGAGGATCGCGTCTTTCGCGGCCTTGGCGAGGCGGAATTTCACGACCTTCTTGGCCGGGACGGTGATTTCCTGTCCGGCCTTGGGGCCAAAGCGCATGATCATCTTGCGGGCCGGGCGCTGAACGAGCACGAGCTTGCCCAGGCCGGGCACGACGAAGGTATTCTTCGCCTCTTTGTAGGCGAGGTTGGCCAGCTCTTCCATGGCGAGAGCGGCTTCTTTTTTCTTGATGCCGACCTTCTCAGCGATGGTCGCGGCAATCTGACTCTTGGTCATCTTGGGCATGGTCTATCTCCTTCTATTGTTGTTGTTCTTGAACCGAAATGCGTGCGGACTTTAGGCGGGGCGTTGGTGGAAATCAACATTTTCTTGCAGAAAATAGCGGCTGATTTTTCACCGGAAGGATTGCCACAATGGCCCGGATTGTGGTATGAGTGCGTCGGTTTGCGGCGGCGAAATGCGATAGCGGAAAGCGGGATTCAAAACGGGAGGTCGAATCATGAAAGAAGCGATTCGCAGGTTGCGTGAGAATGACGGCCTGAGCCTGAAGCGGACGGCGGACATGCTGATCGAAGAAGCGGTCCGGTTGACGGGAAGCAAGATCGGCTATTTCGCGACGCTCAACAAGTGGGAGCACTTGCTGACCATGATTGCCTGGTCGAAGGGGGCGATGGCCATGTGCAGCATGGCGAACAAGCCCATTGTCTATCCGGTCGAAAGCACGGGCTTGTGGGGCGATTGCGTCCGGGAGCGCAAGGCGGTGATCACCAACGACTACAAAAACTGCACGCGGCCCACGAAGAAAGGCATTCCGGAAGGGCACACTCGAGTGCTGCGTCACATGAACGTGCCGATGATGTCCGGCAACAGCATTAAGGGTGTCCTGGGCGTTGGCAACCGGGAGAATGAATACACGGACAAGATCGCAGCCGAGTTGCAGTCATTTGCCAACGAGGCTTGGCCGATTGTTGCGCGCGCGCAGGAGCGTGATGAGAAACGGTGCGTGTGCCCGAAGCATTCGGGCTGCCCCTTCCACGGCCGGCAGATTCCGATCCACGATGTCATGTTTCAAGCGTATCGCCACCGGTTTTGCGAGGGCGACCACCATGAGTGCGCGATCTATCGGGTGGCGCAACAAGCCGGCTTTGCCAAAGTGCCCGGAAGTCTCTATCCCAACCAAATCTTCCGCGTTGAGGAAATCCTAAGGCGGCAGGCTCGGTGACAGCCCATGGTGGAGAGAACCGGAAGAGCCGCCGACGATCCCGCCTCTAGTGCGATGCGGCTGAGGCTTGAGCGGTCGCCTGCCAGCCGCCGCCGAGGGCTTTGATCAGACCGACTGTCGCCACGCACCGTTCGCCTTGCAGCGCCACCACCGCACGCTCGCGATCGAACGCGGCGCTCTGCGCCGTGGCGACCTCCAGGTAGGTAACAAGGCCGGCGCGGTAACGATTGTTGGCGATGTCCAGGGTCCGGCGGGCGGAAACGAGCGCGGCGTTCTCCGCAACGAGCTGTGCGGCGAGCAAACGTTGCGCGGCGAGTTGGTCTTCGACTTCCTGGAAAGCTCCCAGCACCGTCTGGCGGTAGTTCGCGACCGTTTCGTCGTAGTTGGCGCGCGCCGCGGCGAGTTGCGCCGTGATGCGCCCGCCGGTGAAGATGGGAACTTCCAGCGTCGGGCCGATGGCCCAGATTCGACTCGGCCAGTTGAACACCGTGCCGGCGCTGATGGACTGGACGCCGCCAATGCCGTTGAGGACCAGGCGAGGATAAAACGCGCTTTTCGCAACGCCGATGTCGGCGTTGGCGGCGGCCATCTGCCGCTCGGTGCTGGCGACGTCCGGCCGGCGCTCCAGCAGCGCGCTCGGCAAAGCCGGCGGCACGTCCGGCGGCGGCTTCAGGCGCGCGCGATCCGTCACGATGGCGAACGTCGTGGCCGGCTGGCCGCAGAGCGCCGCAAGCGCGTTGGCGAGTCTGGCGCGCTCGAGTTGAAGCGCAGGAAGCTGTGTCTCGGCGGTCCGAAGCTGTGTCTCGGCTTGTGAGACGTCGAGGTCGGAGACGACCCCGCCTTTGCGGCGATTGCGCGTGAGTTCGAGCGAGCGCCGGTAGGTTTCAATCGTGTCAGTCACCAGCGCGAGCTCGGCATCGAACGAGCGCAACGCAAAATAATCCGCCGCGACCGCGCCTTGGATCACCAGTTTCAACGACTCGACGTCGTCGGCAGACGCACCAAGGCGCGCGCTGGCGGCCTCGGTTTGCCGGCGGATGCGGCCCCAGAGGTCCGGTTCCCAGCCCATGACGAGTGGAACGGTGAATGTGTTGTAATTAAAGGCCTGTCCGGCGGGCTGGCCCGATTGCGGCGCGTTGCGGCTGGTGCGCTGTCTGATGGCGGAACCAGCGAACGAAAGCTGCGGGAAGAAATCCGAGCGGGCGATGTCCACCAGCGCCGAAGCCTGGTTGAATCGCGCCACGGCGGCGGCGAGACTTTCGTTGTCGGTGGAGGCGGCGCACTCCAGCCGGTTGAGATCCGCGTCACCGAACACCTCCCACCATGCGCCGCGGGGCAGGTGAGCGGCGGGCGCGGCGATTGTCCACTCGCCGGCAAACGCGGCCGGCAGCGGCTGCGACCGCAACGCGGCGGGCCGTTGATAGTCCGGTCCGACGGCGCAGGCCGTGAGCAATGCGCAAGCGGCGGAGATGGTCAGCAGCCGCGACTTCATTTAGCGGCCGCTGTTTTCAAGGGTTCAACGAGACGCACAGCAGTTCCGGCGGTGAGCGAATCGGACGGATTCAAAATCACGCGATCGGCCGTGGTAATGCCTTCAAGCACTTCCACGGTTTTGCCGAAATCGCGTCCGAGCTTGACGCTGCGCAGCGCCACCTTGCCGCCGGGGCCAACCACGCCGACCTGCATGCCTTCGGCGCGGAAGAGCAGGGTGTTCGAGGGCAGCGTCAGCGCCGCGATTGCCTTCGCGTCGATGAAACGCACTTGCACGTAACCGCCGGAAAAAATTTCGCCGCGATGATTGTCCACTTCCAGCTCGGTCAGCAGCGTGCGCGAGCTGGCGTCCATGGCGCCGGCGGTGCGCACGACTTTGGCCGCGAACTTCCGTCCGGGCAGCTCGGCCAGCGTCAGCTCGGCATTAACGCCCGGCACTACCGCGCGCGAGAGGGTTTGAGGAACGCCGACGAAGACGCGCAGCGTGTCGGTTTGCGCAAGGCGAAAAAGTTCGCGACTGGCGCCGGCGGTAATCAACTGCCCTACGTCGGTATCGCGCACGGTGATCGTGCCGGCAAACGGCGCCGTCACGCGCGCAAACATTTTCATTTCTTCGAGCCGCTGCAAGGTGGCCCGCTGCGATTGCACATCGGCGGCCTTGACCGCGCGGTCGGCCACTTTCTCGGCTGTTTCCTGTTCGCTGACGCTGGCGGTCTTGAGCAGCTCCGTCCAGCGCGCCGCCGTGGTGGTGGCCAGCGCGAGGGCGGCTTCGGCCCGCACAAGATCGGCGCGGGCGCGGGCGAGGTCCTGGTCCAGCTCGGGCGTGTCAATCTCCGCCAGAAGCTGGCCGGCCTCGACGTGCGAACCGATGTCCACCAGCCAGCGTTTGAGATAGCCGCTGGCGCGGGCGTAGATGGGCGCTTCGACAAATGGCTTGATCTCCGCCGGCAACTCGATGCCGATGGCGGTTTCGCCGGGCGCGGGCGAAACGACGCTGACGGTCGGAATGGCCAGTTCCACGGTTTCCTTCACCACCGCCTGCCGCGCGCGCAGCCGCGGCACAAATCCGGCGACAAACGCGATGACGATCAAGATGACGGTCACGCCTACAATGCGTCCAATCCTCAGCGGACGTGGCGGGGCGGTCGCCTGAGTTACCGCCGAGGACTGCATGTCTGATTGCGTGTTCACATGTTTCTATTCGAAAGAAAGATACCGTTAATCTACACGGATGACGCGGAGTTTTCCATCCCTGATTCGGACGGCTCGACGAGCAGCTTGTCCTGGGCCGCAGCGCGACGCGCCAGCAGGCTGTAAACAACCGGGACGAAAAACAGCGTCGCGAAGGTTGCCAGCACCAGCCCGCCGATGACGGCGCGGCCCAGCGGCGCGTTTTGCTCGCCGCCTTCCCCAAGGCCAAGGCTCATCGGCAGCATGCCAATGATCATCGCCAGCGCGGTCATGAGCACCGGCCGCAGCCGGCCCGCGCCGGCTTGCCAGGCGGCGGCGAGCGGATCGAGTCCCTTGCGCAAATTGTTTCGCGCGAACGTGACCACGAGCACCGAGTTCGACGTGGCCACGCCAAGGCTCATGATGGCGCCCATCAACGCCGGCACGCTGAGCGTGGTTTGCGCCAGCCACAGTCCCCAGACCACGCCGGCGGCGGCGCCGGGCAGCGCGGTGATGATGATGAACGGTTCCATCCAGCTTTGAAAATTCACCACCAGCAGCAGGTAAATCAACGCAATGGCCATCACAAAGCCGACGGCGAGACCGACAAAGCTGGAATGCATGGTGTCCGCCTGACCGCGCAGATGAATGGAACTGCCGCGCGGCAATTCCTTCTCGGCCTCGGCCACGAGGGGCTTGATGTCGTCGAGCACGCCGCCGAGGTCGCGGCCGCTGACGCCGCCAAAGACGTCAATCACGGGCATGATGTCGTAGTGCGACACCACCGGCGGGCCGGCGCGGCGCGTGACGGTGGCGAGGTTGGCCAGCAGTTGCGAGCCGCCGGCACCGGCCCTGGGGGCGCGCATCGGAATCGAGTTGAGGGCGGCGATCGAATCCATTGCGCGCTCAGGCACTCGAATGTTGATGAGGTATTGGATGCCAAGGGCCGGGTTGAGCCAGTAGGCCGGCTGCACTTGACCGCTGCCGCTGAGGCTCATCAACACCGAGTTGGCCACGTCGCTCTCCGAGAGGCCGATGCCGGAGGCTTTCGTGCGGTCCACGTTGATGTATAGTTTCGGCCGGTCGGTCGGCTGGTGCAATCGCACGTCCACCGCGCCGGGGATGCGGCGGATTTTCTCGACAAGCTTGGCGGCAATGGCGCGGTTCTCGGTTTGCTTGCGGCCGACGATCTGCAAGTCAAACGGGGCGGGCAGGCCGAAGTTGAGCGTGTGGCTGACGATGTCGGCCGGCAAAAAATAAAACAGAGTGCCGGGAAACTCGCGGTTGAGCGTGCGGCGCAACTGCCGGATGTGATCCGCCGTTGGGCGGTGGCCCTCGCGCAGCTCAACCATGATGTCGGCGTCGCCGGGGCCGATGACGCCGTTGTCGCTGTAGCTGAGATTGATGCTGGAGTTGGGGAGGCCGATGTTGTCGAGCATGCCGGCGAACTCCCCTGCGGGAATTTCGCGGTGGATGACGGCCTCGATCTCGTCCACTAGCTTGGCGGTTTCCTCGATGCGCAAACCGCTGCGGGCGCGCACGTGCAGCCGGAATTGGCCGGCGTCCACCGAGGGAAAAAAGTCCTGGCCCAGTTGTGGGATCATCAACATGGTGCCGGCGCAAAAAACGATAAACAGCAGCGCGAAGCCGGTGCGATGGTGCAGCACCGCCCCGAGCAGCAGCCGATAGCTCTCGCGGAAACGCTCGAACCCTTCCTCAAAGGCGTTTTGAATCCGCGCAAACGGACGGAACACCGGGGCGACGTGGTCGGCGTCGGCCAGGAGATGATAATTGACGCCGCGGTAGAACCACATCACCAGCGTCGGCACCAGCGTCCGCGACAGCGCGTAGCTGGCCAGCATGGCAAACACCACCGCCTCGGCCAGCGGCACGAAGAGGTAGCGCGCCGTGCCGGCGAGGAAGAACATCGGCACGAACACGATGCAGATGCAAAGCGTCGAAACAAACGCCGGCAGCGCAATTTCCTGCGCGCCGTCAAGGATCGCCTGCACGGTCGGTTTGTTGAGCGCCATCTGGCGGTGGACGTTTTCGAGTTCCACCGTCGCGTCGTCTACGAGAATGCCGACGGCCAGCGCCATCCCGCCGAGGGTCATCAGGTTGATCGTTTCACCGAGCGCGCTGAGGATCGCCAGCGAAGTCAGAATCGAAAGCGGAATGGAGAGCGCAATGATGACCGTGCTGCGCCAGGAGCCGAGAAACAACAGCAGCATGATCGCCGTCAACCCCGCGGCAATGACGCCTTCGCGCACCACGTCGCGGATCGCCGCGCGCACGAACAGCGACTGGTCGGCGAACTCTTTCACGTCGAGATTGGCGGTGACGGTTTTGAGAATGCGCGGCAGTACGGTCTTCACGCCGGCAACCACGTCGAGCGTCGAGGCGGTGCCGGTTTTGAAAATGCTCAACAGCGTGCTGCGCAGCCCGTCCTGGCGGACGATGTTTTGTTGCGGCAGGTAGCCGTCGCGAATCTGCGCCACATCGCGGATGCGGATGACAGCGCCGTTGAGGGTCTTGATCGGCAGGTTGTTGAGATCCTCCAGCACCAGGGGGCTGGTGTTGAGGTTGATATCGTATTCGGTCGGGCCGATCTTGGCGGTGCCGGCGGGATAAATCAGATTCTGGGCGTTGACCGCGTTGACCACGTCCAACGGCGTCAGGTTCTTGGCTTTGAGCGCGGCGAGGTCGAGGTCCACCGACACCTGGCGCTGTTTGCCCCCGTAGGGAAAGTTGATGGCGGAGCCGGGCACGCCGACCAGGCCGACGCGGATCTGGTTGACGGTGAGATCGAAGACTTCCTGCTCGGCCATGTTCTTGGCGCTGATGCCATACTGGAGAATCGGCACGGTCGAGGCGTTGTAGCGGATGACCAACGGCGGCGTGCAGCCTGGCGGCATCGAGCGCAAGACCGTCTGACAGATTGCCGTAATTTCCGCAACGGCGGCGCTGACGGAGGCGCCGGGCTGGAAGAAGACCTTGATGACGCCGATGCCGTTGTAGGAGGTGGACTCGATGTGCTCGATGTTGTTGACGGTCGTGGTCAGGGGCCGTTCGCAGTTGTAAATCATCCGTTGTTCCATGTCTTGCGCGTCCAAACCGTCGTAACGCCACAAGATGCTGACCACCGGGATGTCAATATTCGGGAAAATGTCGGTGGGCGTGCGCATCAACACGATCGGCGTCAGCAGCAGCAGCAAAATCGCCGCCACCACAAACGTGTAAGGTCTGCGCAGAGCTAGTCGAACAATCCACATAATCGCTACCGTTTCACGCGCCTCGCCTCATCGGCGGCGAACGTCGCGTCGCGCTTGCGCCCGCTGGCGCAGCCAAGCCCATTCCAGCTTGTCCAAAAAAACATCCACCGACCTCGGTGGTGGGAGCGCCGCTGCTTTCGACCACCGTTCGTCGCGCGTTGTTCAAGGACAAACGGCTTCAGCGCAAATCGCATCATAACAGGTCATGCCGGCAATGCAAGAAAGAGGACAGGCTTTGACATCGTAGCCGGAGAGTTCCAGGCAGGCGTCGGTCAGCGGCCAATGAGGGTTGATGTAGAGATGGCGCGGGTCTTTCGCCTGTTCCGCGCCGGGGGCGGTGGAGGTCAGAAAAATGGTGCGCGCGCCGGCGGCATGGGCGGTGGCGGCCATCGCGTCTTCGTTCTTCTGATAGCCGAGAAAGAAATAGAGATCGCCGTCATGGAGGTTGTCATGAATCCACTTCGCGCCCGGCTCACCGGTGAGGCGGGTGATTTGCGTAAAGAACGGCGCATCGCCCCGGAGACCGGCTTCCGCGGGTGGCAGGTGGCCCATGAGGTTGCGGACGATTTGTTTGCGGGCGGCGGAAGCCTCGCGAAGCCAGAGGGCGGCCTGGCGGATGTTTTTCATTTCGCCGTCGCGGATGGCTTCGAGGGAGCGGCGGGCGCTACGCAGGAAGGAGCGGCCGTATTCGCCTCGCGCGACCGGATCGGGGCGAAGGTCCGGCTCGAAGAGCAATCCTTTGGTGCGGTCATAGCGCCGGTGGCCGTCGTCAAGGTGGATGCTAAGGTAAATGGCGAGTTGCTTGTGCTGGCGGCGGCACGCGGCGAGCAACTCGGCGACGTAAGTCCACTGCGCCGTGGCGATGGCCGGCGCGGCTGTGAGCATGAGCGGCTCGCCGGCGGCGCTTCGCACAAGGCAACTGTCCAGCGAAATGTCCACGGGAACAAAGCGGACGTTCGGCGCGGGCGGCTGGCGGAGCAGGGGATTCTCCGCCGACGCAAAGGCGATGACCAGCGCGCCCGTCGGCGCGAGCTTCCCCAGCGACGAGGCCAGCGTTCCCGGCGTGCCGTAGTTGCTCAGGAGGACCACATCGTTGTGACCGAGCGCGGGCAGCGCCTTGTCGAGCGCCAGCGCCTTCGCACCGCACAAGCCGCCGGCGCGGCCCAACATTTCCGTGACCATGCCTTTCTCGCCGGCGAGGAAAATATTGCCTCCGGCCAGAAGCCGCGCGGCGCTTTCGTCGGCAATGTCCGCGATCAGATTCAGTTTGGCTTCAAGCGACTGGGCGACGCGAAGCTGGATATCAAAACTGCGCTCCGCCGGGCCGGCTGTGGCTGCGCGGCTTGTGAAGGCGGCGGACGCCGCTGCGACAAGCATCAGCGCCATGAACCCGGTTTTCCGTGCGCGGTTCTTCATGGGGAAGGGAAACGAACCGGCGGCGATTACGGCGCGGCCGAGACGCGCGCGTTCTCGGCAACATAGCGGTAGGAGTAGAGCCAGCCGTTGGCGACATACCAGACGTCTTTGCGATTGGCGACGTGCGCGAGGTGTTGCATCAGCGTCGAGCCGCGCACGCCTTCCACGCCGGGACTCGGATCATAGACCACGCTGTTCAGGAAACGGTCGGGATGCCAGAGCGCGTAGAAGATCCCGCCGGTGTCGTGGATGCGGTCGAAACCTTCGTTCAACTCGGCGACATCGGCGGCGCAATAGCGCGCCCGCGGCTCCCGCCGCTGGAGGATGGTGTCGTAGCCTTTGGTGTTCAGGCCGGCGACGCCGTAAAAGCCATACTGCGGGTTCCGGGGCGTGTAGTCATTGCTCGCGGGGTTGTCGAGCCAGTTGAAACCGCGCAGGAAGAGGAACTCGCCCACGTCGGTGCGCAACAGCGTCTCGTCTATGTAGCCGAACGTGAGGATGTGCTCGCACACGTGCTGGCCGTAGGGAATGTGGCTGAGCCGCCGGAGAATTTCGTCGCGGCAACCGAGAATTTCGTCTTTGTAACCGTGAATCAAGTAACCGGCTTCCTTGGGATGCGTCTCGCCGTGGACAGCCGGCTCCCAACTGCAATCGTGGTGGTCCAACTCCTCCTGCATGTTCCGCCACACGGCGTCGCCGCCGGCGGCGCGGCTGTTGATGGCGATGGACAGCGGGAGGTGGAAGTGGCGGCAGACATGCAACGCGGCCTGATAGTTGTCGGACTTGTCGTTGGTGATGCCGCGCCAGGGCGCGCCGGGATGCGCCCACGGATTGCAACCCCAGTTGTCGTTGGAGAGCGTGTAGGCCGACTTCCGACCGTCATAATACTTCGCCACCGAGTCGAACTTCACCGGGCGCGCGCCCGTGAATTTCAACTGGATGGTGTTGCTCTCCTTGAAACCGACGGAGACGTAGGCGCGGCCGGCCTTCGCGTCGAGGCGCACGCATTCCACGCCGTTGAAAAAGTCGGCGGCCTTTTTTTGTTCCAGAGCTTTCCAAGAGCCGGAATCTCCGTTGCGGCGCTCGACGCGCACATGGGGCGACGCTTCGGCCAACTGAAAGACGTAGGTGGCGGGATACTGGAATCCGAACTTCTTTTGCGCGGCGGAGTCTATCGTGATGACGAACGTCGTGTCCGGCGCAGGCGGTGCCGCGCCCGCGGTGAGAACGGCGAGGGTGACGATGCTGAAACTCAGAAGAAGGTTCGCGTAGCGTTTCATAAATAATGTCTCACAAAATAGAGCGCGAGTGATACCACACTCCCCGCGGACTTGGCCACTTTTACCTGCAACAGGGACTGGCCGGCCTACTGGATCTCCAGGACGGCGAAGATATCAAACGCCGGTATCTTTACCGACACGCCATCGGCTTGTGCCGTGGCGGCGAGCGCGGTTGTTGCAGCGCCGGGCGTGTGGAGTCGCGCCGACCGAAACGTTTTCGGCAGCCGCAACTTCACGTCACAGCCGGCGACCGGCTGCGGGCCGTAGTTGAGAAGGTAAACCAGCGTCCGCTTCCCGTCCCAAGAGCGCGCAACGTTGAAGCAAAGGTGTTCGGGCGCGGAGGCCAGTTCCACCAGCGGCTTGTCGTCGAATCGCCGCCACGCGGCCAGCAAGTCCTCGGGTGCCGGCTTGCCGGGAAGCCATGCGCACCGGTCCGTGCCTTGGAGCGATGCCAGCGCGGGTTTCGCGCGCGGGCGCCATGCGCCGTCGCAAGAGGAAGTATCGCCTGTCGCAATCAGCCGGCCGCCTTGCGCCACGTAACCACGCACCGCTTCGGCTTGCTCATCGGTCATGCAACGCACATCGAGCAGGACCACCAGAGGGAACTGCGCCAGTTGCCGGGGCGTCAGATGTTTGGGATGAAGCAAGACGAAATTCCTGCCGGTGCCCACGAACGGCGTGACCGATTGCCACGCCGGCAACACCACGGCGGTTTTCGCGACCGGCTCCACTTTGGCGAACAGCGACTCATGGTCCGCGACCCATTGGTTCGCGGCGGTCAGCGCGGCCAGCGAGTCGAGCGCGTTCTGGTCGCCGCGCGCGAGCTTGGTGGTCCATCCCATCTCGAAGAATGACCCCTGCGACGCCTGGCAGGCGGCGGATTCATAAACCACCAACTTCTGGTTGCGCGGCGGCATTGGGTTGTCCATCCGGTCGCCATTAATGCGCCGGCCGCATTCGATGTGGATCGGTTTGGCACCATCGCCCTCGGCATAGAAGAATTTGTAGAGGCCGATGTTGCTTGCCAGTTCCGCGCCGCGCAAGCCCGGCTCGGTGCCGTCCTCGGAGAAAATCGAGTTGAGGCCGTCGTCCATGCGGGATTGCTGGTGGGCGTTGGCATTCACCAAAATCCCCGGTTTCAGCGAGTCCGCATAGGCGCGATGCTGCGCCAGCGCGTCGGCGCCGCTCTTGACGCAGAACGCCGCCCACGCCTTCGCGACCAGACCCGGTGTCTCCGCAGAAGCCACGGATTCGCGGCCTTGCGTGAAGTGTGAGGTGTCCTGGGTCCTGGCCCCCGGCACGGCGAACGGCTGGCCGTAAAGCGACCGCGTGAACTCGGTGAACTTCTCACGGCAAAACTGGCATTTGCATCCCTGCATGCTGTTGTCGTATTGAATCGCGTCCACGCCGGCCGCGACGGCAGAGGCGATGCGCTGCTTCGAGTATTCCAGCCACTCCGGGTTGTTGACACAGGCGATGATGCGCGTGGGCTTTCCGTCGTATTTGGCGGCGCTGTAGGGCCGCGGCGTGCCGTCGGCTTCGACTTGCATCCATTTCGCCGCGCGCGGCTCGTGCTGGACCATGTCGTCAATGAACATGTTGGTCAGGGATACATAGGCGGTGATGCGGATGCCGGCGGCGTGGCACTTTGCAATGAACGGCGTGAGCAGCCGGCGCTGCACCGCTTCCGTTTCGTGCGAAAAGCCGACGCTCCACGTGACCCAAATCCAATTGATTCGCGCGCGGCGAAGCATGGCGATGGTCGCGTCGTCATAGAAAGTGGCGCAGGGCAGGATGGCGTCGGGGTGGCGGATCGCCTCCCAGCCGCTCATGAACGCCTTGCAAACCTCCACCGGTCCGCCGTCGCACCGCGCAAATCGCATTCGTCCCGGCAGCGCCCACGGAGGCACACTAGCGCGCGATGGCGACGCCAGCAGCGCGTAGCCTGGGTCTTGCGCCTCGCCGGCTCGCGCAGTTCGGGTCGCGACTCCCCAAGTGAGGAACAGCACAACGATGGCCAGTAGTCTTGCGGCGGATGACGTCAGCATATTGTCCTTTACGCTTCGCGAAAATCAATCATCACCGGCTGCCGGCGAAAACCGCGCGTCTTGATCGCCGTATAGATCAGGCCGGCGACGCACCAGATGCCGCCAACCTTTTTTGCCGGCGTCGGCAGGCTGCACCAGATGGCGAGGCAGAATAAAAATCCCAGGCCCGGCGCGACCAGATCGGAGAGCCAGTTGCGCGCGTGACCCGGCGGCGGTCGGAAGACGAACTCGCGGATGGCGGCGAGGTTCACGCCGAGAAACGCCAGAAACGCGCCGAAGTTGATCAGTTCCGCGGCGTCTTCGTATTTCAGCCGGAGCGCGCCGATCAGCGTCAGAATCCCGATCAATGCGATGTTCAACGCCGGGCTGTTCCGCCGGTCCAGCCGCGCGAAGAAACGGGGAAGGGCGTTGTCGCGCCCCATGCCGAACAGCAGCCGCGCCGCGCCGACCTGCCCGGTCAACGCGCTGCCAAGGCACGCCACCGCCATGACGACGGCGAGCGCGTTGAACAACACCTTCCCTCCGACGAGGCTGCACACGTCGAAGAAAGCCGTATCGAGGTCTTTGAACGTCGTGTAGTCCGGCCACACGCGCTGCGCCAGATACACCTGCAAGGCGGCGCACACGCCGATGAGCACGCAGACCAGCACAATGGCCAGCGGCACCGTGCGTTTTGGGTCGCGGACATCCTCCGCCAGCGTCGTGATGCCGTCGAAGCCGATATACGTCAGCGCCGCCAGCGATGTCGCGGTGGAAATGGCCCGAAGATTGAACGTGCGCGGATTGTAAAACGGCTCGGTGGACAACAGCCCGGCCCAGCCTTGCGCGTTCCAGAGGTAACGAACGGCCTGCGTCACAAAAGCCGCGATCATCAGGCACATCGCGACCATCAGAATCTGGTTTGCCCGCGCGGTCCACTTAATGCCGCGCAGATTTAGAAAAGTACAGAGGCCCGTGAACGCGATTACCCAGAAATCAAACGCTATGCGGTCCTCGCTCAAGGACAGGCCCAGCGCGCTGACAATACTGGGCAGGCCTAGCGCGGTGACAATCTGGTGGTTCAACCCCGGCGCGAGAGCCTCCACCAGCCGTTGCGCGCTCAACGCGCCATACACGACGTTGACGATGGGAATGACGATGTAATCCAGGAACATCGCCCAGCCGGCGATAAAGCCAAGATGCGGATTCAAGCCGCGGCCCACATAGGTGTAGGCGGAACCGGCGGTGGGGTAGAGCGCCGCCATGCGACCGTAGCTCATCGCGGTGAGCATCATCGCCACGAGCGCGATGAGGATTGTGGTCGTGACGTGGCCGAGCGACAGCTTGTTCGCAATGCCGAATGGCCCGATGGCGCCAACCGGTTGGATGAGGACGACGCCATAGAAAATCAAATCGCCCAGCCCCAGCACCCGCCGGAGACGCGGTTGCGTTTCGCCGCCGCCCGCCGCCGCCGCGGAGTGTTGCGGAGCGCGGCTCACAGGATGTCGTGCGGATACGCGCCGGTGGCCCAGACGGCCTCGGCATATTTCGCGCCGCAGGCGAGACCGCGATAACGCGCCAGCGTCTCCTTCACCGCCTGCGACGCGTCGGGCGACTTCGGATCGTAAGGGCGATTGTGCAGAAACGCCATCAGTTGGCCGAGCCATTCCATCGCGGCGGGCCATTCGGGCGACACGTCCACGAACGCATTGGGTTCAAAGCCGATCGTGTGACCGGGGCCGTTGTCGTAGGCGTAAATCCGCCCGGCGCCGCGCACGCCCTCGCGGCCGAGAATCATGCCGGGCTGGCGCAACGCCGGCGCGCTGATCGCGGCGGCGGCCTCGTGGTCGGGATGGCGGTCGCGGTGCCACATCATCAACGCCACGTCCGGCTTCACGTCGGCGACGATCTCGGCGACGGCGCGGCGGGTTTCGGCGTTGGCGTCGAACTGCATCGAGGCGTAATTCAGGAACCGCATCTCGATGGCGCGCTCGCGCGCGAGGCGGAGGCTGGTCTCGATCAACTGCGGCGCGCGACCCTTGACCGGCGCCCACGCGGTGTAGTCGCCGATGAGGCTGAGGATGACGACGCGGTTATGTTTGCGGACGGCTTGCAGCAGGATGCCGGGCACGCCGAAGACGCAATCGTCGTAGTGCGCGCCGACGGCCAAGATGGTTTGATTCATGCGGGACTCCATTTCGATTCTTCACATCCCGGCCCGCCAGGCGCATTCATGCGGCGGCTCTTACTGGACGCCCTTGCTTTTCAAGAATGCCGCAACCTCCCGGTCCGTGATCTGGATATGCTTGACGAACCAGTCTTGCAACTTGGTCAGCACCTTGATGGAAATCGCCAGTTCGCCGGCTTTGTGCCTCTTCTGCAACTCAATCACCTCGCCCACGAACTCATCATGGAGGGCTTTGTGCTTGGCATACTCCGGCCAGGCGTGCGTAGAGACGAGCGTTTCTTCGTCGGCAAAATGCGTGCGCGTATAGTTCACCATCTCATCCAGCGTGCGCTCCACAATGTCCTTGCCCTTGCCGACCTTCATCGCCTTATAGAGATCGTTGATGAGGCCGATCCAGCGCTGGTGCTGCGTGTCCATGAGCCAGATTCCAACCTTGTATTTGTCGTTCCAAGCAACCAGTGCCATAGTTTTGATCCTCGTAGTGTTGCGGCCCGCCTCGGCGCGGGGCCGGCTTCACAGCCGACCGGCGAGGTTGTTCCAACAACCTCGCGGGACAGAAAAAGTTTTACCGTCGCCAAGGAAAGGCCAAAATGGAGCGGGTGAAGGGAATCGAACCCTCGTGTGAAGCTTGGAAGGCTTCCGTTCTACCATTGAACTACACCCGCGTCCAATGCCTCGGTATCCTACCAGTCCGCCTCGCGGTGCGCAATGCAGTTTGAAGCCCTTTTCCCCCTCGCCGCTCCTCAGTGCATCATCTCTTCCAACACTTTTCGGTCCACGCCCAGCTTGTGTGCTTCCCCCAGCACGCGGTCGCGCTTCTCCAAATGCTGCTTTAATGTCCCCGAGGAAAAAGTGGACGCGCGGTGCAATTGATCGAGGCTCACCATGTAATCCACCATCGCCACCTTCAAATCCCTCGTCTTGGGATTCAGCCTCATCTGCAACCAGTCCAGCCGCTCCAACGCCATCTTCGTTGTCTCCTTCGGCACGCGGTCGAAATAATACCGCTTCGATTTCTCCGGCTCCTTGTAGTCCGCAAACAGAAACCCCAGCAACGGCCCCGCCGCCGCCCATATCTGTTCCATCGATTCCCCCAAGCTCAGCGCGTTTGGCAACTGGTTGTTTGCCGCCCGCAGCATGAACTCCGCCGAGAGATGATTCGGCGCCAGGCGCAACACCTCCCGCAGCGATTGATACACCCAAGGACTGCGCAGCGCCGCCGCTCCGGAGTTCGGGCTGAGCCGCGCCTGCACTTCGGCAAACAGCGCGATGGCCTTGGTCAGATTCTCCGACCGGTCCTTGCGCGCCACCGCCGCCGCATCGTCGAGCGTGGCGATGGAGAAAAGCTGCGCGCTCCAGAGCATCGCGGGCGAGTAGAGCAGCGCCATGTCGCTAAGGTTCTCTTTGTTCGCTGCGGGAATGGCAACGATCTTGCACTTCTCCAAAAACGCTCCGCGAATCTTCTCCGCCGTCGCACCGATCTCGCGAATCTTCCCATCCACCGTCACGTCGCCGGTCATGGCGTAGCCGGGATCAATCTGGAAGCCGTCCAGCAGCGACAGCAGCAGCACGGCGAACGCGCCGCCCGCCGAGCCGCCGGCCTGCTTGGCGTATTTGTCGCCGTAGCTGAAGCGAATCTTGTGGCCCGCCTGCCAGACTGGGTAGCGCACCTTCAGTAGCCGTTCCGCCTCCTCCATCGAAATCTGTGTGTCTTCGGCGACCTTGCCGGTGAAATCGCAGATCGTCTCGCGGTCGGAAGCGACCCGCTCTGCCGTCGCGATGATGTCCTGTGCGCTGCCCAGACGCTGGCCGTTGTCCAGTTTGACGACGTAAAGCCCTTTGATGATGCTTTGGTTGCGCGCGAACTTTTTGGCATCTTTTTGCATTTCGCTATCGGCCATCGGCGCGGGTTCGTTCCGTGTCGTGGTGGATTTGGTCGAAGCTAAGGTTGAGGACTTCAGAGGAGAGAGAGGCTTGTCATCAAAGTCAGTTTTCATCCCGCACACAACACGGAAGCCGAAGTTGGCATAGGTGGAACCCTTGTAAGCGGAATAGCGCGAGGCGCAGCGAACAGCTGCGGGCCGGCTGCACTCGAATGAACCGCCGAAGGCACCGCCGCGTAAAACCACCCTATCGCTGCCCCTATGACACCGCTCATGAGCGCCTGCTGGATCGAAGTCGTCAAAACACCATTCCATGACATTTCCAAGCATGTCCGCCAGACCAAACTTGTTTCGACCTCGCTTGCCGAAATGGTCCACGGGTGATACAAACTCGAACCCGTCATCCTTTCCTCCCCAGTTCAACCTTCCCTTGCCATCTTCAACACGGTCGCCCCACCAAAACTTCGTTTGAGTGCCACCGCGGCACGCGTATTCCCACTCAGCTTCCGTCGGCAATCGACAGACCATACCCGTCGGCAGTTTATTTGCCTTCTTCTCCGTCTCCGTCAACCACTCGCAGCATGAGTCCGCATCGCTCCATGTGATACAGCAAACCGGATGATTGTCATCCAACTTCATTCCGAAATTAGGGTCTTTCCAGTTCGCACCTTTAACCGTTTCCCAACGTTTGGCTGACCCATTTGGCGCTCGGCTGACTTCCCCTTTCTTCTCAGCATCCGTTTGATAGCCGGTAGCTGCCACAAATTTTTTCCATTGACCTACTGTTAGTTCTGTTCGTCCGATCCAGAAGCCTTCCTTGATGGTCGCCTTGCGGGGTTGCTCACCTTCGGGTTTCACAAATACATCCGTTGCTCCGTTGGCGATTGCCCATGATTGTTCCTCTTGAGTACTTCCCATCCTGAATTCTCCGGCTGGAATCCAGACCAGCTCCATGCCGGTGGAGGTGGTCATGGCTTTCTCTTGGGCGAGGAGCGGCGTGGAGATGACAAGAAACAGTGCGGCAGCGAGGGTGGTGAGGCCAATGCGTTTCATAATTCCTCCGTGAGCTGGCGGCGATTATACGTCATCGGTCTGTGGGGACAAGGATGATGTGGGCGGGGACTATGTCCCGGGCGCATCTCAGTTTTTGGTCGGATTGGAAAACGGACTTGGAAGTCCGTTCTACGGTTCCGCGCGGCACGAAGTAGAACGGACTTCCAAGTCCGTTGCTTCGACCTTTCCAAAAACTGGGATGATCCCCTGAGATCCGATGGGATTCTGTAATCATGGCGGAATCACCGCCGGCTCGCAGAGCCGGCCTACAGTTGGGTGGGCCGCGTTCTCCGAACGCGGGTTGCTGTTGTCGAGCCAGTGAAGGGCGCGTGTGAGCATCCGCTTCAGCTCGTTGGCTTGCCCCGCGCCTTCGCGCGCGTCGTTATGCAATCTCGGTTCGGACGCGGGATTCCAGGGTTTGGAGGAGGGTGGGCGGAAGGCGATGCGGTTTGCCGGCGGGGTCGGTGCAAACGTGGACGGTGGCGGCGCTGACGAGGGTCTTGCCAGTGTCGGCGTTCACGATGTCGGCGGCGAAGGTGATCTTGATGCGGCTGACTTCCTGTATCCAGAGCCGCACGACGACACGGTCATCGAAGCGCGCCGCGCCGCGATATTGGAGCCGCGCCTCAATGGCCGGCAACAGGACGCCGCTCTCCATGAGGGCGCCGAATGGATGGCCAACGGCGCGCATGAGTTCGTTGCGCGCCGCCTCCAGCCAGTCGAGGTAGCGCGAGTAATAGACATGGTTGCCAACGGTGCAATCGCTGGCGGCCACGCGCAGGTGGTGTTCGAAGACGTGGGCGGTGGACATGGCAGGGGTCAGACGGAGTGATGCGGTTGCAAGTGAGCGGACGCTCCCCTCACCCTGGCCCTCTCCCCTCGCAGGCGAGGGGAGAGGAAAAACTCCTGTCGTCGCAAGGCATTGGCCCGAACGATTGGGATCGACCTTGGGCGAAGAATTTCTCCCTCTCCCCGCGTCAGCGGGGAGAGGGCCGGGGTGAGGGGCGGCAAGTGCATTGTTCTGGTTCAGCGTTTTTTCCGCCCCGAGCGGAACAGGTCGAGCCACATGAACGCCACGACGACGAGCGAATGTTGGATCTTGCCGCGGCGCAATAAATCGGGGATGGCCTTCAACGGCGCGAGGGTGACGGCGATGTCTTCGGTGTGATCGAACTCGGTCTCGGCGACCTTGCGAGCGTTGCGAAGGAGGACGGTGTAGCAGGTGTTGCGCTGGAACGCGGGGTTGGGCGAGACCTTGCCGATGATGCGCGCGTCGGTTGAGTCGTAGCCGGTTTCCTCGCGCAGCTCGCGCCGCGCCGCCTGCACGGGTTTTTCGTTGCCGTCCATGACACCGCCGGGGATCTCCAGCTCGATGCGCCTCGTGCCGTGGCGGAACTGTCGGATGAGGACGACCTCCTGCTTCGGCGTCAGCGCGATGACGTTGACCCAGTCCGGGCCTTCGAGGATGTAGAAATCATGCGTGTCACCCGTGCGCGGCGAGCGCGCCGTCTCCACGAGGGAGTTGAAGATGCGGTAGTTGTGAAGACGCCGGCTCTTCAGCAACGGCCACTTGCGAATGGAAGCCATGGGCGGTGCCAGATGTCCTGGTTTTCACCGCAGAGGCGCAGAGGACGCAGAGACCACACAGTTTCTCTTTGCGTTCGTCGCGTCTCTACGATGGAAAAAATCACAGACCGGCTTCGGCGCGGGACACGAGCTTGACTTCCATCTTGACCGGGTCGTCGGGGTTGTCGCGGCCGTCGCGCGGAACGGCGACGATTTGGTCAGCGACCTCCATGCCTTTGATGACGCGGCCAAAGACCGTGTAGCCGCCCCTGTCGAGGGAGGTGTTGTCCTTCACGTTGATGAAGAACTGGCTGCCGCTGGAGGCGCGCTGCGGGTTGACCTGGTCGCCCGTGCGAGCGGTGGCGAGAGTGCCGCGGACGTGGAGCTGCTTGATCTCCGCGGGCACGGTGTAGCCGGGGCCGCCGGTGCCGGCGCGCGGCGAATGCGGGTCGGACTTGGTGTTCGGGTCGCCGCCCTGGATCATGAAGCCGGGGATGACGCGGTGGAAGGTGGTGCCGTTGTAAAACTTCTCTTTCGCGAGCTTCTTGAAGTTGGCGGTGGTCTTCGGCGCGTCGTCGCCGAAGAACTCGACGACCATTTTGCCGAACTTGGTTTCAATGATGGCGACTTCGTCCATGTTGTCCTTGGGTTGATTGGCAGTGGTTCCGGGGGTTGTTCCCTTGCAAGCGCTGAACAGCAGCGCCGCACAGCAGAGTGGTATCAAGGTTTTCATATTTTGCGCGGTAATCACTAGCCTAACAGGGCGGCAGGCGCGAGAAGTTTTTCTCTGCGGTTGCGCGCGGTGCTGAATCGGCTTGCGCGTGCGCGCGGCTGCTTTTACGCTCAGGCTGTGATCGGCGAACATAACGACGAGTTTTATATGCGGCAGGCCTTGCGGCTGGCGGCGCAGGCCGGCGAGGCGCAGGAGGTGCCGGTTGGCGCCGTGGTCGTGTGGGCCAGCGAAGGCGCGCCGCCGCTGATCATCGCCCGCGCGTTCAACCAGGTGGAGCAACTCAAGGACGCGACGGCGCACGCGGAGATGATCGCCATCACGCAGGCCGAGGAAGGCGTTGGCGACCGGCGGCTGAACGATTGCACTCTCTATGTGACGAAGGAGCCGTGCCCGATGTGCGCCGGGGCCATCGTGCTGGCGCGCGTGGGCCGGGTGGTATTCGGCTGTCGCGACGACAAGGCCGGCGCGGCCGGAACGGCGATGAATCTGCTGAATGTGCCGACGCTGAACCATCGTCCGGAGGTGCGAGGCGGAGTGTTGGAGGCGGAGGCGCGCGAGTTGCTGACGAGTTTCTTCCAACAGCGAAGGGCGGAGAATAGTGGGCAGTGATCAGTGGACAGTGGTCAGTGACCAGTAACCAGTGATCAGTAACAGGCAAGCTGTGGACAGAGATTGACGCACCAAAACGAAATACTGACCACTGACCACTGATTACTGGTTACTGTCGTTCGCCGCACACGGCGCCATGATCGCGTCGGCCATTCCATGGAGGATCTTCTTGTCCTGCGGGCAAACAGTCGCCAGCACGCCACCGAGCCGGGCGTTGTCGCCAGCGACGAAGTAATATGGGCAGAGCCGTACGCGGCCGATCATCGGCTGGAGCTGATTTTGTTTCAGATCGGCCCACTCGGTTTCGACGACGCGTGAGCGGTGGAACCGCTGGAGGATGTAGGGTTTCGCCGGGAAGCTGCCGAGGGCGTGCTCGATGGCCGCGGCCCATTCGCCGGCGGGAACATCGTGGCCGACCGTCACGCTGCGCGCGCCCCAGGCGTCGGCGTCGAAGCCGGAAATCTTGATGACCAGTTCGCGCTGCTTCTGGGAAAAACCGGCCATCTCGCGCCAGTCATGGATGCCGAGTTCAGGGATGACCGCGTGCGGGGGCAGGGGAGTGGAGTCCAGAATCCAGGTGTAAGGAATAACTTTTTGCAGCGCGCTGAAAACCTTCTCACCCAACTCCTGCCGCCAAAAACTTTTCAACGCCCCGTGCCAGAAGAAGGCGAAGAGCATCTTCTCTTCCAGTTGCGGCTTGAACGGCGGCGTGACGGCGACCTTGCCGGCGCAGGCAGCCTCCAGCAGCGCCGGTGCGTTCGGCACGCTCGCCATGTCGAACAACTCGAAGAACCGATAGAGAACATGTGGTGGGGCGAGACTCCGTCGAGCCTCTGCTTCGGCCATTGACACACGGTTGAGGCTCGACGGAGTCTCGCCCCACCATTCTCTTGCGTTGATTGCATCGGGCGTGATTGCAGCGACGTCGAAATTATCCGTCGCCAACTGTTGCGCGATCCAGTCCATCTCCGGCCGGTAGGTGGCGGCTTCGTCGCTGACGACAATGCGAGCGACGGGCGCGGAGGCGTCACCGTTGCCGGAGAGAATCTGCCGAAACCCGTCCTGCATCCCGCGCGGGCCGCCGATGACCGCGTCGCCGAGCGCGCTGTAGGTCTGGTTGAGCCATGCGGTCAATCCGATGCCGCCCGGAACGGAGTCCAGTTCGGTGATCTTGAATTGAACCGTGCCGTCGCTGGCATCGTCTTGCATCAGAATGTCGGGACGGATCACTCGCGGCAGGCTGGCCTTGAAGCGGTTCTGCCGCGAGGTTTCGACCAGCGACGGCGGCTTGCCCGCGTCGAGATAGTCGGCGATCCACCGCGGCAACGTGCCGCGCACGCTGAAGCGGTAGAGCAGGTTGCAGGCGCGGTAGAAATCAAGCAGGCGCGGGCCGAGCGTTTCCAACTCGGTGGCGAGCGCCAACGGAACCGGAAACGCGCGCGGCGCGATCCGCCACGACGTTCCCGCAAACAGGCCGCGCTCCGGCATCGCCGCCGTGATGGCGCGCGCGCGTTGCAGACCGTCCTGAACGACGGCGGTGCTCATTCCCGAACCTGGCCCGTGCCTTCGATGATCCACTTGTAGGTGGTCAACTCCTCCAGACCCATCGGCCCGCGCGCGCCGATCTTGTCGGTGGAGATGCCGACCTCGGCACCCATGCCGAACTCGCCGCCGTCGGTGAAGCGCGTGCTGGCGTTGTGATAGACGGTGGCGGAGTCCACCTCGCGCAGGAAACGGTCGGCGGTGGCCTGGTTGCGCGTGACGATGGCGTCGCTGTGTTGCGACCCGTAACGATTGATATGGACAATGCCGGCGTCCACGCCGGGCACGACCCGGATGTTGATGATGAGGTCGCCGTATTCCGTGGACCAGTCGGCTTCCGTCGCGGCCTTCGCGGCGGAGACGAGCTTGCGCGTGGCTTCGTCGCCCCGCAACTCAACCTTTCGCGCGAGCAGCGCGCTGGCGATGCGGGGAAGAAAAGTTTTGGCGACCGCTTCGTCCACGAGCAACGTTTCCATCGCGTTGCACACGCCGGGCCGCTGGCACTTGGCGTTGATCACGATCCGCTCGGCCATGTCGAAATCGGCGTCGCAGTCCACGAAGACGTGGCAGACACCCTTGTAATGTTTGATCACCGGCACGCGCGCGTTTTCGGCGACGGCACGGATGAGCGCCTCGCCGCCGCGCGGAATGATCACGTCCACGAGACCGGTGGCTTGCGCCAGTTCGCGGACGGCTTCGCGGTCGGTGGTCTGGACGAGTTGCACGGCGTTGGCGGGGAGGCCGGCGCGCGTCCCGCTGTCGAGCAACGAGCGGGCGATGGCGCGGTTGGACTGGATGGCTTCCTTGCCGCCGCGAAGAATGACGGCGTTGCCGGCCTTGAGACAAAGCCCGGCGGCGTCGGCGGTGACGTTGGGCCGCGATTCGTAAATGAAGGCGATGACGCCGATGGGCACGGCGACTTTGCGCAGGCTCAAACCGTTCGGCCGGGTGCGCGAATCCAGCACGCGGCCAACGGGGTCGGGCAGGGCGGCTACGTCGCGCAGGCCGGCGGCCATGGCTTCGATGCGCTTGTCGTTGAGCGCGAGCCGGTCCAGCATCGCGGCCGAGAGACCGGCGGCGCGGCCGGCACCGAGGTCTTGCGCGTTGGCTTCCTTGATGATGTCGGCGTCCTTGAGAATGCCGTCCGCCATCGCGTGGAGACACTGGTTCTTCTGCGCGGTGGTCAAAACGGCGAGTTGATGCGCCGCGGCACGCGCCTGCTCTCCCAGCTTTCGGATTTCGTCTTTCACACTCACGGTAGAATCACAGTAACACCAAGTCGTCGCGATGAACAACTTCGGGTTTGGCTTTGCGGCCGAGCGCGGCGGCGATCTCGCCGGTCGTGGCGCGGCAAATCTTCCGGGCCTCGTCCGCCGAGAAACGCGTCACGCCGCGGGCGAATTCGATGCCGTCCTCGTCGCGGAGCGAGACGACCGCGTCGGCGGCAAACTCGCCTCCAACCTCCACGACGCCCCGCGCGAGCAGACTGCAGCCGCGCGTCAGCAACGCCTGTTTCGCGCCGGCATCCACGACGAGGTGGCCGCCGGGCCGGTGATAAAATGCGATCCACCGTTTGCGGCTGACCATTTTTTTGGCGGATGCGGCAAAAAAAGTGCCGATGTCTTTGCCGGCAAGAATGTCGGCAAGCACGCCGGCCGCGCGGCCGTTGGCGATGACCAGCGGGATGCCGGCCGCATGGACGATCTTCGCCGATTGCAGCTTGGAGATCATGCCGCCGACGGATTGGGCGTTGGCCGCGCCGCCGGCGAGTTTCATCAAGGAGTCGTCCAGGCGCTCGACAAACGGGATGCGCTCGCCGGTGCCGTCGCGTTTGGTCATCAACCCTTGCGCCGTGGTGAGGATGATGAGCAGGTCGGCCGGCAGCAGCGCCGCCGTCAGTGCGGCGAGGCGGTCGTTGTCGCCGAAACGAATCTCGTCCACGGAGACGGTGTCGTTTTCGTTGATGATCGGCACAATTCCGCGCGCCAACAGTGTATCCATCGTGTTGCGCGCGTTCAAATGGCGGACGCGGTCGCTGAGGTCGTCGTGCGTCAGGAGAATCTGGGCCACGTGCAGCTTGTGCCGCCCAAACGCCTCTGCGTAAAGCGACATCAACTTGCTTTGGCCGATGGCCGCGCAGGCCTGGAGTTCCGGCAATTCTGTGGGCCGCGCCGACATGCCCAGTTCCGCCATGCCCGCGCCAATGGCGCCGGAGGAGACCACGGCGACCTCGATGGAATTGCGCCGGAGCGTGGCGATTTGGTCGGCCAGCGCGGCCACGCGGGCGAGGTCGAGCTGCCGTTCGGCGTTGGTCAGCAAGCCCGTGCCGACCTTCACGACGATCCGTTGCGCTTTGTTGATGGCTTTGAGCCGGTCCATAGGCACTTTGTCTTATCAGAGTCTGGGACAGGTTTCCAGTTGACTTCGCAACCTGGCTGAATACCCTCTCAGGACGTTTTCCCCCAGGCGGGGGCGTAGCTCAGCTGGTTAGAGCGCTTGCCTGTCACGCAAGAGGCCGCGGGTTCGAGTCCCGTCGCTCCCGCCATTTTTTGTTTTGCCCACAAATACAGGGGTTTTTGCGCTTACGGGAAATGGCAAGAACCTTGGCGGTATGCTTTTGAAAAGTTCGAAGGTTGAATCACACCGGTTTCAGGGAGGCAAACTGGCACGATTCAGGCCCAAAATCCGTCCCAAACACACTGTTTTTGAAAAGGGTTTTCTATGGGGGACGGGTCATCCGTGGTCGAACACGAGAAGACCCAGCTCTTGGTGAATCCGAGGAACCGGGTGAGGAAACCGCTAACGGTCTCCTTGCAGAATTATACCAGCAAATCGCCGAGATCAGGGACGTAGCAAGCCAAGCTCATAGGCCGATGTTTACGGGCTGCTTTGGTAAACCACCCGCCGCAGGAAGCTGGCGTCCAGACCGGCGGCGGTGGCGCCGTTCTTGGAGTAGGTCCACGTCAAACGATGTGTGCCGGCTGGAATGTTGAACGTCAGCGTCTGCCAGCCCGCCTCACCGGAAATCGCTCCCGGCTGGTTCACCCCATCTATTGCGAACGTCAGGTAATCCCCGTTCAGTTCCGAGGACACCATCCAGTCGAAGCTCAGCGTGCCCGGCCCCGTCACCGTCGTCTCCATCCACGACACGTTCAGATTACCGATGCTCCCGCTCCACGCCGCCTGGCTGCCGTCTTCTGCGACCGTCGGCGTCCACGGCGCATCGCCGTCGGTGCTCCATGTCAGGTTGGTCGCACCCAACGCCTGCCCCAGCGTCATCGTTGCCAACCCGGAGGTTGTCAAGCTGTCGGAAGTGGTGCCGGTCGTCAGACCGTCGGACAAGGTGGACGGGGTTGAATCACCCGAATCGGCAACGAGGCTGGCGCTGTGCAGGAGGTTGTTCTTGATCTGCTGCAAGTCCACCGCGTTGATCGTGCCGCTGCTATTGACGTCGCAGAGGAAATTCGATGGCGTCAGCGTCGTCAGCAGGTTGTTCTTCACCTGTTGCAGATCCACGGAGTTAACGGTGCCGATCTGGTTGACATCGCCGTAGAGG
>CAIQCK010000048.1 GCA_903870275.1 uncultured bacterium | reverse complement strand
TTGAGCCGGAACTCATCGGCCAGCGCGCCGGCACCGCACACCGCCGCCAGCCACAGGCTCAACCACCATGTTCCGCGCGATCCGCTCATGGCTGCTCAGGCTACGCTGCCGCTTCGGCGCTGTCAACGCGCCCGCAACTGTCGTGGCCGCGCGCCGGAAGTTGCGTTCTTCATTGAAAACGGCGCGCGCCGCCGGTAAACACAAGCCGTCCATGCGCGCATATATCATCCGAAACATCCTGGCCGTTTCCGTTTTGTGCTGTCTGTTCCTCGCCGCGACTGCCGTCGCCGAGGAAGCATCGGATGCCGCCGCCATCATGGGGCGCGTGCTGGCAAATCGTCCCGTCCTCAGTCTCCGGTTGGACGCCGATCTGACCGTCCAGCGGCGCACCGCCGACAGCTACGATCTGCAGGTTTTTCTCAATGGCGATCCGAAACAGTCCCGCACCGTTTATCGCGTCACCGGTCCGGAGGAAGCCGCCGGCACGACGGTGCTGATGATCGACGGCGGCGACACGTGGCTGTGCGAGAAAGGCAAGACCGAACCGCGCAAGCTCACGCCCGCCGAGCGGGCCACGCCGTTCCTCGGCGGCGATTTCGCCTACGAGGATTTGGAATTGGCGTTCCTGCGCTGGCCGAACCCGAAGTTTGTGCGCGAGAGCCGGCGGCTCGGTTTCGACTGCTGGGTCATCGAGAGCGCGCCCGCCGCGGACGCGCCATCGCAATATGGCCGCGTGCTGATGTGGGTGGACAAACAATACGTGGCCGTCGTGATCGCCGAAGCCTACGACTCCAATAATAAACTGCTGAAAACCTTCGAGGTTAAAAGCGTCCGCAAGCTCGACAACAAGGGCCACTACATCGTCGGCCAGATCGCGCTGGCCAACGTCCGGAAAAAATCCCGCACCGTCCTGCGCGTGATCGAGGACCATCAAGATCCGCTTGACCCCGCGCTGTTCGCGCCGGAGACGTTTGTCAAGGCCGCAGCAACGCCGTCGAAGAAACCCTGACCGGCGGGTGGATCGCGTTCTCCGAACGCAATAGTCGCGGCGAGGCGAGACCAGAGTTTTTGCGCCATGCCAGGCACTCCGCAATCGCCTCCTTTTCTCCGCGCGGCCTTGATCGCTTCCGGAGGACGCGATCCACCTCCTTTATAGCCATCCGGCGCTTGACGCGGCACCGAACATCCCGGACATTAACGCGGTCAGCATCGAGAAGAAGTTCTGTCGTCGAGTTTGATACCGATGCACTCAAACGAATCAGCACGGAGGAGGTTTCCATGAAACATCGCACATCCATCGTCTTCGTTTTGCCGGGCGTCCTGTCGTTGATGTTCTGCGCCGCCGGCTTGAGCCAGAGCCCGCCAACGCCCGCCTCGGAGTTTGGCAAGGCGCGGCTCTACGTCAGCCCAAGCACCAGCATTCACTATGCGCTGATTCCGGCGGGCAAATTTGTCATGGGCAGCGACAAAGGCAGTCCCGACGAGCAGCCGGTGCACGAGGAATCCATCACCAGGCCGTTTTACCTCGGCATCTATGAGGTGACGCAGGAACAGTGGCAGCAGATCATCGGCGACAAGTATCCCAATCGCAGTTTCCACAAAGACCCGACGAACCTGCGCCTGCCGGTGGAGTATGTCAGCTTCACCAAAGCGCGTGAGTTTTGCGAGCGGCTGTCGGGCAAGGAAGGCCGGCTGTGCCGGTTGCCGACGGAGGTGGAGTGGGAATACGCCTGCCGCGCCGGCTCGACGGCGGCGTATGCGTCCGGCGAGAGTAGCGACGATCTGGCCAAGGTTGGCTGGTATGCCGATAACGCCGCGAGCCAGACGCACGAGGTCGGCCAGAAGCAGCCGAACGCGTGGGGCCTCTTCGACATGCACGGCAATGTCTGGGAATGGTGCGAGACGCGCTACTTCAACCGTTACGACCGGCATCTGAACAGTTCGGGAACGTGGGTGGCGCGCGGCGGCGCGGCCGACAGTCCCGCGCAGGATTGCCGCTCCGCGAAACGCATGGCGCTCCAGAATCTCGCCCAGCGAAAAGATGTCGGCTTCCGCGTGCTGATGGAAATCAAGCAGTGACCGGCGGCGGTGTTGAGACCATTTCCGGTCGTGCGTCCGCCTACGCAGTCGGCACGGGCCAGACGCTGCCGCAGCGGACGCAGCGAATCTCCTTCCGGTCATAGCCGGGCGGCACGCCGATCTCCAAACCGCAGGTGCATTGGACATGCGCGTAACCGGCGTTGCGCCGGATCGTGGCGCGGGCGTCAACCCGGCTGAGCACCGGCCCTTCGTCGGACGCGTCGCGCACGGCCTGCGCCGGCGCGGCCTGCAACGACTGCGCGCCGATCAGCCCGCCGCCGCGCGCTTTGCGGTAGGCGGCCTCGTAATCGCCCAGCGACGCACCCGCCATCGAGCGCAGGATGCGGATGCGCTCGCCGGTGGGCGGGTGCGAGTCAAAGACGCTGCTCGATTCCTCCATCGCCGCCAGCGGGTTGACGATGAACATCGGCGTGTTGGCCTTGTTGACGAACGCCGGCGGCTCGGCGGTCTGCGCGATTTTTTCCAGCGCCGACGCAAGCCCTTCCGGGTAGCGCGTGAACTGCGCCGCGCAGGCGTCGGCGAGAAACTCGCGCTTCCGCGAGCAGGCGAAATAAAGTATCCGCGCCATCAGCGGGCCGAGAATCGCCAGCAGCAGCGCGACGACGAGGAGGATGAGTTGTGCCTGGCCGCCGCCACGCGATTCATCCCGCGACCGGGCGCGTCCGCCGAGTCGCATCGTGCGCCAGACGATTTGCGCGAGCACGGCGATGGAGCCGAGCATGACGACGGCGAGCATCATGAACTGCACGTCCTGGTTTATCAGGTGGCCCGTTTCGTGGGCGATGACGCCCTGGAGTTCGTCGCGGTTGAGCCGCTGGAGCAGGCCGCTGGTGACGGCGATGGTGGCGGTCTCCGGCGTGCGGCCGAACGCGAACGCATTGGGCGCGGGGTCCTGAATCAGCAGGATCTTCGGCATGACGGCGAGACCCGACGCCAGCTTCATTTCCTCGACGATATTGAACAGCCGCGGGCAGTCGTCGTGTTTCAGTTCAGCACCGGCGGCCTCGCCCAGCACCAGCGATTGTGCGCCGCCGAAGTAGAAGCCGAGTTGCACCAGCAGGACGACGGCCGCGACGATCAAGCCGATGAGTCCGCCGCCTCCGCTGAGAATCATCTCGCCGCCGCAGTAGCCGAGCAGGACCAGCACGACGCCCATCAGCGAGATGAGCATCGCCGAGCGGCGGCGGTTGGCGCGGATTTGTTCCCACATGGCGGAAGACGGAATGGAGTGGTGGAGTTATGGAGTGTTGGGGTGTTGGGAGGCAAAAGAGGAATAATTCATATCCGTTCCATCACTCCAATACTCCATTTTCTCAGAACGACACCTTCGGCGCTTCGCGCTCGGCGGCGGCCTTGACCTCGAAGAAATCACGCTTGGTGAACTGGAACATGCCGGCGATAAACATCGTCGGGAACGTCTGGATGCGCGTGTTGTAGCCCATCGCGTTGTCGTTGTAGAACTGCCGGGCGAAGGAGATTTTGTTTTCGGTGGACGTCAGTTCCTCCTGCAAGCCGAGGAAGTTCTGGTTCGCTTTCAGTTCCGGGTAAGCCTCCGCGACGGCGAACAGCGACTTCAGCGCGCCCGACAGCATGTTCTCCGCCTCCGCCCGCTCGCCGACGCTCTTGGCGCTGACGGCCATGTTGCGCGCCTGCGTGACGCGCTCGAATGTCTCGCGTTCGTGCTTGGCATAGCCCTTGACCGTCTCGACGAGATTCGGGATCAGGTCGTAGCGGCGTTTCAACTGCACGTCAATCTGCGCCCAGGCGTTGTCGAGCTGGTTGCGAAGCTGGACGAGGCCGTTGTATACGGCGATCAACCAGCCGATGATCACCACCGCCGTAGCGATCAGGGCGAGCAGGACGAACATGCCAATACCAATGCCGAGTGCCATAGTCATTCCTCCGTGTTCAGGTTGCGTGAGTTGGTTTTAGGATTTCGTTCAGAAAAGCGATGGTATGCGTCGCGCCGCTCGCCGGCGGGAACAAGGCGAGCAACTGTTGCAGCTCGTTCGCGTCGAACCACAGCCCGTGTCCGCGCGGACAGCGGTCCAGCCGCAACGCCTCCGCGCCCGGCCGCGGCACCGCGATCTCGCGCAACGCCCGGTCGCAACGCGGGCAGAGATGTTTGCGACCGCGCGGCTTTGCGCCGGGCTGGTTTTGAAACGCCAGCAGCGGATCGTTGGCGGCGGCGCCGGTCTGCCGCATCAGCGCCTCCAGTTCGCCCGCGTCCAGCCACAGTCCGCGGCAATGTTCGCAAAAATCCACCTCCACCTCCTTGAAGCGGAGGCTGAACAACTGCGCATCGCACTTGGGGCAGACGGCTATCATGGCCCGTTGGCCGCAGAGAATGAAACGCCCCGCCGGCCGGGTCAAGCTCCATCGGGTTGCCGAGGGTCACGCCCGTCGCGCGTTGCGTTGTGGCCGTGTTTTGAAAGGGGGCGTGCTTCATGGGTGCGCGCAAGGGCGTGGCATTTTCGTCAGCTTTCCTTTGCGGCTTGCGTGGCATTGTTGCGCACTGGCAGGCGACGCACTAGTTTGAGGCGTAGTGGTGGGTAGTTAGGGGTGCATGCGGCACCTTATGAACACTTGCCTGCACATGTGGTTTCCGAGTGGGAAGTGGGGTGACGGAGGGGTTGTTTTGTTGAAACGCCGCCTGCTCGTTGGTGCGCCGGCAGATCGGGGGATTTTTCCGCAGGGCAAGATAACCGCCATGTCACCCAGAGTCTGTAGAGCCGTGAGATACACTGCTCGGATGTTTGGTGACCAATGAAGACGACTGACATCAAGCGCCAGTTTGGTGCCACGGTGAAAACCTGGCGCCTGCGGCGGGGCCTCTCACAGGAGAAGCTGGCCGAGCTTGCCCATCTGCACCGCACCTACATCACCGATGTCGAGAGCGGATCTCGTAACTTGTCGCTGGAAAGTATCAAACGGCTGGCGATGGCCTTGGAGATTTCCCTGTCGGCGCTGTTCGCAGACCCGGCCACTCTGCCGAAGTTGCTCGGCGATCCTCGGCGGCCGGGCGCGGAGGCCACGCTCGTGGACATTCTGCTGGTGGACGACAACCGCCGTGACGTGGTGCTGACGCGACGGGCTTTCGAAAAGGCCGGCCTGGCGAACCATCTCCACGTCGTCAACGACGGCGCTGAAGCGTTGGATTTCCTTTTTGGCGCCGGCCGCCACCTTTCGCGCAAAGGCGAGACTTGTCCGCAGGTGATGCTGTTGGACCTGCATTTGCCCAAGGTGAGCGGCTTGGAAGTGTTGCGTCGCGTCAAGAGCGACCCGCGCATGCAGGAGATTTACGTGGTGACGTTGACGGCGTCCATGAAGAACCCCGACATCAAGGAAAGCCGGCGACTGGGAGCCAACGGCCACATCGTCAAGCCCATCAATTTCGACCGGCTCGCGAAGGTGATGCCGAAGTTGAAATTCATGTGGGCGTTGCTCAAGTCCTAGAGGGAAGAGTCCTCATGAACTTTGGTTCCGAGCCGAAGCAAGTTGATATCTGAAATATGGGAACGTCCACGCCACCCGACAACGAGACCGGTTCAACTCCCCGTCGAGTCCTGCCCGATCCGAAAGTCTGCAGAGCAAGAGGCTGGATCGCCTCCTATGCCCTTTGCTTGGTGGACAATCCTCTCACCTGCGACCACGTCATCTCATTCAATACCGGTTGCTTCTGCTCTCACCCGGAACGAGAGAAGATCGTCGCCAGGACCAAGGCTGCTGACAAGAAAAGCTCCTCCACGTAGCCCGCCACCCGCCACCCGCCGGAACGCCGCCATCCTTGATCGTGCCCTCTGCCGACGAGTGAGTCTCGCCCATTCTGGCCACGTGAGTATTGTTACCATGAACGCCATGAGAACAAACTCAACGTCGTTGGTTTTCTGCTTTGCCGCAGCCGGCGTTTTTCCGTAATTTCCATCGTTCCAAGGCCGGGACCGGCATTGCTGCCGCGCCGCAGGTGGCGTGGAGCGACAACGACCATGGACAAGGGCTTGCTAAACACGCAAAACATGCGAAAACTTCCGTCCTGTTGGAAGCTCGAATCATGAATTGGTTTAAACGGCAATTTCAGACGCAGGAAAAGAGCGTCCCGTTCAAAACCATGGCGCAAATGCTTTCCGAGCAAGGGAAGCGCCGAAGGGGAGAAGAGAAGGCTTCGCCAGCGGGCCCAACGACTCAACCTCAGAATATCCAAGTCGAAGATTTGCCGCCGGCCGTCCCTGGCGTGAAACCCGCC
>CAIQCK010000047.1 GCA_903870275.1 uncultured bacterium | reverse complement strand
GTGGTGGCGTCCAGCTTCATGTGGTTCTGGATGTAAACCACCGCGCGATACGCGCCGGTCACGACCGCCTGGAAGGAAGCGCCGGTGAACCAGTAAATCACCGAGCCGCCCATGATGAGACCGAGGATGATCTCCGGCTGCACGATGGAGAGCTTGCTCACGACGCCGCCAAACATGTTCTCGAGCAGCATGATGATGCCGAACACCATCGTGGTGGCGCCGACGACTGCCGTGCCGATGAGCACCGGCTTGGCGGTGGCCTTGAAGGTGTTGCCCGCGCCGTCGCCCTTTTCGAGCTGGTGCTTGGCGTTCTCGAAGTCGGCGTCGAAACCGAAGTCCCGCTTAATCTCTTCCTTGATGCCTTTGCGGCCTTCGATCTGACTCAACTCATAGACCGACTGGGCGTTGTCCGTGACCGGGCCGTAGCTATCCACCGCGATGGTCACGGGACCCATGCCGAGGAAGCCGAACGCCACGAGGCCGAACGCGAAGATCGGCGCGGCAAACAGGAACTTCTCCGGCATGACGCCGAGCAGGGCCGGGTTCTGGGAGAAGTGGTAGGAAACGAACATGAGCAGCATGATGACGAGGCCCATCCAGAAGGCCGAGAAGTTGCCGGCCACAAGGCCCGACAGGATGTTCAGCGATGCGCCGCCGTGCTTGGAGCAGTTCGTGACTTCGCGGACGTGACGCGAGCTGGTGCTGACGAAGATCTTGGTAAACTCGGGAATCAACGCGCCCGCCACCGTGCCGCAACTGATGATGACCGAGAGCACCCACCAGAGATCGCTCAGAGCCGCACCGGAGGCGCTTTTGAAGTCACCGAGCAGCAGTTTGCTGGCGAGGAAGGTGATGGCGATGGAAACCGCCGAGGTGATCCAGACGAGGTGGGTCAGCGGGGCTTCGAAGTCGAAATCCTTCTTGTTGCCAAACATGCTCTTGCTGATGGCTTCGTTGAGGAAGTAGGACACCAGCGAGGTCACGATCATCAAGGCGCGCATCGTGAACAGCCAGATGATGAGCGTCGCGCAGATGGTCGGGCTGGCGGCGAGGGCGAGCGCGAGGAACGCGATCAACGCCACGCCGGTCACGCCGTAGGTCTCGAAACCATCAGCGGTCGGTCCGACGGAGTCGCCGGCGTTGTCACCAGTGCAGTCGGCGATGACACCAGGGTTCTTCGGGTCGTCCTCGGGCAGTTTGAAGACGATTTTCATCAAGTCGGAGCCGATGTCGGCGATCTTGGTGAAGATGCCGCCGCAGATACGCAGCACGCTGGCGCCGAGGGATTCGCCGATGGCGAAACCGATGAAGCAGGGGCCGACGAGTTCGCGCGGGAGGAACATCAGGATGCAAATCATGAAGAACAGTTCCACGCAGACCAGGAGCAGGCCGACGCTCATGCCGGAACGGAGCGGAATGCCGAGGGTGGCAAACGGGTTGCCCTTCAGCGCGGAGAAGGCGGTGCGGGAGTTGGCGACGGTGTTGATGCGAATGCCAAACCATGCCACACCGTAGGAGCCGAGGATGCCGAGGATGGACGCGAGCAGGATGACCACGACATGGCCCACGGTATTCCCTTGCAGCACACCGAAGTAGTAAACCATGCAGCACGCGATCAGGACCCACAGGATCGCAAGGAACTTGCCCTGGGTGAACAGGTAGGTTTTGCAGGTTTCCCAGATCGAGTTGGAAACCTTGGCCATGCTGTCATGCACCGGCAGGGCCTTGGTCTGCACGTATTGCAGCAACCCGAAAGCCGAGCCGATCGCGCACATGACGATGCCGAGATACATCAGCATGGAACCGCTGATGCCGCCCAGACCGTCAAACTTGACCGAGCCGAGGTCGGGAATCTTGATGTCAGCCTCGCCGGCCATTGCACCAGCCGTGCCGGCCAGCGTCAGCAGCGCCATCGTCAGCCAGCTCGAATACCGGCCCAAACGGGTCCACATCGAATTACGTGTCACAGAGTTCATCGCGTTCATTGTCATTGTCTTCTTAAGTTCTTGTCTTCGTTCCGGCCTTCGCCGCGCCAGGATACAACAATTCTGCGCGTTTAACCGAAAATCGGAAGCGCGCACACTAACGGTTCCCACGCGGGCAATGCAAGCAGATTTCAAATCCGGATCGTGACAAACGGGTCACAATTTTCTCCTGACAACCGAAATCCGCTAAATGAAATCACTTGTATTACTGACGCCCAATTTTTACTCTGCCATTTATGCGGACTGGAGAGAACATCAGCCTCTCTGCGACAGGGAAATTCTTGCGCCACATCGTTGTGATCCGGCGTGGCGCATCAACACTGGAGAACGCATGAACCGAACAACATCCGCGGTAACGAGCTTTTGCATCAGTCTTTCGCTTGCGCTGGCCGGCCATTCCGCCGCCGGCGCCGCCGGGCCAGATCCTGCGGCCAGCACACACATCGGGGCTCAGCAATGGCTGCAACAAGGGCAGGCTTGGCTGGCTCAAAATAAATACGCCGAAGCGATTCAGTGCCTCGACAAGGGCCTTGCCATCTCGACGGACCCGGCGACTTCTTCCGAAACCAGACGGCTTTTGGCGGACGCCTACGCTGCATGGCTGCAATCCCTGCAAGTAACCCGGTATCAGCTTGCCAACCAGGCCATCTCGGCACAGGAACGGCTGGCTCAAATCCAACAGGAGGTGGAGCAGGCCAAACAAGCCCTGGCCGATTTGGCGGCGCAGCGAAAGGCGGCACTGAACAGCCACGGCAAGAGCAAGGTCGTCGTGGACCCCGTCGCCCAACGCGATCAAAATGTACACGAACTCAAAATCGTCACCGGCACGGTCGCGCTCAATAAACAGACGAAATTCATTGCCGCGCTCAAACAACAATTGGCCGCCTTGGAGGTTCAGATCACTGATGTTCAGTCGCGCGCGCCAACTCCGACCACCCTCAGGATCACGCTGGCCACCTACGGGCCCAAGGACGTGACGGTGGCTGCGCAAAACCTGGTGCATGACGACAAGGCCACTATCTGTGCATCCGCGAATACTTTTGGATGGTCTGAGGACCAGTTTCCCCATGCTGCGCTCAAAATCTCCTACGAACTGCGTGGTGAAAAGAAAGAGGTCAACGTGCCGCAAGGATGGAAGGTCAAACTCCCCAGCGCGCAGTTGATATCACCCCCGGCCTCGATACCCGATCCACCCTGGTATGAAACATACGCCGCGTGGTTGCTGGGAGGCGTCGCGGCGTTGTTGTTGATCGTCTCTACGTTCTGGAAGCCGAAATTAGAAAAGCCGGAACCCTAGGACTCGTCCGGGCACGCTCTTTCATCCCTCCGCAGGGTTTGACAAGACAGGGATAAACCGGCATAGTCTGGGTGTTCGCCACCGAAATGCGAAGATGCAGCGGTTGTTCGGTGCAGTTCCCATTTCGGCGGCGATTATTTTTTATGCAACAAATTCGTAATATCGCCATTATCGCGCACGTGGACCACGGCAAGACGACGCTCGTGGACTGTCTGTTGAATCAGTCGGGGACGTTTCGCGCCAACCAGCACGTCGAAGAGCGCATGATGGATTCCATGGACCTTGAACGCGAGAAAGGCATCACGATCAGGGCCAAAAACGCCAGCTTTCACTTCAAGGCCAGCGACGGCGTCGATTACAAGGTCAACATCGTGGATACGCCCGGCCACGCGGACTTTGGCGGCGAGGTCGAACGGATCATGAACATGGTGGACGGTTGCCTGCTGGTGGTGGACGCGTTCGACGGTCCGCAGGCGCAGACGCGGTTCGTGCTGCGCAAGGCGCTCGAAGCCGGCCTGATGCCCATCGTGGTGGTGAACAAGATTGACCGTCCCAATTCCAACCCCCTAGGCGCGCACGACAAGGTGGTGGACCTCATGCTGGAGTTGCACGCCAACGACCAGCAACTGAATTTCCCGACGATCTACGCCAGCGCCAAGGACGGCTTCGCCAAACTCGCGCTTGCCGACGAAAGCCGCGACATGAAGCCGCTTTTCGAAGCGATCATCAAGTACATCCCCGCCCCGAAAGCCGATGTCGCGGCGCCGTTGCAGATCCTCATCGCGAACCTCGACTATAACGATTACGTGGGCCGCATCGCGCTCGGCAAGATTTACGGCGGCAAAATCAAACAGGACGACTCGGTGGTGTGCATCCGCAAAGACGGCCGCCGCGAACGGGCGCGCGTGACGAAGCTTTACTCGTTCACCGGCATGCAGCGGGTCGAGTTGGAGGAAGCCAGCGCTGGCGACATCGTCGGCCTCGCCGGTTTCGAAGAGGTCTCCATCGGCGAAACCATCGTGGACAACGAATCGCGCGATCCGATGCCGTTCGTGGAAATCGATCCGCCGACGATTGAGATGCAGTTCGCCGTCAACAACGGCCCGCTGGCCGGCCGCGAAGGAAAATTCGTCACCGCCCGCAACATCCGCGAGCGCCTCTATCGCGAGACGCGCACTAACATCAGCCTTGCCGTCCGCGACACCGACGACGGCAACGTCTTCATCGTCAGCGCCCGCGGCGAAATGCAGATCGCCGTGCTCGTGGAGCAAATGCGGCGCGAAGGCTTCGAGGTGCTCGTGTCGCGCCCCGAAGTCATCTATCGCGCCGGCCCGACCGGCCAGATGCTGGAACCGATCGAAACACTGTGGCTGGAAATCCAGCAGGACCATCTCGGCGACATTCTCCAAAATCTCGCCGCCCGCAAGGCCGAGGTCACCAACATGAACCACCACGGCAGCCAGACCGGCACCGGCGGCCACGTGACGGTGGAGGCGGTCATGCCAACGCGCGGCCTCATCGGGTTCGAGTCGGACCTTGTCAACATCACGCGCGGCACCGGCGTCATGTCGCACTTGTTCAAGGAATACGGCCAGTTGCGCGGTGAGATTGACACGCGCCGCGGCGGCGTCCTCATTGCGACCGAGGACGGCATCGCCACGGCTTACGCGCTCGATTACATCCAGGAACGCGGACGCATGTTCATCGGCCCGAGCGAAGCGGTTTATCAGGGCATGATCGTCGGTGAAACGGGCCGGCCTGAAGACATCGCCGTCAACGTCTGCCGCACGAAGAAGCTCTCCAACATGCGCAGCCAGGGCGACGGCAAAGGCATTCAACTTGAACCGGCACTGAAGATGAGCCTGGAGCGCTGCATCGAATACATCGGCCCCGACGAATTCGTCGAAGCCACGCCCAAGAACCTCCGGTTGCGCAAACGCATGCTCAGGGAACTCGATCGCCGCCGGAACGAACCGCGGCGGGCGGCGGCTGCGGCAGCGCAGTAAACGCGGCTTGGCCACAGCGGGCGGGAGCTGAACGCAGAGGCGTGGCGGACGCCGGGAAAAGCAGAGGATTTTGAGTTTTGGATTCGTTGATGACGATTTTGAATCTCCAATCTCCGCGAATCTTTGCGCCTTTGCGTTGAACATGCCACCACGCACCACGCACCACGCTCTACGCTCCGCGTTCCGTTTGCTTGCCCGCCATTTCGGTCCGCAACGCTGGTGGCCGGGCAACACGCCCTTCGAGGTCTGCGTCGGCGCGATTCTCACGCAAAACACCGCCTGGACCAACGTCGAGAAAGCCATCGCCAGCCTCCGCCGCGCCCGCGCCCTGACGCCGCCACGACTGCGCGCCCTGCCCCACCGCCGCCGCGCCGCGCTCATCCGCCCCGCCGGCTACTTCAATGTCAAGGCCCGCCGCCTGCGGTCGTTCCTGGATTTCCTGCACGACGGGTTTGGCGGCAGTTTGCGCCGCATGTTCCGGCTGCCAACGGCGGAGTTGCGGGAGAAGCTGCTCACCGTCAACGGCATCGGCCCGGAGACGGCCGACTCGATCCTGCTCTACTCCGGCGGCCATGAGAGTTTTGTCGTAGACGCCTACACGCGCCGCATCCTCGCGCGCCACGGCTGGGCGAAGCCGGACGCCGACTACCACGACCTCAAGGCGCTCTTCGAGCAATCGCTCGCCGGGAATCCCAAATTTCAAATTGCAAATCTCAGATCCGACGCCCCCGTTCCCACGGGTCACCCGCACTCCGGCATGTCGCGCCTAAGCGCGCGGCACTCCGCGCGGGCGCGGCTGTACAACGAGTATCACGCGCTGATCGTCGCCACCGGGAAACACTACTGTCTCTCGCGCAAGCCACGGTGCGAAGCGTGCCCCCTCCGCTCCTTGCTGCCACGCAGCGGGGCGCGGAGATTATGACGACCGTTTCTTCTGCCGCCGGCGTGCTTTGTCGCGGGCATTACGAAGTCGGAGGAAATCCTTGAGTTGTGGCAGCGTCCCGATGTCCTTCTTGCGTCCAAGCGTCTCCTTGCTCTTGACGATGTCTGCCAGATCGAGCGCCTTGATCTCTGCGCTGCCCAAACGGACGCGCTGCGCGCGCCGCCATGCGGCGCGAAATGAATCCAGGCCGGTCACGCTGAGCACCACATCAACGATTGTCTCATCCGGCAGGTGAACCTGGACACCGTGCCATTCGGTGAAAAGCGCGAAGCCACCCGCTTGCTTGGCGACAGCGGCAAGCTGAAAGAAATCAAGCTTCTCCAACCAGATGTCGAAGTCGTTGGTGAAAACATTGGCACCTTGCAGCGCCGCGGCGGAGACGCCGACAGCCATAAACGGGATGCGATGCCGTTTCAGCGCCGTGAGGAACTTTTCGACTTGGATTGCGGAAGCCATGAATTAAGCGATGATTGGAGCCGCTGCATCGGGGTCCATTGCATAGAGATGCAGAACAACATCAACTCGTTGCTGTCCACGCCCGGCGCCAGCGGACGCAACCGCGCCGCCAGCCGCGCCGCGGCTTTCGCCTGGCGTTCGAGTTTCCGTTGAGCGGTCATGACGCGCCAAAATTATCACGTTCGGCGGCCCTGCGCCAAGCCTTGTTCCGCTCTCGCACGGGCCGTCACGGTTCCGTTGCGCGACGCGTCTTGCTTGCGCCGGGCATCTGGCATAGAGTGTGCGGCACTGCCATGCGAGCGATCTTCTGGATTGGAGTGGTCGCGCTCGGAGTGGTGAGCGCCGGGACGTCAATGGACGCGGCTTCACCGACCACCGCCGCGGAACCGTCGAGAAAGCCGGTCTATGTCATTCCCATCCGTTCGGATATTGACGCGCCGCTGGTCTATGTAGTGCGACGCGGCGTGAAGGAAGCCGAGCGCGCCGACGCGGAGGTGATCGTGCTGGACATGGACACCAACGGCGGGCGCGGAGATGCGATGGGCGAGATCATGGACGTGCTCGGCAAGTTCAAGGGCGACACCTACACATTCGTCAACAACAAGGCTTACTCCGCCGGCGCCTTCATCGCAGCCGCCACCAAACACATCTACATGGCGCCCGGTTCCGTGATCGGCGCAGCCACCCCGATGATGATGATGCCAACCGGCGACTCGGCCAATATCCCGGAGGCGTATCAGAAAAAGTTCACGTCCGCCTATGCGGCGAAAATCCGCGCCGCAGCGCAGCAGAACGGCCACAACCCCGACGTGGTCAATCAGATGGTGGATAGCAGCTCCGATCTGGTGGTTGACGGAAAAGTTGTCAAACCGGAGGGCAGTCTCCTCACGTTGACCAACATCGAGGCGGAAAAAAAATACGGCCAGCCGCCAAAGCCGTTGCTCTCCAGCGGCACGGTCAAGGACATGGACGCGTTGCTGGACCAGACCAAGCTGAAAGGCGCCGAGGTTGTAAGGATCGAACCCACTGGCGCGGAAACGCTTGCCGACTGGATCAACACGCTATCGCCCATTTTGCTGGCCTTGGGCGCGCTGGGGATTTATCTGGAGTTCAAGCTGCAAAGCTTCGGCCTGATCGGCGTGGCGGCAGTGGCGTGCCTGTTGTTGTTTTTCTTCGGCCAATACATCGCCGGCCTCAGTGGCTACGAATACGCGCTGCTGTTCCTGGTCGGCGTGGTGTTGCTGGCCGTGGAGGTTTTTGTGCTGCCCGGCCATATCGTCAGCGGAATGCTCGGCACGATGTTCATTTTGGTGGCCGTGGTCATGGCGATGGTGGACCAGTATCCCGGCGGGCCGTGGGTGCCGGCGTTTCCCGATTTGCGGCGTCCGCTGATCAATCTCGGCCTGGCGGCGGCGCTGGCGATGTTCATGATCGCCTTCGCCGCGAAATTTCTGCCGCGCACCAGCGCATGGGACCATCTGGCGCTGAAGGCGACCAGCGCGGGCGCGATCACGTCGCCCACGGCCGATCTGCTGCAGCAGGATTTGCTTGGCAAGGAAGGCATTGCCATTTCCTTTCTGCGGCCCGCCGGCAAGGCGATGTTCGGCGGCCAACTGGCCGACGTCGTCACCGAAGGAGACTTGATCCCCAAGGATGCGCGTGTGAAGATCGTCAAGGTCGAAGGAAACCGCGTTGTGGTAACAAAGGTTTAAAAGCCATGTGGGAATGGATTGTTTTGTTGCTGGTCGTCGGGCTGGTGCTCGTGATCGTGGAGGTGTTTCTGCCAAGCGGCCTTTTCGGCGTCGCCGGCGCGCTCTGCCTGGTCGTCGCCATCACCATGACCTACTCGGACTACGGCGTTGCGGCGGGCACGTGGCTGCTGGGCGGCGTGATCATGGCGATACTGGTGGGCTTGGTGTTGTGGATCAAGTTTTTCCCAAAGACGCCGACCGGCCGGCGCATGATGCTCGACCAGACCAGCGGCAACATTGAGCCGGAGCGTGATTTCGAGGCGCTGCTACAGAAGCGGGGCGTGGCCCGCAGCCATCTTCGGCCGTCCGGCATTGCCGAGATCGAAGGCCGGCGCGTGGATGTGGTGAGTGAAGGCGGGATGATCCCGCCGGACACCAACATTCAAGTCGTGGCGGTGGATGGAACAAGAATCGTCGTGCGGAGAGTTTAGAAAAGGAGAATCATCATGAACAATGTCGCGAGTTTATTTGGCGTCTTGATTGCCGGCGTCGTCGGCGTCTTCGCGTTCATCGCCATCATACTTTTCCTCTACTTCCTCAACGTCTGGATTCGCGCGCTGGCGGCGCGTGCGCCGGTGTCCATCGTATCGCTCATCGGCATGAAACTGCGGCGCGTGCCGGTCGGACTCATTGTGGACAACCGGATCACGGCAGTGAAAGCCGGCATTGATCTCACCACCGATCCGTTGGAGGCGCACTACCTCGCCGGCGGCAACGTCGAGCAGGTCGTGCTCGCTCTCATCGCCACCAAGAAAGCCGGCATCACGCTAAACTGGGACCGCGCGTGCGCCATCGACCTCGCCACGAAAGGCACCAGCAAGACCGTGCTCGATGCCGTGAAGGCTTCGATCAATCCGCGCATCATTGACTGCCCCAGCACAAGCAGCGGCCGCACCACCATTGACGGCGTCGCCAAGGACGGCATCCAGCTCAAGGTCAAGGCGCGCGTCACCGTCCGCACGAACCTCGACCGGTTCGTCGGAGGCGCGACCGAGGAAACCGTCATCGCGCGCGTCGGCGAAGGCATCGTCGCCGCCATCGGTTCCGCCGACTCCTACAAGCACGTTCTGGAAAACCCGGAGCGCATCAGCAAGACCTCGCTCGAAAAGGGCCTCGACGCGGGCACCGCGTTCGAGATTCTCTCCATTGACATCGCCGACGTGGATGTCGGCGAGAACATCGGCGCCCGTCTGAAGCTCGACCAAGCCGAGGCCAACAAGCGCATGGCGCAGGCTGACGCCGAGGTCCGCCGCGCCGCCGCCGTCGCGCTCGAGGCGGAGATGAAGGCGCGCACGCAGGAAATGCAGGCGAAAGTCGTCGAGTCCGAAGCCCAAGTGCCGCTCGCGATGGCCGACGCATTCCGTCAAGGCAATCTCGGCGTCATGGATTTCTACCGGATGCGCAACATCCAATCGGATACCACCATGCGCCAGTCCATCGCCGGCGACGAAAAGCCCAAGCAACAGTAAGTCATGCAAATGACGCCGCTCATTGCTTCCGGCGACGAGTTGATCAAACTGATCATCTTCGTGATCATCGCGGCCGTTTACGGTTTCGGTAAATTGCTACAGAAAGGTCAGCCGGAGATGCCGGAGGAACTGCCGCGGCCGCGTCCGCCGGCTCCTGCGCCGCCGCGCCGGCCGCCGGTTGCATCGCCGCCGGTCGTCATCCAACGGCAGTTTCCATCGCAACAGCCGTCGACCCGGCGCGCGTTGACGGAAGATCAGGTTCAGGAGGTGCTGCGCCGGATGCGCGTGCCGCCGCAACGGCAGGTTCCGCCGCCCAGGCCACCGGTCGTGGAAACCGTTGAGCCGGAAGCGCGACGACTCGTCAAACTGCATCGTGAGGAACCGGAGTTGCCCTCCACGCATCCGGAACTGGCGCCGCACGAAGTCGAACTGCCGTCCATTCATCCCGAAGACACTGCCCGCGAGACAAGACCGCCCTCCGCCCAGCCGCCAAAAACCGCCGCGCCGCAGCCGCCCGACGTTGCCGTCGCTGTTCGCGCGTCCGCCTATCGCGCGCAACTCCGCAACCGCACCGACGTGCGCCGCGCCATCGTGCTGCGCGAACTGCTCGGTCCGCCGCTGGCGTTGCGCCAGGATTGGTGAAATCAGTTGCGCGCCCGCCCCGACCTGACTAGTATGCGCCCCGCTTTTGCGAGTGCCGGCGTGGCGGAATGGCAGACGCGGCGGACTCAAAATCCGCTTCTCGCAAGGGAGTGGGGGTTCAAGTCCCTCCGCCGGCACCATCTTCCCTTTGCCCTGTAGGTTCGTCGAAAAATTGTCTGCTGGCTGATGCCGGCACACTGTTGCCATCAGGAGATATTTCCATGCGTGATCATACTTGGCGCACAGGCAAAGTTGGGGTGCTTTTGTCCCTGCTATCCTCCTTGGGTTTGAACTTGGCGACGTTCGCTGCATCGTCTCCAACTCCACCGGTCGATGCAGATTTGCTGCTTCGTGAAGGCACAATTCATGACGGTTCGGGGGCAAAGCCAGCGGTCGGCGACGTGGCGGTTCGCGAGGGCCGGATCGTGGCCGTTGGCAAGTTCATGCTGGGGAAAATCGGCCGCACCATTAACTGTCGGGACATGATTGTCGCGCCGGGGTTCATTGATGTCCACACGCACACCGACGGAACGATTGACCAACCGGGCGCTCGCCCGTGCTTGAACTACCTTATCCAAGGTTGCACCACGATGATCACGGGCAACTGTGGCGGCGGTCCGGTGGATGTGGCCAAGTTTCTCGCCGGCCTTGAGACAAACAGCCCGGGCGTCAATATCATGGCTCTGGTTCCCCACGGGTCGATCCGCAGCAAGGTCATGGGCGGCCAACGACGCGCACCGACGGCAGAGGAGTTGGAGCGCATGAGGAGCGTGGTCGGCCAAGCCATGCGGGACGGCGCGTGCGGCATGTCCACCGGACTGATCTACCCGCCCGGCTCTTACGCTGAAACCGACGAACTCATCGCCTTGGCCCGGGTGGTGGCGGCCCACGGCGGCGTCTATGCGAGCCACATCCGCGACGAAGCCGACCATCTTCTGGAGGCGGTGGCCGAGGCGATCCGCATCGGCCGCGAATCGGGCGCCCCGGTTCAAATCTCACACTTCAAGTCCATGGAGATTCCCAACTGGGGTCGCCTCCGCGGCGCCGCCGCCATGATCGAGAAGGCGCGCGCCGAGGGACTCAAGATCACGGCCGACCAGTATCCCTACACGGCCAATTCCTTCTCGTTGGTCAACGCGACGCTGCCCGAGGCCCAAATCCAGTGGTGCAAGCGGGAAGACCTTGGCCAGCGAATGGCGGGCGACCCCGAGTTCGCCGCGCTGGTCCGGCGAGTGATTGCCGATCGGCTCGGCCGTTACGAGAAGATCGTGATCGCGGCCAGTAAGAAGTTTCCGGATTATGCCGGCAAGAGCCTGAAGGAAATCGCCGACGGGGAGAAGATCGCGACGGTGGATCTTGTGCTCAAGATCGTCGCCCAGGAAGCTCCCGAGGTGGTCTGTCATTCGATGTCCGAAAAGGATGTGCGCTGGGCGATGGCGTTGCCGTGGGTGGCCACGGCCTCCGACGGCGCGGCGCGCGCACTGAATCCGAGCGAACATCATCACCCCCGCAATTTCGGGACCTTCGCGCGAAAGATCGGCCGCTACGCCATTCAGGATCGGATTATCCCGTTGCCACAAGCCATCCGCAGCGCGACCGGCCTGCCTGCCGACATCTTCGGCATCCCTGAACGCGGCTACCTTCGCCCCGGCTATCACGCCGACATCGTGGTCTTCGACCCAGCCACCTACCGCGACCAAGCCACCTTCGACAAGCCGCAAGAATACGCGACCGGTGTGCGCTATGTTTTTATCGCGGGGCATGCAGCCGTGGATGATGGCAAGCCCGGCGCGAAACTGTTCGGCGGCGCCCTCCGACATCGCTCCGCGAAGCCAGAAGAACCCGCCGGCAAAAACAGGGCGTCCTTTGAGGTGCGCGTTGAGGCTGACGAGATCGTTTGCCATCTGCCCGCCTATGAAGTGACCAACAACGGCTCGGGAATGTTCTGGGGTTCGGGCAGCCCTCAAATCGCGCGGGTGGGCGGCCAACTTTTCGTCAGTGCCTTCGAACACGTGCCGGGATGCGCGCCGCTCAACAACGCGAGGTGGGCTTTGTATGAGCGTGGGGCGGACGGCTGGCGGTTGTGCCAGCGCGATGAGAAAAATCGCACGCGCGAACCTTGTCCGCTCTGCGTCAACCACTCGGGCCGGCTGCTGATGTCGGCCAACCCGACGTTGGCCCCCTGGATTCCCGCGCCCGCCGATGCCGAGAAACGCCAAATGACTTCCATGGGCAACGGCGATCTTCGCCGCACATCGACCGGCGGACCTGCGCGCCCTGAGTTTCTGGAATTCGAACCGGCCCATCCGGAGCAAGCGCCCAAACATCTCGTCCCGTCGTGGAATGGCATGCCCAAGTTCACCGAACATTCGTATCGCACCTTCGCCGCCGACGGGGCTAATGGTGAGTTCATCCTTTTCCAAAATATCGGCTCGACGCATTCGCAATGGGCGTTTCTCGACAAAGCGGGCAGTTGGAAAATCGGGGAACTGGTGTGGCCGGAAGGGGAGGATCCGCGATATGCGCCTTACCATGATCAGCGGGCACGGGTGAACTATCCCAACGCGATCCTCCACAATGGCGAAGCGCATTTCATCGGCACGTCGCCCTACAACATCTGGAAACGGATTGACCCGCTGAAAACCGAGACTTGGGGCCGGGAGAAATGGGGCTGGCGCATGCGCAAACTCCATTACACTTGGACGCCCGACATCACGACCCATCCCTTCACACCATGGATCGTCGTCGCCGACACGATGGACGACGGAGGCACCCTGACCTTGGGCGATACCTGGCTCGCGGCCGATGGCCGGGTGCATATCGTGTGGATGCAGAACCCCATCCATCCGAAGCTGCGCGACGTTTACTTTCCTGATATCAAGCGGGATTGGCAGCTCTGGTATGGAGTTTTAAAGGAAGGGAAGGTGCTCCAAAAGCGGGCACTCTTCAGCGGTGGCGAAACCACAGGCCCGATGCAACCAACGGGCCGGCCCCGGTTCCACATCGCCCCGGACCAGACACTTTACATTCTCTACAACGTCGTAGGAACCACGCCCGCCACCAAGGCGCAAACCGGTAGCTACGCGGTGCGGGTCGAAGCGGACGGTTCCATCTCAACCGCGGTTCGCATTCCCTTGCAGCGTCCGCTGACGGACACCTTCTTCACCGCCTCGCCCCGCGCCGGCAATCGGCTTTCCGAAGCGGCGGATCTGCTCATCGCCGACACCGTGGACGGCCAGCCGGTGGCGCGTTATGCCCGCATTCGCTTCTGCCAGCCAAACTAAGGATGCGACTGAGTGCGGAGTGTAATGGAACAGGTCTTGGATAGGCGATGCCGGTCGATTTTTGACGTTTGACACGCTGACAGTGGACAAGTTGCCCGCGAATTTACATCCCTGTAGGTTCGTCGAAAAATTGTCCGGAATCTTGCATCAGCCAGTTGAGAAGCGCGCGCGTCCTTCCGCACGTTCCGGATTTAGCGGCAATGTGATTGGTTTCGGGCCGCGCCAGCGGCGCGAAGCGACCGGAATGTGAGCCGGGCTTGCTATTGCGGCGGCCAGCGTTATCTTTCGCGTCGCCAATGCAAACTCTTTGTCGCCGCCTGTTTTCCATCACGGCTACGATTCTGGTTCTTGCACCGGCGCAATGCCACGCTGCCGACTGGCCGATGTGGCGCTGCGATGCCAACCGAACGGCCGACTCGCCGGAAATACTCCCTGTCCAAATGACGCTGCGCTGGGTGCGCGAATACCGCCCGCGCACGCCGGCCTGGGAGGACCCATTGAACCGGGACCTCATGTCCTTTGACACCGTTTTCGAGCCGGTCGTCCTTGGCGACAAGATGTTCGTGGGGTTCAACGACGCCGACAAACTGGTGGCACTGGACGTTCGCACAGGGCGGGAAGCATGGACATTCTACACCGACGGCCCCGTGCGGCTTGCGCCAGCGGCAGCGCAGGGCAGGGTCTATTTCGCCAGCGACGACGGCTGCCTCTATTGCGTGAAAGCCGCCGATGGCTCGCTGGTGTGGAAATTCCGCGGCGGCCCCTCGGAACGCAAAGTGCTTGGCAACAGCCGGCTGGTCTCGGCGTGGCCCGCGCGTGGCGGACCGGTGATCCGCGATGGCACCGTGTATTTCGCCGCGAGCATCTGGCCGTTCATGGGCACGTTCATTTATGCGCTCGATGCCACGACGGGCAAGGCGGTCTGGGTCAACGACAGCACCGGAGCGCAATACATCAAGCAGCCGCACAACGCGCCCGCGTTCGCCGGCGTGGCAGCCCAGGGATCGCTGGTGGCCGCGGACAAATTTTTGCTTGTGCCGGGCGGGCGGTCCATCCCGGCCGCTTTCGACCGTGCCACCGGGAGGTTTCTGTACTTCAACATTGCCGAGTCGGGCAAGGGCACCGGCGGGTCGTTGGTAATGGCCAGCGAGAAGGAATTCTTCGTCCACACACGCGCCCGCGGCACCCGCGCCCACGATCTCGCGACCGGCAAGAAGAGTTTATTCACCGTCAACGAGCCGGTACTTGACGGGACGTATGTGTATTGCGCGGCGAACTATTCCACCAATTTCACAGCACGCATTGAGGCGGAACAGAAGTTGGAAGCCGCCCGCTATGGGGAAACGAGGGCCAAGGGAGATCTGGCCGACGCGCGTGCGCTCGGCGATGAAAGCGCCATCCAGAAGGCAACAACCGCCTGCAACTCGGCTACGAAGAAACTCCAAACGGCCGAGGCGGTGTTGAGTCGCGCCAGGGAAAACGCCCCGCCCGGCCAGCCGTCACCAGTGATCCAGGCGTGGAAGGCGGACAAGTCCTTGCAGTGGGAAATCAAGGCGAATGGTACCGGCGATCTGATTCGCGCGGGCAACCAGCTTTACGCAGCCGGTTCGAACGCAATCGTGGCCATCGAGATTGCGAAAAAAGATGGAAGACCCTCCATTGTATGGTCGCAGCCGGTGCAAGGCACGGTGCGCCGCCTGCTCGCGGCCAACGGCATGTTGTTCGCCGTGACACAGGAAGGACACATCATGGCCTTTGGCCAGGGCACGGGTGCCGCGCTGGCTGTCAAGGAACCGGCCCGTTCCATGGCGCCGCCGGCGGCCGCGCTCAACCAGGCCCGCGCCATCGTTGCCCAGACTGGCGCGGTTGACGGTTACGCGTTTTGTCTCGGGTTGGACGATGGCGGACTCATCCGTGCGCTGGCTGCATCGTCGCGGCTGCAAATCGTCGGCGTGGATTCCGACGCCGCCAAGGTGGACCGCCTCCGCCGACAACTCGACGCCGAGGGGCTTTACGGCGCGCGCGTGGCGTTGCTGGCCGCCGAGCCGGATGCGTTTGGAGCGCCGCCTTATGTCGCGAGCCTCGTGATGGTCGGCGGTTCGTTCGCCGCGCGGATGGGCGACGTCGCGACGTTGAGGAAGGTTTATGAATCGGTGCGTCCCTACGGAGGCTCATTGTGGATTTCCGGCACGCAGGATGCCGCAGACATGGCCGCGAAGGCCAGAAGCGCGGGTTTGGCCAACGCGAAGGTCGTGGCGGCAGCCAACGCGGTGCGCGTGATCCGCCAAGGCGCGTTGCCTGGCACGGCGGACTGGACCCACCAATACGGCGACGTGGCCAACACCGTGAAGTCCGATGACCGCACGCTAAAGTTGCCCGTGGGCCTGCTGTGGTTTGGCGGCAACAGCCACATGGACGTGCTGCCGCGACACGGTCATGGGCCGTCCGAGCAGGTCGTTGGCGGCCGGCTGTTCATCGAAGGCATGGATTGCCTCAGCGCGCGCGATGTTTATACCGGACGACGCTTGTGGAAAACAGCGATCCACGGCCTCAACACCCGCGGCATCTACTACGACGACACCCATCTGGCCGATTCGCTAACCACGCTCTACAGCCAGCGGCACATACCCGGTGCCAACGCCCGCGGCGCGAACTTCGTTGCGGCGGAGGACCGCGTCTATGTGGCCGTCGGCAACAAGTGCGCCGTGCTTGATGCCGTCACCGGCGCGATCATCCAGACCATCCAGATGCCTGCAGGCAAAGGCAGATCGTCGGCACCGGAATGGGGATATATCGGCATCTGCGGCGATGTGCTGCTTGGCGGCACGGGGTTCGCCAACTTCAACAAGCGGTTTTCGCCGGTCGGCCTGGAAGCGCTTGCAGACATTGGCGACTGCACCGCCAGTCTCGGCCTGGCCGCCTTCAACCGTTACACGGGCCAACTGCTTTGGCAGACCGACGCCCGGCACGGCTTCATTCACAACGGCATCGTCGCGGGCGGCGGACGCGTCTATTGCCTCGACCGGCTGCCGAAGAGCGCGGAACTCAAAGCGAAGCGTGCGGGGCAGAACGTGACTGCGAACTACCGCATCGTCGCTTTCGACGTGCGCACGGGACGGACGTTGTGGGAATACGCCAAGGACGTCTTTGGTTCGTGGCTGAGTTACTCGAAGGAGCGCGACCTGCTGCTTCAAGCCGGCGCAAACGCCCGGGATCGACTTAAGGACGAAGTGCCGCAGGGCATGGCCGTGCTCCGCGCCAAGGACGGCTCCGAGGTCTGGAAAAATCTCCGCCTCAAATACAGCGGTCCCTGCATCCTGCACCACGACTTGATCATTACCACGCCCACGTCCTACAAACAGTCCGCAGGCGCGTACAGCCTGGTTGACGGCAAGCCGCACACCATCACAAACCCGCTCACTGGCGAGGCGCAGCCTTGGTGCGTCTATCGCACCTACGGTTGCAACACACCCATTGCCTCCGAGAACATGATGACCTTCCGCTCCGGCGCAGCCGGCTTTTACGATCTACAGACACATGCCGGCACCGGCAACCTCGGCGGCTTTAAGAGCGGCTGCAGCGCCAACCTCGTCATTGCCAACGGCGTGCTCAGCGCTCCTGATTACACGCGCACGTGCAGTTGCCCGTATCAGAACCAGACCTCGCTCGCGCTCATTTCGATGCCGGAGGTGGAGATGTGGACATGCAACTTGACCGGCCTCGACACACCCGAGGGCAAACGCATCGCGCATGTCGGCATCAACCTTGGCGCGGCCGGCGACCGCGTCGCGGACAACGGCACGTTGTGGCTCGGATACCCGTCGGCTGGCGGCAGTTCGCCCCAACTGCCTGTCGCCATCACCGGATCCTCCGCCAGCGTTTTCCGCCGTCACACGAGCGCCGTTTCCGGCCAGGGGCCAGCGTGGGTCGTTTCGTCGGGACTCCGTGACATCGAGTCCATCGTCATCACCCCACAGACGTTGAAGGCACTTCTGCCAACCGCGCCCGCCGGTCCCAAGGAAGATGACGAAGACAGCAAAGATACCGGCAAAGGCAAGTCCGCCGCTGCGGACGCGCCCACTACCGCACCCAACACTTCCCCCGGACCGGCGAACGCTTCCACCATGAATCCCCCGGCGCTGCCGCCAGCGCGTTACACCGTCCGGCTCTACTTTCTGGAACCGGACAACATTGCACCCGGCCAGCGCGTGTTCGACGTGCTCCTGCAGGGCCAGGTGGTGTTGAAGGGTTTCGACATTGCCAAAGCCGCCGGCGCCCCCAATCGCGGCGTGATGAAGGAGTTCAAGAATATCCTTCTCAGCCCGCAACTCGAAGTGCGGCTGCTTAGGTCAGCATCGTCTTCCCTCGGTCCCGCTCTCAGTGGCGTAGAGTTGGTTCTCGAAGATCACGCGAATTGACTCTGCCGTCTCAACCGGAGCGCCCCGCCAGCACAAACAACGTCGGCCCGATAGCCGCGACCGCAAACACGGACGATGTTTCCGGACGCGTTTCGTTCCGGTTACGGCAGCACCAACACCAGGAATTCGCCTTGGCTGTAGTTTTTGGCACTGGAGGTGAAGGTCCAGTCGCGCGTCTGTCCCTCGGAGTTGCCCAGCCCGACGTCATTGCTGCGGCCGCTGCCAAAGCGGTTGAAACAAATGATCGAGTGTTGCGCTTTCCAGTTGTGGATTTGCATCGAGCCGTAGCCCGGACCCGTCTGCTTCGCCATGATGTCGCCAAAATCAAAGAGCTGATCACTGGCGCCGGGCACCTTGGTTGGGTTTTGCGGCCCGTAATTGTAGGGCCAGAACTCAATGTTGCAGCCCTCGGCAAATTCCCCCGCCTGCACGCCTTTGGCATTGGTCTTGACGACGACGCCGGTGATGTTGGTCTGGAAAACGGCGCCGCTCGCGACGGTCGGCACGCCGATCTTGGCAACGTCGCTCGTGAACGGATCCATGGCGACGAACGCGTAGGAAACGGCGCCTGCCGCATCCCGCAGCGCGAGGAAGTAGGCCACCTTCTTGAACGGACCCTTGACCTGCGCCGAATTGTTGGCGTCATAAACGAACCGGGTGTTGCCATCGGTCAGCTTGCCCGCGAGCGGGTCGAAGGCATAGACCAGCTTGTACGCCTTGGCTTCGTCGGGAAGGAATTTCGAGAAGACCTCGAACTTCGGCATCTCGCCAAAGCGGAACGGCGAAGCAGGCAGTCCCTCGCTGTTCGCCAGGTTGACGCCGACCGGATTATTGGCCCACGCATAGTGCACCACGGCCGGCTGCGCGACCTTCGGCGAACTGACCGCGACCGTGTCCTTGCCTTCAATGACGGCATCGGCCGACACGGTGGTGCCGTCCGCGCCCGTCAGCGCGAAACCGACGATCTTGCCGCCGCCCTTGACCGCGAGCGGCGCGCCGCCAGTGTTGAACCGGATCACCGCCTTGCCGTCGGCGAATTTGCACGACTCGGCCACCGGCCCGTTCCAGGCAAAGCCCTTCAAACCATAGGTCTGGTGAAGCGCCACGCGAGCCAGTCGGTCGCCCACGTCCTGCTTGTTCTTGGGATGAATGTCAGTCTCCTCGCCGATATCAATGGTGATGGCCATGCCGGTGTTCGGCACTTCCTTGGCGGTCTTCGCGAACGACTCGCGGATTTGCGGCCAGCCACCGTCTTCCACCGGGCTCTGCCACGGCGCCATGAAATTCGGCAGTTGCACGAAATAAAACGGAAAATCACAGCCCCACAGCGTGCGCCAGTTGACGATCAGGCGCTCGAGCTGGACGCGATATTCCTTGCCGCGCCCGCTGTTGCCCTCGCCCTGATACCAAATCGCACCCCGAATCGCAAAAGGAGCCAATGGATTGATCATCGCGTTGAACAGGTTCGCCGGATAGTTCTGGTCGTTGCGTGGCTGGACGTGGAAGCGCGGACGCGTGGGCGCCTTCGTCTTCTTGTCGCCGGCGTTCCAGGCATTCCATGCCTTTTTTTCGTCTTCGAACTGCTTCTTGGCCCCTTCCGGCGTATACGTCTTGTCACGCTGGTCCCAGCTCTTGCGCAATTCCTGCATCGCCGGGTCGTCCTTCTGCGCGTCCCACGAGGTCCACGCCTCAATGCATGTGCCACCCCAGGACGAGTTGATCAGACCGATCGGCACGTTCAGATCTTTATGGAGCTTGCGACCGAAGAAGTAGCCCGCCGCCGTGAAGGTCCCAACATTTTTCGGGCTACAGGGCGCCCACGGCGTTCCCTGGCATTCCGTCTGGGGTTCGCCAGCCGTGGTGAGTTTCACACTCAGCAGGCGGATTTGCGGATAATCCGCCGCCGCGATTTCAGCCTGCGCGTTGGTGACGCTGTTGACAACCATGCCCATGTTCGACTGGCCGGAGCAGAGCCAGACCTCGCCCGAGAGGACGTTCTTAAGTTCAATCGTGTTATTGCCTTTGATCGTGATCGTGAACGGGCCTCCCGCCTTGGGCGTCTTGAGCTTCAGCTTCCACGCGCCATCGGCCGACGCCGTGGTGGTGGCGTGTGCGCCCCAAGATGCGGCGATGGAAACCTTCTCGCCGGGACCCGCCCAGCCCCAGAATGTCGCGGTGGTCTCCCGCTGCACCACCATGTTATCGCTGAACACCAAAGGCAGCCGCACATCGGCCCGCGCGCCCGCGGCCATCACAATCAACGCCAACAACATCACGAGTCTTTTCATTCTGATTTCCTTTTTTTGACGCCAGTCCCTGGAGCAACGGCGCATCTTTGCGACTCGCTTTGGATAAGTCAAGTGGACCCGTGTTGGAAGCTCTGGGTGGATGCGAAGCGCGCGACGGCAGGCCGCGGGTTCTTGAGCGGCGCGATTTGCACATTTCTGAGTTCGACGCCCCGGTGCGAAAGAGCAGCTTCTTCACGGTGAGACCGGGGCGATAGGAAATCAGGGTGCGTTGGCCGGCGATTTCCGCGTCAATTTTTCGACATTTGACACGCCGAAACGGGGCACATTATCCGCGAACTTACATCTGTATCTGGGCTGTGACTTTTGATAAATTGAAAACGGATGTATCATTCAGTCACAACGCATATCCGTCTGCAACTGAGCTAATCGGGACCCAATCCATGACCAATCGCCAGCGTTTCACCAACGCCTGCCGCTGCCAGCCGGTGGATCGTCCGCCGGTCTGGATCATGCGCCAGGCGGGCCGCGCGCTGCCCGAATACCGCGCGCTGAAGGAGAAATACTCCTTCCTCGAACTGGTGCGCACGCCCGAACTCGCGGCGGAGGTAACGTTGCAACCGATCCGCCGTTTCGACTTCGACGCGGCGATCATCTTCAGCGACATCCTCGTCGTGCCGGAGGCGCTCGGCCAGTCCTACCAGTTTCTCGAAGGCAAGGGCATCGAGATGAAGCCGTTGCAATCGGCGGAGGATATCGGGAGGCTCGACACCACGGCGGTATGCGAGCGGCTCGATTACGTGTCCAAGGCGCTGCGGCTGGTCCGCAAGAGTCTCGGCGACCGCACGGCACTCATCGGCTTCGCGGGCGCGCCGTGGACGCTCGCCTGTTTCATGCTCGAAGGCGGCGGCGCGGACGATTACACAAAAGCCCGGCGCCTGTTCTACTCCGACCGGCCGCTGTTCGAGCGCCTGATGGAAAAACTCACCGGTGCCGTGAGCGCGTATCTGCGGATGCAAATTGAAACCGGCGTGGACGCGGTGCAAATCTTTGACAGCCTCGGCGGCACGCTGGCGAGCGATGCCTTTGCCGCCGCCTCCGGCCGATGGATCACGGAAGTCGTCGCTTCGCTCCAAAGCCGCGTGCCGGTGATCGTGTTCTCCAAGGGCGTCAACGGCAACTGGCGCGACCTGGCGGCGACCGGCGCGCAAGTGCTCGGCGTGGATTGGACCGTGCGTCTTTCGGAAGTGCGCGCGCGGCTCCCGCAAAACATCGGCGTGCAAGGCAACCTCGACCCGCTGGTGCTCACGACGACGCCGGAGATCGTCGCTGCCGAAACGCGGCGGATCCTGAACGACATGCGGGGGTTGACAGGCCACGTCTTCAACCTCGGCCACGGCCTGCCGCCGACCGCGTCACTGGAAAACATCGCGGCAATGGTGGATACTATCCGCACCTTTGCATGAGCACGCTCAAAGTTGATCTGGCGTTGGTGAAGAAATACAACGTGCCGGGACCGCGATACACCTCGTATCCGCCGGCGACGCATTTCACCGAGAAGGTCACGTTCGACATGCTGCGCGACAAGATTCGCGCCAACAACGAGACGGAACGCGACCTCTCGCTCTACTTCCACCTGCCGTTTTGCTACTCGCTGTGCTGGTATTGCGGCTGCACCACGGTCATCACCACCAACCAGGAGCAAAGCGGCACCTATATCGAGTATCTGAAAAAGGACCTCGACCAGATGGGGCAGTTTCTGAACCCGCGCCGCCCGGTGGTGCAGATCCATTTCGGCGGTGGCTCTCCGACGTTCATGACGCCGGACGAATTCCGCGCGCTGGGCGACCTGATCCGTTCCCGCTTCCACGTGGCGGCGGACGTGGAAGCTTCCGTCGAGATTGATCCGCGCCGGCTGACGCGCGATCACGTCAAGGCGATGTGCGAAGCCGGCTTCAACCGCGCGTCGCTGGGCGTGCAGGACTACGACCCGAACGTCCAAATGGCCGTGCATCGCATCCAGCCGCGCGCGATGACCGAGGAAGCGGCCGGATGGCTCCGTGAAGCGGGTTTCGTCTCGCTAAACATTGACCTGATTTACGGTCTGCCGCTGCAAACAACGCCGTCGTTCGAGAAGACGTTGAACGAAGTCCTGGAGATGAACCCGGACCGGTTTGCCGTGTTCAACTACGCCCACGTCCCGTGGATTAAGCCGCACCAGAAGATCTTCAAGGACAACATGCTGCCAACGCCGGAGACGAAGTTCGAGCTGCTCAAGACGGTGGTCGAGAAGCTCACCGCCGCCGGCTACGTTTATATCGGCATGGACCACTTCGCGAAGGAAACCGACGAACTCGCGCTCGCGCAGCGCGCCAAAACGCTGCAACGGAATTTCCAAGGCTACAGCACGCGCGGCAACGCCGACATCTACGCGTTCGGCATGTCATCCATCTCCCATGCCGGCGGCGTCTATTGGCAGAACCAGAAGGAACTGCCCGATTACTACCGGATGCTCGACGAGGGCAAGGTTCCCCACCACAAAGGTTACATCCTGAGCGAGGATGACAAGGTCCGCGCATGGACCATCATGCGGCTGATGTGCGATCTCGGCCTCGACTACGCCGCCATGTCGCGGCAACTCGGCATCGATTTTGCCGGCTACTTCGCGCGCGAGCTGGAGTCGCTGGCCGATCTCGAAGCCGACGGCCTCTTGCAGCGCAGCACGGGCGGCTTCACCGTGACCGACCTTGGCCGTCTGTTGGTCCGCAATATCGCCATGCGCTTCGACGCCTACCTGCCGCAGGAAAAAGAGCGGCGCTATTCACGCACGATTTAGCCCGGATTATTCATGAAGTTGTAGGCCGACTCTGCGAGTCGTCACCCGCTGCCACGCCGATTCACGGAATCGGCCTACATCGCTTCAGGCTCTCCTCGGTTGCCACGCCCGCGTTTTTTACCAGACCCGCCCGATTGCGGGAACGAATACTAGTTCATCCTCCTCCCCCGTCGTGCCTCAAAAGTCACTGTTACCCAGATAGCGGGGCCGGAACGCTCCGGTTGCCTCAAAAGTAGTGTTACCGTGTTTTTGGCGCGCACAGCTTGGTTCCTGGGGCGCCTGGTTGTCAAAGGGTTCCTGTGGCTGTC
>CAIQCK010000046.1 GCA_903870275.1 uncultured bacterium | reverse complement strand
TCTCCAACTCGAAATGTTCATTTTCCGTTGGAAAAACGAGGTTTCACGGTTTTGACCACGATCACCATTTGGGTTCGTTTTGTCAGTAGCCGCGTCACCCCGTGACGCGAACCGGAGATAACAATGGATCGCGTCACGGAGTGACGCGGCTACTTCGCCGGCTCCAGGATGGGGAAACAGAAGCATGGTTACAAAATCGTGCATGGTTGAGCATAGAATCATGATTTTGTAAGCTGGGACCTCTGCAAAAGTCATCGTCCATTCTGGAGCGGCGGTCTCCAGACCGCCGAATCGTTTGGATTGCTGCGATGGTTCGGCGGTCTGGAGACCGCCGCTCCAGGGCTTTTGCAGAGGCCTCAAGACGTGATTTTGCCTCTCCTCCGTTTTTCTCATCATGGCTGCCTCCCTGTTTTTCGACGGCCTCCCATCTTCTGATCTCCGACTTCTGTCGTCTGTCGTCTTTCATCGTCAGGCGCAGAATATAGGTATTTTCTCTATCACGTCAAGAGAAATATACTTTTTTTCTGATCGCCCATTCTGGCACGCACGGTTTGAAGGAAACAAGACAGGATAGACTGGATGGCCGGTTCGACATTCCCATCCTGCAAATCCTGTAAATCCTGTCAAAACAGTTCTTCTTTAGCGTCCTTTAGTGTGTTTAGCGGGCCGATGCCGTTCCCACCACTCCATTTCTCCATTGCTCCAACCCTCCCCACTCCGCCGCTCACGAGACTCCGACGAGCCTTCGCTTCTGACAAGAGGCAGGCTCAAAGGAGGCTCGCCCCACCATCATTGGATTGCGGTCGCGCCGCCGCTGCACCACGCGGCATCATTGTCCGGCGCGCGTCTGCCGCAACGCCTCGTAGAGCACGATGGCCACCGACGTGGCAAGATTCAGACTGCGGGCCTGGGGATTCCACATCGGGATGCGGACGCACGCTGGCTCGTTCGCCGCCAGCAACGCCGGCGGCAGCCCGATGCTCTCGCGGCCGAACACCAGAAAATCGCCCTCCCGATAGCGCGGCTCCAGGTAGCTCCGCGCCGCCTGCGTCGTCAGGAAATAGAACGCCGCGTCCTTCGGCGCCGCCGCCCGCACCGCGTCGAAACTTTTGTAAAGGCGCACGTCCACCTCATGCCAGTAATCCATCCCCGCCCGCTTCAGAGTCGCGTCGTCCAGGCGGAACCCGAATGGCTCCACCAGGTGTAACGTCGTGTTGGACGCCATGCACAGCCGGGCGATATTTCCCGTGTTCGGCGGAATTTCAGGTTCGAGCAAGACGACATTCATTGGAAAAACTGGAGTGGTGGGGTGACGGGGAAATGGAGTACTGGAGTATTGGAGTGTTGGATTGGTGGGTTCAAAGTGGACTCCGTTCTATCCATTACCCCAATACTCCACCACTCCATTACTCCGTTTTTCCATCACTCCAATCCTCAATACCTCACCTTCATCAAAAACAGTCCCTGCGGCGGCGCGGTCTCCACTCGTGCCGTCCGCGTCTTCGATTTCAGGATGCGCTCGATGTCGGCGACGGTCAGCTTGCCCGTGCCGACTCTCAGTAGCGCGCCGGCCAGACTCCGGACCATCTTGTAAAGAAAACCTTCCGCGGTCGCCGTGATCGTCACCAGTTTGCCGCGCCGCGCCACGCTCAACCGCTTCAGCGTCCGCACCGTGGTCTCCTGTTCGCGCCGCGGGTTCGCCGCGAACGCCGCAAAATCGTGCCGGCCCGCCAGCACGCGCGCCGCGCGCCGCATCGCCGTCACGTCCAGCCGATGCGGCGAGTGCGCCGCCCACCGCCGCAAAAACGGGTCCATCACGTCGCCGCAAAAAATCTGGTAGCGATACGTCTTCTCATGCGCCTCGAACCGCGCGTGAAAATCGGCGGCGGCCCGCTCCACCTTCAGCACGCGCACATCCCGCGGCAACACGCCATTGAGCGCGCCCCGCAGGCTTGCCGGCGGGATTTTCGCCTTCGCCTTTGGAATCTGGAAGTGGGCCACCTGTCCTAGCGCATGCACGCCCGCGTCGGTCCGTCCGCTGCCGTGGACACGCGCTTTTTCGCCAAAAATCCGCTCGACCGCCCGCTCCACGATCTCCTGCACCGCCGTGCCGTTCAGTTGCACCTGCCAGCCGGAGTAATCGGTTCCGTCGTAGGCGAGCGTGAGTTTGTAGGTCTGCATGGGAAGGGGGTAATTGGTAACTGGTAATTGGTGATTGGTGATTGGTGATTGGTGACTGGTAACTGGTGATTCGTAATTCGTGACATGTGACTCAGAAACGGACAACCAATTACCAATTACGAATCACCAATTACCAATCACGTCTCGTAACTCAATTCGCATCTCCTATCGCATCCATGTAGTTCTGCAGAATCAGTTGCGCGGCGAGCGCGTCGCGTTGGGCGCGGCGGCGTTTGCGGCTGTAATCCGCCTCCAGCATTGCCCGCTCGGCCTGCGCCGTCGAGAGCCGCTCGTCCCACGAGACGATTTCCATCGGGACAAACTTTTTCAGCTTCGCGATGAACGCGCGGACGCCCTCCGCCGCCGGGCCATAGGTGCCGTCCATGTTGCGCGGCATTCCGACCACGATGCGCTCCACGCCGCGCGCGCGCGCCAGCGCCGCGATCCGTTCGCAGGCGCTCGACAGCGGCTCGGCGTCCACCTGCTCCAACGGCAGCGCCAGCGTGCCGGTTTCGTCGCTCGCCGCCACTCCGATGCGGCGCTGGCCGTAATCAATGCCCAGCAGTTTCATGATTTTACAGCGTCCACCAGCGTCTTCACAAATGCAGCCGCCTGCTCGGCCATGTCGGGCGCGGAGGCGAGTTTGGCGATATGGCTCACAATGGCGCTGCCGACAATGACCGCTTCGGCGTGTTGCGCCACGGCGCGAGCCTGCTCCGGCGTGGAGACGCCAAAGCCGACCGCCACCGGCACGCGCGTGTGCTTGTGAATCTTCGCGGTCATGCCGGCGATATTGGTCGCGAGCTGCTGTTGCATGCCGGTGACTCCTTCGCGGCTGACATAGTAAATGAAACCACCGGCCTGCTTCGCGATGGCCGCGATGCGTGACTCGGTTGTCGTTGGAGCGATGAGGTGAATCTGGTGCAGCGACGAGGTCTCCATCAGCTTCCGCCACGGTCCCGTTTCATCCGTCGGCAAGTCGAGCGCCAGCAGACCGTCCACGCCGGCAGCGACCGCGTCGGGCACGAACTTCTCCACTCCGTAACGATGGACCGGGTTGAAATACGTAAACAGTACGATCGGCATCCGGCAACCGTCGGCCCTCAACTGGCGCACCGTGTCGAGAATCTTCGGCAGCGTCGTGCCGCTCTTGAGCGCGCGTTCGGCGGCGAGTTGGTTGACGACGCCGTCGGCCAGCGGGTCGCTGAACGGCACGCCGAGTTCCAGCACGTCCACGCCCGCGCGCTCGAACGCCAGCGCCAGCCGCCGCGTCGCGCCGAGGTCCGGGTCGCCGGCGGTAATGTAGGCGACGAAGCCCTTCTGGCCGCGCGCGCGCAACTCGTTGAATCGTTGGTCAATGCGATTAGTCATGGCATCGTAACTCGTAATTGGTAATTGGTGATTTGTAATCCGTTATTCGTGGAATGTAACTCCGAAACGAACAACCAATCACCAATTACCAATCACGAGTTACGCATTCCTCAGGTACACAATCCTCAAACCTTCCAGCGTCAGGTGCTCGTCCACGCGGCCGATCTCCGGCAGCTTGGCGGCAATCAGTTTGGCGTAAGCACCGGTGCCGACCACGACGGGCCGCTTTCCGCGCATTTCGCACTGAACCGCCGACAAAATCTCCCGCACCAGTCCGCGATACCCGATGATTGCGCCGGTTTCCATCGCTTCGATGGTGCTCTTGCCGATGGCGTGGCGCGGCTCGCGCAGGCCGATCTTCGGCAGCAGCGCCGTTTGTTCATACAGATAATGCGTCATCGCCGCCAGTCCCGGCGCGATCACGCCGCCGATGTATTCCGCGCGCCGGCTGATGATGTCGAACACCAGCGCGGTGCCGAACGCGACGCCGACTGCCGGCGCGCCATGGCGTTGCGCGAGGCTCACCGCGTTCGCCAGCCGGTCCGCGCCGATTTGCTCCGGCCGAGGAAACCGAATGCCGATGCCGAGGTCGAGCTTGTGCGACAGCAATAGCGGTTCCACGCCGTAAGCGCGCCGGATCGCGCGCCGGATCGCCGCGACGGCATCAGGCACCACGGAGCCGATGATCGCGCCTTCGACCTTCGCGCGGACAAACCGCGGCCGTCGCGCGGCGTCGCGCGTCGGAAATTCCCAGCAGCGCACGACTCGCTTCTCGTTCGCCAGACCGAGATGCGTGTTCGTGTTGCCGATATCAACCAGCAGAATCATTTCAGTAAAAGCTCTTAGTTGTCAGCTATCAGCCATCAGTTATATCCGCTATCGGCTATCGGCTATCGGCTATCGGCTATTATCCGCCGGCCGCGGAAACAGGCGGCTGAAAGCTGATAGCCGATAGCTGACCGCTTCCTTCATTTTTCCATTATCACATCGCCGCTGACCGCGTGCTCGATGCGGCCGTTGTCACAGCGAACCAGCAACGAGCCGTCCTCGTCAAGCGCCTGCGCGTGGCCTTCGAGCCGATGCGGGCCGATTTGCAGCGCCACGCGCTTGCCGAGCGTCGAACTAAGCCGGCCCCATTCGCGCCGAATCCCGTCGAACCCCTCGTCGTCGCCCGCGAGGCGGCAGACGCGATCCAGCTCGCGCAACAACGCCACGGCGAGATCGCCGCGCAATATCGGCTCCCGCCCCTGCCTGAGGAGTTCCATTTTCAGCGACGTAGCCACCCGGCGGACCTCCGGCGGGAAATCGCCTGCGTCGCAGTTCACGTCGAGGCCAATGCCGAGGATGACGAACTTGATCGCGTCCATCTCGGTGCGCACTTCGGCCAGAATGCCGGCGCATTTGCGGCCGGCGATGAAAATGTCGTTGGGCCACTTGATTTCCGCCGCCAGTCCGGTCTGCTCGCGGATGGCGCGGGCGATGGCGACCGACGCGGCGATGGTGAGTCGCGCGACGGAACTCATCGGCAGTTTCGGCCGCAGCAGCGTGGAAAACCAAAGACCTTTGCCCCGCGGGCTGGCCCACGACCGGCCCATCCGGCCCCGCCCGCGCGTCTGGGACTCGGCAAACACGACGACGCCCCCCGCCGCGCCATCGAGCGCGAGTTTCTCGCAGAGGTCGTTGGTGGAAACAGTCTGTTCATAGACCAGCACCTGGCGGCCGATGACGGTCTTGCCGAGGCGGTGCTGGATGTCCTCGGCGAGCAGGATGTCCGGCGACGCGGCAAGCCGGTAGCCGAGCGACGGCTGGTGCTGGATGTCGTAGCCGAGCGAGCGCAGTTCCTCGATGTGCCGGCCAACCGTGGCGCGCGACACGCCGAGCCGATGGCTCAGATCGGGCGAGGTGATGAAACCATCGTCCCCGGCGCGGAAGGCCGCGAGAATCTGGGCGTCAAGGCTCATGGGAAACGGCGCGGCAATGGAGAAACGGAGTATTGGAGTAATGGAGTGCTGGAGTAATGGAGTGTTGGATTCATGAAGCGGCGGAGCGATGAGATCCGTTTGAAATCCCAATACTCCATTACCCCAATACTCCACCGCTCCATTTCCATCACTCCTCGATCTCCAGCGAGAAATCCACCGCGCGGACGCTGTGGGTGAGCGCGCCGACGCTGATGAAATCCACGCCGGTGCGGGCGATGGCGGCGACGCGGTCGAGGTTGACGCCGCCGCTGGCTTCGAGCTTGGCGCGGCCGGCGGTGATGCGGACGGCCTCGGCCATTTCCTCGTCGGTCATGTTGTCGAGCAGTATCCATTGGGCACCGCCGTCGAGCGCCTGCTGGAGTTCGTCGAGGTCCTTCACCTCGACTTCGGCGACGACGCGCGGCGCGTTCTGCCGGGCGGCGTGGACGGCGGCGGCGACGGGCTGCGGATGGTAACGCTTGAGCACGACGAGGTGGTTGTCCTTGACGAGAATCTGGTCGTAGAGGCCCTTGCGATGGTTTGTGCCTCCGCCGACGGTGACGGCGTATTTTTCCAGCGCGCGCAGGCCGGGCGTGGTCTTGCGCGTGTCGAGAATCTGGGCGCGGGTGCCGGCGACGCGCTCGACGAATGCGCGCGTGAGCGTGGCGATGCCGCTGAGCCGCTGGATGAAATTCAGCGCCACGCGCTCGCCGGTGAGGATGGAGCGCGCGCTGCCGGCGATGGTGGCGACGCGCTGCTTCGGCTCGGCCCGATCGCCGTCGCTGGCGAGCAACGCCACCGTTAGGCGCGGGTCAATCTGCCGGAACGCCTCGGCCGCCAGTTCCAGCCCGCAGACGACGCACGGTTCCTTGGCGTGAATGTAGGCGCTGCCGCGGGCGTCTTCGGGGATGGTCGCGGCGGTGGTGACGTCACCGCTGCCGACGTCTTCGGCCAGCGCTGCGGCGACAACGTTCTTCAGGATGTCAGGTGAAAGTGCCACGGCGGTATTTTCGGATGTTGGCCGTCTGGTTGCAAGCCTTCTGCTCGTTCGGCGTCCACGGTGTCAGGTTTTCGCCAGGGCGGCGGCGAACGCGGCGAACGTCCATTCGTCAAACAAACAGAAGATGACGCGCTCAAGGCCGGTCTGACCGGCGAGGTGCTCAGCCGCGGCGGCCAGCAGGATGCGCGCGGCGCGGTCGAGGGGAAAGCTGTAGATGCCGGTGGAGATCGCCGGCAACGCGACGGACTTCAGTTTCTTTTCATCGGCAAGCCGCAGCGAGGAGAGGCACGCGCGGCGAAGCTTGGCGTCCTCGTCACCGTCGCCCCATACGGGGCCGGCGGTGTGGATGACAAACTTCGCCGGCAGCCTGCCGCCGGTGGTGATGACGGCCTCGCCCGTTTCCAACGGCCGGCCGCGCGCCGCGATGATGCGGTCGCTCTCCTCCTGTATGATCGCGCCGCCTTTGCGGACGATGGCCCCGGCGACGCCGCCGCCGTGCTGAAGGTGGACGTTCGCGGCGTTAACGATGGCGTCCACCGCGAGCGCAGTGATGTCGCCGCGCTGAAGTTCGAGCGCTCCGCGGCCGATGTTTTTGACGGTGGCGGTCATGGCAGTCCTCCGTTCGGAGTGAATGTAACGGTCGCGCGCCGTCGTGTCACGCCCGGACGAAAGCGTCGCCGTTACCGGGGTGAAATTCGGCGGTTTGGATCACCATCAACAGCGGCAAGTTCTGGAGGAGTTTCGCTATTGCATCCGCTTTACCTTTGCGTTAAGCAGACAATGAGCGGACGAAAAGCTGACATGATAACCGCCGCGCATACTGGCAAGCCACTCCAACTGTTGGCCATCCGCCTGCGCGCGTTTCCTTTTTACCTCGTCGCGCTGTTGCTGCACCTGCTCTTCATGCTGATCTTCGGCACTTACACGGTGAGCGAACATGCCGAGCAAGTCATCACCATCTTCACCGCGCCTCAACCCGTCACGCCGCCCGCCGCCAACGTGCCGCCACCACCGCCACCGTCGCAGGACCGCTCGCTCAGGAACGTCAGTTCGCCCGCCCCCCCGTCGCCCGCCATCCGCAACACAGCGCGCGCGCTCGGCGGCGGCCGCACGGCCGGCCAGACCGTCACCGCGCCGACGATGATCGCCACCGCGACCGCACAACAATCCCAGATCCGGGCGTCCGCAACGGCGATGTCGCTGGACCCAAGCCACGGCGCCAACGTGCCGGCGTTGAAGTTGCGCCAGGCGCTCTCTCGTGCCGCCGGTTTTCTGCAAGCCGGCGCGGGCGTCAGCGGTTCGGGCCGCGCCACGCGCGCGAGGTTCGCGTGCTACTGGGCGATCTACAAGGGCGGCGACTGGAATTGCAACCCGACGGCGCTGCCGAACCTGGCCACGCAGGTGGCCCGCTGGTCGCGAGACCGCATCCAGCAGAAAGCCGAGCCGCAACCGATTGTTGTTTCCAGCAAGGATCTCTTCACCATCAAACCGCCATTCATCTTCATCACGGGCCACAAGGATTTTACGTTCACCGAGGAGGAAATCGAAAACCTGCGCCAGTATCTGCATGCCGGCGGCGCGATCTGGGCCGACAACGACTTGCCGGGACACCGCTCGCGGTTCGACATCGCCTTCCGGCGCGAGATGAAGCGTGTGTTCACCGACCGCGATTTTGAGAAGCTGCCGGAGGATCACCCGATCATGGCCTCGTTCTTCCCGCTGCGAAAGCTGCCGTCGGGCATGAACTTTTACCAGGAGCCGGTCGAGGTCCTCCGCCTCATCGCCGGCGAAATCGCCGTGGTCTATACGTTGAACGCCTACGGGGATTTCTGGGAGAGCGCGCTCGACGAAAACGATAAGATTGACCGGCAGCTCTACCGCACGAGCGTGCAGGGAGGTTATCACAAGTGGGGACCACACTTCGGCAGCTACTACTCCTCCACACACTATCGCAACGTCACCGATGAGTCGGTCGTCAACGCCTACAAGCTCGGTATCAACATCGTTGTCCACCTGCTCAACCGCTACGACGACCGCCTGCGCGGGATGGGAGTCCAGCGTTAACCATGCACTCGATGCCGACACCAAGTTCACACCTCGCGCGCCTAGCGCTGTTGGTGTCCGCATGCTTCCTGGCGGCCGGTTCCGTCCATGGCGCGGGCACGAACCACATCGTCAACGGCGACTTTGAACTGGTGGCGCCGCTGCCGAACACCTGGGATGGCGTGGACAGCGCCGGCCGCTTGAGGGTGCAGACGCGCAGCCAATCCATCATCGTCGAAGGCGCCACGGCCAGTTCCATCGCGTTTCCGAGTTCGCCGAACTTCGTGGACCTGGACGGTGACGGCAAAAAAGACCTCGTCGTCGGCGACTCCAATGGTTTCATCTGGTGGTTCAAGAACTACGGCGAGAAAGGCAAGCCGGTTTTCAAGACGGGCAGGTTCTTTCCCAGCTTCTACGGCGCTTCCTGCAAACTGCACGTCTGCGACTGGAACGGCGACGGCCTGCCGGACTTCGTCATCGGGGATTCCGAGGGCTACGTCCACGTCGTGCTCAATGTCGGGACGCGGGCGGAACCGAAGTTCACCAGCGCGATGGCCAAGCCGCGTATCGGCGTTTACGGCCACCTCAACGACAACCTCGACGCCAAGCCTCTCGACTACGGCAGGAAACCGCTCATCATCGGCAACTACGCCAGCCCGTGGGTTTGCGACTGGAACGGTGACGGCCGGCCCGATCTCATCGTGGGCGAAGGCACCTATTCGGCCAACAGCGTCTGGATTTTCCTCAACACCGGCTCGGCGCAGAATCCAAAATTCGAAGACGGCAGCAAATACCCACTGGCTTACGGCGACGGCCGCGAGCAGTTGACGCCCGCCGCGTGCGACTGGGACGGCGACGGCGTGCTTGACCTGATCGTGGGCGAACGCGAGGGCCGCGTCTGCTTCTACCGCGGCAAACGCCAGACTTTCGTCGGCAGCGTGGCCGCGTTGATGGGCAAGGCCGCGCCGACAGCGCTCGATTTCACCGGCTACGTGCCCATCGGCCATCAGGACTCGCCCACCGTGCGCCCGGGCGATCTGAAAGACCCGGCGGGCATCGTCGTGAGGCTTCAGCAGGCGAAAGACCCTTTCGCGAAATACCTCTGCACGCGGATGGAGACCAACGTGATGACGATGATCTCGCAGCACAACACCAACAAAGTGATCAACCCGGCACTGCCGCCCGCACTCGTGGTTGGTTTCAACAAACTCCTCGCCGGCCCCAGCCTCTACAACACCAACCACTGCGCCGGCCTCGTCCCGTGCCAGGAAGCACAGGAGCTTCTCGCCAAGCAGCCCCAAGGCCCCGACCTCGCGCGTCTCAACCGTTTCGTACTCGAAGCCGCCTTCCCGCAACTGGTCAAACATCGCGGCGAGATCGAGTTGTGGCCAATGACGTTCGTGTATCCGTGTGACTGGAACGAAGACGGCCTCCTCGACCTGCTGTTTGGCCGCCCCGACGGCCGCATTCAGGTTTCGTTGAACAAAGGAACGAAAGGCCATCCGGTCATGGGACCGCTTCAGGACGTGATGGGAACAGACGTCGAGAAAGACAGCACGCAGCCGCTCGGCTGGGCGTATGCTTACTCGCTCTTCTCCAATTCCTGCTTTCTGCCCGAGGCGCTCCAGTCGGACGCGATCCCGGGGGGCGAAATCGTCAAGCCGAAGAGCGGAAAATACTTTTTGAAATGGTCCTACCGCCACGACTATCCCGGCTACAACATGTTTTGGGAGGCGCACGCAGGCTGGGGCTGGGGTCTGCAGAACTGGTTGCCGCACAACTGGGAACTTGGCGGCAAATGGCTGCGGGCCGCGACCAGCCCGCTTGTCATCGGCAAAAACTACACCTTTTCCTTTTGGAGCCGTGGTCAGGACATCAAGCTCAACTGGTTCCTCGGCATGGTCGAGGCGGTTGACAATCCCGCGCGGCGCGGCACCGCCCAGTGGGAAGTTCACAAGGTGGACGGCTCGATGGGCCTGTCGCCGTCATGGCAGCAGTTCACACGCACTTTCACCATTCCCGGCTCGAAGGCCAGCCGCGGCCTGGCACTGCCTTTCAACCTGTTCCTGCAAATGGTCGGCACCGGCACCGCCTACTTCGACGATTTCCGCCTCGAAGGCCCGCTGTGACGTCGCGGGGCTGTGGCGACTGCCCGGATACGGCTAACGCACGCCCGCGGCGCCAAGGCCGAGGATGCGGAACTCGTGGCCTTCGCTCGCCGGGCTTTTCTCTTCGAGCAGTTCGATCCGCACCCGATGCGGGCCGGGCTTCAAATCCTTTGCAAGGACCGTGCTGCAACGGTAGCCGCCCCAGGTCTGGTCAAACCAACCGTTCAACGTCACCGGCGCGCCGTCGTCCACTTGCGCCTTCGCTTTGCCCATCGCCTTGCGCACGACGAAGTGCATCGAGTAGATCGTGCGCCCCTCGATCTCAAATTCGATCACGCTGCCGGGCTTGTCGCTGCGCCAGCACTGGCTTTTCTCGTCCAGCGTCCAGCCGTTGTTTTTGCGCGGTTGGAGGTCGCCGGCCTCGAACAGCGCGGTGTGCTCGAATAGGTTGGTGAACAGCGGCGCGGGCAGCGGCGCGACGGCCGGCGGGCGATCGTCCGGCGGCAAATCCTTGAGCACTTTCTCCAGCAGACAGGTCACGAATTTCGCCGCGCACTCGTGCCCGGCGTCGTTCGGATGCACCTGGTCGGCCATGACGGTTTCCCATTTCAGCCGGCCCGCTTGGATCGCCGGCCAGAGCGCGTCACGGTAGCTGACCATCGGCAGCGCATAATGGATGCCAACCTTCGCGTGCCACTCCTGCGCGTTGCCGCCTTCCGTGTGCATCATGAACAACAACATCGCGGCCGGCTGATCCGGCTGGCGGAGGATCTGGCGCGTCAATCCCTCCAACGTTTCCGCCGACTCCCGGAGCGGGCGGTCATTGACGGAATACTCGACGACGACGAAATCCGGCTGATGCGCCAGCAAGTCGCGCCGGGCACGCAACGCGCCATAGTTCGATCCGGTCGCGCCGATGCCGGCATTGACGAACTCGATCCGCGCCTTCGGAAACTTCTCGCGCCACCACGCCGCGACGAGATTGCCGTAACGGTTCTCCGGTTTGGTGGCGCGGGCGCCTTGCGTGATGGAGCCGCCGATGACGGCGACCGTGGTGGTTTCGCCGCGCCGCGCTTTGGCCATCGCCCGCTGCAACCGCGCGAGGTTGCCTTCGCTCACCTGCGAGGCCGGGCACAGTGACGCGGCATCGAATTTCGCCGAAGCCGGCTCCAGCGCCGCGCCGCAGATCAGTGCCTTGCCCGTCTCCGGAGTCAGCGTCACCGTCACGCGGCCGGCGGCCGGCAGCTTCAAATCGAACACGCGTTCCAACACACGCCCGCGGCCTCCGGTCTCGGCGAAAATGTCCACGCGCGCCGTCGCTTGGCCGCCGGCGACGCTCGTCGCGACCGAAAACACACGCTGGCCCGCGGCCGTCGAGACCGGATCGAGCATCAGCAACCGCAACCGGTAATCGCCCGCGGGGACGGTGGCGGCGTCTTTCTTGCCTGCCAGAATCGGCGCCAGCGACAATGTGATCGGCTTGTCACTCTCGATGCCGCTGCGGCAAATCTCGTTCGCGACGTTCGCCTCCGCGGGCAGCGCGAACGTCTCCGCGCCCGTTTCCTGCGCGCCGAGCGTCTGCCAGAGGCAATGCTCCGCGTCGAAGTGGAACGTGAACCGGCCCGGTGCTTGGGCGAGCGGATCGTGGGAGGTCGGGCCGAAGTTGTAGCGCACCGCGTCGAGGCCGAGTTGCTGGCGCAAGCGCACGATGTGCGGCAGCCAGCGCGTGTTCAGCGACACCACCGTGCCGTGCTCACCGCGTGTCATGCCGCCGAGCGAACTGAACTTCGCATACTGCTCGATCACCGGTTCCGGCCGGCACTCGGCCATCGCCGCGTGCGCGGCGGCCAGGTCGCGTTTCTTCAGCGCGGCCTGGGCGTCCTGGAAACGGCCGTGCGCTTCAAAAAACGCGGCGATGAATCCTTCCAGCCCCTTGAAATAGTTCACGCGGTCGCGTTGCTCCGGCGCGAGTTTTGTTGGGTCCACCGATTCGATCATCTTCAGCCGCTCACGACAGCCGGTGACGACCTCGGTGATGTTCGTCAGCGGACGATCAATAAAGAGGTCGGACGTTTCGCGCGAAAAAATCGGCGCGTCGCTCACCCAGCGCTCGAGATATCCGCCCATCACCGCCTGCGCGCCTCCGCCGAACGACCGCGCCGCCATGTCGTCGCAGGTTGCCCGCAGCGGCCGGTCCTTCGTGCCGGCCCAGACCTGTTCGACGTGGCTCTTGAAGTAAAGATCGAGCGGCCGCGTGGTCCAGTGGATGATGCCGAAGCCGCTTGCCTGCGCGTCGGCGAGCTTCGTGCCGAACTGCGCAAACGGCGTGTAGGAGCGGCCGAGGTAGTTGCCGTCGTCGTGGTGCGCCCAGATAACGGGAACTACGGGGCGATGGGCGGCGACGTCGCGAATGACGCGGCGCGATTCGTCGTCGCCAAGCTGTGGATGGCCGTGGAGGGCGTTGTAATCGAGGCCGATCAATTTCACGCCCGGCGGGAAGAACCGGTGGCACGGCGCGAGGAACTTGAAGTCCCACGTGCCCGCGGCGACCCGCGCGTGGCCGCCGCATTCCTTTAACGCGCGGTCGAACGCGCGGACGATCTTGCCGATGGCAAACATCTGCGGCGCGTGCCAAAGCCCGGCCGCGTCGGGCGTCCGGGCGATTTCGGCTTCGTATTCGCGTTGCCACGCCGGCGGCATCTCGGCGACCTTGACCTCCATCCACGGCGTGCCGCCCTGCCGGAACCAGACGACCAGCGAGGTAATCTGCGGATACGCCTTCAGCAACGCAGCCACCTGAGCCTTGTAGTAGCGGTAGCCCTCCGGCGTGTCGGGATTCGCCAGCCAGAACTGCGTCTCGCCCTCGCCCTTCACGCCGGTCATGCCGCCGGCCTTGGTGCGCGTCGCGAAACGGGCGTTTCCCGGCAATGTCAGGATCAACTCCTGCGGATTCGCCGAGCCCGTGTCCACGTCGTCGGCAAAATAGACGTCCATTGCGCGCTCGCCGGCGCAGGCAAACACGCCCTGCATCAGTTTTTGCGCCGCCTCGGCGCGTTGTTCTTCCGGCCCCTGCGCGGCGTCGGCGCCGAAGACCGGCGCGTTGAAAACCTCCCCGCCGAAAAGCCGGCGCACGTCGTTGACGTGCATCGTGGACCAGTCGCGGCCCCGGGCGGTGGTGCTCAGATAGCCGACCGGCTTGGTCTTGCCGTTGAAGGTGAAGCTGACCATCGGATTGTTGCCGTAGGCGTGGACCATGATTCCGTTGTAGCCCATCTTCTGCGACTGGCGGACCCACGACTGCCACTCCGGCAGGTTCCACGTCGAGCAACCGCTGAGGAAGTTGTGCCAGTCGAACACGATCCGGTCGCGCACGAGCGGCCGGTCGGCGAACTTCCAGCCGTCGAAGCTGAACGTCGTTTCCCGTGGAGGTGGCAGCGCGTCGCCGGAGAGGTAAAACCCGCAGCCGAGTTTTTCGAGCAACGCGTAAACGCCGCGCGCCGTCCCGCGCGCATCCGCGCCGGCGATGACGCCGATTTCCTGCGCGCCATCCTTCATCGAGCCGACCACGAAACCGTCTGCGGCCATCGGCGTGGATTGATCGGAGGTGCCATGTCTGGCAATCGCCGCGCGACCGATGACAATGCACTTGCCATCCTTCGGCCGCTGGTCGGCAACGATGAATTTTTCCCGTGGGTAAAGCTTGCCAAGGCTGGACGCCAAATCTTGCACCGCCGCGCGTTCCACGGATGGTGCCTGTGGCGAAAGAACAATCGTCACATCGCCCCGCGCCGTGAGCGCGGACCAGAAAATCAACCCAACGAGAATCCATTTCACCGTGTTCATCATGCTTGCTCCTACCGAAACTCTTTCCACGCGTCGCGGAACCACTGGATGACCTTCCACGGCGTGCGGATGGACGTGTTGCAGCTTGCCGCCAGCACGAACCGGTGTGCATAGGGGCGCATTCGTCGCAACAAATCCTCCACGTAGCGCCGCACTTCGTCGGCGCTCTGAAACTTTTCCGTTTCCATCGCGCTGATGCCGCCGGTGATGAGGAACCGGCCGCCGGCCAGAGCCATCGCCTCGTCGAGTTGCACGTCGCCCAGCGGCGGATACGCCACGCCCTCCAGCCCGTCCACGCCGAGCGAGGCAATGAGCGGCAGCGTCGCACGCTGGCGGCCACAGGCGTGGATGAAAAAGGCCGCGCCCGCCTCGTGGCAGAGTCGGCTGGCGCGCTCGTAAAAACCCGCGGAGCATCGCTCGACGTAGGCCGGCGTGTGGAACATCGAGTCGAGGTTGTCCATCGCCATCATCGCCGGCACGCGGGCGGCGAGCATTTGCCGCACCAGGTCCAGTTGTGCTTCCTCGTGAGCGCGCATCACTGCGGCGCACCGCTCCGGAAAATCCTCCAGCAGGTAAACTGCGGTGTCCGCGCCGGCGGCGAAGTGGAGCAGTTTCAGCGGACTGTGCAGCTCGCCGGCGTTGACGATGCCGTCGTCGCCGACTTCGCGCTGGATGGCGTCGTATCGCTCCGGGTGGAACCGCCAGCGCCGGCCGGCCACCAGCGCCTCGAACGCGTCCATCTGCTGCGCGTAGTCGTCGAGCAGGAATTTTTCCTGCACCAGCGTGGAGTCGGCGAAAACGTAGCGTAGCCGCTCAGTGAGCATGCCGGCGCGCGTGCGGAAGGTTTTTTCGATGACGATGTCGCCGTTCGGCTCGGCGTTCTGCGTTTCCGCGAACTCAACGCCGTCCCAGACTTCCTCCGCCAGTCCGCCGAACCAGCAGCGCTTCTGGTCGCAATAAATATTCCGGCTTAACACGTCGAGGCCGAGGTGGCGGATCAAATCGAGTTGCGTCCGGCAGTGCGCGAGTTCCGGCGGCAACAGGCCGTGGTTTTGCTGGTGCGCAAACCACTGCCAGTAGTTGGGCGCATAGACGATGCGGGCCGGCGGTTCGCGCCGCAGCACGCGCTCCACTTGTTGCCGTCGCGAGGTTGTGACTTGGGTCTCCGTCATGATTCACCGTCCTGGAATTCCGCCGGCTTCATGTCCGGCAGCACCGCGTGCATGATCGCCAGCGCGACGAGATAAGCGCTCGCGGCGATCGCGAACAACGGCCAATAGCTGCCGGTCGTTTGTAAAATAAAACCGGCCGATTCCGCCAGCGCCATCGAAGTGACCGCGCCAATCATGCCGCCGAGGCCAACCACCGAGGCCACGGCGCGCTTCGGAAACAAATCGCCCACCAGGGAAAAAAGGTTCGACGCCCAGCCCTGGTGCGCCGCCATCGCCAGCCCGATCAGCAACGTGGCGAGCCAGAGCTGCGACGTGTTCGCCGCAAACACCACCGGCACCACTGCCAGCGCGCACAGCAGCATCGCCGTCTTGCGCGCGGCGTTGACCGACCAGCCGCGCCGCAACAAGAACCCCGAAAACCAGCCGACGCCAACGGCGCCCACGCACGTCATCGAGTAAATCACGATCAACGGCGGGCCGAGTCCGCCCAAGTCCAGCCGGTGCTGGTGATGCAAAAACTTCGGCAGCCAGTAGAGATAAAACCACCAGACCGGCGCCGAGAAGGAGTAGGCAACGATGTAAAACCACGTTTGCCGAAAACCCAGCAGCCGGAACCATGAAACGTGTCCGGCCGACGGCTTTTCGGCGTCGCTCAGGATGTGCGCCAGCTCCTCCGGCGTGACGCGGCGCGAGCAGTCGGGCGCATCGTAGAATGCATACCAAAACACCAGCCACACAAAACCCGTCGCGCCAAGCACCAGAAACGACGCCTGCCAGCCGTAATGCAGCGTCAGCCACGGCACCACCAGCGGCGCCAGAATCGCGCCGACGTTCGTGCCGGAGTTGAAGAGGCCGGTGGCCAGCGCCCGCTCGCGCTTCGGAAACCACTCCGTCACCGCCTTGATCGCCGCCGGGAAATTTCCCGCCTCGCTGAAGCCGAGCGCGAATCGGGCCACGCCGAAACCGAACACGCTGCGCACGGCGGCGTGCGCCATCGCGGCGAGGCTCCAGAGCACGAGGCAGATGGCGTAACCGTGGCGCGTGCCGATTACGTCCACGACCCGGCCGAAGGCCAGCATCCCGATGGCATACGCCGCCTGAAACGCCGTGACGATGTGCGCGTATTGCTGTTCGTTCCAGCCGATGTCCTTTTGCAGCACCGGCGCGAGGATGCTGAGGACCTGTCGGTCCATGTAGTTGATCGTCGTGGCGAAGAAAAGGAGCGCGCAAACAAGCCAGCGGTAACGACCGATGCGGCCGTGACGGGGATGATTCTCGTCGCTCATGTTTTGTTTCGCAAGGGCGGCTTGCCTCCAATTTCGGGCGAAGCGGAGAGTAAGACCTCCACAGGTGTCCGGCCAGAAGTCTTTTTCAGTTGCCGCCGAAACAAAAAGCCCCGGCCGATGATTCGGCCGGGGCTTTTTATGAACGAGTTTCGCGGCGACGCGGCGGTTCTAGCGCGCGACGGCGGAGAAGAGGATGTTGATGCCGATGTTCTTGGCGTCGGCGGATTCGTAGCCGAGCGCGTAGGGCGCCAGCGCGCCTTCCCAGCCCGCGCTCAGGTCGTAGGGACTGTAGATGACCGACATGGTGCCATTCAACTCGATGCCGTAAATCTCCGGCGCCATCTCGACCTGGTTGCTGCGCTTGGCGGCGAGCGCGGGGCGCGCCTTCACCGTGGCGATGCCCATCGGCTCGCGGAACAGCGCGCTGCCCGGCGGCAGCGGCGACAGTGACCGGCCCGGCAGCACTTGCGCCATCTCCTGCCGGAATGCGGTGTCGAACGACGCGCGGCCCTCGCCCGCCTCGGCAAAAAGCACGCCGCCGTTTTGCAGGAACCGCCGCAGGTTGGCGCGCTCGGTTTCGCTGAAGCTGAAATCGGTCGTGCCGGTCAGGTAGAGGAACGGATACGCATACACCGACGCGTCGGCGAGGCTCACCTGGTTCAATTCGAACGACACCGGCGTGCCGGTGACGGTGTGGAAGGAGTTCAGCAGCATCGGGAACGCCGCCGAGCGGGTGCGCCACATGCCGTTGTGCATGACCTGGCCGACGCGGAACTTGCCGGCGGTCTTCCGGTCGGCGTTGATCAGCTCGACGCTCTTGCCGACGCTGCGGCCGGCGTCGCGCATGGCGGTGACGTAGCTGAAAATGTTCGCGCCGAGCTTGCGCGCGTCCTCGTTTTCGTAGCCCCAGCTCTCGTGCTTGTTGGATTCCCAGCCGCAGGAGAAGTCCCAGCGCGAGATGAAGATCGCGGTGCGGTTGTCAATGTCCACGCCGTCGAGGTGCGGGAAGGAACTCTGCGAGGGCACGACGCCGTCCTTCACCATGCGGGCGCGGTATTTCACCTTCTCGATGTTGTAGAACGAATGGAAGACCGGGTGGTCTATGCGCAATTGATATACCGGCTGTTCCGGCAGGATGTCGCGGGCTGCCTGCAGCGCCGACTTGTAGAAATCGGGATGGCCGACCAGCGCGTTGAAGATGATCGTGCCGCCGTTGAGCAGGTAGGCGCGCAGGTTCTTCACCTCGCGCTCGTCCAGCTTGAAGGGCTTGTAGCCCGAACGATACAGCACCGGATTCTTCGTCGGGTCGGTGGAAATCTCCGTGAAGCTCTTGATGTTCGACGAGAAACTGACGTTCATGCCGGCGCTCATGGATTCGAGCAGGCCCTTGAGGTCGTTCGGCGTGCGCGCCCAGTCCTCGGCGTCGGACGTGCGGATTTTCGTCACCAGCACCGGCGGCACCGGCGGGTTCTTTTTCTCCTGGCGCTTCTGGAACACGGCCGGATACGGCAGCGGCGCCATGCCTTCGGAGGAGTTGACGTGGGCGGGCGGCGGCGCGGCGCGCTCCAGCGGCGGCGGCTCCGGCGGCTTGGGATCGGCCAGCGCGACGCCGGTCGCCACCGCGACCGCAGCGGCCATCAGGATTCTCGGATATGTTCTCATGGTCATGGTTCCCAATGTTCTTGCGAAGGCGCTTATTTTTAACGCTTTTCCAACCAGTAATCTATCACAGTCTCTCCGGAACCGCCCGCCTTGAACAGTCACATAAATATGCTCTTTAACAAGCCAACCGGGCCGGAGTAGGCTGGCCGCGCCGTGAGCACGTTTGGAGAAACCCGTTTCGCTTTACGCGCGATGACAATGGCCATCTCGCTGGCGTGCCTCACTTGCCCGGCGTCGCGCGCCGCGGAGGAACCGACGGCCGCAGGCGATTATCTGCTGCGGCGGTGGGATGTGGACGACGGCCTGCCCGACGACGCTGTGGCCGCGATCACGCAGACGCACGACGGTTATCTTTGGATCGGCACGGCGCGCGGCCTGGCGCGGTTCGACGGCGCGCGTTTCCGCCTTTTTACCGCCGCCGACACGCCCGCGCTGGTTTTCGGCAGCATCCGTTTCCTGACGGAAGACAACGACGGCGCGCTCTGGATCGGTTTGAGCCACGGCGGCATCGTCCGCCATCACAACGGCGTGTTCGAGACAATGGCGTCGCCGACAGGCAACCCGGCCAACTGGCCCACGTCACTCGTCGCGGACGGCGAGAGCGGCGTGTGGGCCGGCCTTCCGAACCTGCGCGCCTCGCGCTGGCGCAACGGAAAATGGACGGAATTTGGCGAAGCCGACGGCATCGCCGGAAGCGGCGCGGTCAATTGCATCGCCGGATTTCACGGCCGGACGTGGTTTACCACCGAAACCTCGTGCGGATTCTTCGACGGCACCCGCTTCATCACCCTCACCACCGACGTGCCGTTGCCGCAGTTCCAGCCGCGGCGCGACGACGGCTGCTGGCTGGCGCGCGAGAACGTGCTGCGCAAGTTCAACGAGCGCGGCCAGACGCTGCTCATGGGCCAGATGCCGTGGAGCGGCGGCGCGGCGGAAATCCAGACGCTTCTGGAAACCCGCGACGGCGTGCTCTGGATCGGCACCAAGGAACAAGGCCTCTACCGCCTCGACGACGGAGGCATCGAGCGCGTGCCGACCTCGCATCATTCCATCACCGCCATCCACGAGGACCGCGAGGGCAATCTCTGGGTCGGCACGTGGGGCGATGGACTGAACCGGTTGCGGCTCCGCCAGATCAAGCTCCACGACTCGCGGAACGGCCTCGGGAGCAATGCCGTCAGTTCCATCTGCGAGGACGGCGACGGCGCGCTGTGGTTCGCCTCGCGCACCCCCAGCGTTGTGCGGTTGGCCAACGGCCGCTACACCGCCTTTTCCGTGGACCACGGCTGGCCCGGCGGCGTGCTCACCACGATCTGCGCCCCACCGCGCGCGGCCGATTTGTGGTTTGGCACGCTCGGCTCCGGCTTGCTGAACGGATACAAGGGCAGGTTCACGAACGAAGGTCTCAAGGGTGAACTCATCGAATCGTTGCGGGTGGATTTGAATGGCGTTTTATGGATTGGCACCGCTGAAAACGGCTTGCTGTGCAGGGACAACGGTCTGGTCACACATGTGCCGATGGCGGAGGGTTTGCGGGATGTCACCGCGATCGAGGACTACCGGGGCGAATGCCTGTGGGTCGGCGCGCAGAACGGCACGTTGCACCGGCACAAGAACGGCCATTGGCAACATTACGGCCGCGAGCAGGGATTGACGACCGGCACCATCCAGACCCTCCTCGCCGACGGCCCGGACACGCTTTGGATCGGCACGCACGACGGCTTGGTGCGGTTCGCGCAAGGCCAGTTCAGCCTGCTGACCACGCGCCACGGACTTCGCGACGACGACATTCGCCAGATTCTCGACGACGGCGGTGGCAATCTGTGGTTCGGCTCGTCGCGCGGACTGTTCCGCGCCGAGCGCGCCAGTCTCGAAGCGGTCGCGGCGGGCGTAAACGCGACGATGGATTGCATCGCCTACGGCCGCAGCGACGGGCTGGGCAGCTTCGAGTTTTCGGAGGGCTATCGCAACGCTGCCTGCCGCGCGCGCGACGGCCGGCTTTGGTTCGCCACGCGGCGCGGCGCCGTCGAGGTAAATCCGAAAGACCTCATCGGCCGTGCCGAGCCTCCGCCGGTGCGCATCGAGGAGATTCTGGCCGACGACCGGCCGCTGCCCGTGTCCGATCTCGTTGGGATTCCGCCGCGGTGCGAACGGGTTCAAGTGCGCTACACGGCGTTGAGTTTCACCGCGCCGGAGAAAGTGCGCTTCCGCTACCGCCTCGAAGGCGCGGGGGAGGATTGGAGCGAGACCAGCCGCGCACGGGTGGCCACTTTCCTGCGCACGCCGCCGGGCCGCTACCGGTTTCAAGTCACCGCGTGCAACGCCGAGGGCGTCTGGAACACCGCCGGCGCGACGCTCGACTTCATCGTCCAGCCCGCGCTCTGGCAAACCCTGTGGTTCCGTCTCGCCGTCCTCGCCTCGGTGATCGCGCTCGCCGCCGCGCTGGGGCGGTACGCGTCCGTCCGCCGCACGCAACGCCGGTTGCGGGCGCTGGAGCAGCAACACGCGCTCGACGAGGAACGCGCGCGTATTGCCCGGGACATGCACGACCACCTCGGCGCGGGGCTGACGCGCGTCGCGCTGTTGAGCGAGACGGTGCGCCAGGACGCGGCAGCTTCGCCCGACGCCGCGGCGCGCGCGGAGAAGCTTTCCCGCGCCGCCCGTGAGGTGTCGCAGTCGCTCGACGAGATCGTCTGGACGGTGAATCCCGGCAACGACACGCTGGCGCGGTTCATTGGTTACCTCAGCGACTACACCGCCGAATACCTCGCCGCCGCCGGCATCCGGCTCAGCCAAGACCTGCCGGAGAACGTGCCCGCCGTGCCGCTCTCGTCCGAGGCGCGACACAACCTGCTGCTGGCCGCCAAGGAAGTGCTGAACAACGCTGTAAAACACGCCGCCGCCACGGAAATCAAGCTGAGCATCGCGGTGGAGCCAGCGTCGCTGCGTGTCCAGATCGCAGACAACGGCCGGGGCTTCAACCCCGCCGCCGCGCGCGCCAACGGCCATGGGCTGGCCAACCTGCGTGAGCGGCTGGCCGCCGCCGGCGGCAATTGCCAGATCGAAAGCGCCCCCGGCAAAGGAACACGCGTGCTGTTCACGCTGCCGCTCAAACACGAATAACCAATCACCAATTACCAATTACGCATCCCCATGCCCATCACCATCGCCATCGTCGAAGACGAGAAGAACCTGCGGGAAGACCTCGCCGACCTGATATCGAGCCGCAAGGGATTCCGTTGCATCGGGGCGTTTCCGTCGGCCGAGGAGGCGCTGAAGGCGCTGCCGGACAAACCGCCCGACGTCGTCGTCATGGACATCAACCTGCCGAAGATGTCCGGCATCGAATGCACGCGGGAACTGAAGAGCCGCCTGCCGGAAACCGAGGTCGTCATGCTCACCATGTTTGACGACACGAAGCTGATTTTCGCGGCGTTGCGCGCCGGGGCGAGCGGCTACCTGCTCAAACGCGCCGCGCCCACCGAACTGCTCGCCGCCATCGAGCAGGTCAGCGCCGGCGGCTCGCCGATGTCGCCGGAAATCGCGCGGCATGTCGTGCAGTTCTTCCAGACGGAAAAGCCGGCGCCCGCCGGCGGCGAAGGCCTTTCCGACCGCGAGCGCGAGCTGCTCTCGTTGCTGGCGCGCGGCCAGCACTACAAGGAGATCGCCGACAAGCTCGGCATCAGCACCGACACCGTGCGCAGCCACATCCGCCGCATCTACCGCAAGCTTCATGTCCACTCCCGCACGGAGGCGGCGGTGAAATTTCTCGGAAAATGACCGCCGCCACAGCGGGGCGGGGGGTGTCAGAAGAGCAGTCCCTGCTGGTTTTGAGGGGAGCGGGCGTCGTCGAAACCGGCGCGCAGGACGGCGAGTTGTTGCGGCGTGTGGCGTCCGCGAAGCTTCGCAATCTCCAGTCCGGCGAGATGATCGCAACGTTCGTTGTCGGGATGACCGGCGTGGCCTTTGAGCCATTTCCATGTGATGCGATGGGGCGCGGCCAGTTGGTCGAGCTGGCGCCAGAGGTCGTCGTTCTTCACGGGCTGGCGGCTGACGGTGCGCCAGCCTCTGGCTTTCCAGAGCTGCAGCCATTGGGTGATGCCTTTGCGGAGGTATTGGGAGTCAGTGAAGATTTCCATTTCGCAGGGTTCCCCGACGGCGATGAGGGCGGCAATGGCAGCCTGGAGTTCCATGCGATTGTTGGTCGTGGCGGGTTCGCCGCCGGCGATCTCGCGAACGAGACCGTCGCCGCGCAGGACGGCCGCCCAGCCGCCGGGGCCGGGATTGCCCTCGCACGCGCCGTCGGTGTGGATCACAAAATGTTTCATGAGTTCAACGCCATTTTCATAACCGTTCCAAAAAAATGCGCCGGAATCTTGCATGGCAGTCGTTGGCGATGCAAAGACAGAATGTGAGATGAACGCCGAAAGTCCTTCCTCATGGCCACGCCGGGACGCTCTCAACGGTTTTCCGCGGCCCACGCCGCGCGATTTTGCGTGGCCTTGGCATGGGATTGCGGGCATTCTGGACCCGCGGTGAAATTCCCTGGAAAATAACGGGTTGCGACCGAAGGACGCCTGAGAAACGGAGCCATAAGGAGTTTTCATCATGACACCATGGATGACATTCTGCGCAGTCGCGGTGATGGTTGTAATGGCACCAACGCCTCATCTGTGGGCCGCGTCGTCGGAGTTGCCCCGACCGCTTGCGCTCAAACCTGAAACTTTCCAACACTACATCGAGTCCTTCAACAAGAACGATCGGGAACTCTACGTCCAGCATATCCCCAACGCTGCGGCGTGGGGCTTCCTCAAGAACTACATCCCGCTGCTGGACTGCCCAGACAAGGAGATCGAGGAGATTTACTATTTCCGCTGGTGGACCTTCCGCAAAGCCATCCGGCAGACGCCGGACGGGTTTATCATCACGGAGTTTTTGCCGAAGGTCGGGTGGTCGGGGAAATACAATTCCATCAACGGCCCGGCCGGTCACCACCTGCACGAAGGCCGCTGGCTGGCGGAACCGAAGTATCTCGACGACTACGCGCGATTCTGGTTTCGCGGCGGGGGCGAACCACGGCGTTACAGTTTCTGGGCCGCCGATTCGATCTGGGCGCGCGCGCAAGTCACTGGCGACGACCGGCTCGCGAAGGAATTGTTGCCCGACCTGATCAAGAACTACGAGGCGTGGGAAGGCGATCATCGCGATGGCAACGGGTTGTTCTGGCAGATGGATGACCGCGATGGCATGGAGGTGTCCATCAGCGGCGCGTTGCACCCGAAACAGCTCGGCTACCGCGTCACGATCAACAGTTACATGTATGGCGACGCGCTGGCGATTGCCCACATCGCGGACCGGGCGGGGCAGAAAGCCGTCGCGGAGCAGTTCCGAGCCAAGGCGGCGGAGATCAAGCGACTGACACAAGACAGCCTGTGGGATCCGGCGGCCAAGTTCTTCAAGGTACTGCCTCGCGGCCAGGACACAAAGTTTTCCGACGTGCGCGAACTGCACGGTTACACGCCGTGGTATTTCAATCTGCCTGACGCTGACAAGTCGGTCGCTTGGAAACAGATCATGGATCCTCAGGGATTCCACGCTCCGTATGGGCCCACGACCGCCGAGCAGCGACACCCGAAATTCAAAATCTCCTACACAGGCCACGAATGCCAGTGGAACGGCCCCAGTTGGCCGTTTTCGACCGCGGTCACGTTGACCGGACTGGCCAATCTGCTGAACAACTACGACCAGGATGTGGTCGGTAAGAAAGATTACCTCGACCTGCTGAAGATCTACACGAAGTCGCATCATCTCCAACTCGATGATGGCCGCGTGGTGCCATGGATTGATGAAAATCTCAACCCGGCCAACGGCGACTGGATTGCCCGGACGCGGCTGAAGACGTGGAAGAACGGCACGTGGGATGCCGGCAAGGGCGGCGAGGAACGCGGCAAGGATTACAACCACTCGACCTTCTGCGACCTTGTGATCACCGGCCTGATCGGCCTGCGACCGCGCGCCGACGAAACCGTCGAGGTCAACCCGCTCGTGCCGGAAGCGACGTGGGATTATTTCTGCCTCGACCAAATCCGTTATCACGGACACTGGCTGACAATCCTCTACGACAAGAGCGGCGGGCGGTATGGCCAAGGAAAGGGCCTGCACGTTTTCAGCAACGGAATAGAAATCGCCGCCGCAGAAAAACTCACGCGAGTTACGGGCAAACTTTCTGCGGCGTCGGAAGCCGCCGCCCCGGAAACGTCAGCCGGCTGGAAAAAGTTCGAAGACAACCCGGTGATGGGCGGAAAATACGGCACCTGCTTCGATATCTCGGTGTTGAAGGAAGGCGGCGGTTACCGCATGTGGCTCTCGTGGCGGCCGAAGAAAAGCGTTGCGCTCGTCGAGAGCAAGGACGGCATCCACTGGAGCGAGCCGCCGCAGATCGTTCTCGGTCCAAGGAAGGAGAGCGGTTGGGAGGACGACATCAACCGGCCCGTTGTGGTGAAGCGCGGCGATGGTTATCACATGTGGTACACCGGTCAGGCGAAGGGTCATTCATGGATCGGCTACGCGACCAGCCCCGATGGCATCACGTGGAAACGGATGAGCGACAAGCCGGTGCTTTCGCCGGAGAAGCCTTGGGAGAAGGTCGCTTTGATGGTCCCGCATGTCCTCTGGGACGAGGAGGCCAAACAATTTCGGATGTGGTATTCCGGCGGCGAGCAATACGAGCCGGACGCCATCGGCTACGCGACGAGCGCGGACGGATTGGCCTGGTCGAAGCACGAGGCCAATCCCATTTTCAAGTTCGACCCGGCCAGCGAGTGGGAACAACACAAGGTCACTGGCTGCCAGGTCGAAAAACATGGCGACTGGTATCTGATGTTTTACATCGGCTTCCGCGACGTGCATCACGCGCAGATTGGTGTGGCCCGCTCGAAGGACGGCATCACGAACTGGCAACGGCATCCGGCCAACCCGATCATCCAGCCGGGCAAAGACAAGTGGGACCATGACGCCTGCTACAAACCCTTCGCCATCTTCGACGGCCGGCAATGGCTGCTCTGGTATAACGGGCGACACGGCAGCCTGGAGCAAATCGGCGTCGTGTTCCACGACGGCGAGGATTTGGGATTTCCGAATTGACGGCGCGGCGCGCGTTGTCCGCCATCACACGCCGAGTTGCTTCTTGATCTCCTGCCACTTCGCCATCGAACGCTTCAGGTGATCCTCGGACGGGCCTTTAATGCTGTAGCACTGGAGACCGATGGGGCCGTTGTAACCGGCTTTCTTCACCGCCGCGAGCCAAGGGGCCACGTCGAAATCGCCGTCCGCCAGCGAAACGATGGCGTTTTTGTTTTTCGTGTCGAGGCCGTTGATGGTCACCAGCATCAGGTGCGGCGCGGCTTCGGCCAGCAGCGCGTCCAGCGGCTTCAACTCCGGCACCCATTTCCAGTGGACGAGGTTGAGGTTGGTGCCAACCGTCTTCAAACCGACCTGCCGCGCCAGCCGCACGCCGTCCTCGACGCGCTCGGTCCAGAAACCTTTGTGCGGATAAATCGAAACCACCGGCCCCGTGTCGCCGCACCATTCGGCAACGCGCCGGATCGTTTCGATCGCTTTCGCGTCGGCGGCGGGGTCCGACGGCTTGAACTGTTTGGACAGAAACCCGATCTCAATCCGCGCGCGGCGGCCCCGGAGCAGCGTGATGGCGTCGCGCAATTTCGGGTCCAGTTCGTCCTCCACCTTCGGCGTCCAATACAGCGACGCGAACTCCAGCCCTTCCTTGTCGAGCGCCTCCAGCACCTGCGCCAGCCGGTGCAGACCGTAGTGATCGGTCATGCCGGCATAGCCGAGCTTCTTCAGCAACGCCGCCTTCGCTCCGATCTCCGGTACGTCCGGCCCGTTCAGGCCGTTGTCGAACGAGTAGAGCGTCCACGGCGCGATCTCGCGAAACTTGGTTTTCCCCTCGGCGCTTACTGGCCGCGGCAGCGCAGCCGCGCCCGCCATCATGGCCGCCGTCGCCATCCACTCCCGCCGCGTCATTGAATTCAGCATAGATCGTCTCCTCGTTGGAACCGGTGGATTTCTAGTGGCCGCCGCCGCGAACCGCAAGGCATTTGTCGCGAACGTTGCCCCGCAGCGCGATTCCGGTTACAAAAGCAGCCATCATTGCATGAACACGAAACTGACTCGCAGACAACTTCTCAACCGCGCCGGCGTCGTCCTCGGCGCGGCGGCGGCCGGGCCGTTGCCGCTGCGCGCCGCCACCGGTTCCGTCGAGCCGGCGTGCCATCGGTTCCACTTTTCGTTGAACACCGGCACGATCCTCGGCCAGAAACTCGGCATTGCCGAACAGATCGAAGTCGCCGCCAAGGCCGGCTACGAAGGCATCGAGCCGTGGGTCCGCGACATTGCGAAGTTCGCCGAGTCCGGCGGCTCGCTAAAGGATCTCCGCCAGCGCTGCCGCGACCTCGACCTGCAGGTCGTGGACGCCATCGGTTTCCCGCAGTGGATCGTGGATGACGACGCGCAGCGCGCCAAGGGCGTCGAGCAGTTCAAGCGCGACATGGACCTCGTGGCGCAACTTGGCGGCACGCGCATCGCCGCGCCGCCGGCCGGGGCGAATCGCGCCGCGAAGATTGACCTTGATCGCGCCGCCGAACGTTACCGCGTCATTCTCGACATCGGCCGGCAGATCGGCGTCGTGCCGCAACTGGAAGTCTGGGGCTCTTCGACCAACCTGGGTCACGCGGCGGACGCCGCCTACGTCGCCGCGAAAGCCAGCCATCCCGACGCGTGCGTCCTGCTCGACGCGTTCCATATGTATAAAGGCGGCGTCGAGCCGGCGGCGATGCGGCTGTTTGGACGGCAGGCGATCCATTGTTTCCACATGAACGACTATCCCGCCGATCCGCCGCGCGAGACGATCAAGGACGCCCACCGCATCTGGCCCGGCGACGGCATTGCGCCGCTGAAGCAAATCCTGGCGAACCTCGCCGCCAATCACTGCGACGTCATGCTGTCGCTGGAGTTGTTCAATGCCGACTACTGGAAACTACCCGCGCTCGACGCCATCAAAACCGGCCTCGCGAAGATGAAAGCCGTGGTGCAGGCCGCGGAAGCTGCCCGCGAAACGCGCTAAAGGACCCGAAGGACGGCAAGCGACGCCGGGACGATTCCCCGTAGCCGCCGAGGAAACGAGGCGGAGTCAGTATCAGGCCAATGCCACGCGACTGTTCCGCCTTGTGACCCCGGCAGTTAAAACAGAAGCCTCGCGCCGATTACGATGAGGATGACGGCGCCGATCTGCTCCATGCGTTTGCCGAACGCGCCGCGCAGGCGGTTGCCGAGTTGAATGCCGAGCAGCGACAACGCCGCCGTCACCACGCCGATGACCGCGCTCGGATACCAAATCCGCTCGCCGATCATCGCCAGGCTCAGGCCCACCGCCAGCGCGTCAAGGCTCGTCGCCACGCATAGCGCCACCAGCCGCAGCCCGCGCGTCGGGTCGCCCGGCAGTTCATCCGGCTCGCGCTGGAATGATTCGTAGAGCATGTGTGCGCCGACAAACGCCAGCAGCCCGAACGCGACCCATCGGTCATACCCCGCGATATACTGCTGAAGCCGCACGCCCAGATACCAGCCGATCACCGGCATCAGAAACTGAAACAAGCCGAAGTGAAAACTGATCCGCAGCGCCGGGCGTATCCGCTGCCCGTGGCCGGTCGCTCCCGCACTCAACGCCACCGCAAACGCGTCCATGGCCAGCCCGACCGCGATCAACAGTATTTCGAGGAAACTCATCCCATTTTTACCGCAAACTTTTGTTCATCCTATCGAGCCGTATGTAGTGAGCGGCGCGGGCGTCATCAATCCGCGGTTTTGAAGCTGTAAACGTGCGAGCCACTGGCGAAGTAGATACGGCCGTCGAGGTAATCGCCGCCGCCGCTGATGGGCACGGGCGACTTGGCCAGCAGCGTGATTTTGAAAGTGTCGGGATTCAGTTCGGCGATGCCGCGCAGAAACAAAATGAAAAAACGGCTCTTGCCGTCGGTGACAAAAACGCGCGGGCCTTGGTTTGAGGTCGTCGGGCCGAACGTCGCCGATGTGTTTTCCTCATGGACGACTTTGCGCGCGGCGGGATCGAATACGAAAAACCGTCCGTAATCCGCGAAGCCGAAGACCAGACCCTTTGGGCCGGGGCAAAGATCGGTGTAGCTCTGCACACCGGGAAACACGACGGCATGCCAGTCGAGTTTCTTCGTCGCCATGTCCATGAGGTAAAGCTCCGCCTCGGTGGCCTTCTTCTCGCCGCCGGTGCCGGCGGCGGTCGTGGTGCCGCCAAGCAGTTTGCCGCCGGGCAACGCCGCCAATGTCATCGTCGAGTGTTGCGGGAGGATGTCGGTGTGTTCGAGCAGCGTCCGCGTGCGGGTCTGGCGGTCCCAGAAAAGCAGGCCACCGCCGGTGTAGCCGTAGCCGGGCGTGCCGGCGAGCACGAGCGTCCGACCGTCGGGATGTGCGAGCAGTTTGTGCGGGCGATTGATGGTGGGATGGCAGTCGGTCAGGAACAACGGGTTGCAATCCGCGCGGCCCTTCACGGTGTCCACCCACGGGCGCGCCGGGTCCCACTCCAGCAGAAAACCGTGGCCGTAGCCGCCGAAGAAAAACCGGTCGCCTTGCCGCGCCACGGTGTTGAACTGGCTGTAGGCGGGCCGGTTGGTCCACTGGTCGCTCTTCGGGTTGAAACTGAAGAAGCGCATCGGGAACGCCGTGCCGCCGCAGATCGTGCCGTCGGGCGCGGCGGCGACGCCCATGACACCCGCGCCCTCGCTGGTGTAGTCGAATTTCAACGTCTTCGTCTGCTTCGTCTTCGGATCGGCGACGACCATGGCGCGCTCGACGGTGTCACAACGCACGAGCCGCTTGCCGTCGGGAAATCCGGGATACATCAGACCCTGGCTGCCAGCGATGATGGGTTTCATCTTCGCCGCGTGCTTGCCGACCTTGCGGGCCTCGCCTTTGTGGAATTCATACCAGCCGTCGCTCGCGCCGTTCGGCGCGCAGCCATAAACCATGCCGTCCAGATCACGATAAAGCGAGGTGTAGCCTTTGCTGCGCTCGTTCGAGGCAAAAAACGGCGTCGCCTTGGCGGTCTGCGGGTCGTAGATGACAATCTGGCCGGCGGTGCTGCCAACGCTGACATACACCCAGCCCGCGTCGTCCACCGCCACGCTGCGCGGGTATTGCATCCAGTTCTCCTTGTTCACATAGCCGTGGTCCTTGAGCTCGCGTGTCTTCGGATTGAACGAGACGAGGCCGCAGTTCGGATAGGTCGCCGACCAAATCGTGCCGTCGTCGGCTTCCGTCATGCTCATCGCCATCTGCGGCTTGGTTTTCCCGACAAACGTGAACGCGCGCTTGACGGGATCGAACTCCGAGAAATGGCTGCCGAAATGCGTGTAGTATTTCCCCTCGCTTGACAGGATCGAGGCATAGGGCCCGTCGTTGGCCCACGGATACGGCGTTGGAAACTCTGTGCTTTGGCCCGTCGCCGCGTCCACCATCAGAAGCGCGTAGCCGCCGCGATGATCGTAGAGCCACACCAGCGCCACGTCGCGCCCGTCGCCGTCCGCCGCCGCCACCACGCCGCGATCGTTGCTCACGGGCGTGGCGACGCCGTGGTCGCTGAAGCCGTTGCCGAGGTCTTTCGTCGCGGCGGAAAGCGGCGTCACAGTCGCCGGCAGAATCAGCAAGGTTGAGGCGAGAAGCCGCAACGCCTGCTTCCGAAAACCGCTGCAACTGGCTGGTTGTGACACGATGCGAAACCCGTCCGGCGTTACACGTCGCAGAGGCTGATCGCCTCGCGCAAGCCCTGGAGCGGGTCGCGCGTCGGGATGAACTCCTGCCCGACGTAGCCGGTGTAGCCCACGTCGAGCAGCGCCTGCATGATCGGCGGGAAGTTTACCTCCTGTTTGGCGTCCAATTCGCCGCGGCCGGGAACGCCGGCGACGTGGACGTGGCCGATGAATTCCTTGATCTGTCCAATGCGCCGGATGACGTCGCCGTCCATGATTTGGACGTGATAGACGTCGAACAACAGTTTCAGCCGCGGCGAGCCGACCTTGCGAATGATGTCTATGCAATAATCCACATGGTCACCCTGGTAGCCGGGATGGCCCTTCATCGGGTGATCGGTCGCGCGGGTGTTCAGCATCTCCATGCAGAGCGTGATGTTCTTCTTCTCCGCGTAACGGACGATCTTCTTGAAGCCCTCGACGCAATTCTTCGCGCCGCGCTCCGGCGAGATGCGCGGGCTTTTGGGATCGTGCGGATTCTTCGCGCTGTAGCCGGTGAAACAGATGACGCTCGGATAGCCGTAGGCGGCGGCCCCGTCAATGGCCTCCTCGGTGGCCTTCGTCACGCGCGGCCAGTTGTCGGGATTGTTGAAGCCGAACACGAACGGCGCATCGGGACTCATGTCAATCTGCGCGATGGCGTTGGTCAGGCCGTGTTGCTTGAGCACGGGATAATGCTTCGCATCGAGAAGCTCGACGCTGGTGACGCCGAGTTGCTTGGCGATCTGGCACATTTTCTCGATGCCCCATTTGTCCCCGGCCGTCTCGAAGCACCAATACACGATGGATTGCTTGATGCGGCCCTTGGTGACGGCGGCACCGGCGGCCTGCGCGACTCCTGCTTTCGCGCCCAGCGCGCCCGCGGTGGCGAGGCCGGCGCTGCGCTGCAACATTTGACGACGCGTGATGTGCGAGGACGATGATTTGCTCATAATCAGCTTTTTCTGAATGTTCGTATGTTGACTCCGCGGATGTCGGCGCGAAATCTAGAATGGAAGCCGGCCGGAGACAAGGCTCTTTCACCCCGAAAGACAAAGTTCACGCTGGCGACGGCATCCTTGCCGGCACAACCTCGATCTTCGACTTCGACGACAGCGGCAGTCGGCGCGCTTCGAATTTCAACTCACAAGCTTCGCGTAACGCTCGGAGACGAAGTCCCAGTTGATCACGTTGTAGAATGCGGCGATGTATTCCGGCCGGCGGTTCTGATACTTGAGGTAGTAGGCGTGCTCCCAAACGTCAATCGTGAGCAACGGCGTGCGGCCTCGCGAGAGCGGGCTGTCCTGATTCGGCGTCTGCTCGATGGCGAGTTCCCTGCCGTCGAGTGACAGCCATGCCCAGCCGCTGCCGAATTGTGTGGTGGCGGCCTTGGTGAACTCCGCCTTGAACCCGTCGAAACTGCCCCATTTCTTCTCGATGGCTTTGTCCAGCTCGCCGGCGGGTTTGCCGCCATCGTTCTTTTTGAGACACTGCCAGAAGAACGAATGATTGGCGTGACCGCCGCCGCTGTTCTGCACCGCCTTGCGGATGCTCTCGGGCACGGATTTCAAATCGCGGATGAGTTCCTCGACCGTCTTTCCAGCCAGATCGGCATGGCCGGCCACCGCCTTGTTCAGGTTGGTGACGTAAGTCTGGTGGTGTTTGTCGTGGTGGATCTCCATCGTCCGCGCGTCAATGTGCGGTTCGAGCGCGTCGAACGCAAAAAGCAGCGGCGGCAGCGTGAACGGCCCGGCGGGCGCGGCGGCGGCTGCGATGGCTTGGCGGCGCAACAGCCAGGGAAGGGTTGTCACGGCAGTGAGGAGCGCGGTTTTCTTCAGGGCATCTCGGCGGGTCATCATGGGTTTCTCTCCGGTTTCGATTTCGTATTCAGACACCGCGGAACCTACAACGAAACCGCAAACGCGCAAGTCAAAGGCCGGCGGCGCCGCGGCTACGGCTTGCTGCAGGAGGTTTCGGCGGCGATGGCGAAGAACGCGGGCTTGGGTTGGAACCGGCGGTCGAAAATCAAACCGTGGTCGGTCCTCTTCCACGGCCAGTCGTTGAGCCAGCTGCGCCCGTCGTGCAGACCCCAGAACGTCACGCGCTCCACGGCTCCGGCATGTTTGAGCAAAAGTTGAAACAATCGGGCATATTGCTCCGCCTGCCGCTGAAGCACGTCGGGCGGGCAACCGGCGGCGTAGAGATCGGGCTTCTTCAACGCCTCCCGTTGCTTGCCGGCGTCCATCCACGCCTCGCCACGCCGCACCACGCCGAGGTCCAGTTCCGTGATCGCCACTTTCACGCCGAGTTGGCTTACGGCCTCGATGGTCTTCTCGATGTCGGCGAACGGAATGGCGTCCAGTTCCCAATGGCCCTGAATGCCGACGACGTGAATCGGCGCGCCGCGGGCCTTGAACTCGCGCAGCAGCCGCAGGAGCTTCGGGCGTTTTTCCGGCGACTCGATCGAGTAGTCGTTGTAAATCAGCTTCGCCTGCGGGTCGGCCTCGTGGGCGAAACGGAACGCCTGCTCGACAACGTCATCGCCGGCCAGCGATTGCCATTTCGACGGACGCAGAAATTCGCCGCCGTCCGAGAGCGCCTCGTTCGCCACGTCCCAGCAGGCAATCCTGCCGCGATAACGGCCCGCGACGGCGCGGGCGTGTTCGCGCATCCGTTTCAGAACCAGGTCACGCGAAGCCGGTTGATCGCCGTCCTTGAAGAACCATGCCGGCGTCTCGTTGTCGCGCATCCAGAACAGATTGTGGCCGACGATCTTCAGATGATGGGCCTCCGCGAACGCCACGAACGCGTCGGGCCTCTCGAAGCGGAACGCGCCCTCGCGCGGCTGGACATGATGGAGCTTCAGGTCGTTCTCCGGCGTCACGACGCCGAAGTGGCGGCAGAGCAGCGCGAGTTCCTCCGGCTGGTAGTTCCCCGGCAACACCTCCGCCGCGACGCCGATGTCGAACTTGTCTTTGAAGACATCGCGCAGCGCCGGAACGTTTTCAGTCTCCGCCGCGCCGGCCAGCGCGACCGCCGCCGCCAGCGAAATCATCTTCGACCACAGGCCACCGCGATGCTGATGGGTCATGCCCCGACCTCATACACGACGATGGCTTGTTTGCCGAGGATTTAGGAAGGAATCGGCTCGCCGTTCGCGCCGGGGTCTGCTAACAAATCCGGTATGAGAAGGAACCGTTGCGTCCTCCAGGCGGTGTGCTTTTTCAGCCTCTTGCTTCTCACCGCCGCTCGAGATGATGCGCCGGCGATCCAGACCGGCGCGGCGGTCATCAGCCCGCAGCAGATCGAAGCCGACTGGCTGAATCCCGAATCACTCCGCCAGAGCGCCGGCGAAACCGGTCCGCGCGTTGGCGGGAAGATGACGCCGGCGCAGGACGCCGCGGGCGGGTGCGATGGCGTGAAGGACGGCAAGTGGGGTTTCCACACCGCGTATGAACAAGACCCGTGGTGGCAGGTGGACCTCGGCAAGGCGACGGCGCTGGAGCGCATCGTGCTCTACAACCGCTGCGACAGTTGCGCCCCGCGCAACTCGCGGATCATCGTGCTGCTCTCCGACGACGCGAAAGATTTCCGGCAGGCTTACCAGCACAACGGCACGACGTTCTACGGCTTCACCGACAAGAAACCGCTCGCCGTGCCGCTCAACGGCGCGACGGCGCGTTACGTCCGGCTGCAACTGCGCGGCAAGAGTTACTTCCATCTTGACGAGGTGGAGATTTACGCCGCGGACGGCCGCAACGTCGCGCGCGGCAGGCCGGCGACACAAAGCAGCGTCAGCGCGTGGTCGGCGACGCACATGCCCGCGCCGGCCGGGCCGCGCGTGTTCCCCACGGCGAAGGTCATCGAGCGCGGCCTGCGGCTCGCGGAGGATTTGCGCGCGCGCGGCGTGGCGGTGGATGATGACGCGGCGGCGCTGCGGCAGCTCGGCGATCAACTGAAGCGGCTTCCCTCCGACGCCGCCGAGGACGCGCGGCAGCGGCTTTACCTCGACGCGCGTTGGGCGGTGCGAAAGCTGGCGCTGCGGAATCCGTTGCTCGATTTCGATTCGGTTCTCTTTGTGAAATCCGCGCCGACGCAATTCCCGCACATGTCGGACCAGTTCTACGGCTGGTGGTCGCGGCCGGGCGGCGGCGTGTTTGTGCTGGAAAACTTCAAGGGACCGCAACCGAGGCTGCGCTGCCTCACCGCCGACATGCCGGCCGGAAGTTTCCTGCGGCCCGACCTCTCCAGCGACGGCCGGAAGGTGCTCTTCGCCTACTGCCGCTTTTATCCGGAGGTGCCGGAACTGAAGGACAAGGTCACGAAATCGAACCTGCCGGAGGATTCGTTCCATCATATCTTCGAGATGAACCTCGACGGCAGCGGGCGGCGGCAGTTGACGCACGGGCGCTACGACGACTTCGACGCGCGCTATCTGCCGGGCGGCGACATCGTGTTTCTCTCGACGCGCAAAGGCGTGTTTCTCCAGACCGACTCCGCCGGCACCGCCGGCACGGCGCGCGAAGACCTGCCCGACAGCTACGTGCGTTGCGGCGGCGACAACTTCCGGCCGGTGCCGGTCTTCACGCTGCACGCGATGAACGCGGACGGTGGAAACCTGCGGCCGATCTCGGCGTTCGAGAACTTCGAATACACGCCGGCGGTCGCCAACGACGGGCGCGTCCTCTACACGCGGTGGGATTACATTGACCGCTTCAACGGGCCGTTCTTCAGCCTCTGGTCCACCAACCCCGATGGCACCAACCCGCAACTGGTCTATGGCAACTACACCGTCCGCCCGCAGGTCGTCTGCGACGCGCGGCCGATCCCGCGCTCGCACAAGCTCGTCTTCACCGCCACCGCGCATCATTCCATCATCGGCGGCTCGCTGGTGCTGCTCGACCGCAACCTCGGCACCGAGGAAGCCGCGCCGATCGTGCGCCTGACGCCGGAGATTCCGTTCCCGGAAACCGAGGCGAACGTCGGCGCCTACTACGCGAACCCGTGGCCGCTCTCGGAGCAGCATTTCCTCGCCGGCTGGAGCAACCGCGCGTTGCCGCCGCATTGCCGCGTGGACAACACCGAGCGGAATCCCGTCAACGCGATGGGCCTCTATCTCTACGACGCGTTCGGCAACCTGAGCCTGCTTTACCGCGACCCGGCGATTTCCAGCAGCAACCCGATTCCGGTCCGCCGCCAGCCGCGTCCGCCCGCCCTCGCCGCCAGCGCCAAGGCGGACGAGGCCATCGAGGGCAGCTTTCTGCTTCAGGACATTTACCAGGGACTGCCCGGCGTGACGCGCGGCGCGGTGAAATCGCTGCGAGTCATCGGCGTGCCGCCGAAGGTGCAGCCGCACATGAACAAACCGGTCATCGGCATGTCGCGCGAAGACCCCGGCAAGTTCCTGATCGGCACCGCGCCGGTGGAGGCGGACGGCTCGGCGTATTTCCGCGCGCCGAGCGGCGTCTCGGTTTTCTTCCAGGCGCTCGACGCCGACGGGCTGGCGATCCAGACGATGCGCAGCCTCACCTACGTCACGCCGCGCCAGACGCTCGCCTGCGTCGGCTGCCACGAATCGCGCGACAGCGCGCCGGTGGCCGCGCGCGCCGTGCCGCTCGCCGCCCGCCGCGGCCCGTCGCGGCTCACGCCCGGCCCGTCCGGCTCGTGGCCGCTGCGGTTCGACCAGCTTGTCCAGCCGGTGTTGGACAACAATTGCGTCTCCTGCCACCGCGCCGGCAGCGGGGACATCGCCGCCGCCAGGCTCGACCTCACCGCGCCGAAGTCCTACGACAGCCTGCTCCAGTTCGGCGGAAAGGATTTGGAGAAACTGGCCCACGAGCGCGACCGCTCCTTCGTCGGCGACTGCGCCGCCCGCCAGAGCAAACTGCTGGCGTTGTTCCGCGCCGACAAAGGCCACGCCGGTGTCCGGCTCGACGCCGACAGTTTCAACCGCCTCGCCACGTGGATGGACCTTTACGCGCAGCGCCAGGGCCACTTCAGCGACCAGCAGGAGGAACAACTCCGCGGCCTCCGCCGGAAACTTGCGGCGCTGCTGGCGGAGTAGGACTTGGAATGTTGGAGTCTTGGAGTGCTGGAGTGTTGGCTGGTCGGCGCAGCGCGTCACGTGCAGGCAGTTTGACGGCTGTGGGAGTTCGTTAACATGAAAGACCATCTTGATTTGTGGCCTCAAGAGCTGTTGAAGCTCGCAACAAGATGAACGAACACGGAGGTCACTTGACGAAATGCAAAGACTGACCCCTTTTCTCGAGCGGGAGGATGTTTGCGCTTGCTCACCGCCGGCGGCTGCCTACAATGTCGCCGAAACCACCGATGAACCAGACAACCGCCACCATGCAGCCCGCGCGGCGTGTGGCGCGTGGATTTTGTCTCGGTGGATCCCGTCGGCCTGCTCACTGCCCCGATGAGCAGCCCGCAAACCAGTGCCGCCTGACCGGGCCGCACAATCAAAATTCCTACAGATGAACTCTGAACCACAGTTCCGTGCGAAAGAACGCGCCCCAAGGAACCGCACGTTGACGTGCACCGAAGGTGAATTGGCAGCTTTGGCTCCGACTCTTTTACACCTTTCCGAACCCGCGGCCGCCTCGTCGCTTGTGAATGCCGTGGTGCAGCAGGATGTTTTCGATGCCTTGCAGCACCTTCCGCAGGGTTTCGTCGATTTGCTGATATTGGATCCCCCTTACAATCTCTCAAAAGACTTCAACGGTCATTTGTTCAAAGCGAAGGAGAAGCGAGAATACACCGAGTGGTTCGCTTCCCTGCTGTCGCAGTTGAAGCCGACGCTAAAGCCGAATGCGACGGTCTATGTCTGCGCGGATTGGAAGACTTCGTCGCTCATTGCGCCAGTGCTTGAGGAACACTTTTGCGTCAGGAACAGGATTACTTGGGAACGTGAAAAGGGGCGAGGAGCCAAGGCGAACTGGAAGAACAACACGGAGGACATTTGGTTCTGCACCGTGGGTGAGGACTTCGTTTTTGACGTCGAAGCGGTCAAGCTAAAGCGAAAAGTCATCGCTCCGTATCGAGATGCCGAGGGGAAGCCGAAGGACTGGGACGAAAGTGAGGAAGGTAATTTTCGCCTCACGCATCCCTCGAACATCTGGACCGACATCACGATCCCCTTTTGGTCGATGCCTGAGAATACCGACCACCCAACGCAAAAACCAGAAAAGCTAATTGCAAAGCTCGTTTTGGCAAGTTCTCGGGAAGGAGCATTCGTATTCGACCCGTTTCTAGGAAGCGGAACAACAGCGGTCGTGTGCAAAAAGCTAAACAGGCGATACCTCGGGATTGAACAAAACCTCGAATACTGTTGTTGGGCGCAGAAGCGCATCGAGCGCGTCGCGGCTGATCCCTCAATTCAAGGTTACGCTGATGGTGTGTTCTGGGAGCGTAACAGTCTGAGCGACCAAAAATCGGAGAAGGCGCCAACCCGCGTGCCTGAGCCGATGCTAACCCTTTTCCATGAATAACCATCTTCAGGACCTTGTTCGTTTTGTTGGAGAGCGGAACGGTATCAACGACAAGGGGGCACTTTCTCAGGCGGTGGCAACACAGTTTGGGCTAACGAAGGATCGTTCGGTGTTCTACTGCGCCGACTTCGCGGTGCGATTTAGCGCGTCAGCAAGTGTGAACTTTGGCAACACGGTGCTTTCCTTGTCGAACTTGAAGAAGTTCGACGACAGACCGTTCGTCGTGTGCCTCGTGACTCCGATTGCAAACCACTGCTTCTTGGCCAATACGACACTGCTAAAGAAAATCAGCCACAGTTCGCAGGAGCTTCGCGAAAACAACATCAAGGGAAGCTTCAACGGGTCAGACATCATCCGAAACTTTGAAGGCATCCCGAATAACGACGCCAATTTGGAGAGGCTGTTTGAAATACACGCCGGGATTGGCTTTGATGGGAACCTTGTGCGGTTGGTGGAAGCCACGACCAACATTTCTCCCACAGGTTCGAAGTTTGCAGTTGGCGTGGTTGAAGAGGCTGCGATTCTCAGTGCGCCGAAACGAGCAGCGAGCTTTGCAAACTCAGCCGATGCCCAAACATTGAAGGCCGACCTAGACACGAAGGTGGAGAGATTCAAGAACGATATCCTCTTGGCGTCGCTCATTGAGAACGTGAACGTCCGAGGTCGAATTATTGAGTATTTAATCGCTGGGGAAGATGAGAAGCTTCGGGAGGAATTGGTCCACGCATTGCAGAACCGCGGAAAAGGAATCCCAGCGTTTAAGACCGGCAACGCGCTCGGTGACTACCAGCGAATCTTCGACGCGTATCACACCGAGACCGATGTGAAGACGAAGATCATGATCCTCAACTCCAATCCGAAGGCATACAATATCGACAAAATGCTGGAGTTCTTGGCCCGTGAAAAAACTGTGTTCATGTTTTACTTCGTTGGCGTGGACGCGACAAAGATCGTCAACACCGTCTTGGTCTCCATGTTCGAGACGAACCTGCTCGAATGCACCATCGTTCTGCGGCATTGGGCCGGTCGGAATTCAAGAGGGGTGACGCAATTCGAGGGCAGGACGATCAACTCGCTGATAAGCTCGCCCACGTTCGTGATTGATCAGGGTGCTGCTGGTGTCTTCCTGCGCAAGCTCATTGCGTTGTAGATTTGCTGAGGCTTGCCAGCCATCGGTTTTGTTTGCGGTCGAAGGTCGAAGGATCGAAAGGGAAAAAGGGTCACCTATAATCTTTGCATCGTAAGCGGGCTGGCTGTTTCATTTGGGCAAGACGCCCTAACGGGTCCCTTTTTCGGTCTTAACACACTCTGCCTATGAAACGAACTGGTTTGTTTCGACTCGCGTCCTTGCGGTCCATCTTCTGGATCGTGGCGGCCGTCTTGCTCACGCTCAATCTTGTCGCGGATGACGAACTGCTCCGCGGCGGCGGCATGGAAGGACCGTTCGCCGGCGGACTGGCAGCCGGCTGGGTGAAGAATTGCTACGGCTCGAACGACGTGGTGTTTGCCGGGGAGACGAGCGACGTCCACGGCGGCAAGTCGGCGCAGCGCGTCACCTGCACGCGGTTTGACGGCGGCGGCGTGCAGTTCCATTCGGCCCGCGTCGCGGTGGAGAAGGGGAAGCCCTACACGTTGCGGCTCTGGATGAAGGGCTATGTCGCCTCGCCGGTTTATGTCGGCGTTCGCAAGCACAACGCGCCCTACACCGGCTACCTCAAGCGCTTTTGCCGTTTGAAGAACGAGTGGCGGCCCTACGTGCTCATCGGCGAGGCGAGCGATTCCGACAATGACTGCGGCGTCTATATCATGTTCGCGGGCGCGGGCACGTTGCTGGTGGCCGACGTGTCGCTGCGGCCGGGCATTCATGAGGACTCCGCCGCCGCGACCGGCATGACGCCGGTGAAAGGCAACCGCATCTACAACAGCGGCTTCGAGGCGGGTCCCGAAGGCTGGACGCCGACGGACGGTTTCGTTGTGGACTCGACGAACGCCCACTCCGGCGCGTGCAGCGCGCGCATCGGTGAAACGACCCTGCCGAGCCTCACGCTGCCGCTCAACCGGCCGCTGCCGCCCAAGACGCGTCCGCGCACGACGCCGGTGGGCATCGAATGCCGGCCATTCCCGGTGCGGGCGGGCCAGCGTTACACGTTCAGCGCGTGGATCAAGGCCGCCGAGCCGGACACGCGGGTGACGCTGCGGTTCTTCGAGTGGGCCGACGAAGGCGGGGACTCGCCCTCCAACCGCAACGAGCGCAAGGCCACGGTGCGCGCGACGACCGAGTGGGCGCGTTATCAGGTCAGCGGCATTGCCCTGCCCAATCTGTGGGAAGACTACGTAGCGAGAATCGTGCCATCGGGCACGGTCTGGGTGGATGACGTGCAGATGGAGGAAGGCGATGCGAGCGATTACCAGGCCGCGCATCCCATCGAGGCCGGCGCGGAAACATCCACGCGCTGGTGCCGCGTCGGAGAGAACGTGAAGGTGACGGCCCGTGTCGCCAGCCAGCCAACGCCCGGTGACGTGACGCTGCGATACACGCTGGAGGATCTTTGGTCGCGGCCGGTAACGACCGTTTCCCACGTCGTGAAACCCGGAGCGCCCGACGACGCGACGTTCAACCCGCGACGGCCGGGCTTGTATCGAGTCCGCGTTCAGGCCAATGACTCGCCGGCGACGGGCGAAGTGTGGTTCGGCGTCTTCCCGAAGCGCGACCGCAAGCTGCGCCCCGATTCGCCGTTCGGCACGCACGTGACGGATACGGTGGCCACGGGGCAGATGGTGCCATTGGAGCGCCGGCTGGGTCAGGTCGCCGGCATATCGGAGATGACCTCCGCCAGCACGGGAGACGGCCGGTCCGTCAACATCCAGGTTAACCTCAGCAACAAGGTGGATAACGCGGCGAGCGACTTGACGGCGGTGACGCTGCCGGAGCCGACCAACACGCTGCTGGCGTCCGCGGCGATGGGAGCGCGCTGGGTGCGGCTGCACGATTTCGGGGACTTCTGCCATTGGCGCGTGGTGGAACCGGAAAAAGGCCATTTCGTCTGGCGCGATGCTGAGATCAACGACCTTCGGCAGCGAGGGTTTACGCTCCTGGCCAACCTCGGTCATCCGCCGTTGTGGGCGGGTCGCGCGGACCCGAACCGCAAGGACAGTGGCGACTGGACCAACGCGGCGCCGCGCGATCCGGCCGAGTGGGAAGAGTATGTCTTTCGCACGGTGGAACATTTCCGCGACCGCATCCGGCTCTGGGAAATCTGGAACGAGCCGAACTGGAAAACATTCTTCTCCGGCACGCCGGAGGAATATGCGGAGTTGCAGAAGATCGCCTGGCGCGCCATCAAGCGGGCCGATCCGAAGGCCGTCGTCATCGGCGGCTGCTTCGCTCCGAGCGACGAAAAGTGGACCCAGCGCGTGCTGGCGCAGGACGCGATGAGTTTCATGGACGCGCTTTCCTACCATGTTTACTGGAGCCCGCCAATGACCGAGCCTGCCGCGCCGGGGCAGATGCCGGTCATCACGCAACAAGTCCAGCGCTACGTGGAGTTGATGCGCGAGCACGGCGCGGTGAAACCGATTTACATGAGCGAGGGCGGCATTCGCTGTCCGCCGTTCGCGTCGTGGCTGCCGAAGGAAGGATTCAGCCGCGGCGCGGCCTTCGGGTCGCACTCGGGCGCCACGGTCAATCTCACCGGCCTCGACGCCGCGTGCGGTCTGGTGCGCGGCATGGTGCAGATGCTTTCCGCGGGCGTTGCCGGCATCGGTTACTATTATACGGGCGGCGTGCGGGGGGCGATGCCGTGGTTCTCCACCATGGCCAACGGTTATTATGTATTGATGGACTTCGACGGCCGGCCCAAGCCGACGATGATGGCCTACAGCGCGCTCGAACAGCAACTCGACGGCGCCAAACCCGTCCGCAGCATCGAGCGCGAGGGTCTGACGATTCACCTGTTCGCCAAAGGCCGCGGCTCCATTGCCGTGGTCTGGAGCGAACAAGCCCGGCGGCTGTCGGTGGAGGGCGCGAGTGTATTGGATCTCATGGGAAATCCGGATTCGGAACTGTCACTGCGCCCCCGTGAGCCGGTTTATGTCAGCGCGCCCCGACTGACGCCAGCGCAGTTGGAAGAGCGGTTGAAGTAGGACAGGCAGGATACCGTCCTATTGACGTCGCGACTCGGGGACGCCTCGCACTGACCTCCTTGTGCAGTTCGAGGCGTCCCCTGGATGATGGATCACCGTGACGACGGCCGGCCGGTGTTATGCGACGGAGGAGCGCTCGGCGCGCTGTGGCTGCCGGACGAAACCGACGGCTGGTGAACGGGTGGATCCGCATGATGGACCACCGGCGCCGACGGAACATGGGACACGGAAGGCGCCGACCAGGAGGAACTCCGTGACGGCGCACTGGATGGCGACGGGGTGAAGCTCCGCGCAGGCGCGGCCGACGAAGTATGGGATACCGTCGGCGCCGACCAGGAGGAACTCCGTGACGGTGCGCTGGACGGCGACGGGGTGAAGCTCCGCGCAGGCATCGCGGGCCGGCTGGTCACGGCCGACGGACGCCGCTCGGTCTCATGGCTTGAGACCGTGCTCTGCATGGGGGCGCGCGCTGGCGGTCGGGTGTTGGTCCTGATGTCAGGAACCGCGCTCGTGTGGTCGCTGTGGCTCGCATCCGATGCCGGAAAACGCAGCGATGCCGCCGGCCTGCCAACAACCGGCGAGTTGTGTTCGACGCCGACTGGCGGCCGATGGCTGGGAACGGCCGCGTCGCGCAAATGCGACGTTGGCGCACCGCGACCGGTGACGGTTTCAATCCGTTGATGTCCGGCACCGACGCTCGCGACGCCGTTGCGGGCGAAATTGATGCCGGCCACAGCCCTCGTTTTTGGAAACCATCCCCGGCATGCCTCGCGAGAAAACGCCACCGACCCGCAATTCGGCGCCAGGAAATCCCCGCAGCGAACCATGGTCCAGCAATCAATCCCCAAGCCAAACCCGTCATCGTAGAACCCCGAGTCCAGCACCACATCCGGTGGCATGGGCTCCCAGCCGACCAAATCCTCTCCGCTGCGCCAGTTCACCCACGCCGGTGCCCACTCATGGCCCGGCACCCACACCCAGCCGAAACTTGCCGTCAGCATCCAGCGGCCGTAGTGATACGTTGCCCAACCCCACGGCTCGGGGCTGGCCCAGGACCAGCCAGTGTTCATCCTGACCCAGCGGCCTTCCAGATAAGGCCGCCAACCCGCATGCACGCGGCGCGGCCGCCAGCAGGGACCATAGCCGGCGATGACCACCCATTCGCCGTAGGGCTGCAACGGTTGCTGGAAATACTGGTAGCTCAGGGCGTCCGGGACCGGCAGCGTCGTGGGAGCGAACGCCGGCTGCGACATTTCGCCCGGCAGGGCTACGAGTTCGGCGCGCACCACGCCGGGGTCGGGCGGCTGGCCGGCGTTTTGGGGCGGTGGCGGAGGTGAAGTGTAGTCCCCGGTAGGATAGCCGGGAACATTCCCCGCGCCACCGCCGGCGGGAGGAGCGAAATACGGGTCAGCCGATGACGCCGGGCCGGCGACAAGCGGATCGGAGGGAGGTTGGGCCGGGAACCCGTCTGGATACGGCACCGGGTCGGCGGCCGGGGCGCTCACGCTTCCGGCCAGGGCAACCATCACGAGAACCAGTGGAGTTTTCATATTGTTCCTTTCAAGTAACCGTTTGGTTACTTGTCAGACGAACCGGCCCGCCGAATCTTCAATCAAAGAAAACAAACTTCTCCCGCCCGCCTAAAGAAATGGATTTCCAACATCCCCGGTCCCTGCTTCTATACGCGTATACCTCATGAACACGCTTTCACGACGCGACTTCCTCCGCGCATCCACCGCCGCCGGTTTGACCGCAGGCGCATGGGCGGCCTTGAAAACCTCCAGCGCACAGACCGGCGCCAAGCCGCCGAAGATCCGCATCGGCCAGATCGGCACGGCCCACGCGCATGCCGCCGGGAAAATGGACACGCTGCGCCACTCGGACGAATTCGAGGTCGTTGGCATCGTCGAACCCGACCCGCAGCGGCGCGCTGCGGTCGAGAAAACCCAAACCTACGCGGGCCTGCCGTGGGTGAACGAGAGGCATTTGCTGAACACTCCGGATCTTCAGGCCGTGGCCGTGGAAACCGACGTGAAAGATTTGGTTCCCACCGCCGCCCGTTGCATCGCCGCGGGCAAACACGTCCATCTCGACAAGCCCGCCGGCGAGTCGCTCGCGGCGTTCAAACGGCTGCTCGACGACGCCGCTCGCCGGAAGCTCACCGTGCAGATGGGCTACATGCTGCGCTACAACCCTGCGTTCCAGCTTTGCTTCCAACTTGTGCGCGACGGATCGCTGGGCGACGTGTTTTCGATTGATGCCACCATGAGCAAGGTTATCGGCGCCGCCGAGCGCAAGCCTCTGTTGCCCTACCGCGGCGGCGGGATGTTCGAGCTTGGCGGCCACATCATAGATCCTGTGATCAACATCATGGGCCGGCCAACCAAGGTCACGGCTTGCAGCCGCCACTGCTCGCCGCTGGACGACGGCCTCGCCGACAACCAACTCGCCGTGCTCGAATATCCGAAAGCCACCGTGACCGTCCGCGTCGCGCTGGTGGAGATCGAAGGCGGGGCGCGGCGGCAGTTCGTCGTCTGCGGCACGAAGGGAACGTTCGACATCCGCCCGCTCGAACCGCCGCAGGCGCGGCTGGCTCTCGACGCGCCACGCGGCGGCTTCAAGAAGGGCTACCAGGACGTGAAGTTCGCGCGCGGCGGCGGGCGCTACGACGGCGACTTCGCGGACTTAGCCAAAGTCATCCGCGGCGAGAAGGCGTTTGGATTCTCAGCCTCGCACGATCTGGCCGTGGAGGAAACACTGCTGCTGGCAAGTGGAATGCCGTTGGATTGAAGCCGGTGTCCAGTGGAGGGGGGAAGAGCTAGGGAATGTGGATGCCGCGTTTCTGGAAAGCTTCGTTCAACGCCATGTGGATATCGTTGAGCACCGGCATGCGGTCCGCCGGCTGCTTCACAAACACCCGCAGCTCGAAGTTCAAGGCGCTTTCGGCGAACTGCGTGAAAAAGACGGTCGGCACGGGCTTCGCGAGCACCAGCTTGTGGGCGCGCGCGGTTTCCAGCATCAACTGTTTGGCCAACTCCGTGTCCGCGCCGAGGGCGAGGGACACATTGATCACGACCCGCGTGATCGGGTCCGACAGTGTCCAGTTGATGACCTGGTCGGTGATGAATTTCTTGTTGGGCATGATGATTTCTTTGTTGTCCCAGTCGGTAATGGTCGTGGCCCTCATGCGAATGCGCGAGACCGTGCCGCTCAACCCCTCCACCGTCACCACGTCGCCCACACGGATGGGACGCTCGAACAGCATGATGAGGCCCGAGATGAAGTTGGCGAAGATTTCCTGCAAGCCAAACCCGAGTCCCACGCTGAACGCCGCCGCCAGCCATTGCACCTCGGACCAACCCACGCCCAGTGCATTGAACGTCGCGACCGCGCCGACGGTGATCACGATGTAGATGGCGATGCGGTTGATCGCATAACGCAAGCCCGCGTCCAGGGAGAAGCGCGAAAGCAACAGGATCTCCAGCAACCCGGGCACGTTGCGCACGGCCATCCCGGTGAGGACGGCGAACAGAAATGCGACGATGAGATTGGCCACCGTGGTGCTCTCCAGTGTCGTTGCGGCGCCGCTGCCCACCGTGTGTTGCCACAGTGTCACGTTTCCGAGGACGTGCAAGGCCGGCAACATGTCCGCCCAGATGGTCCACAAACACACGCCCATCAGCACCCACAACAACGTATCGAAAAGCGAGCGCGTCTGCGCGTTGATCGCCGTCGGGTCCATCTGCGGCACATCGAGCGACTTGGGCGCACCCTGCCCGGCGGTTGTGGCCTCCTGTTGTCCGGCGTCCGCGATGGCCCGGACCGCCTGTCTCTCCCGCGCTTCCCAAAGCAGGATCTTGCTCTGCAACAACAGCAACCAGCGCGTCACCAGATTGTGCAGCAGCAACACAACGATGATCACCAGGAACGATTGCAGCAGCCGGCCCTCCACGACCAGAGCGGCATCGTAGTAACCCACCATCGCCGCCGCGCCCAGGACCGGCGGCGCGGCCACGGCGAGCGGATACCAGAAGATGCGCGTCCGCCGCAACCATCGGGCGCCCTGACCGGCCGGCATCGAGGCCAGGACGCCTTTGCGCCGGTGCAACACCGACCACAGGAACACGGACAAGGCGACGGACATCGCCACGAACGCGGATCGCCCCAGACCGCCGGCATGGTCGGCCGCGGCGCTGGAGTTGATGGCGCTGGCGTAGGTCGTGGCGACGACGAAGGTCAATGGAAGATAAACAACGAGCAGCCAACCCAGATTCCGGCGGAGCGCCTCGCGCGTGGAGTTGTTCCACTGAAAGTGCGCATCCGCCAATCCGTTGGGACGGCAAAGTTGACGAAGCATCTCCAGATAAAACGCATACACGGCCACGCGATACAATCCCCTGCCGACATCCCTCACAAACTCGGGCGCATTGCCGTTTTGCGACAACAGCGAGGAGACGGCCCACAACAACGCCGGTCCGGGCAACGCCACCAGCAGCGTCGTTATCAACGCCAGGCCCGTCACCTTGAATCCGCCGCCGTCCGTGGCCCGTGCCTGTTCGCCGAGAGAGCCAAGTCGTCCCAACAGCCAGCGCCGGGCAACCAGCAACACGATAACCAAGGCCATCACAAGCAGCGTCCACATCGGACCCCGAACCGCTCCCTCCACCAAATTGCCGCCAACGGCCCGCCAGTTCACGGCGCTCGTCAGCCAAACTGCCGAAAGCACGATTTTGCCGAGCCACGCCGGGCTGATGGGTGTGGCGGAGGGAATCCACATCAATCGCTCGTCCAACAGCCGCGCAAACGCGAGCGACTTGTCCGCAAACTGTTGCTGGCGCTCCTGAAGCGAACTCAAGAGGCTCAGATAATGGGTGTAGCCGACGCCAAGACTCTCGATCAATTGCTGGCGATCATTCAACAAACCCCGAACCCGCGTCCGGATCGCCTCGCGTTGGTCCTGCGGCAGGAACAGCGGCACCTGATCGGCCAGAATTTGTGCGCAGCGCTGGTCCATGTCTTCGAGAGCCTGGCTTTCCTGGCTGCTCTGCAACTGGCCCGCGCGAGCCTCATTAATCCGATGCCGCACCTCTGCCATGTTCCGGCGGCACTGTTCCGCGCTGTGCAATTTCCTCCGTTCACGCCGCAATTCCTCCGCCTGCTCCACCCCCACGCCGCCAATTGCCAGCTCTTCCTTCGTGATGTCGTAGTTCTGGCTGATCTCTTGAAGCCGGGCGTTGAGCGCTCGCAAATGCGTGATCGTCTGGTCGGTGTCGTTGGTCAGATCGTCAAGTTGTTTGCCGAACCGCGCGTTCTGTTCAATCACCGCGCGCACCGCAGCGTGTTCATGTTCGGCGTGTTGAGCTTCCAACTGCGCCGCCGAGGCAGCCTCATGCTGTTTCGCGCCCAGCAGGGCGTTCAGTTGTCTCGCGACATCCCTCGCGGCGGCCACGCGACGCGCGAGTTGCTCGCGCCGGGCTGTTAGCAGGTCCTGCCGCGCAGCCGTGCTGGCCCGCATCAACTCCAGCATGTGGGCGCGCGCCGCAGCGGCCAGTTGTTGGGCCTGCCGCAGCGCCCGCTCGGCCGCCGCCACCTCCGGCGATGGGTTTCCCGCCGTCACGGTTGTGAGCTTCACCCGGTCCAATTCGGTCCGTGCCGCGGCCAGCGCCGCCGGTGTCGTTACCGGTTCATCCTTCAAAGCTTTGAGCTGTCGGTCCAACTCCTCGAGCGAACCGTTCAACGCGCGCACGGAAGCCACCTGTGCCGCCAGCCGCAGTTGCAGTTCCTTTGCGGATAACGACCCTGCTTGAGCCGCGGATTCGGCCGACGGCGGTTGCGCCTCCTGCCGTATCGCCCGGGCGCGCGCCGAGCCGTTGTCCAGGGCATCCTGATACTCGGCCGCCTGCTTGTCGTCCGACCGAGCCTGTGTCAAAGCCTTCAAGCTCGATTTATACAACTCCGTTGCCTGTGTCCGCATCTCGTCCTTCAATTCCTTGTCGTTGGCGAGCGCGGCCATTTTGGCCTGAAGCTGCTCCACCGACAGCGAACTGTCCTGCGCCGCCGCAACGGTCGGGCTGCTTGGTGTTGTTCCCGCTGCAGGGACGGATGCAGCCGGCTCCGCGGCGATCGTTGTTGCCGCAAGGAACAAAGCGGCCAGAATGCCGGCAAACAGTGTCGTCTGTAAGGAGATGGTTTTCGTTTTTGAGTCCATTTCAGGAAATCCGATGAATCTTGTTATCTTAGCAGGCCGGGACGCCGTGCAAAAATAAAATCTGGCGGTCAACCGCCCTCTCGGGTGGTTGCGCTGGCCGAAGGCAGCAGGGTGAGGTATTCTTCGCCAACAAGCCATGAACATTTTACGTTTCGTCTTGGTTCCGCTGTTTCTCGCCTGCCCTTGGTTTCCATCCGCACTGGCACAGACTGCGCCACCGGCGCCGGAGCCGCTGCTTCGCGACGATTTCTCCGGTGGCTACCGCTACGAACTGGGCGGCCGCCGTTCCTGGGAATTTCGCGACCATGCCTGCACGGTCAAAGGAAGCGGAGTTCTCGCCACCGCCACGCCGCGGCTCGGCGAACTGGACGCGGCGAAGATCGTCGTCACCTTCACGCCGGAACGGCGCACGGGCGGGACGTTTGACACGGCGGGCCTCGCCCTGATGCGCGATCTGGATAACGACTGGCGGCTGTTGCTGGTGGAGGGGCCGGATGGCCGCCGTTACTTCGAGTTGATCGAACGCTATCAGGGCCGTCACCAGGCGCAGACCGCGCATGGCCCGACCCGGCTCGCCAGCCACGACGAAGGCGCGCTTCAGAACTGGAGCTACGGCGTGGTGTATCGGTTCACGCTCTCGCTCTCGAAGGACGGCATCTCCGGCGAAATCAAGGACACGGCCTCCGGCAAACTCTGGCGGCGCACTTTCTCGTTCGCGTCCGGCCAGGCCGTGCGGCGGGGCCGGCCGGCGCTGGTGTCGCAGGGGATGAGCGGCGCCTTCCGGCAGCTCGAAGTGGACGGCGTGCGGACGCCGCCGCTGGCCGGCATCAGTTTCCGCCGCGGCGAGGCGGGCAGCGCGGCCGTGCTGGCGGAGGGCGACGCCAAGCCGCTGGTCGCGTTGCTTGAAACCGCCGGCTTCGGCGTGACGCCGTTGCAATGGGACGATCTCGGCCAAGGCCGGATTCCCGTCGAGTCGCTCGATCTCCTGGTACTGGCGGACGCGCGGCGGCTGCCGGCGACGGCGGCGGACGCAGTGATCTCCTACGTGCGCGCGGGCGGCAAACTCATGGCCATCGGCGCGCCGGCGTTCAGCGAACTGCTCTTCAAGTCGCCCGGCGGCGGCGCTCAGTGGATCACGCGGGAGCGTTACAACGAAGTCCTGCACGAACTGGTCAAGCCGCGGCTGGCGTCCATCACGTCATGGAAACGAAACTGCCGCGACCCGCAGCGCTCGGCCGCGATCGTTGAAGACGCCGCCGAGGGGAAAGGCGCGTGGAAGGTGTCCTGCGACCTCCAGGGATGGGACGGTTACGACACGGGCTTCGCCAACGCGTTTGGCCCCGGCGAAACCCTGCTCACGTTTCGCGCCAAGGGCGATGCGACGACCACGCAACTCGCGCTGGAGTTTCGCGAACAGGACGGTTCCCGTTGGATTGCCACGGTGGACCTGACGCCACAGTGGCGGCCCTATCTGCTGCGGCCATCCGATTTTCTGCACTGGCACGACTCGAAGGCGAAGGGACGCGGCGGTGCGGGCGATCACTTCCATCCGCAGAATGCCGCGCACCTCGTCATCGTTCTTTCCTCCAGCCACACGCCCCAGTGCAAGGCCGGCCCACACGCGTACTGGATCAAGGAGATCGGCACCGCGACGCATCCGGGCAGCGACGGCGACATCGAAGCGCACGTGCCGGAACTCGACGGCGTCAGCCCTTCGTATAACCTGCACCCGCTCGATGAGAGCGCGACGTTGCGCGCCGCCGGCGACCAGCGCGTGGTTCCCGCCGGCTGGAAGCAACCGTGGAAACTGCACGGCTATTCGCCCAACTGGCGCGCCAGCGGCCGGGGACTGGATCGCGACGAAGCGTGGCGGTGGGTGCCGATTGTGGAGTCGTTCGACAAACGCGGGCGCAGTCGCGGCGCGCTGGTTTCGCTCTTTGTCGGCAATAGTTCGTTGTCCAACGCGCTCTGGGCCAACGTCGGCGTGAGCGATCCTGCCGACGCCACCGGGCCGCGCCTCGCCGACGTGCTCGCGCGGCTTGCGAAGGCGATGACGCGCGGCTGTTTTCTGCTCGAAGGCGGCAGCCGGTATTTTTCCTACCCCGACGGCGAGAAGCTGGAGGTCGGCCTCGTGGCGGTGAATACCGGCCGCGAAGAGCGGCGCGTCACCGGCCGGGTGACGGTGACGAACCGGCGCGGGAAGATCCTCTTCCAGCAAAGCGGTCCGCTCACGCTCGCGGCGGGCGCGCGGCAGCGCGTGAGTTGGAACTGGCAGCCGGAGAAGTTTGATCGCGACGGCTGCCAAGTGCGCGCGGAACTGCTCGACGGCGACACGGCGCTGGACTCGATCAGCCACGCCGTGGATTTCCTGCCGGCGGCGGGACAGGAGTTCGCGCGCGTGCGCGGCAGCAACTTCAGCGTCGGCGGCAAGCCGTGGTTCATGAAAGGCATCAATTACCGTCCCAATGATCAGGGCGGCCGGTCGCCGACGGATTTCCTCCAGCGCGACATCTACGACCCGGTCCTCGTCGAGCGCGACCTCGCGTGGATGGAATCCATCGGCATCAACTTCCTCAGCGCCATCCATTCGCCGGTGCCGCCCGATCCGGACGAGCCGGGCGCGTTCCGCGACCTGCATGACTTCCTCAACCGTTGCCAGCGGCACGGCATGAAGGTGTTTTTCTTCCTCAACAACGCGCGGCCGCTCGCCGGCGCGGATTTCGAGAAAGTGAAGGCCTACATCACCGCCGCGGGCATCAAAGACCATCCGGCAATCTTCTCGTGGGAACTGTCGTGGGAGCCGATCTTCTACGCGGCGCAGCAGGCCGAGGTCTTGAAGCCCGATTGGAACGCGTGGATCGTCGAACGCTACGGTTCGGTGGCCAGCGCCGAGACGAACTGGGGCTTCAAACTGCCGCGCGACAAGGACGGCCTGCTGGTGACGCCGTCGCAACAGCTCTGCACCACGCACGGCTCGCATGATCGCGCGGTGGCGGCGTTCCGACGGTTTTTCAGCGACCGGCTCAGCGCCGGCTACCGCGACATCATCAACCTGTTGCGCGCGTGGGACCCGAAGCATCTCATCACGTTCCGCTTCGGCGCGTGCGGCATTCCCGACGGCGGACGGTTTGCGCATTCGCACTCCGTCGGCGTCGCCAAACACGCGGACTTCATGTGTCCCGAAGGCTACAACCTGCAAACCGTCGGTTGGGGCAACACGACGCCCGCCGATGACGTGCGCAAAGGCGGGTTGGTTACGCTCTATTACCGCTACGTCAGCCGCGAGAAACCGGTGGTCTGGATGGAGTTCGGCTACACGGTCAACGGATTCGGCGCCGCGTGGTCGCCGGAGATGGTTCACGTCAAGCCCGGGCAGTTGAAAAATCAGCGTGCGGATTTCAACAACTACTACGCCATGTTCCTGGAGTCGGGAGCGCGCGGCGCGTGTCCGTGGTGGCTGCCCGGCGGCTTCCGGCTGGGCGAGCGCAGCGACTTTGGCGTGTTGGAGCCCGATGGCACCGAGCGGCCGGCATGCGATGTCCTGCGGAATGCTCACCCGCAGTTTGCGCGCGTCGTCCACGCCAAACCGGGAAAGTTCATCGAAGTGGACTTCGACGCCCACAACGCCGATGCGTGGCAACTTTACGGCCAGCAATATCTCGACACCGTGAAAGAAGGACTGACGCCGTATCTCAAAACCGCGGGCACCGGCACCGATTCGGCAACCACGCCGCTGGTGGCGGTGGGCAACACGCCTTGCAACGGCCACAATCCGCCGAAGTTCCTCAACGCCGAGTTCAACTCGCTGGAGATTCAGGACGCAAGCGGCCAGTGGCAGGAGGCAAGGAACGGCGCGGTCGTGGCCGTCAAGCGCGGCGCGCCCGTCCGCTGCCGCGCGTCCATTGGCAACCTCGGCGAGGCCCGGTGGCTCGCGCCGCGCCCGAACCTCGCGCAAGGCGGCGTCTATCTCGCCGGCCGCAAGGAATACGGCGTGGAGTTCAAAGCGCCCATCGCGACGGACACGGATTACCTGGCCGACGCCACGGTCAAGGAGTTCACCTTGATCCCGGCCGCCGACAAGTCCGCGACCGTTTCCTTCGAGATGCTGGCCGAAGGCCGGACCAGTTTCGGCGAGCGCCGAACGATCACGCTCAAGCCGTAGGCAAACCCACGGCCCATCGCCGGCTTCAAAGGGGAGTTGCGAAAGCGCCGTTCATGGTTTACAGGTTTCTCTGATTCGGCTGAGGTGGTTGGCCGTTTGGAGGTTGATTGCCAGAATTTATGAGCTTGTTTCCCGCGGTTGATCCAATTCCGCTGCCGGCACCGGTGTGGCTGTTCAAACTGCTGCATATCGTGACGCTGGCGCTGCATTTCTGCGCCGTCGAGCTGCTGCTCGGCGGGCTGCTGGTGGCGACGTGCCTGTGTTTCTTCGGCGGGCTGCGCGGCGGCGCGCCTCTCTTGCGGTTGAACGCGGCGGCTTCGCTGACGCGGCGGCTGCCAATCGTGATGACCTACGTGATCAATCTCGGCGTGCCGCCGCTGTTGTTCACGCAGGTGCTCTATGGCCGGGCGTTTTACACCAGCAGCGTGTTGATCGGCATGTATTGGATTTCGGTCATCGTCCTGCTCATGGCCTGCTACTGGCTGCTCTACCGCTTCAACGCCGCGGTCGAGCGCGGCCGGTCGGCGTGGTGGCTCGGCCTGGCGGCGTGGCTGCTGGCGGGAACGATCGCGAGGATACTCTCGACCACCATGACGTTGATGATCCGGCCGGAGGTGTGGACCGCGATGTATTCGGCGTCGGCGATGGGCAATCATCTGCCGCCGCACGACCCGACGCTGATGCCGCGCTGGCTGTTCATGCTGACGGGCGGGCTGGCATTCGCCGGCCTGTGGATGGTCTGGCTCGCGGCGCGGAAGCAAATCGAAACGCCGGTGCGCTCTTACCTCGCCGGTCTCGGCGGCAAACTGGCGGTGGCTGCGGCGGTCGCGCAGGTGCTCGTGGCGCATTTCGTTTTTCACAATCAACCGGACAAGGTACGGGAAGGTTTGGCGGCCAATCCGCTGTATTTCGGCGCGGGTCTGGCTTGGTTCGGCGCGATCGGATTGATCGGGCTGACGGGCGCGTGGGCGGGTTTCAAGAAACCAACAACGGCCGCGGCGGGCTGGTTGTGCGCGCTGCTCGGTTTGCTGGCGGCCGCGGGTTTCACGGTGGTCCGCGACGGCATTCGCGATCTGACGTTGTCGGGCCATAACTACGACGTATGGCAACAGACGGTCGTGACCAACTGGCCGGTGGTCGGGTTGTTCCTCGTGCTGTTCGTCGCCGGGCTGGCGGCGGTCGGCTGGCTGGTATCGGTGATGATGCGCGCCAAACCGGTTTCGGAGAAAGTGGTTTGATGAGCAAGGCAATGGACAAGAACAACACGCTGGACGCCGGCGGCGTCTCGCGGCAGACGTTTCTTCGCGTGGCGCTGGGCGGCGTCGGCGTCGTCTATGCGGCCGGACTGGCTTATCCGGTCTATCGCTACGTGGCGTCGCCGGTCGAGAAGGCAGCCAAGGAATCGGCGGTGACGGAGGTGACGCTCAAGGACGCGCAGAAGCTCGCGCCCGGCAGCGCGCTGATGTTCAGATTCGGCTCAAAGCCGAGTCTGCTGATCCATCACGATGACGGCACGTGGACGGCGCTGACGGCGGTCTGCACGCATCTGGGCTGCACGGTGCACTACGAGGAAGACAAGAAGCGCATCCACTGCGCGTGCCACGGTGGCGTTTATGATCCGAAGACGGGCGGGAACGTCAGCGGTCCGCCGCCGAAACCGCTGAAACGCTACGAAGTGAAAGTCACGGACGTGGCGGTCATCGTTTCGAGGAACCCGCAAGGCGCATGAAGGCTCTCTTTTCATCCATCTACTCCTGGGCGGACGAGCGGCTCGGCTTGGAAGACCTGGTGCAGTTCGCCAAGCATAAAACCGTGCCGGTGCATTCGCAGGCGTTCTGGTATTACTGGGGCGGCCTGTCGCTGTTCTTCTTCGTGATCCAGTGCGTGACGGGCGTGCTGCTGTTGCTCTACTACCGGCCCGGCCCGGACGCCTACGATTCGGTGCGGCAGATCACTTACGACACGAACTTCGGCTGGCTGGTGCGTTCGGTGCATTCGTGGGCCGCGAACCTGATGATCGCCGCGATCTTCGTCCACATGTTCTCGGTCTACTTCATGAAGGCCTACCGCAAGCCGCGCGAGTTCGGCTGGTGGAGCGGCATGGCGCTGCTGGGGATGGCCATGGTGTTCGGTTTCAGCGGCTATCTGTTGCCGATGGACGACCTGGCGTATTTCGCAACGAAAGTGGGCATGGAAATCTTCGCCGCGGTGCCGGGGATCGGGCCGAAGCTGGCCGATCTGGTGCGCGGCGGGCCGGACGTGAGCGAATACACGGTGCACCGGTTCTTCGCGCTGCACGTGGTGGTCCTGCCGGCGGTCTTTGTGCCGATGCTCGGATTTCATCTCTGGCTGGTGCAGAGGCACGGCAACGCCGAGCCGCCTTCGGAAGAGGCGAAGCCGGAGGCGCAGCGCCAAAGCGAGTCGTTCTTCCCGAACTTCATGATGAAGGATTTCGCGATGTGGCTCGTCGCGTTCAACGTGCTGAGCGTGCTGGCGTTCATGTTCCCGTGGAACCTCGGCCCGCAGGCCGACGCGCTCAAGCCGGCGCCGCTGGGCATTCATCCGGAGTGGTATTTCATGAGCCAGTTCCAGATCCTGAAAGTCTTCGGCGACTGGTTCCCCGGCAAACTCGGCGAAATCCTCGGCATCGTGGCCTTCACCGCGGGCCTGATGCTGTGGCTGTTGATCCCGCTCTACGACCTGGCGCAGGAAGCCGGCCGCCGGGCCCGGCGCGCGACGTATTTCGGGCTGTTCACGCTCGTGGCGCTGATCGGCACGACGATCTGGGCGTATCTGGTGCTTTAGAGAAAGACGAAAGCTGCAATCGCTATGAATTATCCGTTTTGGGATGTGCCGCACATCGGAAGCGGTTGGGTGATCGGCCTCATCGCGATCTTCCACATGATGATCGCGCTGTTCGCCGTCGGCGGCGGGTTCTATCTCGTGCTGGCGGAGCGCAAGGCGTTGCGTGAAAACCATCGCGACTGGCTGGAAGTGCTGCGGGGCCACTCGAAATTCTTCCTTCTCCTCACCGGCGTGTTTGGCACCGTGTCCGGCGTCGGCATCTGGTTTGCCATCGGCCTCGCCAATCCCGAAGCCACCAGCGCGCTGATTCACAACTTCGTCTTCGGCTGGGCGATGGAATGGGTGTTTTTCATCGTCGAGCTGACGACGGCGGCGGTCTATTATTACACGTGGGGCCGCGTCTCGGAGGAGTTGCACTTGAAGGTCGGCTGGCTCTACGCTGCGGCGTCCTTCTTCACGCTGTTCATCATCAACGGCATCCTCGCGTTCATGCTCACGCCCGGCGACGCCTGGCTTGCGGTGGCCGGCACGGGCCAGGAAGCCAGCCGGTTCTGGCAGGCGTTCTTCAATCCGACTTATTGGCCGAACCTGCTGATCCGCACGCTGATTTGCGCGTCGCTGGCCGGCGTCTGGGCGCTGGTGACGTGCAGCCGGATTGACGGCGAAAGGCAACCGCAACTCAAGACCTCGCTCGTGCGATGGAGCGCGAAATGGCTCGTGCCGTCGTTCGTGCTGCTGCCGGCGGCGTTCGTCTGGTATCTCTGGACGGTGCCGGAGTCGCAACGCGTCCTGCTGCACCTCGGCATTTCCACGATCGGTTCGGGCATGTTCACACAAGTGACCCGCATGATGTTGATCGTCGGGTTGACCTCCGGCGTCATCGTCGCCGTGACGTATGTGTTCGCGTGGCGGTCGCCACTGGAATTCAACCTCGGTCAGGCCTCAACCGTGGTGCTGCTGGCCGTCATTGCCACCGCGTCGGGCGAATACACCCGCGAGACGCTCCGCAAACCTTACGTCATCGGCCGTTACATGTTCTCCAACGGCGTTCGCGTCGCGACCGTGGACCAGCTCAACGCCGACGGCTACCTCACGCGTTCACTTTGGACACGGCAGGGCGGCGATCCGAAAAGGGTGCAAGGCGAAGCGATGTTCCGCGGCCAGTGCATGGCCTGCCACACCGTTTACGGCTATCGCTCCATGAGGCATCTGCTCGGCGACCGCAACCGCGACGCCATTGGCAACCTGCTGACGCTGCTCCACGATTACAAACCGGATTCCCCCTACCGCGCCTTCATGCCGCACCTGGCCGGCACGAAAGAAGAAATTGCCGCCCTCCGCGATTTCCTCGCAACACTGAATGCCCCTGCCTCCCCGCCGCCGGCGTCTAAAGTGAAGAAAATCGCCGCCGCGAACAAGTGACTTTCTGACGCGGCGCGAAGACTCCGCGTATCATCGCGACGGCAGCTTGCCGGCGGCGATCCATGCCTCCAACGGCTCCAGCGATGGCGCGGATTCCGCGGCGCCGGCGGGAGAGAGCAGCACGGCGATGCGGGTTTGCGTCGTCTTTGCCGGCAGTCGTACGGTGAGGTTGTGAACGTTCGGCTGCTGGTGCTGCGGTGACGGCGGGTTGGCGGAGACGATTTCAAACTTCGCTCCTTCCGGCGACAAGATGCGCGCTTCGAGTTTCTCGCGGCCCATCGTCAGCGTTGCGCGGTCGCGGCCGGTCTCGATTTTCGCCTTCGTCAAAAAGTTCCAAACGACCTCGACCGGTTGGCGCGCTTCGAGTTCGTCCTGCACAAGCACCTGTTTGCGGCCGAGCAGCGCGATGCCCCGGTGGGCGCGCGCCGTTTTCGATGGGTAGGCGGCCGTCATGTCGGCAACGGCGAACGACCGCTGCGGCGACGCGCTGAATGCGACGATCGGCGCAGCGGCGAGCGGGTCTTGATTTTCGCCGTCGAGCGTGAGCGTGTTGTGGCTCTCGGTGCGGAGGCGGTAGTAGCTCCATCGCTGTTTGCCGAAGTAGCCGGGCAGGTTGTACTCGTCGGAGCCGAGGTCCAGCGCCCAGCGTTCGCCGAGCGCGTCGAGCACGAACGAGCCGAGATCGAGGTGGCTGTGGTTGGCCTTGTTATCGCCTCCTTTGAAGCCGACGAAGATGGCGTTCCACTCGTCCCAAGCGCTGCGCAGGAACGCGACGTCCACCCCGCGGAAGACGGCGGCGCGCGGCAGGTCCTCATCCTGCGGCGCGCGACCTCGATTGTCGAACCAGAGCAGGTGAAAAATATTGGGACGACTTTCCGCCATCACCCGCTCATGGCCGGCGAAAATCGGCTGGTTGAACTCGCGCGCCATCCAAAGCATCTGCGCCGATGCGTCCGCGCCTTCGTGCGCGTCGGCGTAGTTGAACGACAATCCGGTCGGACCGGTGAAGTGAATGCGGAAGAAACCGGTTTCGGCGAACCCCGGCAGTTTCTTGAGACCGAAGTCGGTGCCGAGCGCCGTTTCCAACGCGGCGAGGTAGAACACGTTGTAAGCGGTGGCGTAGTTCCAGTAGCCCGGTCCTTCCGGCCAGCCGCCGTCGGGCCCGAACGTCTTCATCGCCAGAACGATGGAGGCCCGGCCGTCGGCGACGATCCGTCCGCCCAGCGCCGGCTCCTCGTCGGCAATGGCGAGCGCACCGACCGTCATGCCGCCGTTGCAGACCTGGTTCCAGTTGTGTTCGCACTTCGACCACCAGCGTTGCTTCTCGTAAATCGGCAACGACTGTTTCAGCCCTTTCTCGACGATGGCGGCTCGGATCGTGGCGCGGTCCTCCGCCGACAAAAAGCCGAACAGCCAGTCGTAGCCGATGGCCATCGCGTTGGTCATCTCGGCCACGTCGAGAAAATGCTTCGGGTTCCAGTCCGCAAACGCCGCCGCCGTGAGCATCTCCCGGCGCGCCCGCTCGGCGAATCGCTTGTCGCCGTCGAGCCGGTAAAGCCCGGCGAGGGTGCTGATGCGCCGCAACGCGGTGCGGCTTTTGTCGAGCAGGCGCGGACCGATCAGTTTGCGCTCGATCAGTTCGTCCTGCAGCATCTTCTCGGCGTCGCGCTTCAGCCGCTCGTGGCATTGGCGCGCGACCGGATCGTTCTCGATGGCCTGCCTCACGCTAGCGAGGTCCGCGTCGAGCACCAACAGCCGCGGATGGCCGGGGCGCAGAGTTTTGAGCGCGTCGTGGGTTTCGGCGGCGCTTGCGGCAAAGGATGCCGCCGTTGCCAGCGCCAACAGCAGGGCGTTGAACAGAACCAGTGTCGGTTTCATGTTGAACATCGCGCGCGATACGATAACGCGGCTGTGTGTATAGCTCGATTGGGGAGGTTGCGCACGACAATTTCCGCGCTCTCACCTCAAACTCCTGACTGGAAAAATGCCCCCGGTTCTTCCACAAATAGGACATGCACCGTTTTTATTTGCCGAACCTCCAGCAACTCGAGCTCTCCTCCGCCGAGGCGCACCACGCCATCCACGTTCTGCGCCTGAAGCCGGGCGACTCCATCAACGTCTTCGACGGCCGCGGCCACGAGGCACAATGCGCCGTCAGCAATATCAAGGCCGACTCCGTTTCCCTCAAGCTGCTCTCTCAATCCAGCGCCACGCCCCTGCCGTGCCGCATCACGCTCGCTCAAGCGGTCCCAAAGAAAAACATGGACTTGATTCTGCAAAAGGCCACCGAGCTGGGCGTGGCGGCGATCCTCCCGCTCGTCTCGGAGCGCACGATCGTTCAACTCGACGAGCAGGATGCAAACAAGCTAGAACGCTGGCGCTCAATCTGTCTTGAAGCCTGCAAGCAAAGCGGCAATGATTGGCTCCCGGTGTTGCACCCCCCTCAAAAGGCCCGCCCTTTTCTCGACGCCCTAGGTGGTCAGGCGCGGGCCTTTGACCTGAAATTGATCGCCTCCCTTCAGCCCGATGCGCGTCCCCTGAAAACCATTCTCCTTGAAACCTCCCCCTCGTGCCCTTGCCCGTCCGTTTTACTTCTCATCGGCCCGGAGGGAGATTTCACTCCTGCCGAGATCAATCTCGCCAAGTCCGCCGGCTGTTTACCTCTTTCGCTCGGCCCGTTGGTGCTGCGCGCCGAAACCGCCGCGATTTTCGCCCTAAGCATTCTTCGGCACGAGTTGACGCGCTCCTGAATTACCCCTGCTCCGTCCCTTGCCGCCCTCCTCCGAGCTAGCTCATCCGCATCGGCATCAAGACATAAAGGAACGGCGCGTTCACCTTGAGCACGCCTGGCGACAATTCGTCTATCAACTCCAGATGGACTTCGTCGTTGTCCATATTCCGCAGCGGATCCATGAGATATTCGGGATTGAACGCCACCGCTACTTCCTTGCCCTTGTAGTTGATCGTCACAGACTCGCGGGCCTCGCCCACATCGGGGCTTTTGGCAATGACAGCCAGGTTGTTCTTGGTAAATTGAAGTTTGACGGAATTGGACTTCTCCGTGCACAACAGCGACGCTCGGCGTAGCGCTACGAGGAGACTCTCGCGTTCCAGCGTGACTCGTTCCTTGCACTCGCTGGGTATCACCTGCCGGTAGTTGGGGTAATTGCCCTCGATCAACTTCGAAACAATCATCAGGTTTGGACTATCGCACTTGGGCTTTTCCTCTTTCCCTTTTTCTTCCTTCCCTGCTGCCGCTGCCGGAGCGGGAACTGGTGCCGACGCAACCTGCATTTCAAACGCCATCTGGTTTTCCGTCACCACCACATGAACCTCGCCCTTGTCTCCCAAAAGATGCATCAGTTCATTGACTGCCTTCGTGGGAAGGATTCCTTCTACTTCGTTCGCCTTCGGGAACTCCAAGTCTTGTTCAACCAACGCCAGGCGCCGGCCGTCCGTTGCCACCATGGTGAGTTTGTCTGCCTTGAACTGCATAAACGCCCCGTTGAGCACATAGCGTGTCTCATCGTTGGAAATCGCGTACGCCGTTTTGCGGAACATGTCTCTCAGCGTCGCTTGCGCGATCTTAAAGTGTTTGCCTCCGTCGAACTTTGGCAATGGCGGGAATTCTTCTGCTGGCAATCCCATGATCTTGAAGAACGACGATCCGCATCGGATGGAGGCGGTGTTTTTCTCATCCACTTCGATTTCCGCTTCTCCTGCAGGCAATTCCCTGAAAATGCTGAACAATCGCCTTGCGGGCAAACTGGTGGCTCCAGGTTTGGCAACGTCGGCACTGATCTTCCGTTGGATTCCCACATCCAGATCGGTTGTGGTCAACTCCAAAGTTTCTCCCGATGCCCGAAGCAACACGTTCGACAAGATGGGCAATGTGGTGCGAGTGCTGACGACCGTTTGCACTTGTTGAAGGGATTCCAACATTTGGTCTTTGCTGACTGTTATTTTCATATATGCCTTAAAGAAAAGTCGTCGTAGTAGAGTGTGTGAATACTGGAAACAAAATGCGCTGTCAAGGGCAGCCATCGGCACTTGCGACGGCCAAAGGGTGTGAATAAACCGCGAAGGACAGGGAGAAAAACCCGGGGTTGTTCACGAAACGGGGTGAACAAAAGTTCTTCACAAGTAGTTGGCAGTCAACACACAACTTGTTGGACGGGTTATTCACGGCGCAATTGTTGTTGAAGGAAACCGACGGTCTGGCGCAACGCGGCGTCGGATTGGATCACCTTGGAGATTTGTTTGCAGGCGTTGATGACCGTGCCGTGGTCGCGACCGCCGAACGCCTCGCCGATCTGCGCCAGCGAATGATTGGTCAGTTGGCGCGACAGATACATCGCCACCATCCGCGGGAAGGCGATGGAATTCGGGCGGCGCTTGCTGGTCATGTCCGCCAGCCGGATATCGAAGTGGGCGGCGACGCGTTTTTGGATGCCCTCGACCGTCAGGGCATGTCGGGCCTCCTCGGTGAGCACGTCGGCAAGCAGTTTTTCCACCGCCGGAATATCCACCTCGCGGCCGGGGAGCGAACCGTAAGAGGCAACGCGGATCAGCGCGCCTTCGAGCCGCCGGATATTGGTGCGGATTTTTTCGGCGATGAAATGCAGCACCTCGTCGGACAGGTGGAAGCCAAGCAGATGTTGTTTTTTACGAAGGATGGCGATGCGCGTTTCGAGATCCGGCGGCTGCAAGTCCACCGTCTGGCCCCACTCGAAGCGGGAGATGAGACGCTCCTCCAGGCCGGCGATTTCCGTCGCGGGCCGGTCGCAGGAGAGCACGATCTGCTTGTGCGCGTCGAAGAGCGAGTTGAAGGTGTGGAAAAATTCCTCCTGCGTTCCCTGTTTGCCGGCCAGCGAGTGGATGTCGTCAATCAGCAGGATGTCCGCGTTGCGGTAGTGCTTGCGGAAGTTGTGCATTTGCTTCGAGCCGAGCGACTCGATGAAATGATTCAGGAAATACTCGCAGGTCACATAAACGATGCGCATGCGATTGCGACGGCTCAGGACGTAGTGGCCAACGGCCTGGAGCAGGTGCGTCTTGCCGAGCCCGGTGGCGCCGTGGATGAACAGCGGATTGTAGGCGCGGCCGGGCGATTCCGCCACGGACTTCGCCGCGGCGTGCGCCATCTCATTATTTGGGCCGACGACGAACGAGTCGAACGTGTAGCGGCGGTTGAAAACGGGCGCGGTAGCGGAGCGCGCCGACAGCACCGTCCGCACCGGGGCGGGACTGGGTTCGACCGGGGCGGGACTGGGTTCGACCGGGGCGGCGGTCTCGGCGGGCTCGGCGGGCAGCGGCACGAACTTCACCGCCAGCGTCTGGCCGGTCACTGCGCCGGCGACGTCGCGCAGAAGAGAGGAATAATTTTCCTGAAGCCAGTCCACGTAGAAATCGTTCGGCGTGGCCAGTGTCAGCGTATCCGCCGTCAACGAGTGCGGCTTGAGCGGAGCGAACCAAAGATTGAACAGTTGCGGACTCACACGCGACCGCAACAAATCCGTGGCGCGTTGCCACAACGACCCTGCATCGAAGTTCATTGAAAAATCCTTAAAAAAACAGCTCTAAAATCTAAAAAAACAAAAGTTATTCACAGTCTTTTTACCGATCCGCCGGCCCATACCGGCATCCTGTGACCGGCCAACAACCCTCCAAAAACCTCTCCAAAACACCCATTTTTGCCTCCTCAAACCGTTTTTGACCGCCGGCCCGCCCGCTAGGGCGCGCCAAACCGTCCCGAACTCTCAAGATCGCGACCCGCGCTGCCGGGACATCACGAACAAATCCGACAAGTTATTCACAGCTTATTCACAAGGCTCGTTACACCCGTTTCGCTTGCCGCGAACGACCGCGGAGCGTAGCCGCGCCTGCGGAGCGTGGCAAGAAAAATCAGAAAAGTTCGAAGCGGGTTCTTCGCGGTCGAAATCACCGCGCCATTATTTCATCGCACCCGCGTCAACGCAACACGGAAAACGAAAAGGCCGGCCACGGACGAGCCGGGCCGGCCTCTCGTTACGAATCTAAGGGCTTATACGTCGTAGTAGAGATGGAATTCAAACGGATGCGGACGCAAACGGACCGCATCGTATTCCTTCCGCTTCAACTCGATGTAGGTCTCAATCAGGTCCTTCGTGAACACGTCGCCCTTGAGCAGGAACTCGTGATCCGCCTCCAACGCGTGCAGCGCGCCGAGCAGGTTGTCGGGCACCGTCGGCACCTTTGCCAGTTCCTCGGGCGGCAGCTCGTAGATGTTCTTGTCGAGCGGTTCGCCGGGATCAATGCGGTTCTGGATGCCGTCGAGTCCGGCCATCAACATCGCGGCGCAGGCGAGATAAATGTTCGCCGCAGGATCGGGCGGACGATACTCGATGCGCTTGGCCTTCGGGTTTTCCGAATAGGTCGGGATGCGGATGGCGGCGGAGCGGTTGCGGGCGCTGTAGGCCAGGTTCACCGGCGCCTCGAAGCCGGGCACCAAACGCTTGTAGCTGTTGGTGGTCGGGCTGAGGATGGCGCAGAGGGCCTTGGCGTGCTTCAGGAGACCGCCGATGTAGTACAGGGCCATGTCGCTGAGGCCGGCGTAGCCTTTGCCGGGGAAGAGCGGCTTGCCTTTTTTCCACAATGACTGGTGGCAGTGCATGCCGCTGCCGTTGTCGCCGAAGAGCGGCTTCGGCATGAACGTGGCGGTCTTGCCGTGCTTCTTGGCAACGTTCTTCACCACGTATTTGTAGATCTGCATCTTGTCGCCGGTGTTGACCAGCGTGTCGAAGCGGATGTCAATTTCCGCCTGGCCCGCGGTGGCCACTTCGTGATGCTGGCGTTCGATGCGCACGCCCATTTCTTCCATTAGCATGATCATCTCGGTGCGGATGTCCTGCTGGGTGTCGGCCGGGGCGACGGGGAAGTAACCTTCCTTGTGACGGATCTTGTAGCCGGTGTTGGGCATTTCCTCGCGGCCGCTGTTCCAGATGCCTTCGATGGAGTCCACCGAGTAGAACGTGCCGTTGCTCTTGGAGTCGTAGCGCACGTCGTCGAAGATGAAGAACTCCGCCTCAGGGCCGAAGAACGCCTGGTCGGCGATCCCGGTGCTCTTGAGATACGCCTCCGCCTTTTCGGCGACGCCACGCGGGTCGCGGCTGTAAACTTCCTTCGTCGCCGTGTCATGGGCGGTGCAGACCAGGCTGAGCGTCGGCACGGCGCAGAACGGATCCACGATCGCAGAATCCGGATTGGGCTTGAGGAGCATGTCGCTGGACTCAATACCCCTCCATCCGCGGATCGAGCTGCCGTCAAAACCGACCCATTCGTCCGTGAACATTTCCTCACCAAATTCACTGATCGGCATGGAGAAATGCTGCCATGTGCCGTGCAAGTCGCTGAACTTGAAATCCACGATCTTCACGTTCTTCTTCTTGATCAAGTCTATTACGTCTTTGGGTGTCATCGATTGCCTTTCTTCTTTGCTGCTTCTATACAATTGGGTTTGTCCTTGCCTCGTTTGGCGGGGCAGACATTGCCCGGTTTACGTTCTTTTTTGCAAGCGCATTTCGGCTTGGACGCGGGATCGAACCGCGTCCAAGCCGAAGTTGTTCACGTCTCGCTTACATCACCGCTATCCGCGCGTTCCACATCCAGTTTAGAACGCGTAGATGATGTCCAGCGACAGCGTAAAAATTCCGTCGTGATTAGAACCATCCGCCGCGTTGCCAAAGAGGCCCGGGCTGCTGCGGTCATAACGCGCTTCCACCCGCGGCGTCAGGTTCTTCCAAATGTTGTCGAACGAACAGCTCAACGTCAGGTCTTCCACGTGGCCCCTGGCGCCGTTCGGGAGGGCCATCGTGCCGCTCCAACCCATCTCGGTCTCGGCGCTGCCGTTGAAGTTGAAGCTCTCCGCGCGCAACGCCGTGGAGAAATGAGGCAGCCATTGATACTTGGTGTAGCCCGCCACGCCCCACCACATTGCCTCGGGAGCTGGCGTAGCCAGTACGGTGTCCATGCGACCGTCACGACCGTAAATGCCTTCCAAGGCGAACGTCCATTTCTCGTTCCACTTCGGGTTGTATGTGATGACCTCGTTGGCAGCCCACTTGGTGCCGTTGTTGTTGCCGGTGTGCTCCGCTCCCGCAATGCCGATCGTCGAGAGGACCAGCTGCCCGCCGAGCAACGTCACGCCCACGCGGCCCGTGACCGACTTCGCGGAATTGTTGTCGGCAACGCCAGAGGCGCTAACTCCACCGGCGGTGTCCGAGTAGCCGTTGACGACGCCGATTTGGGTGTCCACAATGTCGTTCCACTTGTAGCTCAACAAACCACCCGTTTGCGTCAGCGGTTCGCTGTTGAAGATGTAGCTGCGGCTGTAGTTCCAGTTGCCCGGAGCGTCAATGACTTCGTTGCCCAGCAACGTCACAAACCGGCCCAGCTTCACGTCCACGCCGCTGCCGACCGGCAGACGGAACTCCACATAGGCCTGCTCCAGGTAGAAGCTGTTGCCATTGCCCGTGCCGCCGGCAAGAACATTCGCCGTCTTGCCAGCCAATACATCCACCCGATACCCGGCGCCCGTGTCGCCATCGCCCACCGGCTTCTCCAGCGTGACCTTGGCTTGATCAATGTCGAAACCGTTTCGGTTGGAATTGAATACGCGGGCCGGCGTAGAGCCCGGATCGCCAGCCGTGCCGTTGGCTCCCCACGACTTCTGGTAGGAGGTCTGCACGTAGCCGCTGATCTCCGTCCCCTCGAGGAACTCGAGAGTCTTCGGGGCGATTTTGGCCGGCGCCGGGGCGCTGATCACTTTCGCAGCATTCGTCTCATCCGCGGCGAGCGCCGCCCGTCCGCCGCTCAACATATACGCACCGATCAACCCGATTACCACGCATGTTCTTTTCATCATTACAGTCGTCTCCTTCTGCTTGTCCTCGCAAAAACAGCAACGCTTATGCCATCGCTTTCGCGCAGAATTTGACCAGCATTTGCGACAACAACGTGACAAACTGGCCACGCTACTGTCCTCTTTTGAGCGGAATGGACAAAAAACACCTCTTCTACTCGCTCGCCCCTTTTCCACGAGTGCGCTCTCTGGGCGGCGACCGGAGACGGGTCCAATAAAGGAAAAAAACCCAATACAGCGCGAGACGCTCCTTCCCTCCGCGCGATTCGTCAATAGGCCAAATTCCTAAGCACCCATAGGCTTAAAGCCTAGTCTCCCCTCGCCTCAGAAAACGTAGATCACGTCCAACGACACGCTCACCTGCGTGCGCGAGCCGTCGCTGCCATCGGCCGCTGCCTGGAACACCGGCCGATTGGCCCGGTCCCAGCGCACCTCCACGCGTGGCGTCAGATTGGGCCAAATCCGCTCCAGCCACACCGACCAGGTCACTGCCTGGTAGTCCAGACCGTGCACCATGGGACTGAGCGGCAACGGGCCGATGCCGCCTGCCCCATCGGTCCGCGCGCCGTCAACGTCGCTGAAGTATTCGCAGCGCACCGCCGTCGTCACGAACGGCGTCCATTGGTAACGCGCCGACGCCATCGCGCCCCACCACGTGACATTGCCGCCGTGGAATGCGCCCGTGCTGTCCACCGCGCCGTCTTCGCTGCCGTAGAGGGCGTTGAACGTCAGCAGCAGGTTTTCCATCGGCGGTTGCCACGTCAACACGTCGTCTACAATCCAGCGGGCGTTGGAATCGTTGCCCGGCTGCTCCGGCCCGCCGATGACCGTCACCGCGTTCTTCAACTTGCCGTTGAACATCGTCACGCCGGCGCGGCCCACCACCGTTTTGCCGCTGTTGTTGTCCTGCACCGTGTCCCAGCCGTTGACGACGCCCACCTGCGTGTCGAGCCAGTCGTTCCACTGGTAACTGAGCAACGCGCCGGTGAGCGTGAACGGCTCGCCGAAACTGAAAATGTAGCTGTGGCTGAAAAACCAGTTGGCCGGCGCGTCAATCGTCTCCGCGCCGGCGGGCGAGACGAACTTGCCGAACTTCACCTCCAGCCCGCTGCCCACCGGCAGCCGGAAGTTGACGTAAGCCTGCTCCAGGTCCAGCGCCGAGTTCGAGCCGGTGCCTTGCCGCCGCGTCAACTCGTTCGCGTTCGACGAGAACAGCCCGAACGAATGAATCCGCTGCGCGTCCTGGCCGGCGAGGAAATCCGCGCGAAAGCCGGCCGCGGCCTCGGCATCGTCGAGCGGATGTTCGAGCGCCACCTTGGCTTGATTTATGGAGAAACCGTCGCCGGTGGTGTTGAACTGCCGCGCGCCGGCCTGCCCCGGCGAGTCGTGTGTGACAAAGGTGTGTTGGTAGGAGGACTGGACGTAGCCGCTGATCGTCGTGTCTTGCAGGAACTCCAGTGTCCTCGGCGCGATCTTCTCCGCCGCCGTGCCGGACGCGGCGATCAAAACCGCCGCGAGCGCCGGGAGTGTGATTGAAGAAAAAGCGCGCATGACGTTTGCCAATCGGCGCTTATCATGACACGAAACACCGCTACAGGGCAACAAGACAGACGATGCGGAAAGAAACGCAAAGTCGCTGTCTTCCCTGAGTCCTCAGCGCCTCTGCGTTAAAATCCGCCGCGCCTTTCCGACAAAGCCGCCGCGAACTTCCTCCCACTCAGTGATGGCAGCAGGCCATGCCGTGTCCGGCGTGAGCGGCGGCCTTCTGCGGCACGCCGTATTTTTCCGCCAGCGCCCCGGCAATCGCCAGGAACTTCTCGTGCGTGCCGCGGCCCATTTCCTCGGCCTCGACTTTCTCGAATTTCGCCATCAGTTCGGTCTGGTCCTCGTCGGCAAGGGCTTGGTTGGCCATCGAGAACAGGCAATGGTCTTCCTTCTCGATGTGCTGGCGAAGCAGGCCGATGTATCCCTCGCCCGCCTGCGAGAACAATTGCAACGCCGCATAATCGCCGTGCGCCGCCGCGTCCACCGCGCCGTCCATGGCGCGGATGCACCCGCGTCCCGTCTCGTGTTCGTGGCGCATCACGCCCGTCGGGCCGCCTTCGCGCGGGAAACCTTTCGCCTCCATCGCCGGAAACAAATGTGTTTCCTCCTTCCCGTGGTGGCACTGGTCCGCGAAGGTGCGGAAGAAGCTGATCGCGTCCCGGGCGGACGCCGCGTCGAGCCTGCCGTTGGCGTTGGCTTCCGCGATGATGTGTTCGAGGCAATCCAGCACCTGCTCGATCACCCGGTGTTCGCTGCTCAATATGTCTGTCGGTTTCATGTTCTTGTTCTCCAATCTTGGGAGAACAGTCGCACGAGCTGGCATTTCCCGCGTTGACGCGCGTCAACACTTTCGAGCATTCGCAAATGACGCCGAAAGGCGGTTCGGCTGAAACACTCCTCACTCTTCGCGCAATGCGCTGAGCATCGGCACGCGCCACGCCGCGCGTACTGCCAGCACGCTCGAGCCGAGTCCGGCGGCGACGACCAGCGCCAGCATTACCGCAAGCTGGCCCCACGGCAGCGCGTCCGCGCGCGCCGCCAGGTGAGGCGCCACCGCCAGCAGCGCGCACGCCGCGCCGCAGATCAGGCCGGTCAGCAACAGGAAGCCGTTTTCCACCAGCACTAGCGCGGCCAGCGCCCGCTGCGGGAAGCCGAGCGCGCGCAGCAACGCCAGCTCGCCGCGCCGCTCCAGCACGTTGCGCAGCAGGATCGCGCCCAGCCCCAGCGTGCCGAGCACCAGGCCCAGCCCGCCGAGCATCTGGAAGGTCGCGAGGTAGGTGTTCTCGATCACCGCGAACGACGCCAGCCGCTCCGCCGTCGGCGTGACGTTGAAACCGTAATCGTTCAATGCCTCCGCCAGCGTTTGCGACACCGCCCGCCCGCGCTTCACCGGCGCTTCGATCAGGAAAAAGCCGTAGCCGCTCTGGCTCGGGAACAGTTTTAGGAAATGTGATTCCGCCATCACCAGCTCGCTCTGGAAAATGCTGCCGCTGAGCAGGCCGACGAAGCGCAACCGCACCGGCGCGCCGTGTTCGTCGGTGATGACGAAGTCTTCACCGAGGCCGCGATGCAGAATCCACTGCGCGGTGTTGGCGTCGCCGAACACCGGAACCACGCCGGGGCCGAAGTCGCGCCGCAGCAGCAGCCACGGGTTTGCTTTTTCGGCGGCGGTTTCGGCCAGCGTCGCCTCGAAGCGGAACCCGCCGCGTTCGATCATCGCGTCGGTCGCGCCGAGGATGCGCGGCCGTTCCGGCGCGTAGAGGTTCAGGCAGCTCGCGTCGTCGCCCGGCCGCAGCCGCAGCGGCGTGACGCGCACGCCCGTGAGCGCCGCGGCGGCCGACGACATGCCAAGCGCCTCGCGGCCTTTCGGCGTGTTCAAGTCGTGGTGCAGCGGCACGTCCGATTCCGCCACGAGCAGGAAGCCGCCGTCGCCGGAGGATTTCTCCGGCGCGCCGCCGCCCGACGTCTGGTGAAACGCCGTCACCGCCATGACCAGGAACGTCGCCGACGCCACCAACCCCGCCGTCAGCACACTGCGGCCCGGATGCCGCGCGCCGTTGCGGATGCCGAGCCACGCCACCCGGCGCGCGCGCGGCGGATGCGCCGCGTCAACGGTTGTGGACGATGCCGGCTCGCGGCGGAACCAGCCGTCCACAAACGCCAGCGCTGCCACGAGCAACGCCGCGCCGCCGCCGAAAAATCCCATCGCCGCCTGCTCCGCGCCGCCGCCCGCCGACGCGGCGAGGGACGCCACCGCCGCCAGCAAGGCCGCGCCCGCCACATACCAGCGCCGTCGCGCGGCCCGCGCGCCGGCCGCGGGCGTTTCCTCGCCGGCAAATTTCCCCGCGAGCAGCATCACCGGGGCGTGCCGCCGCAGCGAGCGCGTGGTCCGCCAGACCGATACCAGCGCCACGATGACGCCGCCCGCGCAACCCACGGCGAGCGAGCCGCCGGTCAGCGCGAGATGCAGGAACGGCGTGCCGACCGCCGGCAGCCACCACGTGCGCAACCCGGCAATCATCAGCGCCCCATACGCCACCGCGCCGGGCACGCCCAGCGCACCGCCCGCGACGGCGACGGCACAGGCTTCGAGCAGCAACAGCCGCCGCACCACGCGCACGGGAAACCCGGTCGCGAGCAGAATGCCGATCTCCTTCGCGCGGCGTTCGACGCCGAGCCGGAACAGCAGCGCCACGAGCATCGCCGCCGACACGATGAGGAAGAAGCTGAAGCCGAAAAACAACTGGCCGAAATCCGTCGCGCCCGCCGCCGAGCGCAGGCCCTGCTCCTTCACGGGCTGGAATTGCAAGCCGAGTTGATCGGGTGTGAGGGAAGCCAGAAGTTTTTTCTCGAAAAGCGCCGCTGTTTTCCGTAAGTCCGCTTCGGCGGGCGGGACGCCCGCGCTCCCGGCCGGCGCGAGACGAATGGCGGTGAGATTGCCGAACCGGCTCGACCACAACCGCTGGCCGGTGGCGAGCGAGACAAACGCCTTCGGCGTCGCGCGGCGCTCGTTCCAGTAGGCTTCGTCCTTCGGCCGCACGTGCTTGAGGTCCACCGGAAACGGCGGATCCCAGTCTGCCATCGTCTTCGCGTCCGAGATGCCGGGATACTCCGGCGTGAGCGTCGGGTCGGCCGCCGCGCCGGTGAGCGTGACGACGCCCGCAAGCTTGAATGTGTGTTCCGCCGTGTTCAGTTGCCCCTGCGCGTCCGCGGCGTAGTAGGCGAGACGCACCGCGTCGCCGGGCTTCGCCGCGAGGTCCGTCGCGGCCCATTCGTTCAGGAGAATCTCGTCGTCACCAAGCGCCAGCGCCGGCTCGCCGCTCGTCAGGCGCAACGCGCCGAGGGGATTCTGGGATTTGAGATTTAAAATTTGAGATTTGAGATCTTGAGATTCGGGATTCGGGATTCGGGATTCGGGATTGGCGATTGGCGATTTGAAATCGAAAGCGGCGACGGTCGAATACGGAATCTCCCGCGAACCGACGGCGATGGTGTTCGCCAGATATGTCAGTGTCGGCGCGGCGGGGATGCCGAGGTCGGCAGTGGCTGCGAGCGCGGCGTTGGCGATAGCCGGCTCCAGAATCATCCGGCCGCTTTCGAGCGAGACGCAGCCGCGCGCGGCGTGAACGCGCAGTTGCAGGTCGAGGTCGGCGAGCGTCAGTGCTTGCTGGAGCCGCGTCTGGAGCGCCGCGGTAGGGTGGCGCAAGCTTCCAGCTTGCGAATCATGATCACTCCGCAAGCTGGAAGCTCGCGCCACCATCGCGTTGGCGCGGCCCGCAAGCTTGAGCGCGCGCTGGAGCGTGGCCAGCGGCACGAAAGCGTTGCGCGGGAGTTGCTGGTTCGCCTGCAAGCCGAACCGGCCGACGCCGCTCGATGGAATCACCGCCGCCACCGTCAGCGGAACCGTCGCCACCACTTCGCTGCGCCGGCCCATGACGGAATCGCGCGGCACGGCGGACGGCTTCTCAAATCGCAACAGGACGCGGCTGCCGGCCCTGGCGTCCAGTTCCCGCGCGAGCGTTTCATTCAGCAGCACTTCGCCCTCGCGCGGCTGCGTCGCGGGCGGATGGAGGGCGAGTTTCCAGAAACGGTCGTCCACGCCGAGCACGTTGACCTGCCCGGCGCGCGCGTTGTCGGTCATCGCGCTGCCGCGGAGCAGGATGGCCGGCGCGGCGTCGAGATCGGCGGCGAGTTGGTCGCGAAAAAGCCGCGCCGCCACCAGCGCGCAGTCCACGCGGCCGAGCCGCTCCAGAGTCAGGTCGCGCAGGCTCGCGCGGACCGAATCGCCGACGATGAGCGAGCCGGTGAGCACGGCGGTGCCGACAGCCGCGCCGAGGCTGACGGCCAGCAGGCTGCGCCAGTGGTGGCGGAGGCTGCGAAGAAAAAGTGTGCGGAGGTTCATGGCGGCAAGGGGCAACGGAGTAATGGAGTGTTGGAGAAATGGAGTAATGGGGAAATGGAGTAGTGGAGTGCTGGAGTATTGGAGTCTTGGACGGCAATTTGTGTCACCACATGACTCCGACACTCCATGACTCCAATTTCCTTCACTTCGCCGGCTCCAGCTTTCCTTCTTCGAGCTCCATCCGCTTTGGCAGCCGCGCGGCCAGCTCGGCACTGTGCGTCACCACGATGAGTGTGGCGTTTTCGGCTTTCGCCATTTCCAAAATCACGTCGGCCACGGAACGGGCGGTGACGCGGTCGAGGTTGCCGGTTGGCTCGTCGCAGAGCAGCAACGTGGGCCGGTTGATGAGCGCGCGGACGATGGCGACGCGCTGGCGCTCACCGCCGGAGAGTTCCGCCGGGCGATGATCGAGCCGGCGCGCGAGGCCGACGCGGTCGAGCAGCATCCGCGCGCGTTCCGCGACGGCGGCGCCCGCGTCGGGCGCGACGATGGTTGGGATGAGGACGTTCTCCAGCACGGAGCATTGCGGCAACAGGTAATGCTCCTGGAACACGAAGCCGATCTCGCGGTTGCGGAACGCGGCCAGTTCCGGCTCCGGCAGCGCGAACGGATTGCGGCCGTTGATGAGCACCTCGCCGCCGGTTGGCCGGTCGAGCGCGCCGAAGATGTGCAGCAGCGTGCTCTTGCCCGACCCGGACGGTCCCGTGACGGCGAGCGCGTCGCCGCGGGCGAGCGAGAGGTTGACGCCGCGCAGGATGCGCAACGGCTCGGCGCGCGTCGGATAGTCGCGCGTCAGATTGGTCGCGCTGAGGCCGGAAGTGTTGGCGGAATCGGTGGCAGCCATCAGCGCATAACTAGCACGCGCGCCGCCCCGCCGCAACGATTCTTGGCGCGGCTGCACGGCAGAATTGAAGGGAAGAATCCGTTTGCAACAGCCGGGAGGCGGGCGCATTCTCCGCCCTGTCACAGCAAACCAACGAAGACCGTGACATCGTATAACTTGGAAGACGTCAGGAGGCGATTGCCATGAAAACCTGCCTCATCCGCGCTTCGATGGCTGCGCTCGGGATATTCTTGTGCGCGGTCATAGCCATCTTCACTCCTCCTCTGTGGGAAGGCGCGGGTGTAAGCGACTTTCGCCCGCAGGGAACGAAGATGGCTTTTCTTATCTTGGTGCTGGCAGCCGTCCTGCGAATAAAGAACCGCTGGCGAGCCGCAGAATTCGTCCTTGGCTTGCTGGCAGCCGAGGCTGTCACGCTCATGATCATTTCTTATTTCTCCGGCTTCACGTGGGGCGAGATATTTGAGCTGTTCAATCTGAGATACCTGCTTTCCATCAGCTTATTCATCGCGCCGCCATGGATTCTCGGCTTTGGCCTGGGCAGCCTCTGGCTTTGGTATCGGGAGAAATATGCAAAACGCGTGGCCTGACGAAACCTGGTTCTCGTGCTTCTGGCAAATCGAAAGCATGAACCGCTCATGCTCACGAATCCTCGTCACTCTCCTCTTGGTCACCCTCGGACCAGCGGCGCTCGCCTCGGAGAGTGATTCTGCGAAACACTCCCCTCCTCCTTTTTATCCCGACAAGATGAAGTTGATGGTGTGGCGCGACGCGCAGGGGGCGGAGCATCCGGTGACGAACGCGCGGGATTGGCAGCGGCGGCGGGAGCATATCCTGGCCAACATGGGGTTGGTGATGGGGCCGTTGCCCGCGGCGGACCGGCGCGTGCCGCTGGACGTGCAAGTCGTGCAGACGGAAGAGTTGCCGACGCTGACGCGGAAGAAGATCACGTATGCCGCGACGAAGGATTATCGCGTGCCGGCGTATCTGCTAATTCCGCACGGGTTGAAGGGGCGCGCGCCGGCGATGCTCTGCCTGCACGGCACCAGCGGCTCACGCGGCCGGACGGCGGGCCTCGGCGCGGATTATCCGCGCTACACGCTGGAACTGGCCGAGCGCGGTTACGTGACCATCGCGCCGGACTACACGCTGCTCGGCGAGAACCAGACCGACCCGGCGGCGGCGGGCTTTGCAAGCGGGACGATGATGGGCATCTGGAACCACATGCGCGCGGTGGACCTGCTCCAGTCGTTGCTGGAGGTGGACCCGGAGCGGATCGGCTGCGTGGGCGTCTCGCTCGGCGGGCACAACTCGCTCTTCGCCGGCGTGTTCGATCCGCGGCTGAAGGTGATGGTGTCGAGTTCCGGTTTCGATTCGTTCAACGACTACAAGGGTGGCGACCTGAGCGGATGGTGCCAGCCACGATACATGATGCGCATCCAGGATGTCTTTGGCAAAGACCCGAAGAAGATGCCGTTCGATTTCCCCGAAGTGCTGGCCGCGCTGGCGCCGCGGCATTTGTATGTGCACGCGCCGTTGAACGACGACAACTTCCGCGTCGAGAGCGCGCGGCGATGCGTGGAAGCGGCGGCGCAGGTGTACAAGCTCCTCGGTGTCGCGGACGGGATCGTGGCGGTCTATCCGCCGGGCAAGCACGGTTTTCCGATCGAAGCGCGCGAGGCGTCGTATAAGTTTATTGATAGCGTGTTGAAAAAGTAGCCGGCTTCGGGAACGGAACGCTGAGCCGTATCCATGCCGTCGCCGCGGCCCCTCACCCTTGCCCTCTCCCCATCGGATGGGGAGAGGGACTGGAGTTTGGCCCTGACTATGGGAAAGAGTTTATTTTTTAGCTTGATTTCTAGTTATATAACTAGATACAGTCCCATCATGGGTTACCCAACTAAAGTCCAATGCATCCGCCGCAAGAACTCCGAGCAATTCTACAT
>CAIQCK010000045.1 GCA_903870275.1 uncultured bacterium | reverse complement strand
GGTGAGATTGGTGTAGCTCAACGTGTGGCTGCCCGCCACCAGCCCGCCCACGGTTTCGTTGTTGGTGTGCCAGTTGCCATCAGCATCCACCTGCCACTTCGCGCCCGCGTCAATGGCCGCTTGCGGCGCAAGGATTACCTGCAACGAGCCGGCGATCTGGTCGGCCTCAATCACACCCGTGCTGTAGAGCGCGCTGGTGTTCCAATACAGCGTCGGCGAAAGCGTGGGCAGATTGGTCACGCTGAAGGCTCCGCTGCTGCTGCCAAAGTCAAAGAGGTTGAACTGGTCGCCCGCCTGCGGCGTGTAGCCGTTGAGCAGCGCAACGGTGAGTGTGCCCCCGAAAGTGAGGGCGCCGGTCAGGTCGAACTGGTCGTAGAGCCAGGCGTTGGTGCCGCCCAGTTCCATGGTCATCGCGCCGCCGCCGAGCATCGTCAGATTGCCGGTGTCGCTGATGACGCCGAAACCGTTGCCCGGCGCAATGAGGCCGGCGTCAGTAATGGAGCCAGCGATGGCGCCGGTGCCGGTGAGGATGGCGTTGGTGTTAATGAAGAGGCCATTGGCAAACGAGTGCGTGCCGCCAAACAAATCGAGCGTGGCGGCGCTGGTGCCGTCTCCGACCTGGAAGATCGAGCCATTGTTGACCGTGCTGCCACCGCTGTTGAGCGTGCCGCCATTGAAGGTGACGATGCTGTTGGCGCCGTTGGTCAGCAGCAAACGGTTCATGGCGACGGTGCCGCTGTTGAGGACCAGGGTTCCACGCCGCACGTCAAGGACGCCCGTTTGCGAGATATTGGTTGCGAACAGACTGCCGCCGGAAACAGTAACGATGTTGCCGCTGGAACTTGCCGCAGCGCCGACGACAACATTAGAAGCGGTCACAGTCCCGCCGTTTACAACACTCAACTGGCTGCCGGGACCGTTCGTTCCGACGAAAAGATCGCCGTAATCGTTCCACAAAGAACCCGGACCGCTTACCAAAACAGAATTGTTGCTGGCGCTGCTGCTCGCGCCGATGCTGCCCGACGAAAAATCAACCACCGTGCCCCCGTTGGTTATGCACAACTGGTTGCCCGACCCTGAACTACCCACCGTAAGAAAATAATTGCTCCAGATCGAACCGGCTCCAGTGACAATTGCAAGATTGTTGCTGGACGCCGCCGCGACGCCGACACTTCCCCCGATGGCCCAAACAGCAGCGCTATTGGAAACGATCAAACGATTAAAACTGCCTGTGTAGCCCACATCCACGGCATGACTCCAAAAAAGCGTGCCAGGGTCGGTGACAAAGAGGGTGTTGTTGGTTGAAGTGGGGCCAGTTCCAAGGTAAGTGACATAGCTTATGACCACGCCGCTGTTGTCAACCGTCAACTGGTTGCCGCTCCCGGCCACGCCCACGTAGAGGTCGCTATTATTAGCCCAACCCGACCCACTGCCGCTGACGAGCACAGAATTATTGCTGGCTGAAGAGTTGAAACCAATAAACGCATTGGTATTGTACACAACGCCGCCGTTGGTGATGGTCAACCTGTTACCTGCGCTGTTGAGGCCAACATACACGCCGCCGTTGTTGGTCCACACAGAGCCGGAACCTGCGACTTGAACCGCATTGTTGTTTGCGCCGGCCATGCGACCGATATAGCCGTTGTAGTCCAACACCAGCCCGCCGTTGGCGACGGACAGATTGTTGAAGGAGCCGTTGTATCCGACATACAGGCTGCTGTTGGTCCAGGCCGAGCCGGCATCGGTGACTGTCACCGAATTATTACTGGCGGTGGCGTCGTAGCCGATAAAACCCGCATTGTTGACGACCCGGCCCGAATTGTTGATCGTCAGTTGGTTGAAGGAACCCGTACTGCCGACGTACAGGGGCGGGCTATTGCTCCAGAGCGAGCCGGCGCCACTTACCAGCGCGAAGTTGTTGGTGGCCAGCGCCGAGTTGCCGATCACGCCGGAACTGGAAATCAGAATGCCTGCGTTGGTGAGGATCAAGGCGTTCGCTACGCTCGAATTGCCCACGATCAAGCTGTTGGCAAACAGATGACTGCCACCGAGCAAATCCAAGATGGCACCACCGCTCGTATCGCCCACGACGAAGGCGGAGCCGTTGCTCATGATCGTGCTGCCGCTGTTGAGCGTGCCGCCGTTGAAGGTGACCACGCTGCCGGTGTTCGTCACCCACAAGGCGCTTACATTCATCACGCCGCCGCTGAGAATGAGCGTGTTGAGATTGTTGAAGTTGGTCAGGTTGGCTACGCCGCCGGAAACCGCCCAAGAGCCGTAGTTGGTCGCCACGTTCACGTCGTGTTCTCCGCCGCTCTGCTGGACGACGCCCGAAGCGAGATTCAGGAACACCCCATCCATGTTCGTGCCGCTGTTGAGGATGAAACTGCCGCTGTTGGTGAACACCGCCGGATCGAAAAAGCCGCCGTTCTGGATGAACGCACCCATGTTGTTCATTTGCAACGGCACCAGCACGCTGCCACCGCTGAAGCTGAACACGCCGCCTGGCGCGTTGGTAAACGCGCCCGCCACCGTCAACGTTCCGCCCGTCATCGTAAACTGCCCGCCGTTGACCACCAGCGGCGCGGTTAGATTGCCGCCGCTGACGGTGATCACACTGTTGCCGCCGTTGGTGGCCACCAGTTGGTTGACCGTCACGGTGCCGGCGTTCAACGCCAGCGCGCCATTGCGCAAATCGAGCCGGCCGCTGCCGTTGGCATTGGTAACCGACAGATTACCGCCTGTAAGATTGATGGCGTTGTTCGATGAACCCGCACCGGCGCCGATGATGACGTTGGAGGAGGCCAACACCTGTCCGCCCGTGCCGACCCAGAGTGAATTAAACGAACCGGTGCTGCCCACGGTCAGGTTGCCAGCGTTATTCCAAAGGGAGCCGGCGCCTGTCACCCAAACCGTGTTGCTGCGAGCCGCCGCAGAGTTGCCGATGACACTGCCGCTGGACGTCAGCACGCCTCCGTTGGTGATGATGAGCGTGCTGGCGGGGCCGTTGCTGCCGACGAGGTAGGTGCCGGTGTAGTTGACGGCGGCGCCGTCGATGGCGAGGCTCCCTGTGTCAAAAGGCATGACTTCCTGAAGCACGACGGTTCCCTGCTGGGAAACACCTATGTTGTAATTTGCGTTGGCGGCCACGGTCAACGTGACTGTTCTGCCATTGCCAAACGATGGCGCCGCCGGCAACGGCGTCACGGACACTGTAGCCGACAAGGCGCCTGCGGGGATGGTGATGCTGCCGCCCAGTGCCGTGTAGTCAACGCCAGCAGCGGCCGTGCCCGATACCGTGTAGTTCACGGCAAGCGAATTGGTGGGCGATTGGGTTCGTGTAAACGTGAACGCGCCTGCAAGCGGCACACCGCGCAGTGCGGTGGGAACGGTCGCGGTCACGGACACGGCAGGCAGATCGTCTTGAACATTGACGGTGATGATGTCGCTCGCGTGAAGGGTGCCATCGGTGACCGTGGCGCGCACGCGGTAGGCACCGGACATGGAGAAGTTGGCGACGCTGTTTGTACTCGATGCGGACGAAACCATCGCGCCCTGCGGGCCGCTCACGATGCTCCATGAAACAGTTGCGCCGCTGCCTGCAGTGACGGAAGCGGCCAGCGCGGCGGTCTGGGAAACGCGCGTCGTTGTGTCCGCGCCGAGGTTGATCAACGGCGCGGAACTGGGCGGGTTGGCAACAAAGGATGAGGCGCCGACGATGCCCAAATAGTAGTCATAGCCGCCGATGCCTTTGCCGTCGCCGCGCCAGTTGTTCTTCGCATAAACGATGCGGCCGTTGGCGGTGATGGCCATGGCCCGGTCCATAAGGCATCCGGAACCGAGGCTGACCTTGCCGATGCGGCGGCCGTCGGCGCGACAGAACCGGAAGATGCCGTCGTAGTAAGACCCACCATGGATGAACGAATCGCCCGGCAGAAACGCAATCGCCGCGCCGTAGGGCGCGCCGAAGGGCCAGACGAGATTGCCGACACCTGTGTCCATCTCGGTCACGCCGATGCCATAGACACCGCCGCTCATCGTGTAGATGCGCCGATAGGTGTCGTCGGGGGCCAGATCTTTGGTGTTGGCGAGATCAAAGGGATGCCATTCTTTGTACACCGGCAGTCCTGCCATGCCGACGGTGTATTCGTCGGCCTGGCCGACGCCACTCAAACCGATTTCAGCAACGAAAAGCGCGGAGGCGTCGCCATTGAGCTTGATCACCGAGCCCCCATAGTAGGTTCTCCGACCAAACTGTCCAAGCACGGTCCCTGTGTCTGGGTCAATCTGCCGCAGATAATCCCACGTGGTCGCGGAACTGGCGTAGAGCTTGCCGTCAGCACCGGCTGCAAGTCCTACGGGCGGGAAACCGACGTTAAAGAGATCCGCTTGTTCGAGTGCGGGCAGCGTGAAGACTTGCACCTTGTTCGCCGTCTGCAGGGCCACATAGAGCCGGGAACCATCGGGTGACAAGGCAAGCCGTCCGGCCCCGGGATCGGCAGCGAGCCGCGCACTGGCGGCGACATTGCCCGCCGCCGTGTCAATCGCCAACAGTCGCAGGTTGGTCTTGTCGATCACGTAAGCGAGATTGCGCGTGCGATCAGCCAGCATCTCCCCGATGGCAAAGGTCACCTGGGTTTCCGCCTTGATCATCTTCGCAATAAACAAAGAATAAGGGATGTCTTGTACGACGCCACCGTCATGCGTTACGTGCAAGGTCAGTTTCACCTCATGACCATCGGCCAGGGACCCATCGAGTTGAACGCCGAACACAGGCGAGTTGGTGAAAGTAACATAGCTGTTGACGTTGCCACAGCTTCGCGTCGTGGGCGATTGGACCACCGCCAGCGGATCGGACGATAGCAACTCGACCACAACGTTGCTCATCTGAAACTCGCTTTGATTCTTGAGCGCGGCCGCCAGATACACCGTTTCGCCGGGATTGGGGTAACCGTCGTTGTTACCCGGCGCGGGGTCGGATAGTGTCAACGATTTGAACATCACCGGGTCGGGACCGGGAATGTCCAAATCCACTCCGCCGCCGATCATGCCGACGGTATAATCGTAGCCGTCAACAGTGCTGGCACTTGAAGAGCCATCCCACCTTCGCTTCACGTAGACGATCCGGCCATTGGGCGTGACGACCATTCCGCGGTAGGTGATGCCGTCAGCGTTGCTGGTCACCACGTAATCCTGCAACGGCGAGCCGTCCGAGCGCCGGAATCGCCGGATGCCGCCACCATACCAGTAGTCCGACGCGCCGAGGACCTGCGTATCATTCTGCAACAGAGCGACGGCTGAGCCCCAAGTCTGATTCAGTGGCCACGTGGAAGTGGCGCCGCCGCCGAGCGGAATCAGCGTCACCTTGCCGTCGCCAAGGATGGCGTAGTAGCGCGCATTGGCTTCGTCGATGGCAAAATCATTAATCGTTCCCGAAGTTGACACGGTTCCAAGTTGGGACGGCGCCCCGCCACCCGTTGTCGAGTAGCGGTAGATCATCCCACCAAGGCTGCCGTAAACCTCCGTACCGGCAGTGTTGCGGCGCAGCAAGCCGCTCGAGAACGCGGCTCCGGTCTGGGTCAAAATCTGGCCACTGCCCGCATCGATCTGCACCAGCTTCTGGCTGGCGTCCGTCGTTGTCGCATAGAGCCGGCCAGCGGCGTCGCACGCGAGGCTGAACGGTTCAAAGCTGTAGGACCACGCCGCCACGGAGGCCAGATCCGGCAGTGAAAAGACCTGGATCATCTTCGCCTTTTTCAACGCAACGAAGAGCAGCGAGCCATCCACCGATTCCGCCATCGCGCCAGGCTCCGGTGGTGCGCCATCCACAATGTGAGGCCCGGCCAGCGAGACGGCTTTCGTGATGTGGCCGCCGTTGGTGTCGAACGCCAGCAACCGCAAATAACGCTTGTCGAGGAGGTAAACCGTGTTGCGCTGTTGGTCGGCCAGGATTTCCCCGAATTGCAATGACGACGCCTGTTCGCCGACAATCGCTGTTGCTTGGATCGTCAACGTGTAGGTGAACGTTTTGACCAGGGTGCCATTCCAACGCGCCGTCAACGTGAAGCTCACTGTCGAGCCGATCGCGAGGCCCGTGTTGAGTTGGATACGGAAAGGGGTTGCCGTCACGCTCGCACCCGGGGCGATGTCGCCGAAGGATTGTGATGACGACGAAAGCAGTGTGGCGCCGCTGCCCGCGGTCAAGTCGAGCGTGAAGTTGGTCGCGGTCATGCCACCGGTGTTGGAGAACGTCGGCGCGAGTTGGATCAGCTCACCGGGGCTCGGCACGGAATCGCCGTTACCATCGCGGTCGCCGAAATTCACCGCGCCGAAACTGATCGTCGCGTTGGTTGGCGGCAAAACGGGGTTGGTGATGTTGAGCGAACTGCACCCGATGATCCCGAGCGCGTAGCTGTAGCCGCCGATGCCACCGCTGCCGAGCCATTTGGTTTTTAGATAAAGCAAGTTGCCGTTGGACGTGATGGCCAGGCCGCGCGGCGGGACCGGGTCGGCGTTCTGTGCAACGACATAATCACCGAGCGTCAGGCCGTCGCTGCGCCGGAATTTGCGAATGTTGCCCGCATACAGATCACCGGACGCGGCGTAGATCACGGCGTCGTTTGGCAGGAACGCGATGCCAGCCGAGTAGGCGCTGCCAAACGGCCAGACCGTGCCGTAGGAGCCGCTGCCGAGGTCGGTGAGCTGCACGCCATAAATGCCGCCATTAAGCGTGTAGAGTCGCTGTTGCACTTCGTCCACCGCAAAGTCCTTGAGATAGACCATTGAGAACGGATGCGTGGCGGTCAACGAGGCATTGGCGCCGCGGATGTCGTATCGATAGACGTAACCCGGCCCGCCCACGACCATGAGGCCCGTCTCGCCGACATAGAGCCGCGTGCCATCCGCGCTCGTTCGCAACAGCGCATGCATGTAGAATTGCTGTCCGCCGCCCTTGTCAAAACTCTGGAGCACCAGACCGTTCGTCGTGTTGACCTCGCGAATCGTCCCCCAATAGTCCGTGGATGACGCGTAAAGCCGGCCGTTGACTCCGCACGCGAGACTTTCGGGTTGGAAATTCACCGGCAAAGTCTGCAACGGTGAGAGGTCGGGCAGTGAGAATACTTGGATTTCTTTCGCCGCTGTCAGCGCCACGTAGAGCCGCGTGCCGTCGAGCGAGACGGCGAGTTGGCCGCTACACAATGAACCGTTTTCGACGGGTGCCGAGACATCCGCGGCCCCCTCGAGTGCAGCGAACGCCGCCACCTGGCCGCTCGCCGTGTCAATCGCCATCACACGCCGGTCGCTCTTGTTGATGAGATAGACGAGGTTGCGAACCGGGTCGGCTTTCATCTCGCCGGGGGCAAACGTCAAAGCCACTTCCGCACGGGGCTTGGGTGCTACGGCGACGAAACTGACAGTCGCATGAACATCCGCATTCCCGCTGGAGTGAATGATGAGGTCAAAACTCAGCACCGAGTTGTCGGCGAGGCCCGCGTCGAGCTGGATGCGAAACGGCGACGGTGACGCGACCGGCACAAATGGATTGACGGTTCCGACAGTGACGACGGCTGGCGCCAGCACGATCGCGGTGGTTTGTTGGGAGACCAGTTCCACCGACACGCTGTTCGCCGCCTGGCCGCCAACGTTCAGCAGCGATGGGGTCAGACGAATAATTTCACCCGGGTTTGGGTAGCCGTCGTTGTTGCCTTCGATGTCGCTGATCGAAAAAACATTCATCTGAAGCAGCGCCGGGCCTGCCTGCCAATCGGGGTTGACGACATTGAAAGCATTGAGCCGGCCCGCGCTCTGGATCACGCCGGCGAGATTGCCCAGCCGGTCGCTGCGCTGAGTCAACCGATCACGCAACTGGGCCACCGTCAGCCCCGGCGTCTGCGACAACGCCAGCGCGGCAACGCCAGAGACGTGCGGCGTGGCCATCGAAGTGCCGCTGATCCGACCGTAAGAAGTCGTCAACCCCGCACTGCTCATGGCGGCGGTCATCGTCGTGGGGAACGTGCTCAGGATGCCAACGCCCGGTGCCGCCACATGGACGGTGTTGGTGCCGTAGTTGGAGAAACCTGCCAGCTGATCATTGTGATCGGTGGCCGCAACGGCAACGATGTTTGAACTCTTGTAGCTTGCTGGATAAGCCGGTGATACATCGTTGTTGTTCGAGTCGTTGCCCGCTGCAGCAACCATCAAAATGCCCGCAGTTCCGGCCTGATCAATCACGTCTTTCAACGACTGGGAATAGCCGCCGCCGCCCCACGAGCATGACAGGATTCGCGCGCCCTTCACCGTCGCGTAATGGATCGCCTCCACCGCATCGCTGGTGAAACCCGAGCCGCTCGCGGAGAGAAACTTCAGCGGCATGATCCGCACCTGCCACGCCACGCCCGAAACGCCGACGCCGTTGTTGCCCAACGCGCCGATGGTGCCCGCGACGTGCGTGCCGTGGAAATGATCGTCCATCGGGTTGTTGTTATCCCCGTAAAAATTCCAGCCGCGCACGTCATCCACATAACCGTCGGCATCGTCATCCAGCCCGTTGCCGGAGATTTCGCCCGGATTGGTCCACATGTTTGCGACGAGGTCTGGATGGTTGTAATCCACGCCCGTGTCAATCACCGCGACAACGACCGTCGCGCTGCCGGTCACGACGTTCCAGGCTTCCGGCGCGTCAATGTCGGCGTCCGGCGTGCCGCCCGTCTGGCCGGTGTTGTTCAATGCCCATTCCTGGGCGAAACTCGGATCGTTCGGCGCCGACATGTGCTGCACGACGTAATCCGGCTCTGCATAACGGACCGTCTGTTCTGCGGACAATTTTGCAACAGCGTTTGGCAGGTCCTCGGCGTCGGCCGCCGGGATGGCGACGAGATAAAGATTCTCCGTCTGGAGTTTGCGCTGGATGGTGCCGCCATGCGCGGCTGCGGCGAGCGCCAGTTGTTGCTCGGTCGTTCCCGGCTGCAACCGGACCACCACATGGTCCGCCACGGCCGCCTCGCGGCGCAGCACGCGTTCCTGGTTGGCGTGGCCTTCACGGATGATTGTCTCTTCTATCCGAAGCAACGGATACTTCAGCGAAGACCGCACGATACTCACGCGAGTAAACTCGCCCGCCGCGTTGGCAGGGAAATCCTTCACCACGAGTTTCTGCGCGTCGTTAAAACTCTCGCCGCGCAATGGCTGCGTCGCATCCGGCGGTGTCCCTTTCGGGTCGCGAGCATGTGACGCATTCACGGCGGGTGAATGACCCGGCATCTGGGCGGGGTTGCGCCGACGGTGGGACGAATTTGCTTGCGCGGGAACGGGATGCGCCTTCGCTGTTGCGACGGCGTCAATAGCCTTGTGTTGCGCCGTCGGGACATTCCGGCGGTGGGCAAAAAGGAAAAAAGACAAAACGATCACCAACGCCCCCGCCGCCGTAATGAATAGCCAATCGGACGACCGCCTTGTCATCTGCACCTTCCTCGCATCCTCAACGAGCAGCAAGAATGCTAAGTGCCGGTGCTGGCAAGTTCAATATTAATTGCGCGCGTTTCGGCCGACTGGTAGTGCCGGGGGATTTCTGTTTACTGTCCGGCTGGATTTGCCTATAAGCGAGGCTGGTTCTCGTCGCTGGCGAGGACATAAAGGAGTGAAGACGCCGTGATCTGCCGAGAGATAACGTTCTTCGCGGAAGATAAACGAGCGTAAGACGGATCGGAGGGTCCATGTTACGCTCCAGTCATCGCGGTCTATTTCTGCTGTCGTGCAGAAGGTGGGGGTTTTTGTCTCTCGCGGCTTTCCTAAGCGTTGGGATCCTTTTGTTTAACGCCGGTATCTCCAACACCCGCAAAGGCATTGTGTAAAGAACCACGGGAGAATTTCCATCATGTTCCTGCATCCGAGAAAGTCAAAAACCCAGCCGGCCACGAAACCGCCGCCACGCGGCTTTCGCCGCTGTATCCACCTCCGGTCGCGTGCTTCATTCAATAACCTCATCCGATTGGGCATGTTCGTGTTCGCGCTTGGGGGATTGACTGCGCCGCGCGCTTTCGCGGAAACGGGCATTACCAACGTCATCAATGGCACGACTGTCAACTACACTGGCACCTACACCGTTGGCACGAACGGGGCATTCAACGCGCTGATTATCACCAACGCCGGCGTCCTCAACGTGACGAGCGGCAACACAGTCATTGGCCGTGCAGCGGGCGCCGACAACAACTGGGTGTTGGTAACGGGTGCCGGCTCTCTTTGGAGCAACAGCAGCAGTTTGAACGTCGGCAACACCGGTTTGTTCAACCAATTGACGATTGCTAATGGCGGCCAAGTCTACAACAATGGCAGCAGCATTGGCAGTTGGGGCAGCGCCAACAGCAACGCGGTGCTCGTAACCGACACTGGCTCGGTTTGGAACAACAGCGCCTACCTGAATGTCGGATACCAGGGCGGCGGCAACTCGCTGACGATCAGCAACGGTGGCAAGGTGTTTAACACCTATTGTAACATCGGTGATTTGAACGCTACCGCCGACAACAACTGGGTGTTAGTAACGGGTGCCGGCTCAGTTTGGAGCAATAGCCAATATCTTATTGTCGGCGACGTGGGTTCTGGAAACAGTCTGACCATTACCAACGGCGGCCAAGTGTTCAGTGCTTACAGCTACATCGGCAGCGGCACTACATCCACGAACAATCTGGTTGTTGTGACGGACCCTGGCTCGCTTTGGAACATCAGCGGCCTTCTAGCCCTCGGTTACGGTTCCAGCAATAGCCTAATCATAGCCAACAGGGGCGTGGTGACAGCCACAAACGTCGTCATTGGTAACTGGCCCTCCACTGGCAATGTCATCACCCTCTCGGGCGGCAACCTCTACGTGACCAATATGGTTGGTAGCGGCTTGCTCAACATTCGCTACGGCACGCTCAATTTCAGTGGCGGCGTCATTTCCGCCAACTCATTGTGGATGACTAATAACGTCGGAACCACCAGGGCCGTGTTCAACTTCGGGGCCGGCACGCTGACGACCACCACCAACTCCACGATTGTCACGGCCAACCAAGACTTTGTCATCGGCAGCGGAACGGCGACGGGCAAAACCGGCACGTGGAACATCGTGGGCGGCATTGCCCAGATGCAGGAAGGCAGTGGCGGCGACACCATTATCGGCAACATTAACGTTGGCAATGGTGTTGGCATTGTCAATGTCACCGGCTCCGGCTCGGTCTGGAGCAACAACAACGACCTCCATGTCGGCTACGCTGGTTCCGGCAACAGCCTGATGATTGCCAATGGCGGGGCGGTGCTCAATACCAACGGTTACATCGGCTACGGCACCGCCTCCGGCAACAATTTGGCGATGGTGTCGGGTGCCGGTTCGATCTGGAGCAACAGCGGCAGTCTCGATGTCGGCTACTATGGTTCCGGCAACAGTCTGATGATCACCAACGGCGGTGCGGTGTTCACGGCGAATGGCTACGTCGGCCACTATAATGGGAACAGCAACTCGGCGGTCGTGACTGGCTCCGGCTCGGTGTGGAATAATAACGGCATCCCCTACAGCAGCATCTACATCGGCTACGGTGGTTCCAGCAACAGCCTGACGATCAGCAACGGCGGTGCGGTGTTCGATACCAACGGCTACATCGGCCACAACCTCGGCTCGATCAACAATTCAGTGCTCGTGGCCGGCGCTGGCTCCGTCTGGAGCAACAGCGGCGGCCTCTATGTCGGCTACAGTGGCTACGGCAACAGCCTGACCATCAGCAACGGCGGCGGGGTTTTCGACGACGGGGGCCGTGTCGCCGGCGACTACGGTTCCATGGCCAGCAACAGCTGGGTGGTCGTGACGGGCGCCGGTTCGATTTGGAGCAACCGCGGCGATCTCATCGTCGGCATGAATGGTTCCGGCAACAGTGTGACCATCGCTAATAGCGGCACCGTGTTCAGTGCCAATGGCGACATCGGCATGGGTGTCCACCAGAGTAACAACTCAGTGATCGTGACGGGCGCCGGTTCAGTTTGGAACAACAACGGCGGCGTTTTTGGCGGTGGTCTCTTTGTCGGCAACGACGGCTTCGGCAACAGCCTGATCATCACCAACGGCGGTCTGGTGATCAGCACCAACGGTTCCATTGGTTTTGGTTTCGATGCTGCCAGCAACTCAGTGATCGTGACGGGCGCCGGTTCGGTTTGGAGCAATAGCTTGTCTCTGTATGCTGGCTTTCAAGGTTCCAGCAACAGCCTGACGATTGCCAATGGCGGCACAGTGATCGCCACCAACGTCTTCATTGGTTACAGCCCGTCCACCGGCAACGTCATCACCGTCTCCGGCGGCAACCTCTACGCGACCAACACCGCTGGCACCGGCTCGCTCAACGTGAACTACGGCACGCTCAACTTCAACGGCGGCACGGTGACGGTGAACCAGCTACTTGTCACCAAGGGGGCCAACAGCGTGGTCAACTTCAACGGCGGTACGCTCAACAGCGGCGGCACCGTCGTCTCCAACGGCTCGGCCTTCGTCGTTGGAAACGGCACTAGTGTGGCCACGATGAATCTGGTGAGCGGCACCAACATATTTGCCGACGGGTTGACGATTGCAGCCAATGCCTCAGCGACCAATGTGGCGACGCTGATCGCGCCCAGCATGGCGGTCACTGCTTCGGGTCAGTTTGCGATGGGTAGCGGTCTGGCGGTGGTGAACGTGGTGACCAATGCCGGCCTCTTCCGCCAATCCGGCGGCCTGTTCGATCCCACGTTTTACGACAACACGGGGACGTGGCAGCTGACTGGCGGCACCAACATGGACACCGTGTTTCTCAATGAGGCCTCCGGCGTTGTATTGCAGAGTGGGGGCGAACACGATGTGAGCACAGCAACCAACTTGGGCTCGTGGACGATCTCCGGCGGTGTGGCCAACCTGACCAACTTCGTCAACGACAACGGAGGAGCGTTGACTGTGTCGGGCGGGGTGCTTAACGGGTTGGTGACGGTGGGGGATACGGGAGTATTCAGCCAGCTTACGATCACCAACGGTGGCAGGGTTCTGAGCGCTGGCAACGCCATTCTCGGCAATTCATCTGCTTCCAGCAACAACTCCGTGCTCGTGACTGGCGCCGGCTCGCTCTGGAACAACAGCGGCATTTTGTATGCCGGCTATGCTGGCTCCAACAACACCCTGACCATTGCCAACGGCGGCCAGGTCTTCAGCGCCAACGGTTTCATCGGCTTTACAGGCGGCAGCAACACTGTCACGGTCACCGGTGCCGGCTCGCTCTGGAGCAATGGCAGCGATCTGATCGTAGGGGTCTCCGGCTCGGGCAACCAATTGACGATCAACAATGGCGCCCAAGTGCTTAGCGATAGCGGCAACGTGGGCTTTTTCGATGGAGCGAGCAACAACGTGGCGCTGGTCAGCGGCGCGGGGACGGTCTGGAGCAACAACAGCGACTTCTGGATGGGTTTGTACGGTTCCGGCAACCAACTGACCATCACCAATGGCGGCAGAGTGGTCAACGGCAACGGTTACGTGGGCGCCATGGCGGGCGCGAACCGCAACGCGGTATGGGTCAGTGGCCCCGGCTCGGTCTGGAGCAACCGGGCGGATTTGTATGTGAGCGATGACAACAACTGGGGCAACAGTGTGACCATCGCCAACGGTGGGCAGGTTTTCGATGCCAGTGGTCATATTGGGGCGTTCAGCAGCGGTTCGAGCAACAACGGGGTGGTGGTGACGGGCGCCGGTTCACTCTGGCGCAACAGCGCCAATCTGGAGGTCGGCGAGGTCGGACCAAATAATTTTCTGACCATCGCCAACGGCGGGCAGGTGTTCGATGCGTCCGGTTACATCGGCTACAACAGCAGCAGCAACACTGTCACTGTCACTGGCTCCGGCTCGCTCTGGAACAACAGCGGCACATTGTATGCCGGCTATGCTGGCTCCAACAACACCCTGACCATTGCCAACGGCGGCCAAGTCTTCAACGACAATGGCTTCATCGGCTTTACAGGCGGCGGCAACACTGTCACTGTCACCGGTGCCGGCTCGCTCTGGAGCAACAACTTCACACTCTGCGTCGACAATTCCGGCTCCGGCAACAGCCTCATCATCACCAACGGCGGTCAGGTGATCAGCGGCAATTCCCATTGGCAGAACAGCGGCGATCTGTATATCGGCAATCAGAGTTCGGGTAACCAGATGATCATCAATAACGGCCAAGTGCTCGACGCCCACGGCAACATCGGCTGGGACGTTTCGGCCAGCAATAACATTGTGTTTGTCAACGGTCCCGGTTCGCTCTGGAGCAATGGCAGCGATCTGGTCGTAGGGGTCTCCGGCTCGGGCAACCAACTGACGGTCAACAATGGCGCCCAAGTGCGTAGCGATACCGGCAACCTGGGCTTATTAGATGGAGCGAGCAACAACGTGGCGGTGGTCAGCGGCGCCGGTTCGGTCTGGAGCAACAACAGCGACTTGTGGGTGGGTGTGTATGGTTCCGGCAACCAACTGACCATTACCAATGGCGGCTGGGTGGTCAACGACAACAGTTACGTGGGCGACATGGCGGGCGCGAACCGCAACGCGGTATTGGTCAGTGGCCCCGGCTCGGTCTGGAGCAACCGGGCGGATTTGTATGTCAGTGACGACAACAACTGGGGCAACAGCGTGACCATCGCCAACAGTGGGCAGGTTTTCGATGTCAATGGTCATATCGGCGCGTTCAGCAGCGGATCGAGCAACAACGGGGTGGTGGTCACGGGCACCGGTTCGCTCTGGCTCAACAGTGCCAATCTGGAGGTCGGCGAGGTCGGTCCGGGTAATTATCTGACGATCAGTAACGGCGGTACCGTCTCGGCCATCAACATCGTCGTCGGCGCCACCCCCACCTCCACCGGCAACGTCGTCACCGTCTCCGGCGGCAATCTTTATGCAACCAACGGCGCTGGCATGGGTGCTCTCGATGTGCGCAACGGCACGCTCAACTTCAATGGCGGCAACATCGTGGCCAACTTTTTCTTCGTGACCAACAACAGCGGCATTGCCGCCAACTCGGTGTTCAACTTCAACTCCGGCACGTTGACCACGCTGAACGGCTCGCAGTTCGTCATGCCGTCGGGCAGCAACTTTTTCATCGGCGCGACGGCTGGGCAGACGGCGACATGGAACATGCTCGGCGGCACCAATACCGTCGGCTGGGCCGGCTACATCGGGGACGTGCTCCTTGGCGGAGCGGCAGGCGCGACCGGCACCGTGAACGTGAGCGGCCCGGGGACGGTGTGGTCCAATTCCAGTTCGGAAGTGAAATTGGGCATCGCAAGTTCCGGGAACCAGATGACCGTTTCGAGTGGCGCCCAGGTGCTGTCCTCGAATGGTTTCATCGGCCTCAATGCCGGAGCCAATAACAACTCCGTCCTGGTGACCGGCGCGTCCTCGCTTTGGACTAATAACACTTTTATCGTGGTTGGCCACGGTGGCGCAGGCAACGCGCTGATTCTTGCCAATGGAGGTCAGGCGGTCGCCGGCCTCGGCTACGTTGGCAACCTTGCTTCCAGCAGCAACAACTCCGTGTGGCTGACCGGAACAGGCACGGTCCTGGCTCTGACCTCGGAATTGGATCTTGGCTGGAGTGGCAGCAGCAACAGTTTGACCATCGCCAGCGGCGCGCATCTGCTCACCGGCACCGGCCTGTTTGCCAACGCGTCCACCAGCTCGAACAATTTTGCCTTCGTCACCGGGGCCGGCTCCCTTTGGTCCAACAACGCGCTACTGGCTGTGGGCGACAGTGGTTTCGGGAACCGGCTGCAAATCGCAAACGGCGCGACCGTGATCAGTTGGGACAGTTTCATCGGCAATGACATCACCAGTAGCAATAATCTCGCGTTACTGACTGGAAACGGTTCGGTATGGACCAACGGTGCGCATTTGGTTGTGGGCCACAGTGGTTCCATGAATACGTTGATCATATCAAACGGAGCGCAAGCGTTCAGCCCGATGGGCTATGTCGGGAATCTTGTGACCAGCAGCAACAATGTGGCTTTGATTACCGGGACAGGAAGCGTTTGGACGATCACAAAAGAACTGGATGTGGGCTACAACGGGTCCGGCAACAACCTGAGCGTTGTTAATGGAGCGCAACTGTTTACCGCCACCGGCATTGTGGGTAACACCACCAGCGCGTGGAACAACTCGGTTGTGGTCAGTGATAGTGGTTCGGTTTGGAGCAACGGCGGCACTTTATATGTTGGCAGCTATGGTTCCAGCAACAGCCTGACGATTGCCAACGGAGGGCAGGTGCTTGGTGCCAATGGCTACGTTGGCACCTTCGCCGGCAGCAACAATTTCGTGCAGGTCATGGGGGCGGGATCCCTGTGGTCGAACAGCGTCCAATTGCTCCTTGGAAACAACGGTTCGGCCAATGGCATGGCGATCACCGACGGCGGGCTTGTATTCGCCCCGACCAGCATCGTGGCCAACGCTGCGTCCAGCAGCAACAACTATGTGATGGTGTCCGGGCCGGGCGCGATCTGGACCAACAGTCTCCGGTTGGTGCTGGGCAACTCCGGCTCCGGCAACAGCCTGGTGGTGACCAATGGCGGGCAGGTTTTCAGCCCCCTGTTTCAGATGGCGAATGGCGCAACCGCAAGCAACAACAGCGTGCTGGTCACCGGCAACGGCTCCCTGCTGCAAACCGATTCCGGGTTGACTGTGGGTCGCGTGGGGCCATCGAATGTTTTGGTGGTGGCAAATGGAGGCACGGTCATCGGCACCAATATCGTTGTGGGTGAGCAGTCGTCCTCCGTGGGAAACCTGCTTGCCGTCTCCGGCGGCTGGCTCTACGCCACCAACACGAGCGCCAACGGTGCGTTAAACGTGAACTACGGCACGCTGGCCCTCAACAGCGGCACGGTGACAGTGAACCGGCTTTTCGTCACCAACGGGGCCAACAGCGTGGTCAATTTCAACGGCGGCACGCTCAACAGCGGCGGCACGGTTGTTTCCAACGGCGCTGCCTTCGTTGTGGGCAACACGGGCACCGGCGCGACGCTGAACCTGATCGGCGGCAGCCAGTTCTTTGGCAGCGGCGTGACCATAGGTAATACGGGCTCGTTCAACACCGTGGTGGTCACCAACGGCGCAGTGGCGCGAGTCGCCAGCGGCGGCACCACGCTCGGCAGCACCGCGTCCAGCAGCAACAACGTCATGCTGGTGACCGGCGCCGGCTCGCTTTGGAGTAACAGTTCCTTCCTAGCGCTAGGCTCCAGCGGTTCGGGCAATATTCTGATCATCACTAATGGCGGCGTGGTCAATAACACAACCGGCTATGTCGGTTATACTTACGGTTCCGGCAACAACACGGCGCTGGTCAGTGGCACCAATTCCCAGTGGAACAACAACGGTAATCTGTATGTCGGCAACCAGGGTCACGGAAACCAACTCATAATCAACGGCGGCGCCGTGGTGAGCAGCGCAGCGGGTTCTGTCGCCAATTACTTGGCCGCAGGCGACATCAATAACAACAACAACACCGTGCTCGTGGACGGGCCGGGTTCGGCTTGGGTCTGCACGAACGGTCCCATCTATGTTGGCCGTGACGGCATTGGCAACGGCGCGACCATTCGTAATGGCGGGTTGATATCAGCTTCGGCCTTCTACGTGGGCACGGAAAACTCGGGGTACGACAGCTTTTTAACCATTGCCGGCACCAACTCGACGCTGAGAACCACCAGCGGCGATTTCCTTATCGGCGGTTTTAGCTTCGGGAATGTGCTGTTGATCACCAACGGCGGAGCGATCTTGTGCGGTGCCAACAGCTGGTTGGGCCAACAAACCAGCGGGAATTACAACGTGGCGACGGTTAGCGGCACCGGGTCGATGTGGAGTACCGTGGGCTATCTCTATGTCGGCTGGGCCGGCCCACATAACGTGCTGACCATCGCCAACGGCGGCGTGGTGTCGGACGCCGTCGGCGATCTCGGCAACAACACCACGGCGAACGGCAACTCGGTGCTCGTCACCGGCTCCGGCTCGATGTGGAGCAACAGCGACAGCCTCTACGTCGGCTGGAACGGCTCAGGTAACTCGCTCACCAGCGCCAATGGCGGCGTGGTGACAGCCACGAATATAGTGATCGGCTATGGACCGTCCACTGGCAATTTCATTGCAGTCGTCAGCGGCAGCCTCTACGCCACCAACGCCGCAGGCCGAGGCGCTCTCGATGTGCGCAATGGCACGCTCAACTTCAACGGCGGCAGCATCGTTGTTGACAACCTGTTCATCACTAACAATACCACGAGCGCAACCAACTCGATTTTCAATTTCAATGCCGGCATGCTGGTCACGCGCAGCGGTTCGCAACTTGTCTTTCCGTTTGGCAGTAATTTCTTCATTGGCTCCACGCCGGGCCAGACGGCGACATGGAACATCCTCGGCGGCACCAACTCGGTCAGTGGGTCTGGCAATATCATCTTGGGCGGTGCGGTCGGCGTCACCAGCGCGGTGAACGTGGTGGGACCGGGAACCGTATGGACCAATCCGAATGCAAACATTCAAGTCGGCCGCATCAGTTCCGGCAATCAGTTGAACATTTCGAATGGCGCCTCGGTTTACAACGTGATGGGTGGGTTGGGAGTCAGTAATTCCAGCTTGTACAACACAGCCTTGGTGACTGGAAGCGGTTCGTTATGGAACTCGGGCATGTTGGCGATTGGCAGCAACAGCGCGGGCAATACACTGATCATCGCCAATGGCGGCCGAGTCACGGGAGTTAATGCCTACGTTGGCGCAGCAACCAGCGCCAGCAACAATTCGGTTTTGGTCACCGGGGCTGGTTCGACATGGAGCAGCAGCAGCGTCCTGCATGTCGGCTCCAGTGGTTCGAGCAACAGTCTGACAATCGCCAATGGAGGGAAAGTATTGGGTTCCTTCAGCGCTATTGGCGAAATCTCCACAGCCAGCAACAATGCGGTGATCGTGACCGGCGCCGGTTCTCTATGGAGCAACATTTTCCTAGCTGTCGGTGATTATGGTTCGGGCAACCGTTTGATTATCACCAATGGCGGACAGGTTGTTGAAACTTATTGGACCACCATCGGCAACTACAACAGTGCCACCAATAACTCGGTGTTCCTGACCGACATTGGTTCGGTATGGAGCAACGGCGGCGATGTCGTGGTGGGGTCGTCTGGCACCAGCAACAATGTCACGATCGCCAACGGTGGCCAGCTGTTCAGTGGTGGCGGCGTCGTTGGCTACAGTTCCAGCAACAATTCCGTGCTCGTGACCGGCGCCGGTTCGGTCTGGAACAACGTCACCAACTTCACGGTGGGCCTTTTGGGTTCTGGCAACAGTGCGACGATAGCCAACAGCGGCCGGGTGCAGGATGCCTACGGCTACGTGGGCTATAACTCTACCGCGAGCAATAATACGGTCACGGTCACGGGTACGGGTTCGCTCTGGATCAATAGCAGTAATCTGTACGTCGGAAATAATGGCGCAGGCAACAGCCTGGTCATCACCAGCGGCGGCAAGGTTTTGGATCAGGACGGTTACATCGGCGGCTACAGCGGCACCGCGAGCAACAACTCGGTTCTTGTCACCGGTCCCGGCTCGATTTGGACTAACAGCGGAAGCCTTTACGTCGGCGCCACGGTCGGCTCCAACAGTCTGACGGTGACCGGCGGCGGGCAGGTGTATGATACCATCAGCTTCATCGGGTTCAACAGCGCCTCCAGCAACAACAGCATCGTCATTAGCGGCGTCGGATCGCTCTGGAGCAACAGCGGCGGCATGAACTTCGGCTTCAACGGCGCCTCCAACACCCTGACGGTTTCCGGCGGAGCACAACTGCTCAACGGGTTTGCCCATGTCGGCTACAGCAGCAGCGCGAGCAACAACAGCATTCTGGTCACGGGGAGCGGTTCCGTCTGGAGCAACGGCACCTCCATTGAGATCGGCCTCAACGGCTCGGCCAACAGCCTGACCATTGCCAACAGCGGTCAGGTGTTTGGCACCAGCGCTTCCATTGGCAAAACCACCAGCGCCTTCCATAATTCCGTGCTGGTCACCGGCGCTGGCTCTCTTTGGAACAACAACGGCACCCTGTCTGTGGGTGAAACGGGTTCTTTCAATAATCTGACCATCACCAACGGCGGCCGTGTTGCGAACAGCGCGGCTTACATCGGTTGGAGCGCTTCGTCCAGCAACAATGCCGCGGTCGTTGGCGGTTCCGGATCGCTGTGGACCAATTACGGCGGTCTCTATGCCGGCTATTCTGGGGTGGGCAACAGTCTGACCATCGGCAACAGCGGCCAGGTTGTCGGTTCGAATGGCTACGTCGGCTTCAACAGCGGCGGAAACAACAACTCGGTGCTGGTGACTGGCAGCGGGTCGCTCTGGAGCAATGTGGATGTTCTTTCGGTCGGTTACGGCGGTTCTGGAAACAGCCTGACGATTACCAATGGCGGTCAGGTGATCAGTCCTCACGGCTCCATCGGCTACTTCGGCACCGCCAATAGCAACTGGGCGTTGGTGACGGGTGCCGGCTCGATGTGGAGCAACAGCGCCAATCTGTTCGTGGGTTTCTCCGGGTCGTTCAACAATGCCACCATCGCGAATACCGGCCGGGTGTTTAACGTCAGCGGTTACGTGGGCTACAACGCCAGCGGCAGCAATAATTCCGTCCTCGTTTCCGGGGCAGGCTCGGCGTGGAATAACAGCGGCACGCTATCGGTGGGCTACTCCGGCTCCGGCAACAACCTGACCATCACGAATGGCGGCCAGGTATTCAATACTTATGGATCCGTCGGCTACAATTTGAGCGCGAGCAACAACTGGGCGCTGGTCACGGGGAATGGTTCGCTCTGGAGCAACAGTCTGGATCAACGCGTCGGCTATTCCGGATCGGGCAATAGTCTGGTGATTGCCAATAGCGGCCAGATGTTCAACGCCAATGGCTACATTGGCAACAACGCCGGCGCCAACAACAACAGTGTGCTTGTCTCTGGTGTTGGCTCGGTCTGGAGCAACGCCGGCAACCTCTACGTGGGCAATCAGGGTTTGGGCAACACATTGACGATCACCAACGGCGGGCGGGTGGTGGATGTAAACGGTTACATCGGCAACAACGCGGGGGCCAACAGCAACATCGTGGTGGTGACCGGAACCGGTTCGTTGTGGATGAACACTGGCAACCTGTATGTCGGCATGCAAGGCACGAGCAACGAGTTGGTGATTGGCAGCGGTGGCACGGTGGATGTGCTGGGCACGTTCAGTCTGGGCACTAATGCGCTGCTGGTCAACAACGGCAGTCTGATTGTTTCGGGGATGCAAAACCAGGGCGTGTTTACGGTGACCGGCGGCGTAGTCACTGTCACGACGATGACCAATCTGGGGACATTCCTGCAAACGGGCGGCATCTTCGATCCGACCCTCTTTGACAATGCGGGCAGCTTCCAACTCACCGGTGGCACGAACATATCGGTGACTTTTGTGAACGAAGTCAGCGGCAGCGTGGTGCAGAGCGGCGGCGAGCAGGACGTGGGCGTGGCGACCAACTTCGGGACGTGGACGGTATCGGGCGGTGTGGCCAACCTGACGAACTTCGTAAACGACGGCGGTGGAAGACTGACAGTTGGCGGCAGCGGCATTCTCGACGGTTCCGTGACGGTTGGCGGCACGGGTTCGTTCAATCAGCTTGCAGTTACCAACGGCGGCATGATCCTCAGTGCGGGTGATGGCATTCTTGGCAACTCAGCCACCTCCAGCAACAACACCGTCTGGATCGGCAACGCGGGGTCACTGTGGAGCAACAGCGGCAACTTCTATGTCGGTGTCACTGGAATGTTCAATCAGTTGACAATTACGAACGGCGGCAGGCTGGCGAACGGCACCGGCTACATCGGTTTCGATCCCAGTGGGGGAAACAACGCGGCCATTGTGACCGGCACAGGCTCCGTCTGGAACAACAGCGGCGGCTTGTATGTGGGCAATAACAGCACCAACAACACGCTTGTCATTATGAACGGCGGACAAGTGACCAGCGCGGACGGCGTCGTGGGTCGCAACGGCAGCGGTTTTAACTCAGTGCTGGTGTCGGACACGGGGTCTCTCTGGAGCATCAACAACAATCTGCACGTCGGTAGTGGCAGCCCGAGCAATAGATTGGTCGTCGCCAACGGCGCGCAAGTGATTTCAGCCGCCACGGCCTATGTTGGCCTTAATGGTTACGGCAACAGCTTGATCATAACCAATGGAGGCCAGGTTCTGGATGCATGGGGCGGCGTTGTCGGTCGCAATGCAGGAAACAACTCTGCGCTGGTCACCGGGATCGGTTCGCTTTGGAGTAACGGGGGCGACTTCCATGTTGGTTACACAGGATCGTTCAACCAGTTGACGATCAGCAATGGCGGCTTGGTGATGGATGCAGCCTACACCTATATCGGTGACATGACCGGCGCAAACCATAATGTGGTTGTCGTGACCGGCACGAACTCGTTCTTGAGTTCTGCACTCAATCTACAGGTTGGTTTGTATGGGTCCATGAACAGCTTGACCATTGCTGATGGTGGTCGGGTTACAAATCGCTACGGCTACATCGGCTACTATCAGGAGGCCAGCAACAATTCGGTGGCGGTCACAGGGGTTGGGTCATTGTGGCTGAACTACCGGGACCTCAATGTCGGCTTGTCCGGTTCGGGCAACAGCCTGACGATTACCAACGGCGGCACGGTGATCAGCAGCTACGGTTACATCGGTTATAACGCCACGGCCAGCAATAACTCGGTTTTGGTGACAGGGGCTGGCTCGCTTTGGACCAATAGCGGTGATCTTTACGTCGGTAACAATGGTGCGGGCAACAGCCTGGTCATTTCCAACAGCGGCCGGGTCGCCGCGGTGAACGGCTACATCGGCGGCTACAGCGGGACCGCCAGCAACAACTCGGTTCTTGTCACCGGCGCTGGCTCGATTTGGACCAACAGCGCCAGTCTCTACGTCGGCGCCACGGTCGGATCCAACAGCCTGACCGTTGCCAGCGGTGGGCAGGTGTATGACTACATCAGTTACATCGGTTTCAACAATGCTTCCAGCAACAACAGCATCGCCATCAACGGCGTCGGATCGCTCTGGAGCAACAGCGGCGGCATGAACTTTGGCTTCAACGGTTCCTCCAACAGTCTGACCGTCTCCGGCGGCGCGCAACTGCTCAACGGCTTCGCTCACGTCGGCTACAACAGCGGCGCCAGCAACAACAGCATTGGGGTCACGGGGAGTGGCTCCATCTGGAGCAACGGCAGTCCGATTGAAATCGGTCTTAACGGCGCGGACAACAGCCTGACCATCTCCAACAGCGGGCAGGTGTTTGGCACTGTGGCTTCCATCGGTAAATCCACCAGTGCCTTTTACAACTCGGTGTTGGTCACGGGATCAGGCTCGCTCTGGAGCAACAGCGTTGCGCTGTATGTGGGCGACACGGGTTCTTTCAACACTCTGACGATTGCCAACGGCGGCCAGGTGTTGAACCCCACGGGTTACGTGGGCAACGCAACCGCCAGCTCCAATAATACCGTGCTGGTGTCCGGCATTGGATCGGTCTGGAGCAACAGCAGCTTTTTGTATGTGGGCAACTCCGGCTCCGGCAACGGCCTGACAATTTCCAACGGCGGCCAGGTGGTCAATCAGGACGGCTACATCGGCTACGGTAGCGGATCGAGCAATAACTCCGTCTTGGTGACCGGCCCCGGTTCGCTTTGGAACAACAACAACAAAGCGGCACAGATCGGTGTTTATGGCTCCAGCAACCAACTCACTATCGCCGCTGGCGGCGAGGTCATCAGTTGGCGCGGCGACATCGGCTTATACAGCGGTTCCAGCAACAATTCGGTTCTCGTGACGGGTGCCGGCTCGTTGTGGACCAACACAGGCTCTATGTTTGTCGGTTACGGCGGCTCCGGCGGCAGCCTGACTGTTGCCAACGGCGGGAGAGTGGTTGACTGGATCGGCTACCTGGGTCACGACATCACTTCCAGTAACAATACGGCGTTGGTGACTGGTTCGGGGTCGCTCTGGCTGAACACGTCGGACCTCGATGTAGGCTTGGACGGCGGCAGCAACCGTTTGATTATCAGCAACAGCGGGACCGTGATTGCCTCCAACGTCACCCTGGGCTTTTCGTCAACCTCCACGGGCAATGTCGTGACGGTTTCGAGTGGCAACCTTTACGCCACGAACACGGTGTCGAACGGAGTGCTTGACGTGCGGAACGGAACGCTCACTTTCAACGGCGGTCAAATCACCGCCAACTACTTTTACGCCACCAACAACACCGCCGGCGCAACCAACTCGGTGTTCAACTTTAACTCCGGCACGCTGACCACGCTGAACGGTTCGGGGATCGTCGCGCCGGGTGGCAGCGATGTCCTCATTGGTGCCACACCGGGGCAGACGGCGACGTGGAACATGCTTGGCGGCACGAACTCCGTCAGTTGGGCGGGCACGGCAGGCGCCACGGTGTTGGGCAGCGCGACGGGCGTGACGAGCGTGGTGAACGTGGTGGGGCCGGGGACGGCATGGGTCAGTTCCAATGGCAACCTCCAGGTGGGAGGAGTTGGTTCCGGCAACCAGTTGCTCATTAGCAATGGCGCCCAAGCCGTGGATTTTAACGGCTATCTTGGCTACGGCGTCATGGCGAGCAACAACTCCGTGCTCGTGACGGGTGCCGGCTCGGTTTGGAGCAACAGCGGCGTGTTGTTTGTGGGCAACAGCGGATCGTTCAACTCGTTAACGATAGCCGGCGGCGCGCAGGTTTTCAGTGCGACCGGCAATGTCGGCAGCGCGGCCGGCGCCAACAACAACTCCGTGCTGGTGACCGGCGCGGGTTCCCTCTGGGCCAACAGCGGCACTCTGTATATCGGCAACAATGGCGCGGGCAACAGCCTAAGCATTGTGAATGGCGGCGAAGTGGATAGTGGAAGCGCCTGGATCGGGGGCTACAACAACGCATCCAGCAACAACTCGGTCGCCGTGAGCGGCGTTGGCTCGCTTTGGAATGATACCGGCACTCTTTACGTCGGCACCTCCGGCGCCTCCAACAACCTGACCATTACCGGCGGCGGCAGGGTTCTGGATACCATCAGCTATGTCGGATTCGGCAGCGCTTCCAGTAATAACATCGTCCAGGTGAATGGGATCGGAACGGTATGGAGCAATAGTGCCGGCATGAACGTGGGTTTCAACGGATCCTCCAACAGTCTTGCCGTGATCAACGGCGCTCAAGTTTTCAACGGTTCCGCCACCATCGGCTACAGCACATCCGCCAACAACAACAGCATTCTGGTCTCCGGTGCCGGTTCGCTCTGGAGCAACAACAGCTTTGTTCAAATCGGGCTGAATGGCTCTGCCAACAGTTTGACGATTAACAGCAACGGCCAGGTGTTTGACACTTCCGCCTACATCGGCAGGTCCACCAGCGCCGTTTACAACTCGGTTCTGGTGACCGGTGCCGGTTCCCTTTGGAACAACAACGGCACCTTGTCTGTGGGCGAAACGGGTTCTTTCAATAATCTGACGATTGCCAATGGAGGCCACGTGCTTGACCTCACAGGTTACGTGGGCAACGCGAGCGTGGCTGGCAACAATACCGTCCTGGTCACCGGCGTCGGTTCCGTGTGGAGCAACAGCGGCGATTTGATTGTGGGCAACTCAGGCTCCGGAAACAGCCTGATTGTTACCAATGGTGGCCAGGTCTTCAGTGGCAGCGGCATCATCGGGAACAACGCCGGCGCCAGCAACAATACGGTGCTGGTGACCGGCGCGGGTTCGCTGTGGAGCAACACCACCGATCTTTACGTGGGTTTTGGCGGCTCTGGCAATCAGTTGATCATTAGCAACGGCGGGGCGGTGGTGGACGGCAACGGCTACGTGGACCCGGTGACGGCGGGCAGCACGAACTCAGTCCTGGTCACAGGCGCGGGTTCCGTGTGGACCAGCACCAACAATCTCTTTGTGGGAAATTGGGGCTCGGGCAACACGTTGACGATCACCAATGGCGGGCGGGTGGTGGATGTAAACGGTTACGTCGGCAACAACATCGGGGCCAACAGCAACGTCGTGGTGGTGGCAGGAGCCGGCTCGTTGTGGCTCAACACCGGCAATCTCTACTTCGGCGTTCAAGGCGTAAGCAACGAATTGTTTATTGGCAGTGGCGGCACGGTGGAGGTGCTGGGCACGTTCAATCTGGGCACCAACGCACTGTTGATAAACAACGGCAACTTGATCATGCCGGGGATGCAAAATCAGGGCGTCTTCGCGGTGACCGGCGGCGTGGTCACGGTTACGACAATGACCAACCTGGGCGTCTTCCTGCAAACAGGCGGCGTCTTCGATCCAAATCTTTTCGACAACTTCGGCAGTGTCCAACTCAGCGGCGGCACGAACATATCGGTGGCCTTTGTGAACGAAGTCAGCGGCAGCGTGGTGCAGAGCGGCGGCGAACAGGACGTGGGTGTGGCGACCAACTTCGGGACGTGGACGATCACCGGCGGCGCGGCCAACCTGACCAACTTCATCAACATGAGCGGCGGCGTGCTGAACGGCGGCGGAACTTTCAATGTGTCGTCGTTGGGGACACTCAGCAATGCGGGAACAGCAAGCATCGGTGTCCTCAACGTGGCGGCGGGCGGAACGTTGATCAACAGCGGCAGCCTGACCGACCAGGTGTTGGTCAATGCGGGCAATTTTACGATGAACGGCGGATCGCTGAGTGTCGCTGGCGCGATGACCAACGCTGCGGGCGGGACGTTCAATCTGCTGGCGGGCAATGCGGCGGTGCCGGTGCAACTGATCAACGCGGGGACATTCAACCAGAGTGGAGGGATATTCGATCCGGCCTTTGTGGACAACACCGGGTTGCTGACCATCAGCGGTGGCACGAACATGGCGGGCGTGTTTCTGAACGAGGCCGGCGGCCGCGTGGTGCAGAGCGGCGGCGAGCAAGACGTGGGCGTGGCGACCAACTTCGGGACGTGGACGATATCGGGCGGCGTGGCCAACCTGACCAATTTCATCAACGACAACGGAGGAGCATTGACGGTATCGGGCGGAGTGCTCAACGGATTGTTGACGGTGGGGAATACGGGAGCATTCAGCCAGCTCACGATTACCAACGGCGGCATGGTTCTGGGCGCTGGCGACGGCTATGTGGGTTACGGCGCGACGGCGAGCAACAACAGCGTGTTGATCACTGGAGCGGGCTCGACCTGGAGCAACAGCGGCGCGCTGTATATTGGCTATTCCGGCTCCGGCAATAACCTGACTGTGACCAGCGGCGGCCAGCTTTTCAACGACACCGGATACATCGGCTATAGCGGAAGTCCCAGCAACAACGCGGTGTTGGTGACAGGGCCAGGCTCGGTTTGGAACAACAGCGGCGCGTTGCAAGTCGGCTTTTTCGGCTCCGGCAACAGCCTGACCATTGCCAACGGCGGCCAGGTCTTCAGCGCGGGCGCCAACATCGGCGTCGCCGGCTTCGGCGGCTGGACCCCAAACAACAACTCGGTCACCGTCACCGGTTCCGATTCGGCGTGGATCAACAGCGGCCAGGTCACGGTCGGTTATTCCGACTCTGGCAACAGCATGACCATCGCCAACGGCGGCCAGGTGTCCAGCACGGGCGGCAACATCGGCTATACCACGGATGCCAACGGCAACAGCGTGCTGGTGACCGGTGCGGGCTCGGTTTGGAGCAACGACAATTCCCTGTATGTAGGTTACGCCGGCGCCGGCAACACACTGACCATTACCAATGGCGGCCAGGTCTTCAACGGGGGAGGCGGCATCATCGGTTACGGCAGCGCCGCCAGCAACAACGCCGTGCTGGTGACCGGCAGCGGTTCGGCATGGAACAGTCCGACTTCGAGCGTCGGGGGTCTGGGAGCGCAATTCCAAATCGGATACTCAGGCTCCAGCAACAGTCTGACCATTGCCAACGGTGGCCAGGTCGCCGGCTATTCGAGTTTCATTGGCTACAACGCCAGCGCCAGCAACAACCGGGTGTTGGTGACCGATCCCGGCTCGGTTTGGAGCAACAGCGGCACGCTGGAAATCGGCGTGCACGGTTCCGGCAACAGCCTGACCGTCACCAACGGCGGCCAGGTCTTTGGCGCCAACGGCTACGTCGGCTATGCCAGTGACAACAACTCGACGGTGGTGAGCGGCGGCGGCTCAGTATGGAGCAACAGTAACGCGATGTTTATTGGTGTCCTTGGCTCCGGCAACAGCCTGACCATTTCCAACAGCGGGCAAGTCTTCGCCGCCAGCGCCTGCATCGGTCTCTACAGTCCCGTCAGCAACAACGCGGCGGTCGTGACCGGCCCCGGATCGCTTTGGAGCATCAGCGGCGAATTGGACATCGGTACTTTGGGCTCCAGTAACAGCCTGACCATTTCCAACAGCGGGCAAGTCTTCGCCGCCAACGCCTGCATCGGTTACAACAGTTCCGCCAGCAACAACACGGTGGTCGTGACCGGCCCCGGATCGTTGCTGAACATTAGCGGTGAACTGGATGTCGGCACTTTGGGCTCAAGCAACAGTCTGACCATTGCCAACGGTGGCACAGTGACGGCTTCAAACGTCATCGTGGGATTCGACGCCATGGCCACGGGCAACTTCATCACCGTCTCGGGTGGCAATCTTTACGCTACCAACGGCGCGGGCACCGGCACGCTTGACGTGCACAACGGCGCGCTCACCTTCAATGGCGGCCAGATCACCGCCGACTGGTTTTACGCCACCAATAACACCGGTGGCGCGACCAACTCGGTGTTCAACTTCAACTCCGGCACGCTGACCACACTGAACGGCTCGCAGATCGTCACGCCGTCGGGCAGCAACTTCATTATTGGCGCGACGGCGGGCCAGACGGCGACGTGGAATATCCTCGGCGGCACCAATGTGGTCGCGCCGGTGGCTGGCAACACCAGCACTACCATCCTCGGCGGCGTGTCAGGGGCGGCGGGCGTGGTCACGGTGAGTGGCGCTGGCACGGTTTGGACCAACGCCGGTGACCTGTGGGTGGGCGGTGCCGGCTCAGGCAGCGGGTTGACCATCACCAACAGCGGCACCGTGATGGCCTCGAATGTCGTTGTGGGATTCGCTGCCACCTCCACCGGCAACTTCATCAATGTCTCCGGTGGCAACCTTGCCGTCGGCAATGGCGCGGGCACGCTCGACGTGCGAGGCGGCACGCTCAACTTCAGCGGCGGCCAGATCACGGCCGGCTATGTCTATGCCACCAACAACAGCGCCGGCGCGGCCAACTCGGTGTTCAACTTCAATTCCGGCACGCTGACCACGTTGAACGGCTCGCAAATCGTCGCGCCGTCGGGCAGCAACTTCATTATTGGCGCGACGGCGGGCCAGACGGCGACATGGAACATCCTTGGTGGCACCAATGCGGTGGTGCCCGTCGCGGGCAACACCAGCACGACCATCCTCGGCGCAGTGTCAGGGGCGGCGGGAGTGGTCACAGTGAGTGGCGCTGGCACGGTTTGGACCAATGCCGGCGACCTGTGGGTGGGCGGTGCCGGTTCGGGCAGCCAGTTAACCATCACCAACGGCGCTGAAGTAATAAACGCCAATGGTGTTGTGGGCAACGCAGCCGGCGCCAACAGCAACATCGTCACGGTGGCGGGGACCAATTCCCTCTGGCTGAACACGGGCAACCTCAGCGTCGGTATCCTGGGCATCAGCAATCAGCTCATCGTCGGCAGCGGCGCCACCGTGCAGGTGCTTGGCTCCTTCAAGCTCGGTTCAAACTCGGTGTTCTCCAACAGCGGCAGCCTGATCAGCTCCTCCACGGAAATTGACCCCGGCGGCCAGTTGCAGGTGACCAGCAGCGGCGGGCTGGGCACCGGCGCGATCACGAACAATGGCACACTCGTGTTCAACCCGACCGCCATCATGACGGTGAGTAATGTCATCTCTGGCAGCGGTTCGCTGATCGAGAATGGACCGGGCGAGATGGTGCTCACGTCCTCCAACTCCTATAGCGGCGGCACTTGGATCAATGGCGGCACGCAAGCGGTAAAGAACTCTTTTGCTTTGGGCAGCGGCCCTGTGGTCCTCAACGGCGGCGTGCTGAAGGCGGATCCCACCATCATGTATTTTGCCACCTACACGCAGGGCGGAGGCACGCTGCAACTGGCAATTGGCGGGACGGCAACGGCGGGTGTGGATTACGACCAGATCAATGTTGCGGGCGTGGCCACCATTACCGGCGGCACGCTCAAGGTGGTGCCGTATAGCGGCTATGTACCGAAGAATCGCGATCAAGTGCCGCTGCTCGTGGCCGCCGGCGGGTTGGTGGGAACGTATCCCACTTTTGATGACTCGGCGTTCCGAACGAACACGTTGACTCCCGTGAGCGTGTTGTTGCTGACGAACCTGATCTACACGCCGACGACGCTGACGTTGCAGTGGTCGCAACTGCCGTTTTCGCCGTATGCGCTGACGCCGAACCAGCAGGCGGTGGCCCGCAACCTCGATGTGGCGGCCAACGACCCGCGCATGAAGGCCGTGGTGGATTTCCTCGACTATCTGCCGGGCGGCGTGGGTCAGTTGCCGACCGCCTTCGATTTGATTTCGCCCCAACAGTTGGTCCCGATGTTCAGCATGGGTTTTGCCAGCGCCGACGTGCAGGGCTACAATCTGCAGAGCCGGCTCAGCCAGCTTCGAAGCGGCAGCACCGGCTTCAACGCCGGCGGTTTGAGCCTGTACGACCCCACGGGCGCGCGGGACGGACTCAATGCCCTGCCGCAATTCGCGGCCAATCTGCCGGCGGAAGATATGCTGGCCATGAGTCAGGGGACGCTGTATTCGGGCGTGTTGCGGCCGGCGTCCGATAATCCCTGGGGTGTGTTCGTGGAAGGAGCGGGGCAGTTCCTCGGTGTACAGGGGGATCAAAATGCCAGTGGTTACCACATCAACAGCGCCGGGCTCACGGTCGGAGCGGACCGCCGCGTGACGGACAGCTCCACCTATCCGTTCGATCAACTGGTGGTTGGCGGGTCGATGGGCTACGCCAGCAGCTATTCGGATCTGGGTGGCGGCGGGCGCATCAACGTCAACGGCGCACAAGGCAATGCCTATGCGGTCTGGATGAAAGACCCCTGGCACGTTGAGGGCATGGTGGGCGGCGGTTGCAACGTTTACGACACGCGGCGGTCGGCGTTGGGAGGCATCGCTTCCGGCACCACGGAAGGCTGGACGTTGTCGGGGTTGCTCGGCGGCGGCTACGATTGGGAGCAGGGACCGTGGCGATTTGGACCGGAAATGGTGGTGCAATACACGCGGGTGAACATTGACGCCTTTGACGAAAACGGTTCGCTGGCGCCCTTGCACATCGAATCCAGCGGCGCCAATTCCTTGCACTCGCAAGTGGGAGCGCATTGGCAATACCGGGCGAAAGTGGACACCATCGAGTTCACGCCGGAACTGCGCGCCGGATGGCGGCACGAGTATATGAATCCGGACATGACGCTGGACTCGCGGTTTGCGAACGGGGCGGGAGGAATCTTCAGCACGCAGGGGCCGGCGTTGGGAGTGGACAGCGCGGTGGTGGGCGTCGGCGTGTCGGTGCAATGGACGCGAGACCTCAGCACGTACATCAACTACGACACAGAAGTGGGCCGCAGCAACTTCCAGTTGAATTACGTGAGCGCGGGCGTCCGTATCCGCCTCTAAGCGGCTGGAGCTGGTTACAACCCGACACCTTGACGGTCTTGCACCAGTGCAAGCAAACATTCGGCTTCAAATACATCGCAGCATGATGAGCGAGACGGCGAAGCGTTTTGAAAAAAACAATCGCTCGTCGCTTTTGCTCTGGCACAAGATGTGCGTGGCGCATCGTCATTTTGATCCCTTTATGTCCCGCCAGTTCCTGCACAGTGCGTATATCTCAGCCATCGTCAAACGTGAAACGAAAGTGTGCGGCAGCGTGTGGAAATACGACGTCCTTGCCCAGTTTCGCCTTGTCACGCGCCTCCCAAAAGGCTTTGTGATAGCGATACGACCTGAACACCAACGCGGCGGGAATGCGTGGGGCGATGGTTGGGAACAGTTCCATCAACTGCGGAATAGGTGAAGCGAGCGCGGGACGGCTTACGCAGGCAACGCGAGACTGGAAAGCAACGAGCGGAATGTCATCACTCTTGTCATTCTAGCGTTCTCTCGTCGAAACCTGTTGGTAGTAATCGAAGTGAGTCAGAAGTTTCAGCCGTCCGGCGGCGTATTCCAAGAATTTCTGTGTCCAAGTGAGCTGTTCGTCGTAAAAGACGCTCGTCCAGTCGTGTTGGCAATGCGACCAACACCATCCGCCAGTTGAGACGTGGTCAACCTGCGTTCTCAAATACTCGTGATAGGCCGCCCAGTTCTGCCAGCCGTGTTCGCGGCGCCATTGGGCGTCAATCCATCCTTGCATCGGGATTTCGAGAAGATCAGGAAAACCTTGCCGCGCATACCGGAACGGCTGTACGTCCCAGCCAAGGGGAAAGTAGTCGTGGCTGTTGCGGCCATAGGACCGGACGTAGGACATTCCGTGCCGGCCAACGAGTTGGAGAATGTCCGGCCGATCGGCCAGTCCGCGATAGTAGGAATAAGGCGCCGTGATACCCCGGCAGTGAACGCCAAGGTGCCGCCGGAGCAACTCCACCGGACGGGCCAGTTGCTCTTCGATGCGATCAAACGGCAGACCCGGCAGATAAACGTTGTCCGGGCTTTCTTCGAGCACCGTCTTCAGCGGAAAATGTTCGTGAGTGTGCTGGGCAATCTCGAAGAGGCCCGACGCAAGGCAGGCTTCCAGTTGCGCCAGATGGCGCTCGATCTTGCAGCCCAGGATGAAAATCGTGGCCGGCACGCCGACCTCGCGATGAATCTTCAGCACGCGGTCGAGGAACAAATCGGTCGCGTTTTCCGGAACGGGCTGGCCCACCCATTTCTCGCCCGGCACACGGCCGGGGATCCGTTCGACATCGTAGCCAATGAGCAGAGTCCCGCCCATTAGGGTCCTTCCTCCAACCCGACCTGATCGTCCGCGTAGATGATCGTGGCGTTCGGGTGGTTGATGAGATAACTGCCGGGAAGTTCCGGCGTCACGCGTCCCTGTCGAAGCCTGCAGAGCGGCTGCCGCTGTTGCGGGAAGCACGCCAGCAGCACGATCTCTTTGGCGGCGAGGATTGCCTCCATTCCCAGCGTAACCGCCTGGCGCGGCACCTTGGAGTGATCGCCAGCAGCCGTTAGTCGCGCGTTGGTGTCAATCGTCAACTCGGTCAAACCGACGACGCGGCTTGGCAAGGCGGCAAACGCCTCCACGGAGATCGCAGCCTCCGGCATGGGCTCGTTGAACCCGATGTGGCCGTTGAAACCGATGCCCAGCAGTTGGAAATCCAACCCGCCCATGCTGCGAATCCATTCATCCATCGCGGCCGGGCGCGTGGGATCCGGAAAGTGGATGTGCTCGCGATTCATCCCCAGCTTCAGATCGAGCCGGCTGAAAAAGTTCTTCTGCACGTAGCCCCGGTAGCTGAGCGGGTGATCGGCGGAAACCCATTGCCCGTTCGCACCCACGTATTCGTCGAGATTGACCGTGTGCAACTGCGACAGATCGAAGCCGCGGCCGTTGAGCATGCCGGCCAGCCGCTTGTAAAGCGAAAGCATCGTGTTACCGGTCGCCAAGCCAAGGAGCATCGGGTGGTTCTCACGGAGCCGTTGCTCGATGGCGTCGAACGCACGCTCGGCGGCGAGACGGCTCATCGCTTCGTAGTTTTCAACCCGGACCCAGTTCAATGCCATGTCAGTTACCTTTGAAAACCGCCAGACAACCCAGCGCGCACAACGTCAACAGCACGCACGGGATTGCGAAGATCGTCCGCCAACGGAACCGGCCCTCGCGACGCAGCCAGTCCATGATCGCGCCGGCGAATTGCGTACCGGCGAACAGACCCAGCCCATAGACCACGAAGTAGAGCGACTGGGCCGAGCCGCGGATGTCGGGCGGCGAAACCCGGTTGACGTAGATGAACGCCGTGTCGAAGAAGCACGCGAAGGCAAAACCGTGCAGCATCATCGAGACGACCACCAGCCAGCGCGGCCGCGTCAGGGCATACGCGAAATACATGAACGCCCAGGCGAGGATGCCCAGCGCGAGCGTCTTGCCGTAGCCGATCTGCGGCAGGATGAACGGCACGATCGCGCCCATTGAGATCGCCTGAACGACCTGGGCGAGCGTCATCGCCGCCGGAATGTTTTTGGGCGCCACGCCGATATCCTCCAGGAACCGCGACGTGCCGACGAAATAGAACTGCAACTGCGTGCCGACGACGAATGAGATGACCAGAAAGATGGCAAAATCAACGTGCTTCAGCATCCCCAGCGCCTTGAGCGCGGGCAAAACCGTATCGGGAGCGCCGCGCGGCGGCGTGTGCGGCAGTGACAGGGAAAACAGACCCATGACAAGCGAGAAAACCGCCGCCATCATCAACGCATCGCTGCCCTTCACCTGCCAGCGGCCCCAGCGACGCCAGCCCGCGAGGAGCCAGCCGACGAGCACCCACGCCACGCTGCCCCACACGCGGACCCAGAAGTAATCGGTGTCCGGATGCGGCAGATGATGGAAAGCCAGTGAGTTCACCAGCGCCAGCGTCGGCGCGTAGAGCAGCGAATAGATGCCCATCGTCACGAACATGCCTCGGAACGTGCTCCGCTTCGCCGCCACCAGCAGGCATACGGCGCCGACAAGGTGCGCCCCGGCGAGAAACCACTCGGTGGGCATCCAACGATCCACGATCTGGCCCGCCACGAGCGGCGAGAGGATGCACGCCAAGGGCAGCGTTGCATAAATCCACGCCGTCTGCTTCGCGTTCATGCGGAGCGGGCCGAGCAGGTGCGCCGACAACACCGGTCCCCAAGCGCCCCAGACCGTAAACTGGAGAAACATCATCGCGCTGAGACTGAAGTAAAGTTCCCAGCTCATGCGGCTCCTCCCGGTCCGGCGTAACCGGCGAGCCGCTCGGCCGCCAATCGAATGTCACCCAGCCGATTGTCTCCTGCCTCGCGTTCGATCGCCAATACACCGGCAAACCCAACTTCTTTCAGCGCCTTCAGAAAAGCTTCAGTTTCAACTTCACCTTCACACCAGGGAACCTCGGTGCCCCAAGTGCCCGGCTGCTTTGTGCGGACGGCGTCCTTGATATGAACGTGCTTGATCCACGGCCCCAGTGTCCGCACGGCCGCGATCGGATCGCCCTTGCCGTAGAGAATCATATTCGCCGGGTCGAAATTTATTCCGAGCGCCGGATGGTTTAGCCTTTCCAGCAACTCCCTCAAGCAGTTGGCTGTCTCCTGACCCGTCTCCATCAGAAGCGTGATGCCTCGTTGCGCGGCCACATCCGCCAGACAGACCAGGCGATCGCGCAGAAGCCGGGCTTGGGCCGGGTCGTCACTCTCGATGAACCCGGCGTGCATCGTCAGGAAGCGGACGCCGAGTTCGGCCGTGATCGCTGCCGAGCGCACGACCATTTGCTGATTCCGAGGCCAGCACTCGTCCGGCAGGATTCCCCCGGTCGCTCGAATGCTTTCCAAGGATGAATAATCTTCCTGTGGAAAACCAATCGTCGTCGCGCTGATCGTCCATTTCTGCCGGCGAATTGCATCGAGATACGCATCACCGTCTTCCGCGAACACCGGCCTCAGGGACAGGTTGACGTGATCAATCCCCAACTGACGCATTGCTTGGGCGACTTCGTCCGGATCGGCACGGAGCGACCAGCTGCAAACCGCCACGGGCCAGGCATCACACTTTGTATTCATGGCTGACTACGGCTTGATGATCCCAACTTTGTTAAACTCAAAGGCTTTGGGGGAAAGTTTTTCAAGCGGGTCGGGGACGTGGGTTTTGGGATACGGCATGGACACAGTCGGTCTGGCCCAGCGGATGGCGTTGGCAAGCACTCTCAAGACATTCGGATCGTAATAGGTCGGGAAAGCCTCGTGTCCCGGACGGAAATAGAAGAGCCTGCCGTTGCCGCGTTGAAAGGTGAAACCGCTGCGAAACACCTCACCGCCCTCAAACCAGGAGATGAAGATGACTTTCGCGTCGCCCGCAATCATGAACGGCTCGCCATACATCTCTTCGCGCGGCAGCTCGAAATGCTCCGGCAGGCCGGCCGCAATCGGATGAGCCGGATCAATCACCCAGAGCCGTTCCCTTTCCCCGGCCTCGCGCCAGTGCAGCTTGCCGCTGGTGCCGTTGAGGACGCGAAAAATCTTCGACATGTGGCCCGAGTGCAACACGACGATGCCCATGCCTTCCCACACTCGCTGTTGCACCCGCTGAACGATCGAGTCCTCAACCCGGTCGTGGGCGGCGTGCCCCCACCAGAGCAGCACGTCGGTATTTTCGAGAAGCTTCTGCGTGAGCCCGTGTTCCGGCTCATCGAGGGTGGCGGTGCGGATTTCCAGATCGGGCGCGGTCAGTTCTTTCGCCAACGCCCCGTGGATGCCGTTCGGATAGACCGCCCTTACCGACGGTTTCTTCTGCTCGTGGATATACTCATTCCAGATCGTGACGTTGATCTTCGAGTTGTTCATGTCCCATGTCCCTCGTTTTGTGCAAACACCCTGATCTTGGAACGGACATATTCCTTGATTCTATCTTCGACGGGCTTGAAATAAAGATCCAGCGGCATGAATTTCTCGCCATTCTTTGCAAGCTCGGCGGCAACCCCACGCAAAAACATGCTCTGCAATTCCGTGGCGATATTGATTTTGGCGACGCCGCAGGCAATGGCTTTTTTCAATTGCTCATCGGGAACTCCGGTTCCTCCGTGAAGCACCATCGGGATTGTGATGGATTCGCCTATTTCGGAGGCCCGCTGAATATCCAGCACCGGTTCCTTCTTGTAGAAACCGTGTGCTGTCCCGATGGATATGGCCAGGGCGTCAACCCCGGTCTGTTTCACGAACTCGACGGCTTCCGCAGCCGTTGACAACTCGATGGCGCCGTCGCCAAAAGGAACGTGCCCGATTTCGGCCTCAATCGAAACCCCGGATTGGTGCGCAACCTCGACGGCCTTGGATGTCAGCGCGATGTTCTCGGCAAAAGACCGTTGCGAACCATCAATCATCACCGAGGTGTAGCCCAGATCAATCGCCTTTTTGATCTGTTCGACCGATATCCCATGATCCAGATGCAGCGCCACTGGAATCCCGGAGTTCTTCGCGAGCCTGGAAGTCATGGCGGCGATAAGCCCCGCGCGTTCGTCGTTAAACAGACGCTGATACACCTGGATAATGACCGGGGATTTTTCCTGCTCCGCCGCCTTGAACACGGAGAGAAGCGTTTCCAGATTGGCCACGTTAAAAGCCCCAACAGCCCGTTTTTCTTTTCGTGCCTGGGGGAGTATCTCGTTGAACGTCAGCATGGTTGCCATTACCTCGTTTCCTTATTGAATCAGAACCGGATTGATGTTCAGCCATTTGCAAAGCTCGCGGAGTTCCTCTTCAATGTCCGCGTGAATGAGGGAATAGTGATGCTTGAACCCGTCATTCATGATTGTGGCCACCAGTTTCTCCACCGGGCAATCAAACCGGATGTTGAGCGGGTTGCCGCGAACGAACGGCTCCGTGTCCAGGGCGGTTCCTTTGGCAATCAGCATCCGGTAGCCGTCGCCGTCCTCATCCAGTTGCGCCAGCGTGATCGGCCCGGGCTTCAACGGAAACTCATTGACCATGCCCTTTTTGTCGCCGCCGTCCACGCGGAAGTGCTGGCGCATCTTCGTTTCCCCGAATTTCCTGCACAAGGCCGACGGGGCGGCGCCGCAATGCCAGAAGACGGCCGTGTTCTTCGCGTAGTCGAACGAGATAAGGTCGGCGAAGAATGGAATGCCACCGCCGAGGGCCGCCTGCGCCTTCATCAGCACAGCGCCCAGCACGTCGCCCTCGCAACTGGTGACGAGACCGGTGTTGTTCAGCATCCCCATCGAGGCGCAGGGCGCGATGCCGAACACATCGGACCATTCCGGCCAGCAGCGGATGGCATACGAGGACAGGCCATACTTGGCAGCCGTTTTTTTCAGGGCTTCGTATAGTTTCCCTGTGGGCAGGATGTCCTTTTCGACGCTCTTGCAGAACGAGGCGCAACTGCCCCGGACTTCCCCGGCTCCCCTGCGAATCTCTTTATCGCCAAGTTTGCCGGCGGTATCCACGATTTCCAACTGGTCAATGATTTCCACTTCGGCGCCGATGGAGGATCGCAAGCGCATTTCATCGCAGTTGGAAGTGTAGAACCCCGGAACACGCCCGCCCACGAGGCCGATCTTGGTGGAAGCGAGCTCCGCCATGCACTTCAGAACGTTGAGCGGCTTTTCCATGAGTGCGTCCGCTTTCGCGGCGGGGCCGAAAACAAACCCGTATTTCCGGCCCAGCTTCCGCAACGTATGAACAGCCATATTGGCGCCGCAGAAGGAATTTTGCGCCCAGATGCCGCCCGCGGCCGGTTGTTCGGGAGTGGAGAACAGCAGGATCGGGACGTTCAGTTCTCGCGCGATGACCGGGATGATCGCGCCGACCGGAAAGGTTGCGAAATGCACGATCACGGCGCTTGCCTCCTGCCGGTTCAGTTCGCGGCAAACCGCCGACGCTTCCACCGTGGTGGTCGTCAATGCGTTGCCGTGGAGGATTTCAAAAGGCAGTTGTTTCAGCCTTTCCAGCGTGCGTTGCCGGACTCTGTCAATTTCCGGCGTGACCCAGGTTGCCTTGGACAGTGCGATGTAACCTACGGAAAACTTCTTCACTATTGGTCCTTTCTTTGGGCGACCGCTTCTTCGAGCGTAACAATCCGAATCTGCGGGTTGTATTTCGTGAGAGTGGCTTTCACATACCGCGACGGCGTGATGAACAGGTCGTTTTTGAGATTATCCGCAAGCTCACAAACGCGGCGGCAGAGCTTCTCGCACAGTTCGGGGTTCAATTCGTCGAAGACCACCGCGCCCTCGCCGACTGAATAGGATTCCTCGCTGTTGGTGCCGAACGGCACAAGCTTGTAGCCGCACTGCGCGAGGAGCTGCCGCGGCGAGGCGAGGTTGCCGTCGTAGTTCTTCAGGAAGTCGCTCTCCAGATAGAATGCCTTGCGTGCCCGGCCCGCCTTCAGTTTCGCGGAGAGCAGGCATTCGGAGCAGTGCACGACCTTGATGCCGTCGAGCTTGTCCTTCAGGAAATCGTATGCGGACGGTTCCGCCACGATGAGTGTCTTGCATCTAGAAGCAGCAACGGCCTTCTTGAATTTGTCGAAGACCTTTTGTGATTCGCCAGCAAAACCGAGTGTCTCCAGCGCCTTGCCGGGGTCTCCGCCGGAGAGGGTCTTGCAGCCGGAGTAGAGTTTCGCGTGTTCGCCGTAATACAGGACATCGCCCTTGCCCTTGACGGTGAAAGTCGCCCCGCTCAGCTTTTCCGCCAGTGCTTTCACCTTCTCCGGCACAAGCCCCGCCTCGACGATATCCTTTCTCGCGGCAAGGACCAAGCCGACCTCGTCGTAGTGGCTGACGCAGTGATAACGGTTGGCCCCGCTCAACGCGCTACGGTAGACGGTGGCAATGAAGTCGTTGTTCTTCAGGTTCTCATTGTCCATGCGAACTTTGTCGAGGATCAACGCCCGTCCCCTCGGCGTGTCCGCCTCCTGAAAAGTCACGTTGCCGATCGGATCGAGATGGCGGCACATGAAACAGAAACGGCACGCGGCAATCACATCCTGATGTTTGTCTATGTGCATTGGTTAAATTCCTTTCGCCCGGAAGCCCATCTTGCCGGGGTTCATGATGTTGTTGGGATCGAGGACCTTCTTGATGTCCTCAAGGACTTTGAAAGCCGGACCGTAAAGCTCCTTCATGATTCGGCCGAGTTTGAGCCCGACGCCGTGATGCTCGTTGATGACGCCGCCTTCCTTGATGGCCGCGCGGATCGCCATGTCCCAAATCTTGTTGTAGAGTGCGACGGCTTCGCGCGGGTCTTTGGGCGGTTCCTCGATGATGAACCGCGCGTAAAGCATGCAGCCCCATTCATACCAGTGCGAGAAATGTCCGATGAACGCCGCCTGCGGAAAGTTTTCGCGGATGGTGTTCTTCATCGCCCAGTAAACCTTTTCAATGTTGGCGAACGTGGCCACCGTGTCGAGCGTGCCAAACGCCTGCGGCAGGTGGAACATGTAGGGCGGATAGAAAAACTTGTAGCGATGGTCCCACCAAGCCTGTCCCATCTCGGTGCCGAGGTCCTCATGTTCTTTTTCACGACAGATTGCGCATGCCTGTTCCAGTTCCAAATCCACGTTTTTCGCGGGGCCGTCGAAGCCGAAGACCAGATAGGCACCCTGCTTGTCTATGCCGAGCACCCTCTTGATGAGCCGCGCGGTTTCGAGCTCGTCGTAGAGCCGGATCACGCAGGGGCGCAGGCGGCTGGTCATGATCTTTGCGCCGGCGCCCATGGCGTCGTGCATGGTCTTGAAAAGGAAGGCGTGGAATTTTCGCGACTCGGGGATGGGGTGGATTTTGATGGTCGCCTTGGTAACGACGCCGAGCGTGCCTTCGCTGCCGAGGAACAGTTGTGTGAGATCGGGGCCTGAGGCGTGGCGCGGCACGGGAAGGGTGTTGATGATCTCGCCGGCGGGCGTCACGACTTCCAGTGTCATAACCATGTCTTCGATCTTGCCGTATTTGGTGCTCAACACGCCGGTGCCGCGGTTGGCGATAAAACCTCCCAAGGTCGCGCAGGCAATCGAAGCGGGGAAATGCATCGTGCTGTAGCCGGCCTTCTCGATCGCCCACTCCAGATGCTGGGTGTTGATGCCGGTCTCGGCGGTGGCGGTCATCGAGATCGGGTCAATGTTCAGCACTTTGTTCATTCGCTTCATGTCCATCACGATGCCACCGTAGATGGGCAACGCGCCGCCCTGGGAACCCGAGCCACCGCCCCACGGAACCACAGGGATGTTATGCGTGTTCGCGATCTTGAGGATTTCCGACACTTCCCTGGCGGATGCCGGATAGACGACGAAATCCGGCGGAGGCAGTTTCTGGCCGCGGTCGTGCCAGACTTCGGGCACCCAATAATAATCTATCGAGTGGCCCAGCTTGTCCGAATCGCCGGTCTGGACGTGATCGTCACCGACCACCCAGGACAGTTCGCTTCGGATCATTTCATACAGGTAGCTGTTTGGTGGAATCATGATGGTGTTTCTTTTGAGGGTTTGCTTCGGTCAATTGCTTTGATTCACGTTTCGGTAGCAATCCGAGAGCGCGTCGTGGATGTGCCGGTAATGCTTGAATTGGCTGGCGTAGAAGCGGGCGCGTTCCAGATTCGGCGTCAACTGCCGTTCGAGTTTCAGACATTGCCGGACAGCCGCCACCTCGTCTTTGAAAACGCCGACGCCCACGCCCGCCAGCAGCGCGCTCCCGAAGGAGGCATCGCATGAGGACGGGCACTTGACGGGGGCGTTGAACACATCGCACACGATGCTGCTCCACAGCGCGCTTTTCGCGCCGCCGCCAATCAAGATGAATTCGCGGGCTTGCAGGCCCATCTTCTCGATGGTGCGGTAGCAGTCCTTGAGCGAGTAGGCCACGCCTTCCAGCAAGGCCCTGGAAAAATCACCCCTGGAATTGGCCATGCTGATGCCGGTGAAACTTCCCCGCAGATTCGGGTCCCAGTAGGGCGACCGCTCGCCCTGGAGGTACGGGTGAAAAAAGACGCCGTTGCTGCCGGGCGGAGACTGGCCGGCAAGCTCGTTGAGCGCCGCATAATCGGTGCCCGGCGCGCAGAACATATCCCGATACCACCGCTGGCAGACGGCCGCGGAGTTCGTGGCGGTCACGGAATACCACATGCCAGGGACGACGTGCGAATAGGTCAGCGTTTCGGGGTGCGGATGCGCTTCGGAGGTCATGACGTTGACGTTTCCGGCGGTGGCAAGTTTCAGCACGCACTGACCCGGCTCGATGGCGCCGGCGGCATAATCCTCCACAGCCGAATCGCTCGCCCCCATGATGACCGGCAAGCCTTCCGGCAGGCCGGTGTCGCGAGCGGCCTCGCGGCTGATCTTTCCCGCAATGTCTGTCGGCCGTGCGATGCGCGGAAGCGATTTCACGGGAATACCCGCCAGCGCGCAGAGCGCCTCCGACCAGCGGCCATGTTTCATGTCCCAAAAAAGAGTTCCTTGGGCCTCAACGCAGTCGCACGCCATTTCTCCCGTCAGCAGAAAACGGATGTAATCCTTGACGAAGAGAATGTGCCGGGTCCGTTTCAACGCCTGCGGCTCGTTGTTCTTCAGCCACAACATCTGGGGCAGCGTCCAGGTCGGGGTCGGCGCCTGGAAAGCAGTTCGGAAGATCAGATCGAAATGCTTCTCTTTCAGGAGCCGGCATTCCTTCGCGCTGCGCTGGTCGGTCCAGATGATGGTGGGGCGGATCACTCGCAGCTTGTCGTCCAGCAACACGGCGCCATGCGTGTAACTGTCCAGCGCCAACGCTGCGATGCGGTCGCGACGTTTCAGGCCCTTCAGAACGCTGCACATCGCCCGATGCCAGTCGGCGGGATTCTGTTCGGCCCAGGCCGGTTTCGGATGGCTGGTGGGATATTCCGCAGAGGCACTTTCAACCACCGTGCCGGCGGCGTCTATCAGCGTGACCTTGCAGCCGCCCGTTCCGAAATCTATGCCCAAAAACAAATCCTTCTTCATTTTCCCAGAACCCATTTGTGATTCGGATCAATGACCGAGAGGAACTTGCGGTGGTTGCGGCCGGCCATGATCCACAGGTAATACATCGTGTAGCCGGGAGCGTTGATGACGGGATGGTAGCCGCGAGGGATAAGTGTGGTGTCGTTCTGCTTGACCGTGCAGGTGACATCCAACGACCCGTCATCCGTGTAAATCTTCTGGATGCCGTAACCTTGGTCGGGGTTGAAGCGGAAGAAGTAGATTTCCTCCATGTCCACCTCGACCGGCAGGTTGTCGAAATCGTGCCGGTGCGGCGGGTAGCTGGCGTGATTGCCTGACGGCACAAACGCCTCTCCGATGAAAAGGTGCGCCGCCGGAAACGCATCGGTCAGCATCAGGTAAGCGTCGCGCTGATAGTTTTCCTTTCCAATATGAACCTCTTTGACCTGTTCGGGCGCGATCATGTAGGCCGGCGTCTTCAGGCTGGAGGGCGAGGCGGCCCATGCGATCTCGACATCGCTTTCGGCGCGGATGACGTAGCGGGTGCCGCACGGAACATAAACCGTGTGCGGCTTGCCAGAGAAAACGTCTTTCCGTCCGCCGACCTGGTTGAATTGGAAACCCTCGCCGGAAACCGAGCACTGCCCGCCGAGGATGATGAGAGCAACTTCGCTTTGGCCGGAATCGGCGGAATACTCTTCGCTCTTCCGCAGATTGATGATGCCGAACTCGGTCAATTGCAGGTCGCCGTCGCCGACGGACACGATGCGTGTGAAGCCGTCCCGGCGTTCGTAGTGTCGCAGATAGTTATTCATGCTGTTTCAAAAACTCTTCCGTTGTTTTCAGATCGGGAATGCCGGCCCGCCCGCCGAAGCGGGTGCATTTCAAGGCCGCCACGGCCGAGGCAAACCTCAGGCATTTCGGCCACGTCCCGCCGCGGACGTATTCATAGGCGAACGCCCCGTGAAAGACATCCCCGGCGCCGGTGGTGTCCACCACGTTGACTTTGAACGCGGGGCATTTGAAAGACTCGCGGCCGTCAAATCCAATGGAGCCTCCGCTTCCCATCGTAACGGCGGAAAACCTGCAGTGCGCGGCAAAGAGCTTTTTCGCGGCCGACTCCATGTCGGATTGCCCGGTGAAACGGCGGGCAAGTGTTTCAGAGGCAATGATGATGTCGGAAAGCTCGAGGAGCTGTTCGATGCCGGGCACGAGCGTCCCGGCATCCATCGAGACGGTGACTCCATGTTGACGGGCCAGCCTGGCGGCGGCGATGGCAGCCTCTGTCTGGTGGCCGTCAAGATGCAGGAGCTTGCTGGTTCTTATCAGGTCCAGGGCGATCTCGTCCGCCGACAACGGCCGCGCCGTTCCTCGTGTCCATGCGATGCTTCGTTTCCCGCTTTGTTTCTCTATCCAGCAGAAGCCCGCCGCCGACTCGGCGCCCACGCGAATCCTTATGCCGCTGACATCCACACCTTCCGCAGCCAGGCCAGCGACGATCTCGCGGCCCCGTGGATCGTTGCCGACGCAGCCGGCAAACGCCGTCGCTGCGCCAAGTCGCGCGGCGGCGGCGATCGCGGTGGCGGAAGGGCCGCCGCCTTGGATCGCGCTCTGGAGGATTTCGACTTTATCATCCAGCGGAATGCGCGGAACCAGGCAGAGATAGTCCATGCCGCAATATCCCAAGCCGGTGATGGTGGCCTTCGTGCTCATTTCGCGGTCGGCTGCGAGCCGTCGGCTTGAGTCTCGTCGTAGTAATCGCGGGGGAAAGTTGTTTTCGCCGCCACCAGAACGATGAGTCCCGCGATGAAATATGCCAGCGACAGCGAAGCCAGCCCCGCCGTCAGGCCGATGGTGGATTTTGCCCAGCCCAACACCACCGGCGCGAAGGCGCTGACAAAGAAAACCACCGCCAGCATGATGCCAACCGCGGAAGCCCGGAACCGGGGCTCGATGACGTCAAAGAGCGCGGCGTAGGGATTCGAATCATAAATCCCCCGGAAAAACCCGAATCCAGCCAGCGCGGCGTAGCAAAGGAGCAGGTTGTCCGTGAGACCCATCAGGCAGATGAACGGCGCGCCCAGAAACAGGCCAATGCATTGCACCTCCAGCCGCACCGTGCGCCGGTGCGTTGCCAGAACATCCGAGACCTTGCCGCCCAGCAGCACGCCGATCATGGCGGCCGCGTGATGATAGAACATGGAAGAGAAGCCCGCATCGGACAGCGACAGCTTGAACTTCTCGTGGAGAAACGACGGCATCCATGTGATGTAACCGATGCCGGCAAACAGGAACAAGCTGAACGCCAGCCACAAGGCCCACACTGTCGGCTTGCCGGCGATGGCTTTCAAGACAACCGACAACGGTATTCGTTCCTGCTTCGTTTGCGCGGTGGCTTCCTCCGTAAGGCCGACATCTTTCAGCCGCACCATGATGATCAGCGCCAGCACGACGCCCGCGGCGCCGAAGAAGTAAAACGTCATTCGCCAGCCAAAGTGTTCGCCTATCCAGCCCGCGATGAATCCGCTCGAGATCAGTCCCACATAAATCGCCGTCTGGTGGATGGACATGGCCATCGCCCGTGTCTTGTGGTGATACTGGCCGATGAGGGAATTAGCCGACGGAAAGTAGAACGCCTCGCCGCCGCCGGTGGCGAGGCTGCGAAAAACAACCAGGCTCGCCAGACCCGTGGTCGCGCCGGACAGGATGGTACCGGCGCTCCAAACCAACAGGCTCCAAAACACAATCCATTTGCGCCGGTAGATGTCACCCAGGTAGCCGGCCACCGGCACCAGCAGCGCATAACACCAAAGGAAGATTGAAGCGACCAATCCCGCCTGGACCGGGCTTAGTTTCAGGTCGGCGGACAACAACGGCAGCACGACGTTGTAGGCCTGCCGGTCGGCCTGGTTGAAGAAGAACGCGAACCAGAGCAGGACGATCAGTTCCCACTTGTAAGGAAGAAACTCCTTCTTTGTCATTTCGTCGGCTCTTTCCTTGCCTGCATGGCGCTAGTCTTTGCCGGGGACGGGCGCCTTGTTTTCCGTCGGCAGGACAATGTCCTCCGTGCCCTCGAAATCCGCCGCGGCGGGTTTGAAGGCGAGGTTATAGAATGGCGACTCCGTCTGCGTGAGCAAGTCCGAGAGCCGCACAATCTGACCGGTGTAAGCGGAAATGCGCCCCATGATCGCCGTCGCGGTGGAGGTGGCTACGCTCTCACCCTCGTTCAGCACGTTGCCATCGAGAATGCTTTTCAGCATATCGGCGTGTTCCAGATCGTAGGGACTGCCCTCATGTCCAACCTCTTCAAAGGCCACTTCTTTGCCGTCGAAGCGGCGCACTTTGCCGCCACCGAGAATCTCCGCCGCGTCCGTGGTGAGAAACTCGCCCACGCGATCATAACACCCCGGAATCTGGCGACTCAGGCTGTGGATGTGCACGCCCTCGCCGTAATCGTAGTCCACGCTGAAAAAATCATACTGATTGCCGGTCGGTCGCCGCAGGCGCGCGCCAACCCCGATGGCCGTCAGCGGCGGCCGTCCGATGAACCAGTTGGCGACATCAAGGTTGTGCACGTGTTGCTCGACGATGTGGTCACCGGACATCTCAGCCCAGTTCATCCAGTTGTTGGCCATATAACCGGCGTTCGTGTCGGTTGGGCGTCGCGGCCGAATGCTGCCGCGAGCCTGGCACCAATAAACTGTGCCGCTCAGGATTTTTCCGAGTTGTCCTTTTTGCAACGCAAGAGCCTGGCGCAGATAACTGGCCTGGTGCCGCCGCTGCGTGCCGGCCACCAACGCAAGCTTCCTGGCCTTCGCCGACGCGGCCGCCGCCAGAAACTGGCGGATGCCCGGCGGATCAACGGCCACGGGCTTCTCCGCAAAGATGTGCTTGCCCGCCGCCACTGCCGCCGCGACATGCACGGGCCGAAACGCCGGCGGCGCGGCCAGGATCACAAGCTCACAATCGGTCTCCAGCAGCTTCTTGTAACTGGCGCCGCCGCCGAAGGCGAACTTCTCATCGGCGCCGTATTTTTTGGCCGCGGCCTGCGCCTGGTCGAGGAAGTAGTCGGCTGTGGCCATGAGCCGGACCTCGACGTTGAGCGATTTCGCGGCGATCCGGAGGTTCGCGAACGCGGCGCACGCGCGGCGGCCCGATCCGATCATGCCCACCTTGAAGAGCCTCGGTGCGCCCTGGCCGGTCACGACCGACGGCGCCGCCGCCATGGCGGCCGAGAGCGACGCCGCCGACTGGATGAATTCTCTGCGGTTTTGCATGGTGGTTTTTCTCCTGTCTGCGTTTTGTGCAGTTGAACGCTTCCGTCACGGCGATTGCTATCGCAAAATACACCTTGCGGTCAATACAAGGACGCGTAAACTTTGTAAGATTTTGCGTCACCATTTACAACACCGTGACTGACGGAGAAAGACGAACCGATGCTCGCTCGCAAATGCCCGCAAATCGCCCTGCTGATAGACACGGCAACGGATTGGGGGCGAAGAATAATCCGCGGTGTCGCACGCTACGCTCAACAGCAAGGCGGATGGGACCTCTGGCTGGAGCAACGGTGTCAACACGCTCCCGGCCGCCTGCCCCCCGGCTGGCGCGGCGATGGCATCATTGCCCGGGTGGCTGATCGCTCGCTGGCCCGGCATCTCACCGCGTCACGGGCCATCGTTGTCAATGTTTCGGCGGCCAGAATTCCGGGCGTGGACTTTCCCACAGCCACGGCCGATCTTCGCGTGGCGGCGCGGTTGGCGGTGGAGCACCTTTTGGATCAGGGCTTCCGCAACTTCGGTTACTTCGCTCCACTGGGCTTGTCGTATGTCGAGGTTCACTACGAAAGCTTTGCGCAAACGCTGGCCGAAGCGGGCCGCAGTTGCTCGCTTCTCGCGGCACACCGCCGCGCAGGACCCAACGCCACCTGGCGCAAACGGCAAAAGGATCTTCAACAGTGGCTTAAGTCGCTGCCCAAGCCGGTCGCCATTCTCACCTGGACCAGCGAACGCGGGCGCGAGGTGCTCAACGCCTGCCACGAGCTGGGCTTTCTTGTCCCCGAACAAGTCGCTGTGCTCGGCGGCGATGAAGACGTTCTGTTGTGCGAAACCTGCAATCCGCCCCTTTCAGGCGTTGCGTTGACGTCCGAACGCATCGGATATGAAGCCGCAGCCTTGCTCGACCGCCTGTTGAAGGGGGCGCGCCCACCGGTCGCACCTATTTTAATCAAGCCAACCCGGGTGGTTGTGCGGCAGTCCACCAACACCCTGGCCATCCATGATCGGAATCTCGCGCAGGCCATTGGTTTCATCCGCAGCCATGCCGCCGAACCGATCCAGGTGAGCGATATCCTGCGCGCGGTGCCCATGTCTCGCAGCAGTCTGGAACGCCGCTTCCAGCAAACACTGGAGCGAAGCCCCGCCGAGGAGATCCGGCGGGTGCACCTTGAACGCGCCAAGCAACTGCTCGCCGACACCAACATGCCTGTTCCTGACGTGGCCGACGCCTCCGGTTTCCAGTCGCGCGAATATCTGGCCTGCGCGTTCAAACGCGCCACGAAGATGACGCCACGGGAATACCGCGCACGGGTTCGCGGCCGATGAATCTTCCCGGCATGTGCGGCATGATTGTGTGGCGTGTCGCTGCCGCGCGTTTATTTTCTGATGCGCGTCCCACGTAATCGCGTCGGGGCGGCTTTGACTTTGTGCACCGGCGGCGGCAGGATGGTGATGAGGCGTTTGGCGAGCATGCTCTTGCCGGTTGCCGGAATTCCAAGAGCGAACATCTCCAGGCAGCCAGTCATGTTCAGCGATTGTCAGGTTAGCACACGCACGGTCATCATCATCATCGCGGGAACAGCTCACCCCATGTGTATTTCACGAACGGTTCGTCGCACGCCAGACGATGGCGCGACGCGTTGGCAATCCACAACGTCAGCGTTGGCGGCTCAAAAATCGCGTCGTGCAGGTTCGATCCCCTTGCCACGCCGCGGGCGATGATGCGCTGCATTTCCTCCGGACCGATCCGGCCGTGCAACTCGCGCACGCGTTTGACCAGCAGCTTGTAGTTGTCACCCGCGCTCAGCAGCACCGCGTCCTCTACCGGCTCCGGCAGCAACGGCACTGCCTCGGCGGGCTTGAGGACCTGAAATTTCTCCGGTGTCGCCGCCACGCCGCGCGCCGTGCGCGATTTGCCATCGCTAATGACGTAGTAATATTCGCACGTCCGCGGTCGGTGGCGCATGTAATCGAGCGCCTCTTCCAGCGTGTCGCAATTCTCCAGCGCGCCGCGCAACAATTGCGCCATCGGCGTGCCATCCCAGTTACCCTCGCCGCGGCCGCCCATCTCGCCGATCGCCACTTGCTTTTCGTTCATGCCCGTGACACTGCCGATGAAGCCCGCGTAGCTGACGTTGACGAACCGCCGCGCGCCCTCGCGCTCGACGGCCATCGTCACTGCCTCGTCCTGCAAGCCGGCCTTCGTCATGTAATCGAGCACACGCGCGTGTAACAACGTGCCACCACGCGTCGCCTTGCCGAAAACCGCCGCGCCGCTGCAATGGAAGAACTCGGGAAAGATGTTGGCCACCTGCACCATTGCCAGCGGCAGTCTCGCGCCGTCAGCCAACCCGCGCATTTCATCGAAATACTCCGGCGCGATGAACGGTCGCTGCCGCTCGACGAGTTTGGCCGCTTCATCGAGGAACCATTGGCCCTTCTCAATGGAGTAGTAGAACCCAACACCGTAGATGACGCGTTCACAAAGCCGCTTGATGTTCGGCGCCAACAACCGGCCGTGTTGCAGGCCGATGTCGTAAGGCTTGCCGCGCAGCCGCAGCACGCGCCGGCCGTTTCTGATTTCGAGTGAACCGTTGCCCTCGCGCTGCAATGCGTCGGCGTCGCGCGGCACCTCAACCAGTTGAAGCGTCAGGAGGCGCAGCACCGCGGCGAGGCTGCGGTCCATGTCGGTTGCCTCGACACGCGCTGGCGGTTTCAGTGTGCCCGTCGGGCCAGCCGCTAGCGCGGAGTTGCTAAGTGGCTCGCGATGAAAAACAAGAAACCATTTCCCATGCCGGACCTCGCGCAGCAACAGATCGCTGCACGCCACCTTGGCGTATCCGTCGGCGAATCGAATATCCCAGCACCTTTCGCCTTGCGCATTCGTCACGCCGATCACCAATGGATGCAGCCACAATCCCGCCGCGAACCGCTTCCATGGCGTCATGCCTGATAACGCATCGGCCACGCTCGCAAGAGCGCGGCGGCTCTCGGCAAAATCGCAAGCCCCGCCCGCAAAATGAGCCTTCGTCTCAGGAGCGGAAATATGGGTTTCACCGCCGGAACTCAACTCGAAGAAGTGGTTGTCGTAATTCACCACCAGCCGAAATATGGGGAAGTCTGCCCCCGCAAAAAGCTCCACACTACCGACCATCTTCTGCTTCGGCACAAGCTCGCGCGCCTCCAACTTCACATACTGCCCGTGCAACCGCTCCGGTTCCCGCAGCAGCGCGGCGACGCCATCATAGCTCGACCAGAAGATCCGGTTCGCAGCCGCCCAATCCAGCAGCACCGTTCCCAGCACGACTGCGGTCAAAATGGTGATTCGACGTTTCATTCCGAACTGCACGCTTATAGCTTAATCGGCCGGCCCAAAGTTTCAACACTGGATGCTGCTAGTGCGTTTTCATCATCCCTGTAGCCGTCGAAAACCCGCATTTTCGGGATGTTTTGAGCATTTTATGGCTACACTATTGTTTAATCCGCTCTAGTGCAGTAGCAGCCCGGGAATTCTGATCCGCGTTTTCTTTTTTTACTTGGTGTGTGTCCAGTGTCCGCGATCAGCAACAGTTGACCGCAGGATCAGTTGGGAGATCATGCTCGTGTTCGTTGATTCGACAATAGCTTTTCGACAAATCGCGGCTTGCGCAGACGCAATTCACGGATGTATTGGGTAAGATGTTTCTTGGTTAGAGGCGCACAATCATGTCCCTCAACAAACCACCAACCGATGCCGACGGACATAAGCGGGTGCTTGCTTCGATTCTGCGAACGAAGGGCCATCTCTATCGGGTCGAGGCAGCGACGGCAGAACAAAATAACATTCGAGGATAGATGCTTATGAAACCAACTCTGTGGTTGGCGATCTTGTTGTGTTTCGCATCGGCGAGCGGTTTGGGTGCTGCCACCGAAACAAACACGGTCTGGTAGGTTGGCGCGGCGGCAGTGAAAATCACGCCGCAGAAAAGCATGTGGATGGCCGGCTACGCAGCGCGCACCAACGCGTCGCAGGGCGGCGCGCAGGATTTGTTTGCGAAGGCACTGGCGGTCGAGGACACGGCGGGCGCGCGACTGGTGGTCGTCACGTATGATCTCCTCGTCGTGCCGCGCACGCTGCGGCAGGCGCTGGTCAAACGCTGTGGGGGAGCTTATACCATTTAGAGTTTGCCTTTGCACTGTAGCGGCGGTCTATGACCGCCGAATTGTTGGCGATTCAAGGACCGGCGGTCATAGACCGCCGCTACAGTAATGGTGCAGTTTCAATCTACAACCGGTATAATGCGATCTCGTGTCGGCCGGCGGGGACTTCAATCGCGACGTTTTTCTCAGCAGTCTTGCCAGCGACGACAAGTTCGCCGTCCAGCCGGATTTCCAGAACGCCGTGCAAGACCTTGCTGACATGCACGATGAACCGGCCCGGTTCGGGTCACTGCGGGTGTCGGGAATCTCACTCACTCCAAATATGGTTTCAACTGAATGAAGTTGATGATGAGTTCTTCGCCCGGGACAGCCTTTTCGTCGTTGAAGGCGATGACTTGAGTGGAGGACTTGGCGCGGAAGATGATGCGGTTGAGGTTGATCTGGGCAACGCTGTCGTTGTGCTTGTAACGGCCGGCGTCGCGCCTGTCGATGTGGACGAAACTTTTGTCACCCAGGATATCAGCGCCTTCCAGTTCCGCATGGATGCCGTATCGGCGCGGATTGTAATTTTTCCCGATGACATCTTTGCGGTCGGCGGTGACGAACTGCAGGCAGTAGGCTTTGCCGGCTTTCAGGCCATGCACGGTCTGGCTGATGCGGTTCGGTTTGCCGGTGTTCCGGGTCATTACACAGACTGTGTCGCCCGCCTTGCCGCCGCCCCAGCGGCCCTGGCTGTTCTTGCCATAGCCGGCGATTGTGTCCGGGCGGATGGAGCCTTCGGCGGCAGGCGACAAATCCCAGCGATTCAAGCCGTCCTCAAAGTCACAATTCGCCAGGAAGCCGGGGGCATAGCTGAAACCGTAACGGGCGGACAGCATGTCTCTATTGCCTTCAACCGCATAGTGGCGCATGAGCTTGAAGGACCAGCGTGCCAGCTCCTCGTCGCCATAATACGTCCCCCAATAGCCCGTGGTGGCAAGTCCTGCGAAATCCGGGCTGTTGGCAATCAGGTTGACCTGCATGTCCAGGTAATACTTGAAGTCCACCGCTGGATCGTGCTCCAGGGAAATGATGGGAATCTGGTTGAAATTACCGAAGATGATCCCGGTTCCCGCCGCGGCGTTGGGAAAGAAGGCGTTGAAGCGGCGCAGGGTTTCACCGATCATGTCGTCGAGATAGGCGGCAGCCGCTTTTTCGTCGGCTTGTGGATGGCAATAGGCTTCGAACAGCAGCCGACCGCGGCCTCTGGAGACGTTGAGGGCGGCGGACATGAAGTCCGTATGCAGGGAGGCGATGCTGGGTTTGCCGACGATCCAGGTATAAACCGAACGATTTTCGGGGTTGCGCAGTCGCCACAGGGCTTTGGTGTAGTTCTCGATGGTGGTGCGGCCGAAAAAGAGTTCGTCGCTGGTGAAACCGTCGTATTGCGGCTGGGTCATGCCCGCGTGTTTTTCCATGCGGTCCTGCACATCGGCGGGATCGTTCAAAGGAACGACGTTGAAGTTGGCCAGCCACTTGAGGCCGCGGGCTTTGGCTTCGGTGAGAGCTGCGCCCGGCAGAGCACCGCCATTCAGGGTGGTCACGGCGCAGAGGATATGCTTCTTCATGAAGTCCCAGCCATAGCTGCCGTTTTCCTTGACCTGGGAGTTCGCGCATGGGGGATAGTCGAAAATCTCGGGGACGGAGCGCACGAGCAGGCGCGCCTCGGAGGTGTTGCCACTGACTGTGATGCGGTGCTCACCCATGGGAAGTTCGCGGAAGGCTTCCAGACGCTCGGTGGTGGCAGTGATCACCGGATCCTGGTCATCAATCTTGACGGTCAGTCCTAGAGTGGGTGCGACGGTGGTGAAGGCCACGAAGATCCAGCCATCGCGGGGGTTGACGAAAGTGAATGTCTGCGGCGCCGGTGTGTTTGGAACCGGCACGCTGAGGACCTCGGCAACCAGGTTGTTCAGTGGCTTGATGGTACTGCGGTTGATGTTGGGGATTTCGATGATGCTGATGGAATAGGCGCCATCGAGAACCGTCTGGCGTGTTCCGCAGTGACGCAGGACAGCTTTCAGCGAATAATCGCCGCAGGGGAGTCCAGCGAGTTTGACGAGGATCTTCCCGTCTTTGAGCGGGACAGTTTGCCGGGGGATGCGATCTCCGCCGACGGTGGCGAGGCATTCGTAGGCTTCCTGTTTCTCTGGCAGGGTTCCGAAGAACTTGAAAACCAACTGCGGGTTGGACCGGGGGATTCGGTTGAGCAGGGGTTGGAAGGGAACCAATCTGGGGCCGGCGATGACGGACATCTGCGAGGTGGAGCCTTTGCGCGCCCCTTCGCTGATGGCTTCGAGTTTGAGATCGGCAAAAAGGATTTCGCCGGTCAGATCGCTCGCAAACATGGCCAGACCGTATTCCTTGTCGCGGGAAGGGAATAGGGTGAAGGTTTTTTCCATGAAGGTCCATTCGGAATCGGCGGGGAGTCCCTTGAAACCGACATCGGAAACCCATCCGCCGTTATGGACAACCAGGCCGGCATGGCGGCTTTTGAAGCCCTTGGTCTTGATGTAGGCGCTGAGCCTGTATGTTTCGCCGGCCACCAAGGTCATGCCCTGCTGGCGCACGCTTATTCCACCGGACTTGCTTCCGTCGCCTTGCAGGACGATGCAAGGTTTCTTGCCCTCGGGGCCTCCAGTGCGATGATAGACCACATTCTTGGTCGAGGACGGGTTCCAGAATTCGGGAAAGGCAACCTGTTCGGCGTCAAAGCTGCCATTGACCAGCAGGTTCTCACCTTCGGACACCGCCGCATTCACAGAGATTGACAGGATTGCGACACCCAGTAACGCGACAAACCATTTCATTTTCTTTTTCTCCTTTTGCATCTGCCGAACAATTCAGGATTGGGACACCGTTTTACATCGCCGGCCGGGTGACGAAGAACACGGCCTCCCACGGTGCTGACGTGACTTCGCTTTTTCGAGCCACCTGATATGTCAGCCCGAGCCGAGAAGGAAGATAAAAAACTGTCGGCATACACCCAAAAACTTGCAACCCGGACTTGCAACCTTTTGCCAAATTTTGCGCTGACCGCTGATGACTCAGGATGACAAAATACTAACTTGTTCAACGGTTGCTGATTGGTGATGACTGCTGAAGACTCAGGCAAACAGACCTGTGTTAATTAGGAAACTCCTGCTCTGGTCCACTGAGCAACAGGCGTACAATCCGCAATCTTACACCTGCCATCACCCGACGCGAGACTTAAGTGTGGCACCAGAGTGTGAAAAAACACGCTCTTGCGCGGCTTTGCCGTGTTCTGCGCCTTCCAGGAGGCGTTGTAATAGCAACGGTCCAAACACGGAGATTTCGGGATCCACCAATCTGGCTCCTCATCCCCAAAGAAAAGATCCCATGACCGCAAAAGCAGGAGAATGGCCCGTGGGCAAGATCGTGCCGCGCGTCGAAGCCGTTGTTGCACAGTCCGTGAAGCCGGTCGGATCGGAAGACATACGGCGGGTCACTGACACCATCCCGCTCCTCTTCCTGCGGTCTTGCATCCGGCGGGGTTGCGGAAAAGATGGCGGTGCGCAGACAGCGGACATTTCAAAAATGTCCAACTTTCAGTTTCAATCCTAGTCCCGGCTGCGCCGGGTCAGGCGGGAAAGGAGACACTGCCGATACTTGACGCCACGGCGGGAGCAGAGCAAGGCCAGACTTCCCAGTCCCACCAGAATCGTCGTCGAAGGTTCGGGCACAAGAAGGGTTGTGAACCCATTCGGATTACCGATGCCATCATAGTAAGTTCCGACAATATTGACGCCGGAAACACCGCTGGCGTAAGTGCCACCCACCTGCAACGGATGATCCAACGTGGTGTAGGTGCTGCCGTTGTAGAGAAAGCCGTGCGCGGCACTGTTGTTGTCCAAATAATATCCGACAATGTTGGTGCCGGAAATGCCCTGGGCGAAAGTGCCCTTCACCCCCAACGGATCATCCAGCGTGGTGTAGATGCTACCGTTGTAGAAAAAGCCGTGATTGTTGGTGTTGCTGTCCACGTAATACCCAACTATGTTGGCACCGGAAACGCCGTAGGCGTAAGTACCACCCACCCCCAACGGATCATTCAGCGTGGCAAAGGTGCTGCCATTGTAGAGAAAGCCGTTGGCCAAGCCGCTGCTGTCCAAATAAAACCCGACAATGTTGGTGCCGGAAATGCCGTAGGCGTAAGTGCCGTTGACCCCCAACGGATCATTCAGCGTGGCAAAGGTGCTGCCGTTGTAGAGAAAGCCGTTGGCCAAGCCGCTGCTGACCGAGTAATGCCCGACAATGTTGGCGCCGGAAATGCCGTAGGCGAATGTGTGCACCCCCAACGGATCATTCAGCGTCGTAAAAGTGCTGCCGTCGTAGAGAAAGCCGTTGGCCACGTTGGAGTTGTCCCAATAGAACCCGACAATGTTGGTGCCGGAAACGCCGTTGACCGATGTGCCTCCCACCCCCAACGGATCATTCAGCGTAGTGTAAACGAATTGCGCCCCGGCCGGGAGGGCGGCTGCGACAGCCAGAAACGTCAGACAGAGCAACGTCCTGGCACCAGTTTTGGGTCTCATGCCTTTCGTTTGAGCCATGCTTGTCAAGTTTTCGCGACATGTCAAGAGAGCATTGCCCCGCCTGCGGCATCATGTCCCGGCCGTCAGGCGGCGTCATCACGTTGACCGGCTTCCACGCCCCGTGCCTGGCGCGGAGTCGCCAGATAACCGGCGGGCGCAAAAGCCGCCACTGGTCGGTGCGCGGCGGGAGTTAATTCAACAAGACCCGCCTCGTTTCTTTGGACAACGGGGACCCCCCGTCTTGGAAAACCGTTGCATTGCGAGGCGCAACCGGCGTAAGGAATGAGCGCGCGACGGCCGGACGGATGACGACATGAAAGGCAACGGACGCACCCACAACTTCCGGTTTCTGCTGGCACTGGCGATCCTGACGCCGCTGGTGGTTGCCATGACGACCGTGGGCGTCGCGACTTTCTATCTGGGACGGCTCTCCGCAAGCGAACTGACCGAAACGATCGTCCAGCAAACCGTGGGCCGCGTGAGCGGGCAGGTGAAACAACTGGTAGACATCGCGCAGGACCAGAACACGCTGAATCTGAAAGTCATGGCTGGCCACCCGCCGCGCGTCGGCGACTTCCAACGCCTCGCCGCCTCGCTGACGCCGTCGTTCGAGGTGCATGAGGAGTTGGACAGCGTTTACTACGCCGTGGAGGCCACGGGCGAATTCTTTGCCCTGCTGCGCGAGACCAACAAAACCGTCAGCCTGCTGGAGCGCACACTGGACCCGGATGGCCAGTGGCACCGCCGGGTTTCTCGTTGGAACGAATCCGGCTGGCAGTTCGACCAGGAGTTTCCCTGGGACAAATACGACCCGCGGAAGCGTCCCTTCTATCAAGCCGCCAAGGACGCGCTGGAAGAGGCGAAGAAAAAGCCGCAGCAGGGGCAACCTCAAGGCTGGACGCAGACTTACGAATTCTGGCAAGACCGCCCCGGCGACCGCCCAATCATCGGCGTGACCTGCGCGACGCCGGTGTATGACGACGCGGGCCGGTTGCAAGGCGTCTGGGGTGTGGACCTCGACACGCTCTCGCTTTGCGATTATCTCTACGCCATCAACCCCGAAGTGCCGGGCTACCCGTTCATTGTCGAGGAGAAAAACGACGGCACGCGCCGGGTGATCGCACATCCCGACCGAAAAATGGTGGTTGACGCGAAAGGCATGTTGCTGCACGACGTCAGTGAAATCCGCGACGAGGCTGCGAAGGCGATGCTGCAACAGATTCCGGGACGGTTTTCAACTCTCGCCAGCCGCGCGGTTCACTCCACCGATCCGCTGCGGTTGTCGCGAGTCTCGGAGGAATCGGTGTCGGCGCGCACCAAGACATTCGAGTTCACCGACCGCGGGACGAACTACATGGGAGGATATTTTATTGCGGGTCTCAAGGAGCGAACGCTCATCGGCATGGTGCTCCCCAAAAACGAAGTGATGGGACGCGTGAACCAAAACGTCGCGTGGTTCATCGTCATCTTCGCCGCCGTGCTGGCCGCGTCGGTTCCCGGCATCTTCTGGCTCGCGCGCCGCGCTTCCCGCCCGCTCGTGGAGTTGCAACGCGAAGCGCACGCCGTGGGCCGCCTCGAATTCGCGCCGTCCGCTCCGCCGCATTCGCGCATCCGCGAAATCCGCGAGCTGGGCCACGCGATGGCCCTGATGAAGACCAACCTCCGCTCGTTCCGCAAATACGTCCCCGCCGACCTCGTCGGCGACCTCGTCCGCAGCGGGCAAGAAGCGATGCTCGGCGGCGAGCGCATCAGTGCCACCATTTATTTTTCCGACATCGTCGGTTTCACGCCGATCGCGGAACGACTCCGCTCCGAGGAAATCGTCGAGTATCTTGGCGCCTACCTGCAGGCCATGAGCGACGGCGTGGCACGGCACGGCGGCACGGTGGACAAATTCATCGGCGACGCCGTCATGGCGTTCTGGAACGCCCCGCGTCCAAATCCCGCCCACGCCGCCGACGCCTGCCGCGCCGCGCTTGCCAACCAGCGCCTGCTCGACCGCCTCAACGAGGAATGGAACGCCGCCGGCAAACCTGTCTTCCGCACCCGCATCGGCCTCCACACCGGCCCGGTCGTTGTCGGCAACATCGGCAGCGAGCTCCGCATGAACTACACCGTCATCGGCGACACCGTGAACCTCGCCAGCCGATTGGAGCAACTGAACAAACTTTACGGCACGCGCATCCTCATCAGCGAAACCACCCGCGCCGCCGCCGGCGCGGCCATCAGCGCGCGCCCCGTGGATCGCGCCAGCGTCAAGGGCAAGACCATCGTCGTCACCGTCTATGAACTTCTTTGCGAAGCCGAAGCCGAAACGCCGGAGCAGGCAGAGTTGAAACGCCTCACCGGGGAGGCCTTCGCCCACTACCAGCGTGGTGACTACGCGCCCGCCGCCGCCGCCTACCGCGACCTGCTGAAACGCTGGCCCGCCGACGGCGTCGCCACCGTCCTGCTGAAACGCTGCGAGGACCTCGCCGCCAAACCACCGCCCGAGCCGGCTGCGACCAGCGTGTAGGAGGAAACCACTGCACGGCAGTTGGGTTGGGGCGATAGAAGTTTCCCCCACAACCGCCGCCACCGCGCTCGTCCCCTCTCCAGCGCCGCCCGTTGGATGGTCACGCGGCGGGCCGTGAAAAATAAGAGAATTTACCTTGACATAATAGAGAATTTCTGCTACTCTGCGCCCGACAATGACTGGCGGAACGTGAAACGTGAAAGACAGAGGGCAGATGGAATACCGGGAGGCGGTCGTGAGAAAAGGCGCAACGGGGCGCCCATGCCGCAGCGCGGGTTTCCAACCTGCGGTGTCGCGCATTTCCAATCCGCGGGTTTGCTGCCAACGAAACCCGGTTTTTGGTGTGCGGCCACAGCCGGCTGGAAGCCGGCGATACAGCAGGTTGGTAACCTGCGCTACACCCGCTCGCCGGTTCCATCCGGTTCGTTCCGACCCAATCCGACCCGATCCGGGTGAATCCGGCCGCATGAAAGCCGTTGGGGATTGCAATTGCACGATAGCTGGAGCGGCCAGGTGGATCGCGACCTCCGGGCGCGATGGCCGCAGGCAAGAGAAAAAGGCGCGCTTGAAAAGCGAGACGCCCGGCTCAAGCACCGTGCTTTCGCTTCTCAACGACTATCGCGCCCGGAGGTCGCGATCCACCTCGTTGCCCGACCGCATCGGGAGGTTAAATGAAAGGCGAAAGGCTGTTTTCGACGCACGAATCCGCCTTTTTGCAGACTTTCAGCGCTTTTTGCAGCCCGTCCATGTGGTTTTGAGTCCCCATGCTGTATCCAAGTCTCGTTGCCGGAAACGGTTCTGCCGGCAGGAACGAACGTGCAAAACTAAGCCAAATGGTGGCCGCGTCCAAAACCGAAAAACATCTTTTTTCCGCAGGAATACGAACTTTTTGATTTCGTCCAACCTCCATGAAAAAACATGTTTTTGCGAAACGAACCCAAATAGAGAAAAACGCGGGTCTGCTGCAACCGACTGCAATCCCGCGGGTTATTTGAGAACTTTGTGGCGGCGGTTGACGGTGGCCGGAGCAAAACGAACCCAAATGAAGCCTTGGAAAGAGCGTTCGGGGCGAGGGTCTGTGGCCACGGAGCCAAGTCCGCCAGAGACGCGAGAGAGGCACGTTGCGGAAACGGTTCGGGTGAGGGGCCGCGGCGACTGCATGGATACGGTTCAGGCGAAAGGATTTTGCCTTGATGGGCCGGGGCAACGACGTATCCTCGCGGCGTTGGCTGCTCCTGAGAGAACATCAACTGAAGAACGACCATGACCACGAACAAACAAACCCCACATCCTCATCAACTTTCCCGCCGCGATTTCATCGCCGTGGCCGGTGCCGCCGCGCTGGTGCCCGCGCAGACACAGGCGGCTGAAGGGTCGAAGACCAAAAACAGTGTTGTCGTTCGTCTCGACGCAGGGCCGGTGGACCGGTTGAATGAGATGGTTTCCTTTCCGGTGAATCCCAAGCAGTGGTTCGACCATTGGCAAGAGGGCGCATCCACGCTGGCGCTCTCTCTCGTGAATGAGCGCGGTGAAACCATTGCGGATGTCCCGTGCCAGTTTGAACCGGAGTGCGGCCAGCTCTCGTGGCTGACCGGTCGTATGCAGAAAGGGACATCGGCGCGGTATCGGATTCGTTGCGGCGGCGAGACTGCCGCGCCATCCAAACGCTATCGCATCGAGCAAAAACCCGCGCACTTGATGATCAACGTGGATGACGCGCTGTTTGCCCGATACAACTTTTTGGGAGTCTGGAAGCCCTATTTCTGGCCGGTGAATGGATCGGCAGGGTCTGTGGTCCGGGGAGCCGGCGGGGCCGATCATCCGCATCATACCGGGCTTTATCTGGCGTATGGAGGCCATGGCGAAGGCGGGTCCGCCAACATCTGGTCGGACTGGGATGAGCCGCCTTATGGACCCTGCGGCAAGATGCTGCATCAGCGTTTTGTCCGTCTGACGGAGGGGCCTGTTTATGCGGAGATTGTGGAGGAGGTTGTCTACGTCAAAGGCAACGGGGACAAAATCCTGGATGAGAAGAGGACATCGCGGCTCTGGTATGCGGACAACGGCGCGCGGTTTCTGGACATGTCGTTTGAAACCACACCTCCGCTGGATGTGGGGAAGAAACCGTTCATGCTGGTGGCACGGCTGGCGCCGTCCATGAACATTCCCAAGGAAGGCCACGTGGAGAACTCCGAGGGTTTGATCGGGCGCAAGGAGGTTCATCTCCAACACGCCCGGTGGGTGGACTGCTCCGGGAAGGTGGGCGAGGGCGTTAATGGAATCTGCATCTTCGATCATCCGAAGAATCCAGAGTATCCGGGCTTGTGGGGAGAAGTCGCCGTGCAGTCTCAAATGACCCTGGTGCATCATGCGCCCGACAAGCTTCCCTCGGATCGTTTCCATCTGAAATTCCGGGTGTGCATCCATGATGGAGACAACAAGGACGCGCAAATGGACACGCGCTATCAGAGCTACGTGACACCCGTCAAAATCATTTCTTCGTAGCCTTGGCAGCGCCAAACGAGTAAAGAGATGAAAACGTGAACGCCGCTGTTTGCAATCCACTGTTGCGCACGCCGTTGTCGCTCATCATTGACGACTCCTGCCCCGTCATCAACAAAGCCCGTTATTGGATCCAGCAGCGGCACGAGTGGCGGCTGCGGCACGAGCCGGACAAGCCGCCGACGGGCTGGGAAAAGCACTACGACAAGCTCGGCCAGATGCCGAACACGATCCCAGCCGCGTTCGTGGAGAAGTGGGGCGAGTGGTGCGGCGAGCAGGGCATTCGCGGCAAGTTCAGCATGATCCCGTTTCCAGCGGGCGTCGGGCGGATTGACCGCGGCTTCGAGGGATTTCCAAAAAGCGAACTGCGCGACTGGCTGCGCGTGACGAAGGACATCCTCTGGCGGAACTTCGACCTCACGCCGGAGATGCTGACGCACACGCGCGTCGTGGATTTGAAAACGTGGCAGCTCACCGAGGCGTGGGAGCAATACGAGTGGACCGATCCACCCGAGGAGCTGCTGACCGATTACATCGCGGCGGCGATGCAGTTGCTTCGGAACGCCGGCATCACCTGCGAAGGCGTGACCAGTCCCGGCTCGTTTGGCATCAAGAAGGAATCGGCCTACGCCCGCGCCGTGCTCGACGCCGCGCTACGCGTGAACCGCAACCCGCAACCGTTCTTTTTTCTGCGGTCGAGCGCCACCGAGCCACCCACAGTGCCGCTGTGGCACGTGGACAAGGCGAACGGCCGCGCCGTCGCGAGCATCATTCCCTGCACCAACGACTGGTTCGGCGCGACCGGCTTCGACACATCCAACCCCGACCTGTTCATCACCGAGGACCTGCGCGGCGGCCGGCTGCCGGCGGTGTTGGAGAAAGAGTTGCCCTGCATGCTCATTGGCCACTGGCCGTGCTTCTACGTCAACAACGGGCCCGGCTTCAAGGTGCTCAAGGAAGTCAAACGCCGCCTCGACGCTTACGACCCCGACCGCTCCAAAACGCTCTGGATGAAAACCAGCGAGATCGGCCACTATTGGATGGCGCGGACGTTGAGCGACATCCACGTCGAGGCCGGCGCGACGCCGGACACCGAGCGGCTGCGCATCGAAACGAAATTCCCGACGCACAACTTCACGCTCTCGCTCGACGTCGCCGCCAAGCGCGTGAAGGTGGGCGGCGGCGAATCGCGGCCCGCCCGGTCGAGGCGCGATTTTCACGCCGGCACGTTCCTCGTCGAAGGCGGCCGGACGTTTGTCGCTTTCGACCTCCCGACCGGCGCGACGACTGTGACGGTCTGGCGAAACGGTTGAAAAAAACAGGATGAAGCGCATCTCAAAAAAGATTGATCCGTCAATCACCGTCGTCCCCATCGCCACAAAACACATTGCCGGCTTTCGCAAGTGTCTCGACGCGGTGTCGCGCGAGCGGCGTTATCTCGCCTTTTTGGATGCGCGACCGCTGCCCGTGATCCGCAAGTTTGTCCTGGGTTGCATCCGCTCTGGCAATCCGCAGTTCGTCGCCGTGAACGACGGTCGCGTCGTCGGTTGGTGCGACATCTGCCGGATGGATCGGCCCGTGTATCGGCACGCCGGCGTTCTGGGCATGGGCATCCTGAAGGAATTTCGCGGACAGGGCCTTGGGCGGCGCTTGATCCTCGCGGCCCTGAAGCGCGCCCGCGAAGTTGGCATCGAACGCGTCGAACTGACCGTCTATGTCTCGAACAAACGCGCCATCCGGCTCTACCAATCGGTTGGCTTTGTTCGTGAAGGTGTCAAACGCAAGGGCCGCAAACTCGACGGCGTTTACGAGGATGTATTGATGATGGCGAAGCTTCACGTCTGAGCCGCGATCACGGCGCGGCGTGGACCGTGACAACGCCGAAGCGAAGTGGCAGATTGGAGCGGACGACCGGCAGGCAAGCGGGAGTTGGCCGTTGGTGGAATCAGAAAGGACAGTGCCATGAAAACGGTATTGAAGCACACGAGGCGGGATTTTTTGAGAACGTCGTTGCTCGGCGGATTGGCTGTGGTGGCCGGTTCGCGTTTCGCCGCGCTGGCCGGCGCGGCCGAGGTTGCGCCGAAGACCACCAGCCGCGTCGCGTTGATGGCGGGCGATGATCGCGCGAACAACGTGTTTCGCGGGCTGAAGGTTTTCGAGAACGAGATCGCGCGCGCCATCGGCGACCGGCGGGTGATCCTGAAGCCCAACAACGTGGTCGTGGACGTGCCACTCTGCGCGCCGCACGCGAATTGCCTGGAGGGCACCCTGGAGTTCCTCAAGTCCATCGGCAAACTGCAGAACACCGTCATCGCCGAGTCCGCGGCGAACGGCCCGGCCATGGAGGGGTTCAGCAACTACGGCTACACGCAGGTGGCCGGCAAATACGGCGTGAAGATGCTCGACCTCGACGAAGGCGAGATTCAGATCGTGCACGTCTTCGACGAGAAGGATTTCCGGCCGCACCCGGTGCGCATGTCGAAGCTGTTGCTGGACCGGAACAACTTCATCATTTCCGCCGCGAAGCTGAAAACGCACGACCGCATCGTGGCGACTCTGTCACTGAAGAACATCGTCTTCGGCGCGCCGATCAAGGACGCCGGCTTTCGCTGGGGCAAGAGGAGCAGGCCCGGCGCGAAGTGCGACAAGCCCATCGCCCACGGCAACGGTTTCCGCGCGATCAACTACAACCTCTTCGCGCTCGCGTCGCGGCTGCATCCGCATCTGTCGGTCATTGACGGCCACGAGGGCATGGAGGGCAACGGTCCCGTGTTCGGCGCGGCGGTGGACCACAAGGTGTGCGTGGTCAGTCCCGACTGGCTGGCGGCCGATCGCACGGGCGTGGAACTGATGGGGATCGATTTTGCCAAGATCGGCTACTTGAACTTTTGCGCCCAGGCCCGCATGGGCGAGGCCGACCTGGACAAGATCGAGATCGTGGGCGAGCCGGTGGCGAAACACATCAAATCCTACAAACTGGCCAACAACTTTGAGAAGCAGTTGATCTGGATGAACCCGCCGAAAGTGGAAGGCTGAGCCTTCGGTGCATTGGCTGCAACTGCATCGCTCCAACTTAGAAAAACTTCAAATACGGCCGACCCTTCGCCTCGCGCAGCAGCAACAGCGCCAGTTCGCGCGCGTGGTAATCGCCCCACATCGAGGACTCGCCGCGTGGAATCTTCGAGCCGGGCGGCGTGTAATCCCAACCGTTCGGGCGATGGTAGATGGAGTGCAGCAACAGACCCTGGTGATCCGCCTTCGTTGAAAGATACGGCTCGGCGAAGAGCGTGTCGGCGGTCGTGAGACCGGCCTGGAGATAGCGTTTGCCTTTTGCGCCGCCGAGATAGTTGCCGAGGCGCACAAGGCCCTGCGCAGCGATGGCAGCGGCGGAGCTGTCCACCGGCTCGTGTTCATTGAACGGATCGGCGGGCCGCTTGAGATAGTCGCCGAGTTTGGCGAGGCCCGGCGCGCCGGTGTCCCAGTAGGGCACGCCGTCGGCCGGCGTTTTCTCGATGTAGAAATCCGCCGTGGCCCGGGCCACGCGCAGCAACATGCCGGTGACGGCCCTGCGTCCGCCGAACGGTTTCAGTTCCGCATCGTCCAGCGTCTTGAAAAACTCCAGTTGTTCGGCGTAGCCGCAGATGATCCACGCCAGCCCGCGCGTCCACGTCGAGAACGGCGAGTAGCCTTGCTGCGAGTTGGGGCAGCGGTAATGGCCGTCGGTGACGTTGAAGATGCTCTCGTGCGCCACGCGGCCGCGCACATCGTAGGCGTCGCGCCCCTCGCCGTAATAGACGTTGAACGTGGCCGTCGTGTCGGCATGCTCGACCAGCCGCGCCAGCAGCGAAATCCTCCGGTCGCCCTCGCCCATCAGCGCGTGGCCCAGCTCGTGCGACACCGCCAGCGCGCGCAACGAGCGGATGGCATCCGCGAACAGCGAGTGCGGGCCGTTAAAGGTGTGAATGAAACCGCGTTCCCGCGCCGCGCCCGCCGCCGGCTGCGGCAGCAGGGTCCGGCTCGCCGGATGAATCCCGGTCCAGCGCGCGGCCTGCACGGCGCCGGAAACCTTCAGCGCCAGTTCGTAGAAGTTTTTTTCCCACTCGTTGAAATCCGTCCGCCCCTCGCGCATGAGCCGCAGGAGGTTGCCGTAAGTGGAGACGTTGTTGAAGCCGTGGTCGTGGACGCCGATGTGGCTGACGTGCGCGGCCATTCGCTCGACGGTCCCGCGGCGGCCGAGGCCGAGAAACTGTTTTTCGCCGGTGGCATCGTATTGCAACACCGCCGAGCCGAACTGGAAACCCTGCGTCCACTCCGTCCAGCCACGCGAGGTGTAACGGCCGCGCACGGTGAACACCGGCGTGCCATCCGCCGGGTTCCACGACCGCTCGATGGCGAGAATCTTCCGGCCGGAGAGATCGAACAGCCGTTCCAGTTTCGGCTGGAGAGTTTTCGCGGTGAGCGAAGGGTTGATCTTGATCATAAGAAACCTCGGCGGCGAGGCTATGCTGGCGGGGAAGGAGGCGTCAACATTTTGCTTTTGGCTCCGGTTCTGTCCCGTTCGGCGGCCTCATGAACGTGACGCCCGTCGCGCCGCCGTTCACGCCTGTCGGGCCGGCAGGACCACGCTGAAGGTCGAGCCTTTGCCGACCTCGCTGCGGACCTCGATCCGGTAGCCCATGAGATCGCACAGCGCTTTGGCCAGCGTAAGGCCAAGGCCGGCGCCGTCGTATTTGCGCGTCATGCCGGCGTCCGCCTGCTGGAACGCGTCGAAGACCGCCGCTTGCTGGTCGGCGGGGATGCCGATGCCCGTGTCGGTGACATCAATGCGCACAGGCCGGCGGGACTGTTCGTCCACCGCCACCCGTACCGTCACACTGCCCCGCTCGGTGAACTTCAGCGCGTTGCCGATGAGGTTGACCAGCACGTGCTTCAGCCTTCCGGCGTCGGTTTCCAACGGCTCCATGCGTCCGGGCAACTCGGTCAACAACCGAATCGGGCGGTCGTGAAGCTCAAACGCGAAGCCGGCGACGATCTCCGGAATCAATCGCTCCAACGCCACCGGGCTGATTTGCAATTGCAGCTTGTGGGTTTCGACATCGGAAAGGTCCAGCACCTGGCTGATCATGCCCAGCAGGTGTTTGCCGTTCGCCGCGATTCGTTCCACGAAGCCCAGGTCGGCGGGGTCGAGCTTGCCCGACCTGTTCTTCAACAGGACGTTGGCAAACCCGATCACGGAATTCAGCGGCGTGCGCAATTCGTGGCTCATGCTCGCCAGGAAGAGGCTCTTGGCGCGGTTGGCCGCCTCGGCGGCTTCTTTGGCCCGGCGAAGCTCCTCTTCCGCGTGCTTGCGCCTCGTGATGTCCTGCTCGATGCTGATGAAGTGCGTGATCTCGCCGCGCGCGTCGCACACCGGGGTGATGGTGATCTCTTGCGTGTAGAGGCTGCCGTCCTTGCGTTTGTTGACGATCTCGCCGTGCCAGATTCTTCCCGCCAGAATCCGTTTCCAAAGGTGCCGGTAGAACGCCACGTCATGTTTGCCCGACTTCAGGATGCGCGGGGTTTGCCCCATCGCTTCCGCCGCCGAGTAGCCGGTCAACTGGCTGAAGGCCGGATTGCACCAGATGATGACGCCCCGCCGGTCCGTGATCAGGATGGCGACGGCTGTCGCCTCCAACGCGGCGGACTGCAACCGCAGTTGCTGCGCCGCCCGCGTGCGCGCGGACAGATCGCGGCCCGCCACGGAAATCAGCGTACCCGCGCCGAGAAAACAAAAGGCCGCGGCCGTCGTGATGGCCATCGGGATCGCGGACGTTTCGTAGAGCAACGGCGCCCGGTACAGGTAGCCCATGAAGAACACCAGCCCGATAAACCCCACCACCATGCCCAGCACCTCCGCCAAAAGCCGCCAACGGTTGGCAGCGGTCAGAAACAACGCCGAGCTCGCATACAGAAGACTCAGCGCCGTCACAAACGCCGTCTTCCCCACCGGAATCTTCCGTATATATTCCGCCGGCGCCTGAAAAATCCAGCGATCCACTCCCCAGTCCGCTCCCGTGACCACCTCGCCGAGCCGCACCAGGGCAACGACGCCAACCACCGCGCTCAACAGTTTGACAATCGCGCCGGTGTGCCGGCCCTCGTGCTGCGCCAGCGCCAGCGCCGTGCCGAGCAGAAGAAGCGCCACGGCCGTATTCGGGGCCATGGGAACCCAGGTGTCGTTAATGGCGGCCAACTCACGCAACCCCGTCACCCATCCCGCCAGCGCCAGCGCCCCCACGCTGGCCGTGGCCGCTCCGCACAGGTGCGCCGCGTGCTCGGACCAATCGGTCGAATACCAAAAAGGCTTCATCGCCATTTCGACGGGCTTTGCGCCGTCACACCGTCCGCAGGTGAAATCCTCCGTCCACGTTGATGACCTCGCCGGTGGAGAACGGCAGCCAGTCCTGCGCAATCGCCGACACCGCGCGGCCGATCTCATCCGGCTGGCCCCAGCGGTTGATCGGCGTCAGTCCGCCGGCGATCAACGCGTCGTATTTCGCCTTCACCGGCCCGGTCATGTCGGTGGCGATGACGCCGGGCCGGATTTCGAAAACGTGAATACCGTATTCCGCCAGCCGCGCTGCGAAAAGTTTCGTCATCATCGCCAGCCCGGCCTTCGACACACAGTAATCGCCCCGGTTTGACGACGCCGCGTAGGCGGAGATGGACGTGACGGTCACGATCTTCGGTTTGTATCCGTCGCCTCCCGCCTTCTTCTGCTCGATCATCCACCGGGCCGCGAGTTGCGACAAGAAAAACGGCCCCTTCAGATTGATGGCCATGAGCCAGTCGAAATTTTCCTCCGTCGCGTCCAGCAGATCCAGCCGCCCGCGCGACGCCACACCGGCATTGTTTACCAGCAGGTCCAGCCGCCCAAACGTCTGCCGCGTGAACTCCATTAATCGCCGCCGGTCCGCCGCGACGCCGACATCGGCCTGGCAAATCTCGGTGCGGATCTTGCCCGCGCCAAGCTTCAGGCAGTCGTCCCGAGTCCGCTGCGCCGCGTCGGCGTTGCCGGCGTAGTTGATGACCAGATCGTGGCCGATCTTCGCGAGTTCGATGGCAATCCCGCGGCCGATGCCGCGCGACGCGCCGGTGATGAGAGCAACGGGGTTCATAAGAGTTTGGTTTTCACGTGCCGCCTTGCGCCCGCTAATCAACGCCCGAATCGACCGATTCTCAAGCTCGAAAGCCGGGCGGTAAAAACCGCGCCATCTTCCAGCTTGCGCCACCTTGCCCGCTTACTTGGAGAACTGAACGCGGTAGGCAGACGCCTTGCCATCGTGGGCGAGTTGCAACGCGTCACCGTCCTGGTGGAAGGACTGTTCCCCGCAGGGCTTGCCGTCGTTGCCGAGCATTACGACGCGCTCCACTTTCCTGCCGCCCGCGCCTAGCCGGTCGAGCCGCAGCGTCGCCTGGAACGGCGGCGATGACGGCAGCGGCGTCAATTCCATTTCCCCGCCGTGGCGCAGCCGGAACGCGCCGTTGGTGGCCACCGCGCCGAAGTCCACGACCTTGCCCGCGCTGTTCACGCGCTCCTCCCGCGCCGCGACATCCGGGTCGGCCGGCTCCGGTTGGAAAGCGACGATGACGCGTCCGCCTTCGCGCTTGATTTCGATCCTGCCGCAGCGTGCGCGGCCGGAGCCGTCCACCGGCCCGAGCATCATCAGCCGCTTGCCGCCTTTTCCGGGATGATAGAAACCGCACCGAACTGCGAGAGTCGCCGGCAGCTTCAGCGACTCAGGAACGGTGCTTTCGATGGCGGCGGCATAGGTTCCCGGCGTCGCCAGCTTCGAGGCTTTCAGTTTCCAATTTCCCTGGAACACAATGCCCTCCGCGAAGCTGCGTTTTTCATCGCAAAAATGGACAAACTGCCGATAACCCTCCGGCACGGCAAGCTTCACGGCGCACTCCGCGCGCAGCCGGAACCTGCCGTCGCCGAGGTCCTCCACGCCGGACACGCGCGGCTCCACGCGGCCCGGGTTCTCCGTGGCGTCGGGCCGCGCGTCGGCAAACAGCTCGCCCGGTTTTTGCGCGAAACCGACGATGACGCCGTCCCGCCGCGTCACGCCCGCCTCGCGGTCACCGGCGCGCGCGATGAAGCCGTAGCGCGGCAGCGTCGCGCCGCTGGCCTGCCAGTCGCTCGCGCCGCGGTTGGACTGGACCACTGCGCCACCGGCAAACTTCACGCTCTGCCGGTGGATGTCGTCACCCACAAACTCATGCGACAGCAGTTCGCGCCGCGCCAGCACCGCGCAGACATCATGCAGCAGCCAGTAGGTCATCACCGCGTGCCGCGAGAACGGCCCTTCGCACATCGGGTTGCGGCCGCCGATCACGGTATTGCTCAGATAATCGTCGCTGGCGTAGCCGTGGAGAAACTCGTCAGCCTCGCCGGAGTAGCGATGCCCCAGACCGCCCGCGAGCAACACAAACGCGCCGTGGCTGGCCATGTCGTGCCACGGCACACGCTCGGCGTCGGCCGCTTCCATCCGCCAGTTGAAATGCGTCTGGTGGCCCGGCATCCACCCGCTGTGGTCACTCTCGCCCGCGTCGAGGTGGCCGATGAGACCGTCCTGGCCCGCCTCGCTGATCGTCGGCGCGTGGTTGCCGAGCACGGCGCGAATGCGGTCGAACGCCGCGCCCCAACGCTCGGCGCAGATCGTCTTCGGATAAAAACGGCCCGAGCGATCGTAGAAATCCACCGGCGGTATCGCCGAGAAGACGTCCACGAAACAGCTCGTCGGCGCGAACCCTTTTTTCACCAGCCGCAGGTTGCGCTCCAGCCACGGCTGGAACGCCGTCGGCAGCCAGCGGTAGCTCAGCGCGTCGCGGCCCTTGTTGAACCACGCCTTCTGCGGCGTGCCGTCGCTGTTGAAGATGATGTCGTCGTAGGAATAGCCGTCGGCGTCGGGATAGAAATCAATGTAGTTGTCGTGCGGGCAGAACAGGATGCCGTGGCGTTTGCACGCGGCGACCATCGCCATGAAGTCGTCCTGGTTTCCCGCTGGCGGATAAATGTCCGGAAGCCGGTAGTCGTAACCCCAGCGCTGCCAGACGTGCTTGACGAATACCGCGTCGGTCATGCCGTAGCGCGCAGCCTGTTCGATGCCGTCGGCGGCTTCGCGATAGTCGCCGCCCCACTGGTCGAGGCAGATGCGGCCCTGGAGCTTCGCGACGCCGCCGGCCGGCTTGAAACCAGCGGTGGCGCGATACACCCGCGCCGCCGCAAACGCGCCGCGCAGCGACGGCACCAGCGAGAACGTCGCGTCGTGGTGCGCCACCAGCGAGCAACGCCGCGTCTCCGGGTCCACGCGGAACGAGTCGGGAAAGATGTCCACGGCCTGCACCAACGACAACCCGCCGGCAAAATCCGCGCCGACGTGCCGCGTCGAGAGCGTGAAGCCGCCGCCGTGCAGGTCGAACTTGCCGGGATCCTGGATGACGTTGCCGAAGCCGGCATACACGCGCCGCGCCTTTTCCGACGCCGGGCCGAGCATCAATTGAGTGAATCGCGGCTCGCCGCGCTGGTCGCGTTTCGCGCCCGGCATCGAGAACGCCACGCGAAGCGCGCCCTTCTCGGCCCAGAGTTTGGCCCGCGCGCACACCGGCTGGTCGCCATTCAACAAATGATGGTCGAGCACGCCGCTGCCGCCGCCGAACTTTTCCTCCACACGGTCGCAGATCAGCCCAACGCGGCTCGTCGCGATCGGCTGGCCGCCAATCTCGAACGTGAAACCGTCGAAGACCAGTTCGCGTTTGTCGTCCACGAACGCGATGAAGGCGTCCGCCAGCCCGTTCGGCCCGCGCACAACCGCGGCGCCGGTCGTGCCCGCCTCGTTCGCCAGCTTCCATGCCCAGTCCAGCGTGTCGCCGTTCAATACCGCCCTCGCCGCGCGCACCGCCGCCTGGCGTCGGGCCGCTCGCCGGTCGTCCGGTTCCGCCGCGAGTGGCGCGCCGACCCACAGCGTCGGCTCGGCCCAAAACGACGAGTCACACGACGTGTTGTGCGCCGGGCCGGGACCGGTGAAGAGCCGCAGCGTGACCTCGCGGCCCGCGCAGTCGGAAAGGTCCACGTGCGCCGGCTCCCAGCGTTTGGCGGTGGAGAAGCGCGCGAAGAGCTGCTTGTAGCCGCCGCCGTCGCTGACGAACACGCGAAAATCCACACCGTCGCTCGTGCCTTCGCGCTTCGCGTCGCTGTCGCGGATGGCGGTGGCGAAGTCCAGCCAGATCGGCTTCTGCTTCGGCAACGCGATGCGGAAATCCATCAGCGTGTCGCCCCAGCCGCTGCGATACGGCGGATGCACGTTGATCGCGCGCCGCATCTCGCCACGGTCCGCCTCGGTGGGCGACACGGAGCAACCGGTGGCGGCGTCGCTGCCGTGCCAGCCGGCCGGTTTAACCACCGGCGGCTTGCCGTTGACGGCGATGGTCGTCTGCGAATTTTTCAAAGTGAGCAAACTCAGCGGACCTCGTTGCGGCGCGCGCGCCACCGCCGCCGCCGCCACTTTCGTCTCCGTCGCCAGCGCCTCGTGCGCCACCGACAAAATCAGGATGGCGTGCGCGGTCTGCGGCTTGCCTTTCGCCGCGCGAAACTCGACGCGCGCGTGGACCGGATAAAGCGCCGCGTAGGTGCCCGCGCCGGCGACGACCGAGAACGGCAGCGTCTGTTTGGACTTTGGCTCGAGCGTGAATTTCCTCGCCGGCTCGCCCTCGACGCGCCAGTCGTCGGTCACCGACACGCGCAGGACGCCGGAGAGCGGCTCGGCGGCGGCGTTGGTGAGCGTGACGGGAACGGCGATGGATTTTTCCAACGCCTTCACTTCGCCGGGATCGGCGATGCTGACGGTGAGCGGCCCGGCCGTGTCGCGCGGCGGCGTAAACGCCGTCGCCAGCGCGGCGGCGGCCAGAAGAGCGGCGATTCCAAACAATGAGCGGAGCGAGCGAAGTGTTTTCATGACGGTTCCGTGACGCCGAATCTTAGCGGCCCCGTTTTGGCGAAGTCACGCCTGAATGCGCCGTGGCAATGCAGCGTCGCCGCCTTCGGCAAAACCCCACCTTGCCAGACGCCGCAGGCTCGGTATGATGCTTTAACTCTCATGCGTCGCGTCCCGTATCGGCTCGTGTGGTTGGTCTTCGGCTGCGCGGTTTCGGCTTTTGGCCAGTCGCCGCCGGCCAATTTCACCATTCAATTGCCGCCGGCTCTCCGGATCGAGCCGGGCAGCGCCGCCGATGTCAGCGCGTTGATGGAACCGCCCACCGGCGCGGGCCGGCCGGCGGGAATCCACGGATTTCTGAAGACGGCGCAAGACCGATTTGAGTTCGAGGATGGGCAGACCGTCCGTTTCTGGGGACTGAACTGGCCGCCGGGCCGACCGATGCCCGTTGGCGAAAACGCCGCCGAAGTTGCCAGACGCCTTGTCCGCCAGGGTTTTAACCTCGTGCGCCTGCCCCTGCCCGCAGCGGGCGATTCGGCGGCAACCGTCGCGTTCGAACAGTTCACCGGTTATCTGCGCGGCAACGGCATTTATCTCGACTTGTTGCTCGCCGGCGACACTGACCAGATCGCGCGCACCAACGCCTTCACTCATGTCGCGCCGCGCGAAGATGCCGGCGTTGCGCTGGCGGAGTTCGCCGGCCCGCCGTCAGCCGCCGAGGCGCTGCGCCGGCGCGGATGGCGCCAGCCGCTTGGCGCCGGGCCGATGCACAACGCGCAGGAAGTGGCCGCGGCGCAGGCAGCGGATTTTCTTTCACAGACCGCCGAGTGGGGGCGCGGCGTGCCAATGGTGAAGAACTCGCGGACGGTCTTCGGGACGATGAGCTTCGGCGCGGCGGCAGACCGGCCGTGGCTGGTCGGGGCGTGGAACGCCGTCGCCGCGAATCCGTTCCGCGCCGAGCTGCCGCTTTGGACGGCCGCTACCGCCGGCTTCCAACGCTGGACGGGCGTCTGCGCCGCCTGCGACGCGCACGCCGTGAGCTCGGACGCCGCGCCGCTCGACATCGTGACGTGGGTGTGGGCGCCGGCGAGCGCGTTGATGTTTCAACGCGGCGACGCCACGCCGGCAAAGAGCAAAATGCTGTTCCGCCTCGCGTCCAATGCCGCATGGCGCGCCGACGATGAGCCGTTCGCCGTCGCTGCCGGACTCAGCCTGGCGCGGTTCACCTGCGAGGTCGCGCCCACCAACACGCTCGGATGGATGGTCCTCGGCGGCACCGAACTCGCCGGCGTCGCCGCGCTCAACCCGCGCACCTCCGACACCGGCGAGATCGTCCACGACTGGCAGGCCGGCCAGGTGAAAATAGACACGCCGCGCACACAGGCCGTCATCGGGTTTTTCGGAAACGAGTTCGTCGAGACGCGCGACCTGCGGCTCACGCTCACCAACGGCGTCTTCGCCGCCGTCGCCCTCACCAGCCTCGACGGCGAGCCGCTGCCGAAAAGCCAGCGCCTCCTGCTTACCGCCACCGGCCGCGCCGACCCGTCGGACGCGCCCCGGCTGGAGCCGGTCGCCGGCGAGGTCACGCTGCGGTGGTTCGCGCCGAGCCAACACGACCGGAAAGTCTTCGCGCTTGATCTGACCGGTCGACGGCTGAAGGAGGTTCCGCTGGCCGGGCGCGGCTTCCGGCTCCAGCCGGAATTGAATGCCGCGTGGTATGAAATCATCGCCGAGGCCGCTCTGCCAAAGCCGGCGGCGGAAAAAGATGTGAAGAGTGAAAAGTGACGAGGGAAACTTTCGCTGCATCGTCCCCACTCTTCATTCTTCGTTCTTCACTTTCCCGACTTTCCCCGGCTGTCAAAACTCTTTAGAAATGTCCCCTTGTTAACTCACGAGAGAATGTCCCCTTCGTTGCTTGTTGTCTGCGACCCTCTTCAGCCCGGCTGGGGGTGCGGGACGGAGGGAGGCCG
>CAIQCK010000044.1 GCA_903870275.1 uncultured bacterium | reverse complement strand
GAGTGTTCTGTGCGCGGATCCACCGATCCAATTGTTGGTGCTGCGCTTCGGTGACTTGGACCATGCGGGCTAAGATTGCCATGCCCCTAACTTACTGCCACTCTCAAAATAATAAAATCTATATGTGAGACACTACACTAGAAACCCGGCGCACCGTTTCAAGCTTCGATGATATGGTTGCGGATGGCGTAGCGAACGAGGTCCGTCACGGAATGCAGGCCGAGTTTGTGCATGACGTTGGCCCGGTGCGCGTCCACTGTCTTGACGTTGACGCCGAGCGCAACCGCGACCTCTTTGTTGGATTTGCCTTCCGCCAGGAGCTGGACAATCTCCCGCTCGCGTGCCGTCAGGCGTTGGGCCGGGCCAGCCGCGCTTTTCCCATTTTTCCCGGGGTTCAGGTAGCCTCTCAACACCACTTCTGAAATCTTCCCGGTGAAAAACGGCTGGTGCTGGGCGAGCAATTCGACGGCGGAAACCAGCAGGCGCGACGTGTCCGCTTTCAGAATGTAGCCGTGGGCGCCGGCGGCGAGCACCTCGCTCACCAACTTCTCGGACTCGTGCATGGTGAGAATCAGCACTTCAGCCTGGGGGATCGCCTTGAGAATCTGGCGGGTGGCCTCCAAGCCATTCAGTTCCGGCATCGTCACGTCCAACACGATTACATCCGGCCCCAACTGCCTGGCCAACTCGACCGCTTGCCGGCCATTGACCGCCTCCCCGCAGACTTTCCAGCCGGGCTGGCTTTCCAACACCGCCCGCAAGCCCTTCCGCACAAGCTCGTGGTCATCGGCAATCAGGATTTGCAGGGTCTTCATGCGACCGTTGCCTCCTCGGGCACAATGGCCCGCACGGTGGTTCCCCGACCACTCGATTCCATCTCGAACCGCCCGCCCAATTGACGCACGCGTTCGCGCATGCCGGCCAGCCCCACGCCCCCGTTCGCCACGGTGCCGTCGCCCCGAATGCGCAGCCCATGACCTTGATCGGAAACCTCAAGAATGACTCCGGCGGCCTCACGCGCGATCCGAATCTTGGCGGTCGGACTGCCAGAATGGCGATGGACGTTGCCGAGACTTTCCTGCACCACCCGAAACAGTGCCCGCTCCGTGTCGGCCGGCAATCGAACCAAGGCCGGACTGGCGTCCAGCGTCACCTTGATCCCGCAGCGTTGCGTGAACCCGGCGGCGTATTCCTGCACTGCGCCGGCCAGGCCCAACTCGTCCAGCACGGGCGGGTGCAGTTGGTAAGCCAGCGTCCGCAATTCGCGCTGGCAATGCTCAATGAGCGCCTGGCTGTCCGCGACGAGGTTGTCGGCGGTGATGTCGCGGACGGCGCTGCGTTGTTGCACGAGGCCGAGGTTCATCGCCACGGTCGCCAACTCCTGCGCGGTCGAATCGTGCAGCTCGCGGCCAATCCGCCGGCGTTCTTCATCCTGCGACCGCAACAGATGACCGGAGAGTTGGCGCACTTCGTCCTCCGCCTGCTTGCGTTCGGTGATGTCGCGCACGACACCGGCGAGTTGGACGGGCGTGCCGGTCTTGTCCACTAGCGGGGTCAGGGTGACTTCGCCCACGCGCGTGCCGGCCGGGTAAATGGCGCTCTCTTCCCATCTCACGGTTTTGCGCTCCCGAATGGCTTCCTGGTATTTGCTCTTCGCCCGGGCGTGGGAAGTTTCCGGTAGAACTTCCTCGATTCGTTTGCCAACCACTTGTTCCTGCGTGAGACCGGTCACTTTCAGAAAAGCGGCATTGACGCAGAGGAACCGATAGCCGTCGCCGGCTTCGACTTGAAGCAGGAACAGGCAATCGGAAACCCCTTGAAAGATCAAAGCGAGGTGCTGTTGCTGGAGGGCGATCCGCTTCAGCAGGAAGTTGGCAAACCCAAAAAATGCCGTCCCCGTGATGATGACAAACGCCAGTCCCTTCAGCAACTCGATGTCGCGCAATTGGTCAATGGACCAGGCCGCGCCAGCCGCGATTCGACCCGAGAAAAAAATATACGCGCTGCAGAGGACCATGTAACCCAGAGCAAGGCACAGGGACGCCCCAGTCGGATGAGTGGCGCTGCGTCCCAGACGGCTTGACGAGCCGGCCATCACCACAATCAGCTTCCTCACCAGATGGGCGCTGATTCGCGCTTGGCGGCGCAAGGCGACGGCGGTTTTCTCGATGGACGGGGCACGCATGAAGTCCTTCGTCAGGCTCCGTTGTGGAATGGAATCCGGGCGCGGATGGTGATGCCTCGGCTCGGGGCGGACACGACGGCAAAGCGGCCACGGACCATTGCCTCCCGGGTTCTGGCGGAATAGTTCGGCAACACCAAGGCAATCAACTGGCTGATCATCACGCCCAATATCAGACAGTCGCGCCCCGCTGGCTATGGGGTAAAACCCGCCCCCCCCCCGCGCTCGGCCGGGGCGGAGACGGGAACCGAACCGTAGAGCAGATAATCGTGCGTCGCTGTAACTTCTGACAGCCTGACGTGGAAAAAAGTTTCCCCTCCCCCGAGGAGGGGGGAAGGGGAAACCGAGCGACTGCATCTGCCTGCTAACAAAGGTGCGGAAAATACATTTTTATGGCGTTCTCTGAAACACCACTACCATGTGTTTCGGCAGCGAGCCGAATGCTCCAACCCTGACATCACGGTGACACTCAATAGTTTGGGCGCCGGTGTCCCACCATTCGACCGGCACATTGCGTCCTTGCGGACGAGCTTGATTCAGATGGAGGAAGTATGCCTTCCGAGCCATCTCATCTCGCGACGGCATGGCATCAACTCCGACTGGGTTCAAGGCGGCGGCCATGGCTGGCGGCGGTGTCTTGGCTGGTTTACTTTCCATGGGTTGAAAATCTGGCATGAAACCCTGATGAGCGATATGGGGTGTTCACCCCATATGGGCATTTCAGGAATCCAGGGCAATCTGGCCTGTCAGATAGCCGTGTGTGCATTCGTGTCACAACCCCGGCGCCAGGGGAGGTTCTGCGGAAGCGGTGGCCGTAGATGGAGAGCGTGACAGCCAAGGGCACGAGGGATTTTCGGGGCATGGCGCGTTTTCTCATTTGGCTTTGGCTGCAGTTCCAGTTGGCCTGCCTATCTTGTGATTGGGAGCGGTCTCACTTCCAGCAGGTTGCTCACGTTCTCTGGTCGCCCTGCCGTGGCCGCGATTTCCCCGATGGCGCGTTTCCCCTCTTCGGTATTGACATGGCCGCGCAGGGTAGTCCGACCGTCGAGGGTGCCGACTTCCACGTTCTGGGCATTCTGAGACAGTCTGGCATCGGCCCGCATTGCGGCATAAATCCGGCGGGTCTTGTCCATGTCTCTGGAACTGGCGCCCTGCGCGAGTGGGGTATAGGTGTTGACGGAGCCCTCTTGAACATTCTGCTTCGTATTGACTCCGTCGTTCGCCGCCACCTTCGTGTTTGAGTAAGTTTCCTGCTTGAACTCGCCACTGCTGCTATAAAAGGCCCATTTGAAGCGAGGCTCGTTCTTGAATGCCTGTTTGGAAACATCAAGGCAAAGTGCGTCATGCGCGGCATTGAACCGTAACGCTCTGGCTGGAATGACACTCTTCCTTGTTTCATTAACTCCGGGAGCCTCGACGATGACGTGGAGGACGAAACCATGCGGCAGGTCGTAGAGGAAATTGACCACGCTGCCGAGCACCTCGTTTTGCAGGTTTTTGATGGGGAGATTAAGAAGTTTACTGCAACGTTGGACATAGCCAAGCGGCTCCTTGGTGGTGTTGCCAGACTTGCTGCCCTGGCCATCTGCGGCGAAGTAAGGTTCCTCGCCGAAGTAGCGATAAACCTCCGCCACACGCCGGCTCTGGCAATTCTCCGCCCAATTCGACATCGCGAAATCGGGCGCGGCATGGAACTTCTCCTTGTTGTCCACATTGAGGCGGAGCACCCGACCTCGACCTACCGGGTCAAACCAAAGTGCTCCGGGAGGCACTGCGACGGTCCTTTGACCCATGCCAAGAAAGCCGCCTGATGACATGATCACCTCAACAATGCGTCCATTTTCCAGGTCAAGAGCGAGATCTTTGATACTCCCAAGTGACTGATTTTGAAGATCCTTGATCTCCAGCGCGAAGATGGAACTCCCTTGTTGCACTCCGCGGAAATCTTCATGGGTGGATGGGGGCGCGGCCAGCACTTGCACCGCCAACGTGCCGAGTGCAATAAACCATCCGATTCCTTTAAGAGCTTTGGCCGTGTTTACAGATGTTCTCTTCATAATGTGTCTTTTCGTTCTGTTGTTTGTTTTCGATCACTGCGTACTCAAGGCGCGATTTTATCGCTCACCCACTGACGGGCATTTTGGAACCCTTCCTTCAGCTCGCCAAACCCCTTCTTGAAACCCGCTTTGACATTATCCCAAGTGGACTCGGTGGCGTTTTTAACGTCGTCAAGCTGCTTGTTCAACTGGGCCGCTTGGTCGCGCAACGCCTGGAGTTTGGGTTTGGCTTCGGCTTTGGCCGCGTCGCTGGATTTTTCAATTTTGGCGGCGAGTTGGTCCAAGTCCTTGTTGATCGCGTCCAACTGGCTCTGCATCATATCGACGAACGCAGTTTTTTGCGCGAAAGTGTAATCCTTCATATCCTGCGCGGCTTCTTTTGTTTCGGCTTTGATCTTCTCGATTTGCTGAGAAGCGGTTTGCTCCTTGCCACACCCGGCCGCAAAAACGGCAATGGAAAGAAATGTGAGAAGTAACGTTTTGTGTTTCACAGTTGTTTTCGTTTCTGCGTGGGTGTTGATCCACGCTTCATTTTTTATCACATGCGCACATTATGCCATGCGCCAGCCTTTCGCTATGGGGTGTAACCCTACCGTGGATGATGGGTGATGTTCACCCCATGTGGAATCTCACGAGTCAGGCTTTTTCTGGGGCGGCCTTGGTGGTGGAGCCGTTGATGCAGTTTGGTGACGGAAATGGCTTGAAGCAGGTCCATCATCGTCGTGACGGCCCCACTATTCTGGATGAACACGATCTGCCGCTGGAAGATCGTCGGCGTGTCGCTGTTGAATCCGACGATGAACCCGCCCTACACTTGCAACCCCGTCCGCTGGATGCGTGTCACGGCGGCGGTCAGGCAGCGCTTTTGGTTCTGGCGCTTGTTGCATTCGGCCATCCCAGCCTCCTCGGGCGTCTCGGTGCCGACGGACACCTGGTTGAACCCCGCCTTAACCATCAAGCTCATCAGCTTCGCATCGTCCGCAAGGTTGATGGAGGCCTCGGTGCAAAAAGGGATGCCGCGCTTGCCTTTCCGCCACCGGATCAACGCCGGCAGCAACTCCTCCTTGAGCGTCTGTTGATTGCCGATGAGATTGTCGTCCACGAAGAAAACCGTCCCGCGCCAGCCGAGGCGCCAGAGACCGTCCAACTCGGCCAGCACCTGTGCCGTCGTCTTGGTCCGGGGCCGGTGGCCCAACATGGCAGTGACGTTGCAGAACTCGCAGGCGAACGGGCAACCGCGCGAGAACTGCACGCTCATCGAGGCATATCGGCGCAGGTCTGCCAATTCCCACAACGGCGCCGGCGTCCGGCGAATGTCGGGGAACTCCGACGAGGCATACACGCGTCGCGTCTCACCCCGCTCGAAATCCCGAAGAAACTCCGGCAACGTCGCCTCCGCCTCATTCAGCACGAAATGGTCAACGTCGGGAAACTCCTCGTGTTCGACGGTGAACAGCGGTCCGCCCGCCACGATCGTCTTGCCCGCCGCGCGGCAATGCGCGATCAACTCATGCGCCGAGTTGCGCTGGGCGATCATCCCGCTGATGAACACGACATCGGCCCACGCCAGATCCTTGTCGGCCAGCTTGCGCACGTTTACGTCCACGAGACGCTTGCCCCACTCCGGCGGCAGCAGTGCGGCCACCGTCAGCAGTCCCAGCGGCGGCAACGCCGCCTTGTTGTGGATGAATTTTAAGGCGTGCTTGAAACTCCAGAACGTGTCCGGAAATTCAGGGTATAGCAGCAGCACCTTCATCCGAGGATGATATGTTGGGGAACAGGGCGGGCGCTATGGGGTGTTGACCCCATCCGGACATTTCAAAGGAAGTGGCGGACGGATTTCCGCTACAGTTGGCAACGTGGAGAATTGTTGCACTTTGACGACGCGCACCATCGTGGGATGCTTAGGAACTGGCCGTCATGGGCGTGGTTGTTGCGATTCCCTGCGCCGTCATCTGGCTCTGGACGTTGTTAAAGGTGCTCGCGGTCTTGGTGCCCACGGCTTTCACAACCAATATGGCCACGATGGCGATCAACGCCAGCACCAGCCCATACTCCACCAACGATTGCCCCCGCTCGGCTGATGTCTGAATCCGCGTTTTCATTGTTTCCTCTTCTTTTCAGCGCAACTGCATTGTTCCAGCTCAGCTCAAATCCACCACCATCTTGCCGATGTTTTGCCCCTGGAAGAGACCGATGAACGCGCCCACCGCTTGGGCGATTCCTTTCACGACCGTTTCCTTGTGCTTCAGTTTGCCGGCTTTGAAATAGCCGCCGACTTCCGTTTCGAATTCGGCTTGATGGTCCAGCCAATCGCGAACGATGAAGCCCTTCAGAGTGAGCCGTTTGGTAATCATGTTAAACAGATTGGAAGGGCCGGGCCGCGGCTTCTCATCGTTGTAGCCGGAGATGCCGCCGCAGGCGATGATCCGGCCATGCACCCGCAAAGCCGAGAGCGCCGCTTCGAGCGTTACGCCGCCGACATTATCGAAATAAACATCAATGCCGTCCGGCGCCTCCACCTTCAGTTGTTCGACCACCGGGCCGACTTTGTAATCGAAGGCGACGTCGAATCCGCATTCTTCACGCAGAAACATGACCTTCTCCGTGGAACCGGCCGATCCGATGACACGGCACCCGCGCAATTTCGCCAGTTGCCCGGCCACGTTGCCGACCGCGCCGGCGGCTCCTGAAATAAAAACGACATCATTGGCTTTGACCTCCAGCAAATTCAATCCGACCCAGGCGGTCATGCCCGTCATACCGAGAACGCCGAGGTAAACCGAGAGCGGCTGAAACTCGCGGCTGACCGGATGCAGTTCTTTCGGCGAAGCCACGAAGTATTCCCGCCAGCCAAAGTTGGAAGTGACGGCATCGCCCGGCTTGAATTCCTTGACGCGCGACTCGACGACCTCGCCGACCGCGCCGCCGTCGAGCGGCTTGCCCAACTCGAACGGTGGAACATACGATTTTCCCTCGTTCATGCGTCCGCGCATGTAGGGGTCCACCGACATGAAGAGATTGTGAACGAGCACCTGCTGGTCTTGCAGCGGCTCCAGTTCGGTCCGCACGAGGTCAAAATCAGCCGCGGTTGGAAGCCCTTTGGGGCGGGAGGCCAGATGAATCTCGCGACTGGCAATTGTTGACATAAAAACTCAAGGCTCTCGTTTATCCTGTTCTGTGGATTCTCTGGCGGCCTGAAGCATTTGGTCGTGCTCCGCTTCGGCGACGCCTTCATCGACGAGCTGCTCGCTTTGGCTGCGCCCTTCGTCATCCTCGTCCTCACTGGGGGACTCCAGCGTTTGACGCCCGGTGGAGCCAGGCACGGGATCCCAGCGTTCGGATTCGGGCGCTGATTCAAGGACTGCCTCTTTCGATTCCATATCCGACCTGCCCGTCAATTCACGTTGAGCCTGATCTTGATCGGATTTCGACACGTCCTGCGCAGGATGGCCGTTGATGAGAGCCAGTTCAGCCGCGCGCTCCCGCACCATCTTGCGCGTCACCGTGCCGATGCCGGCGGAATTCTCGGTAAAAGCGCTTTTGTTGAGGAGATTTGCGTTCATGTAGTGATGACTCCAAGCCTGACGAATTGTTAAGAGTTTCTTTGGTTACCCGTGCGTATTGTTTATGACCGATTATGATACAGTGAGAATAGGCGAGGCAACGGCGCCTCCGCTATGGGGTGTTGGCCCCATCCGGCGGACATCGAGCAAAGCTCTCTGCCCGTTCATCGCCTCTTTACCGCACAGAGACGCCGAGAATTCGGCCGATCAGGGCGGTCACGGCCATCGCCAAAGCGCCGCCGAGGGTGACGCGCAACGAGGCACGGCCCAGCGGCGCACCCCCCAAATAACCGCCAAACGCACCGAGAGCCGCGAGACTCACTAGCGAGAGCACTGCGATCACCGGGATCCGCAGCGCCGCTGGTGCGACGAGAAGAGCGGCAATCGGCACCCCGGCGAAGAACGCAAAGCTTGCCGCAGAGATCCACGCCGCTTGCATCGGACGCGCGAGGTCCACTTGGTCGATCCCCAACTCATCGCGCATGTGGGCGCCGAGCCGATCATGCGCGCTGAGTTGCTCCGCGACTTTCATCGCGAGGTTCTTCTCAAGGCCGCGTTTGACGTAGATCATCGCCAACTCTTCCATCTTGGCTTGCGGTTCCGCCATTAGCTCCCGCTTTTCACGCCCGATGTCCGCCTGCTCCGCGTCGCGTTGCGAACTAACCGAAACATATTCGCCCACGGCCATTGACATCGCTCCCGCAACAAGGCCCGCCACGCCGGCGACCAAGATTGCCCCCCTTGATGCGGAGGCGGCCGCGACACCAATCATGAGGCTTGCGGTCGATACAATGGCGTCGTCCGACCCGAACACCGCGGCGCGCAACCAGCCGGCGCGTCCGCTTCGGTGCATTTCCACTTGGGTTGTCTTAATGGCAGGGTTCGGCTTGTTTTTGGGTGGTTCGTCTTGGTTGCCCGCCTCAAGCTGCCACACCGACCGAAGCCGGATCGTGCGCGGGACTCTGCATGACGGCTTCCTTGGTCAAATTCACGAAAACCGTGAATTCCTCGTAACTGATTCGGTCAACTTTGCCCACCGGTATCTGCACCTCTTTGCCGGAAAACCGGTGCCCGGTTTTGACGACCAGTTGACGAATCGCCCAGCTCTTATCGTCCATCATGAAATCACAGACGTGACCGATGATTCCATCGCTGGCCTGAATGTTGTAGTCCTGCACGGCTTGCGTGCTTCGCAAGTGCGCATCGGCGTGTTCGGGTTGCGGGCCGATCGCAGTGGCTGGTTCGATCGGGAGAGGAGTTGCCGGCAGTTCATAAATTGGAAAAGCGCTCACGCCCCACAACCCGCCACCCTCCCAGTAGCAGGGCCAGCCGTAATACCGGTAATACTCCTCTTCGTATTGTCGCGACACCGGCTTGTGCGCCTCAATCGAAGGGCTGTTCTCAATCTGTTTCCGGGTCAGATTCACGAGCAGGAGTTTTCCGGGCTGATAGAGATTGCCGAAGGCATGGGGCGAGATAAGCACCTGCCGCCCCGGCAACCAGGATCCCGTGTCCGCGACCAGATAACGAATTGCCCAGTGCTGGTCGTTAAAATAGAAATCCTTCACATGGCCGATTTCGCCATCTGACGCGCCGAGTTTGTCGCCGTATAATTGTTTAATGCTTCGTAACATGATCCTGCCTCTTTTCTAAAGTGTGTGTCTGTGATGCATCCGGTAGCGGCTCATCGCTGGTGCGTTTGCTGATGGTGTTCCAATGTCTCCGACTTGGTACAGTTGAGGATTTCTTTGGCGCGGGTTGTGTCATTCTTGGAGCCGTGGGCAATCAGGACAAACTTGCCGGTCTTGATCGCCGTTTCGTATCGCAAGATGCTGTCCTTGGGGATGCCCAGGCTGAAAAGCCCGGCGCCAAGCGCGCTCACACCGCCCACCATGACAGCTCCTTCCAGCGCCCCAACGATCCAACCGACCAATGGCCCTGCCACCAGTAGCGGCCCCAAACCGGGAATCCAAAAGAACGCGGAACCCATCAAAAATCCCCACAGCCCGCCCCAGAAAGCGCCTGTTTTGCCCCACACTTTCATCCGGTCGCCGATATTATAGTAGCCCACCACATGCTCATCGGTGTGATAGTCGCGTCCAATAATGGACAGTTTCTTCATATCGAAACCGGATTGCTGAAGTTCCTTGATGGCCGCTTCGGCAACCGTGTGCGATGGATAAATCGCTACGATGGAATTGTTCTTGTCTATAGCCGCCCCCATTGCTGTTGTGTTCATTGCACGAAAATAATCCGAGCAACCGTCCGGGCGCTATGGGGTGTAACCCTACCGCAATGATGATGGGCACCCCAAGTTCCTGACCATGCGGCGCAAGTTTGGGGTGTGCCCGCCTTCTCAGCGGTTACGCAAGAAGCGCAGTTCGGCGCGCAGGTGCTCCACCTCTTCGAGGAGATCGAACATGGCTTTGAGCCAGGCCAGGCCGACGCCATGAACGGCCCGCAAATGCTCGATCCGGCGAATAGCATGGATGGCCTCTTCCGTGAATACCATCATCTCATACGGTGGCTGAAGGACCGGTCGCACAAGGCCAGCGCGACAATAGATCAGAATGGAACGACGGGGCACCCCGGCGAGATGGGCGGCTGCATCGAGGCTGTAAAAGACGTTTGGCTTGGGCTGAAACAACTCAAGAGCAAGGGGCGGTTGGATGTCCGGAACAGATTTTTTGCTCACGAGGTTTTCCTTGGATTGAACGTTGATTTCGCGGCCAACTGCTCCCACAGGACTTTTTCTTCGGGAGTGAGGTGTGACGGGACTTGAATGGAGACAATGGCATACAAGTCGCCCCGTGTTCCGTCGCCCGTGGGCAAACCCTTCTTAGGCAAACGGAATTGCCGTTCAGCCGTTGTGCCGGGCGGGATTTTCAAGGAGACCGTTCCATCAAGAGTTGGCATGTGGATAGTGGCACCCATGACCGCCTCCCACGGAGACAGTTCCAAATCGTAATACAAGTTGGCGTCATGCACACGGAAGTCGGGGTGCTTGGCAAACTTGACGCGCAAATACAAGTTTCCCGGGTCGCCCCCGCCAACGCCCTCCTGTCCTTTGCCCGCAAGACGGATGAGTTGCGCTTCGCGAACGCCGGGTGGGATTCTCACCTGCAAGGTCTGTAGTGTGGATTGCCCCGTGCGCGGATCGGTGCGCTGCAGTCGGATCGTGCGCGTCGAACCGTGCAAGACTTCGGCAAGCGTCACCACGATGTCGCCCTCGATGTCCTGGCCGTGTTGCGCGACCGCCCCGGCTCCCATGCCAGGCTCCCACGGCCGGCCAAAACCACCGGATGGGCGGCCGCGACTGCCGAAGAACTGCTCGAAAAAATCGCTGAAACCCGTGCCCTCAAAATGGAATTCAGAACCTTCTTCCGGATCTCCGCCGAATCCCCCGTATCCGCCGTTTTGCCGCGAGGCCTGCCGTTCGGGATGATTCCAGTTTGCGACCAGTTCATCATATTTCCGCCGTTTATCCGGGTCCCCGAGGACTTCGTGGGCCTCGTTGAGTTCCTTGAACTTTTCTTCGGCGGTGGTTTTGTCTTTGGCTACGTCGGGGTGGTATTTGCCCGCGAGTTTTCGGTATGCCTTTTTGATCTCCGCGTCGCTCGCGTCTGGAGCTACGCCGAGGACGTTGTAGTAGTTTTTGAATTCAATGGGCATGGCGGGCTTGTTTGGAATGTGTCAGATAATTTACCACCACTTTGGCCGGTCGAAAGACTTTTTCACCTCGCCGGTAACCGCGCTGGAACACCTCAAGGATGGCATGATCGGCTTGGGCCGGGTCGTGGCGCTGCGAAACAGCTTCATGTCGGTGCGGATCAAACGCCTGACCGACGCTCTCCTCGCTCTCGATGCCGTGCTGGCGGAGCAACAGGCGCAATTGCTGCAACGTCATCTCCACACCCTGATGAAACTGGCGAGAACCCGGGGATGCACTGGAAGCCAAAGCACGGTCGAGGTTGTCTATTGCGGGCAGCAGTTCACGGATGAACGATTCCTTTTGCGCGACCGCACGGGCCTCGCCTTCCTGACGACTGCGCCGCTTGAAATTCTGGAAGTCGGCGGCCAAGCGCAGATTCAGGTCTTTTTGCTCGACGAGTTCCTTGCGGAGCGAGTCCGACTCTGTGGCAGCAGCCTCGGCGAGGAAAACGTTGGCGTCTGATCCAGCCGAGGGCGGTTTTTGGAATTCGGGGTTCATGGGGCAAATGTCTTTCGGAACATTCGGCGGCGTACTTCCTCGTTGCAGAATTCTATAACGGCGAACTCACGTTCGGGCCGCAAAGCGCGGCCGAACAGAGCCACAGGCACCCCACGTAATCGTGCCGACGACCCGCGGCGCGTTCGAATTCACGCCCATCTTGGTCAGATCTTGCCCAGCAAAATCAGGATGATCAGAATGGTCAGGACCAAACCCAGTCCGCCGCTCGGGTAATAGCCCCAACTCCGGCTGTGTGGCCAAGCTGGGAGTACGCCGAGCAACATCAGAACGAGCAGAACTACTAACACAGTTCCTAACATAATTGTCCTTTCAAGGTCGGAATGTATTCAGCAGACACGCCAACAGCGGTTGTGCGCTGTCCGACTTTCCGTTTTGGATGTGTCGTCTGCAATTCATGACATGATAATACAACTGAAAAACAACACAGGTGCTATGGGGTGTAACCCTACCGTGCATATGAGAGATACTCCTCCGATGCAAACCAGCACGCCCATTGTCCTTGAGTGCATCGGGTGGGTGTCTGTCCCTGTTCTGATCACAAAATCCGGCAGTAGGGCCAACACCCCATAGCACCCTCCCACTCTCCGGCTTAGGTTCACAGCATCTTATGAAAACGATTTCACTGACAATCCTGTTACTGATGGCGTCTGTCGTTATTGCGCTCGGTGCCGACACGCCCGCCACTCCTGTGCTAAAGAAGAACAAAGTTATTTTCGAATATTCCTACCCGCCGCCTCTGCCTCAAAGACCGCTGGGTGGAGCCGAAATGGCACCGTTGCCGCGTGCCGGTTCGAAGGAATGGTTGCTACGGGTGGGCCAACGCAACCGAGACCTGCTTTCCCCATGGGAATTGTGGCGGTTGAATGCGTGGCACACCGCGTGTTCTTTCATTGAGCCGTCGCCTTCGGCAAACGGTTTAACCGGCGCGTGGCGGTGAGGACGCGTGTAGCGCAGGATATCCAGGGCCGGAGTATCCCGACCCAAAGATGGCGTCGCAGGGTCATCAAACATCGAACGAATCACTGTGGATATGCGAATATGCTTGGCAATCTTTGGATCGCTCGTGGTTGGGGTGCTGGCTTTGGGGTTTGGGCTTTGGTGGTGGCGTTTTGCGCGACGGTCACCCTGACAAGCAACGCTATCGCCTAGAATCTCGAAAGTGAGTACTGGCAATGATGCGATCATCCAGACCATCCAACCCGCCAGCTCAAACCTACAGTTGATGTTCCCCGGATGCCTTCTTTGATATTCTCTCAACAACGTCTTGTCTTAATCGTCATTGCATCGTCGTCATGGATGATTCGACTAAAGCGCCGCCTATCATCTAAACAAGCCGGCTGATGGTGTAGCGCCATCTCACGCAACCGGATTGGAATTGGCCGTCCCCCGCGCCAGGTCAACGTCATTTCCAAAAGTTCAGAGGCAGAAAACCCGCCGTTGACACTCGAATTCGTCTCACGGATTTGAGGGCTGCGTTCCGCCCTTTGACCGTGGAACACACGTGGCAGCATCCATTGACTCGAAGTGCGCGATTGGCATCAAGCAGCCGCACCCCGCAACGTCTACAGAACGGAGTTATTTCAGGCCGACTGCTCCGACTCGTTTCAGATCGTACGTTCATTGTGTAGCACCCTTGTTGTTCGACGTTTGTTTGTATCGCATGTTCATATTGCGCTATGCGCTGGCCCTTCGCTATGGGGCGAACACCCCACGGCGCCCACATGGCCCCATGAGTGTTCATTTGTTCTGGAAGCAGCAGACCGCTTGTTCAAAATGGAGCAGCGACTGGTTCTGGCAACGACAGCTCCTCAACGGATTCAGGCTGCCTTCTCACTTACTGGAACCGGGAATCGCTCGCGGACTTTCGCCGCAATCTCTTGATCCGTCATCTTATCGTTGGTTTCCACAGCCAGGACACGTCCGCTAGGTTTGTCGTGTTCAAGACGTTTTCTCAACTCCCCCTTGGCCTCGCCAGGACCGAAGATCAATATCGCATCGGCATGATGAACCAAAGCGATGATCTGGTCGTAATAACGTTGGAGATGATGCGCAAACTCACGTTCCCGGCTGTCATCGGCTTGAACTTGTTGCGTTTCGTAGCGAGTAGTCGAACGCACGCCAGCAACCCGTCCAGGCTGCTTTTCCACATTGGATAGGATGATTTTGGTTTCTGTCTTTTCGTCCGAAATCAGCACAACCACAGCTCTCCGGTGGTCAATCCATAAACCTGCTTTTGTTTTCATAAATTTCTTCCTTTCCAGCTTACGTCTGTCAGTTCACCCATGAGTAACAACTAATGTCAGTCGCCGCGGTTTGTGGTGCCACCCACGAAGTTGCGCACCAAACCGCCGCGCAACGTTTTCTCGTGTTGCACCAGCCACAGCGGGCAGCGGGTGAAACGTTAGGGCAGACTCTTCTGGATGGCGACATATGGTGATGGCACTCATTGCCCGGACTCTGTAGAGATTGCGCTGGTCGTTTTCTGGCGTCGCTTTGTTCTTTAGCTCCACCAACCTCGCGCCCACAATTGTGTCTCGGCTTGGATCCAATACTCCGCGTCGCGGCCATCAGGACGCTCCTCTCTTTCCCAAATCAGATAGGCCAAGAACGCAATGTCCTCGCGATGGGGCTCATGATGATTTGTCTGCAGAATTCTGTTTTTCATAGCGTCTACCCACCGTTTCCCGAGGGTGTGTTCAATCCACTCTGTTCGGGTGCAAGTCGGTTTTGACCACCGAGCCATCGGTGGCGGAAAGGATGACCACACCGATGTCCGCGTCGTCGTTGGGATCCTTCAGTTTGGCCGCCCACAATTGGACCTTCCACACCAACCCTTCGTCGCTGTGTGCCAATATAAGCCTGGACGCCCTGAGGGTAAGATTGTGCAGAAACGGTTGTGACGTGGCGATCTTCAGGGCCCGATCCGAGTCCACTTTCAATTTATCCTTGTCCAGCACCATGTGCTTGTCATTGGCCATTTCCAAGACCCGCAACGGACGCGAGACATTCATTTTCTGGCCCCCTCCAAACTTCACTTCGACGGCTTTGAACGTCGCATCCGGGTCGTAATAAACCACATACCAGATGTTCGGCGTCAGGCTGCCGACGGATTTCTCGGAGCGGATCTGCACCAGCTTGTCCTTGCTTTGAATCCCTACGTAGTCGTTGCCCATCTTCGCCAATTCAAAAGCGGTCGGGTCGCCGGCCCCCGCCACGGCTGTGAGTGCGAATATCAGGGCTGCAATGAAAGAAAAATTGCGTTTTACATTGTTCATATTGCAGGAACATAAGCCGAGAAGCGGGCGGGTGCCATGGGGTGTTCACCCCACTGACGGATTTCGGGCAACAGGCCAGTCAGCTGTGGGAACGCTCATGATCGGGCGATGAATCTTCCGAGGCAGTGCCGGCCGCTACTTGACCGGCTGCGGCGGGGATTCGTGGTCGTCGCGACCAAATGGATATTCGAACCAGTCCCCGATTCCCCGGAGCAGAAGGCTCATGAAGGCAAAAGGGGTTTCAGCCAGTGTGGACTTCAGACGCGGCGTGAGATCATCTTTCGGATGCTTGAGGTTTCCGGACATCCGTACGGTGGTCCAACAATAACCGTCATGCTCGCGGCTGAAGACCGTCTCTCGCGCATTGGGCAGCCAGTGCAAGTAGGGCGGGGTCACGCCGAATTCAAACTGCCCGGATATTTGTTCCCGGCGAACGTCCAGGTTCCCTTCCAGACGGAAGACACCCTTCGATTCAATGGTGAAGTCGCGCACTTCCAAGTGGGGATGTTTCCACGCAAATCGAAACCGGCAGTGTTCGATTGGCAAATCGCGCAATCCTTGGTTGCCTGTCAGTGCGGCCAACTGATCCAGCGTGGGCAGCGCGTGAATTCTGCCAACGGCGATTTGAAGATCCCCCGAACCATCGAACGCGTCAAATCTGCCGCCCGTCGCTTTCCGTTCCAGGATGCCTTGGCCTGTGAGACGTCCGCTGACGAGGCCATCAAGCGAGTCGTGCCAGGGACCAACCCACGGCGCCAGAGGCATGCCCTCAATGACGATCCGCGTGTTGAAGTGACTGTTGGTGCCTATGCCGGTGTCCCCTTCGACGGTGAGCGTTCCTTTTGATTCGGGTGACAGGGGAGTCAGGAGCGCTTCGCGCAGGTAAAGCTGCGACGTGGTGATCAGCATGTGAACGTGGCGCACCCGCAACTCCGGGACGGGTGGCATGCGCAGGAAGCCGTCGTGCCCCTCGTAATCAAAGTCCACTCCATTCGAGCGGATGCGCAGATTCAGCCCACGAATCTCCACGGGTCGGCCGCTCAACTGTGTCAGCACGTCGGCCGAGTCTGCCAGCACTTCCCGCAAAACCACCGTCGGCAAAAGACGGGTAAACCATGTTTCGACGGGTGGTGGCTTGGGTTTGAACTGTTGCAACTCCACCCTGCTGCGGGCGATGGTGATCTGCTGCAGTTCAACGCGGTTTCGGAAGATTTTCCAGCCATCGAGTGTGGCGGTCACATCCTGCGCTTGGATCGCCCGCATGAGTTGATCACCGCCATCACCGGCATAACCCGGCGTGGTGACTTTCAGAAAACCAGTGCGGCGGATAGGCGCGTATTCACCCTGGCCTTTGAAGGCCATCGAAGTCAGCCGGCTCATGGTTTGGCGAAAAGCTTCGCTCTGCAGGTAGATTCCGAGGCATTGATCCACCAGGAGCGCACACAGCCCCAAGCCGGCGACTCCCGTCGCGGCGATAGCCAGCCACCGCCGATAACCAACCAATCTCAGGCCCATACCATGGCACCGTAACCCGGAACTCCAGCGGCGTCAGTGGGGTGTTCACCCCACTGACGGATTTCAGAAATCCAGCGTATTCTTCTTCCATGAACTTTAATATGACAAAATGGTTGGCTGTGAAAGTTGCGCTGTTGTTGAGCACAGTCAGTCTGTTGCTCACAGGATGCTATTCGGATCGAGGGTATGATCGCGGTCGAGGCGATGAGCGCCATGATGACAGACATGAATCGGAACACCATGATGATCGCCATTAAGCTCCCGCACTCCGTTTGAATGTCGCCCGAATACCTGTTGCTGCATAAGAACGCGGTAATTGAGGCGACCTGCGACTGATGAGAGGATGCTAATGGCGAAGAGAATTATTGGATACATATGACAATCATCAAGCCTTTCTTTCTGTTCTTTCTGTTCGCGTCCATTTTGATCCTCAGCAATGGATGCGCGACCTTGCCAAACGTGTCTAAGACGATTGATGAGGCGTCACCTGCCCCCGAACCCCGTCAAATCGTGTCGTCCAACGGACTGCTATCGCCCGAGAAGAGCAAGGCGATCGTGGAACGACTGAAGCGATCGGTCAGCCCGACGGACGTTCTGGAACGCCACACGGCCGTGGTGGAATCGGTTACCGAAAGCCCGCTGACGAAGGGGAACAAAGTCACTCTGATCACCGATGGTGCGGCGGCCTATGCCGCAATGGTCACCGCAATACAAAACGCCACAAACCATATCAACTTTGAAACCTATATCATTGAAAATGATGACACAGGCCGCAAATTTGCCGATCTGTTGCTGCAAAAACAGGCGGAGGGGGTTCAGGTAAACTTCATCTATGACAGCGTCGGCAGTTGCGGCACGCCCGCCGCGTTTTTCAAGCGTTTGCGGGACGCGGGAATTCAGGTGGTCGAATTCAATCCGATGAACCCGATGAAGGCCCGCGGGCATTGGCCTCTGAAGCATCCGGACCACCGCAAAATTCTGGTCGCCGACGGCAAAGTCGCCCTTACAGGGGGCATCAACATCAGTTCGGTTTATTCCAGCAGCCCTTCTGGCAGTGGAAAAGCCAAAGGAGCGCCGCTGCCCTGGCGGGACACCGACGTTCAAATTGAAGGCCCCGCGGTGGCCGAATTTCAAAAGATGTTTCTGGATACCTGGCAGAACCAGAAGGGACCGAAACTCTCTGAACGAAATTATTTCCCAGTCCTGAAAGAAGCCGGCAACGCCTTGGTCCGGGTGGTCGGCAACACCCCGGGACAGAGCAACAGGATTACTTTTATCGCCTATGTGTCCGCCATCACTTTTGCAGAGCATTCAATTCATTTGACGAATGCGTATTTCATCCCCGACGACCAGACACTGGATGCCTTCTGCGATGCTGCCAGGCGCGGTGTTGACGTAAAGATCATCGTTCCCGAAAAGACCGATTCGGATATGGCATTGCATGCACAGCGGTATAATTATTCCGAGCTGTTGAAAGCGGGGGTAAAGATATACGAACGCCGCAACGCCCTTCTGCATGCGAAAACCGCGGTGATTGACAGTGTCTGGTCAACTGTCGGGTCCACCAACATGGACTACTGGAGCTTTGTGAGCGATAACGAGGTGAACGCGATCATCCTGAGTCGCGAGTTCGCCATCGAAATGGAGAAGATGTTTGCCAAGGATCTCGCGGAGTCCCACCAGATTCAATGGAACGAGTGGATACACAGATCGTTGTGCCCAAGGATCGGGGAGTGTTTTGCGCACTTGTTTTCCCGTTGGCTGTAAAACATCGCCGGTTCCCGGCCGGTCAGCCCGGCTTGTTCATAAATAGAGCAAACCTGGAGCAACGTGTCATTGCGCTGCGCTGTTCGTGAATAATCCGGGCTGGATGCATCCTTGTCTTTCGGCTCGAAAACGCGCGGCTTCGAGGCAGCGCCGGAAGCTGCAACGTATTGCGGTTGTTTCAAAATGCGAGCGGCGCTGCGTCATGTGACCGTCGGTCTTCCGAAGACGGTGAGGGTGGATTGGGGCTTCAACGGCGGGCCGGAAACGGGGAAACGGACGGTGACCGTGGTACCTTTGCCCAACTGGCTCTCGACGAGCAGTTCGGCGCCGTGGGCTTGGAGGATGCTATTGCTGATGCCCGTGCCGAGGCCAGTGCCTTTGCCCGGCTCCTTGGTGGTGAAGAACGGGACGCAGATGTTCTTCTTCACCTCGTCGCTCATGCCGCAGCCATCGTCGGTGATCTTCAGAACGATGACTTGACCCTCGGTGGCGGTGCTGAGGGTGATGTTGCCGCCTTTGCGGTGGGTCTTGGTGCAGACTTCCAGAATGGCGTCCTTGCTGTTGAGCAGGAAATTGATGAGTGCCTGTTGGATTTCCTTGGGGTTGCCATTCAAGCGCGGCAGTTCACCGAGCTGGGTGGAAACTTTGATTTTGGCGGTGCTGAGCACGCCGTTGCTGATGTCCAGCGCGTCGCGGAGCGCGTCGTTGAGGTCGAATGGGAAGAACGAGGCGACATCGGCGGGCTGGGCAAAGGTGCTGAGCTTGTTGGAAATCTCCACGCAGCGGACCACGCCCTGGATGATGAGGTCGAGGCCCTCTTCGAAGCCGACATCGCGTTTCGTACGATGCGCCATCATCATCCGCTCGGCGCGAAGTTTGACAGGATTGAGGGCGTTCTTGATTTCGTGGGCGACGCCGGCAGCGATCACGCCCAGCAACAATTGGCGCTGGGAGGCGAACAGATGTTTGTCCCTGCTCTCCAACGCGGTGAGGACGTTGTCCTTTTCGATGAGCGGCTGCTGGATGACACCGCGGGATCGCTGAGGCGACGGCGGCTTTGGCAATGGACCGGTTTGAGGAGTATTCACAAGAAGAAGTGGAAGGAGCCACGGTTAAGGACGTCTCGGGCGCGGTGTGCGCGGGCCGCTGTTCCTCCCCAGCCGGCATTTTATGGCCAGCCGGGGAGAAATCAGCGATGGGGGGCGTGCATTACCAGCCGTAGTGGTTCATGTAGTTCTGGTAGTTGTAATAGTTGTTGTAGCCGAGGCCAAATCCCCACCACCCTCCGCCGCCATGGCCGCCACGGTGCTCGTCATGATAAGCTTGCACTTGGCCTTGCGGGCCGGCACCCGCCTGCATGACGCGGGGAGGTCCGCCGCCTCCGACGTGGATGACCACCGTGGACGCGTCGATCACCCTCGGCCCACCGGCCGGCGCGCTAGGGGCGCAACACGGCTGTTGTTGCTGCGGTTGCTGCGGTTGCTGCGGTTGCTGCGGTTGCTGCGCGACGCCCGCTGCGCGCAGCGTTTCTTCCACTTTGTCGGCTGGCACGAGGAACTTTTCGGCTTCCTCGTCCGGCACCTGGTAGAACTGTCCATTATTGCTTTTCAGAATTGCCATGACTGTTTCCTTTTCTTGTTTATGGGTCGAACAACCGCCGTGAATCTCGTGAAAGCTTCGGGCAACCGTGGCGGCTCCGGCTGCCGGGGTGATTCCGCCCCGGCGGCGTGCCGGGCAGGAATAAGCGACACCGAATTGCGTCTTACCAGCCGTAATGGTTCATGTAGTTCTGGTAGTTGTAATAGTTGTAGTAGGGAGCGATGAACGGACCACCCCAACCACCCCAACCATGATGCTCATGATGGCCTTCGTGGTAGGCTTGGACTTGGCCAGCCTGCGGCGACGCCGGCCCGGCTCCTGCCGGGGCTTGGAGGCCGGCTTCCTTCAGTGTTTCGGCGACCTTGTCCGCAGGGATCAGGTATTGCGCCGCGTTCTCGTCCGGCATGTTATAGAGCCGGCCGTCTATGCTTTTCATCAGTGCCATCTGTATTTGTCCTTTCCGAGTTGGGCGGGTGTTTTACCAGCCGCAATAGTTGCTGTTGCTGAAATAGTTGTAGCAGCCGTCTCATCTGTGAGAACGGTAATGGTTCTGACGGGTTCGAGCATATTTCCTCCCAAACCCGGACAATCGCTTGAACGACCCGGCCAGAGTTGTAGTGCGCCGAGCAACACAAGAAGAACCAGAATCAACAGAATAGTTCCTAACATAATGATCCTTTCAGTGTGCGAATACGACTCGCTGGGTTTAACCTATGTATCCTGTCCGTATGCTTTCGGGCGATGTGTTCGACGCGGATTGCTACTGGATCCGCTGGACTTGGATGGTACCCGAGAAATTAAGAATGCCAAAGGCAGACAACAGCCACAGGACGACGCAAATGAACACGACGATGTTGAGGATTTTCTTAATCTTTCCATCCATCGGGATATAAGTGTTAACCAGCCACAGCAACACTCCAATAATGATCAGAGTTACGACGAGAGAAATCAGCGACATATACTACCTCCACTTGGAATGAATGGTTTGTTTCATACTGCGAACATAGGCCGGAGAGGGGGAGGGGGCTATGGGGTATTGACCCCACTGCCGCATTTCATGAAACGTCGTCATTTTTAGCGGCATCCTTTATCTGTCGGCAGTGACGGGCGTCCACGGGTCTGTGGCGATCACCGCCAGAGGCGGGATCAGGCTGCTGGCCGGCTGGCTTGCGCTGGCGTGCAAACTGGAATCGCCGCCCAGCCCTTGCTTCGCCTCGCGGCGCGCCTTTTCGTCGTCGGCATCGGCCGCCGGTAATTTAAGAACGGCCCGCCACTCCCGTTCCGCCAGAGCGCGTTTGCCGAGGGCCACGTAAACTTTCGCCAGTTCCTGGTGGTGCAGAATCCGCTGCGGGGCAATCTCCGTCGCCTTTTTCAAATACTTCGCCGCCTCCTCGTAAGAGGCATCCGGCAGTCCGCCGTAAACCAGTTTCGTGAAGTATTTGAGCAGGAAGTTCAACCCGCTGATGCCTGCGTGCCAGCGGCCGATCACATGCCATGCATATTCGTCCGTGGGATCGAGTGCGAGGGATTTAAGGGTCTCGTCACGGATGAACCTCGAATACTCGATCTTGACCCGGTTGCTTGTGAAATCGGTCATTCTGCCGTAGGCGATGGCGAGGCTGAGATGTGCTTTCGCGTTGTCGGGAGCAAGTTCGACCGCGCGTTTGGCATCGGCGAACGCGGTTTGAGCGAGCAACATGGCCTTAGACCGCGACTTGGCATCCGCGATCAACTCGCCGCACTGCCGGGAGATGCGAGCCAGCACATCCGGGTTGTTGGGATCAAGCTTGTCGGCCTCCTGAAATGTCTCAAGTGCGGCCCGAAACTCATGGCTGGCCACCTGGGCGTCGCCCTGCTGGATGAGCGCGCCGACTTTTTCGCTCTCCGCGCAAAATGCGGCACGAAACGTCAAGGCTATGAACAGGATGGTGATCGGAACTCTCATCGGCGTCGGGGACGGCTCTTCATCTCAATTGGCAACTCTCTGGCCGTTTCCACTGACGAGTCAAAAATTGATAATTCCCAACAGGCTGGCGACACTCCAAAACATATTAACCACCAATCGCCAGCCTCGATCTTCACGATTGGGCTGATGCTGATTTGTGCGCGGTATTTTGTTTCCCATAACGTCTCCAGTTCTGTTTATGAAATTACAAAGCGCTGTTGTCCCGGAAACACAACGAGGTGTTCGTTGACGGCATACCGCACAATTCTGGCAGCGCGCCGTTTTCCGCGGGTGCTGCAAATGTCCGCGATGAAATCACCAAACGTTAGTGTTGTCTTCTTGCGATTGTTCTTCATGTCTGTAGAAGCTAAGCGTAAAGGACTCGCGGGCGCTATGGGGTGTTACCCTACTGCCGGTGGAGGCTGCCTTGTAGCAGCGCGCGAGCCTTGCCCAACGCTTTGCGGCAGCACCGCCTCCATTGTATTAGCGCCGCCGTAGTTGACGCCATCTCTGCGGCGGACTTAAACCGCCTCCGTGTTGCGCGCTCTGATCTCGAAACGACCGCCTACGAAACCAGAACGCAATAGGATGCGATGCGTCTCATGGAATCATCCGCCACCCGCTTGCGGAGCGGGTGCGAGGGCGTGTTGGGAACGAGCGGCGTGGTCTGAGTTTCGTTGGTTTGTTTCATGACAAACGCTACAGATGTCCCGCGGAACAACGAAATTATTGCATTCCATATTTCCGACTCGAATTCACCCTGGCATAACGTTTACCTGGTGTTTCTCTTTTTCTTAGGGGAGGATCTGTGGCGGACATCTCCACGAACACAGCCTGAAAAAAAACGCCGGTATGGATGGCTCGTCATGACCACCGGAGGGCTGGACGGCGTGGTCAGAAAAGAAAACCGCACGGCTCGTAGAGACAGCAAGACACATGTCCCGATCAGGACGTGCCAGGCAGCAGCGCGACCGAGCGTTTAAAAAACTGCCGGCTGAAAAATCGAACGGCTTGGTCCACGCGCCAAGCACTTTGGGTGGAAACTCCCGGTTGTCAGCCCTCAGGCTGCTAGTCTCCGATGGTTCCTCGCATCACCGGGAGCCTGTTGGAATTGCGTATCTTGTTCTCCGTCCTCGCGACTCTGTTTAGCTCCGCCAGCCTCTTAGCCCGCAACTGGTTCGTGGCAAGATTCCAGTGCTTCACGGCGAGGCCATCAGGATGTCCTTGTTTCTCCCAAATCTTGTAAGCCAAAGCCGCAATGTCTTCGCGTTTGGGCTCATGATGATCTGTGTCGGGTATTCTGTTTTTCATAGTGTTTCCATTTTGAACAGCGGGTTCGGTCATTGTGTGCATCGAATCTACCCGCAGGAACCGCGTGATCGCTATGGGGTGTTAACCCCACGTGAGTTTTCAGGAATCAATTCCGCAAGACCATTTGCCCGGCGACGGCAAAGGACGGCAGGGCCGGCCGGCGGGTGGGGCACGACCGGATGCCACGTCGCGGGCCGTTTGCGTTGTTTGCGGGGAGCGCGCGTCCCTCCAATGCTTTCGGGGGAACTGCCCTGACAAGCGTTTCCCCGCCACCGTGTTGCTTCTCAGCGTCCGCCCCTGCACCCCGCCGAACCTGGTCCCTCTCCCGATGAAATCCAGCCGCCGTCATCTCGGCTTCTGCGACTGTTCAAGCTCCTCAAGCAGCTTCCTTGCATTATTTGTGTATAGATGATTCTCACCATACATTGTGTGCCAGCCCTCATACGCCCTGCGGGCAAAATCAAGCGCCTCCGGCGTCTTATGCTGGTTCGCGAGACATGCGGCCAGATGATCGCAGGATAGATAAATATCATCATGGCTTTCTCCCATGGCGCGCTCGCGGATGGCCAGGACGGCGCGATATTCCTTCTCGGCGGCGGCGTATTTGCCCTGGGCGCAAAGAGCTTTCCCCAGGCTGTCCCGGATGGTGAGTGTATGGCGATGTTCCGGCCCCAAGACGTGCCGGGCGTTGGCCGCGGCAGCGCGAAGCTCCACTTCGGCCTCCGCATATTTGCCGTGGGCATAAAGCTCATTGGCGTGATCGTGGCGCTTCTCCAGCGCGGCCTTGTCTTCGTGCGCGGCGAGAGCGAAGACCGCGAAAGAAACGATGGCGAAGAAGAAGGCAACCACGGCCGGCCCGCGGTGGATGAAGGAAGACCCGAAGCGAGAGAGGCGGCTGTCGGAGTTGGCGCTCATGATGTCCCGGATATTCTGAACCCGCCGCGCGGCGTGATGCAAACGCAGACGCGCCGGCGGCGGTTGAAGCAGGGTTGTTTGATCCGGGTTGCCAACCGGTGGAGTTCAGCCTTCCGTCTGCTAGTCTCCGATGGTTCCTCGCAGCACCGGAAGCCTGTTGGAATTGCGTATTTTGTTCTCCGTCCTCGCGACTCTGTTTAGCTCCGCCAGCCTCTTGGCCCGCAACTGGTCCGCGGCAAGATTCCAGTGCTTCACGGCGAGGCCATCAGGATGTCCTTGTTTTTCCCAAATCTTATAGGCCAAAGCCGCAATGTCTTCGCGCCTGGGCTCATGATGATCTGTGTCGGGTATTCTGTTTCTCATAGCGTATCCATTTTGAACAAAGGGGTCGGTCATTGTGTGAGCAGAGCTTACTCGCAGGAACCGCGTGGGCGCTATGGGGTATTAACCCCACGGGAGTTGTCAGGAATCAATTTTGGCAAGAGCCACGCCGGGAAGGAGGGGGGCGGCAACTAGACGATGGTCAACTGGACGCTGTTCTCGATGATGCCCTCGGAGATGGCATAGCGGGTGAGACCGGCGACATCGTGGATGTTCAGCTTCTTCATGAGACTCTGCCGGTGCTTCTCGACGGTCTTGATGCTGATGCCCAGTTCACTTGCCACTTGTTTGTTGGGTTCGCCTTCGGCAATGAGTTGGAGCACCTCCATCTCGCGCGAACTCAGGCTGGCCACTCGTTTCCGGAGTGGCGGCTTTCCGGCCGGCGACTTCTGGTTGTGGAGGCGTTTGGTGATGGAGGGACTGAAGAAGGTGTTTCCTTTTTGGACTGCCCGGATCGCCTCGGACAGAACGTGGGAGGAGGTTTGTTTGAGCAGAAACCCCATCGCGCCAATCGCGGTGGCTTGCTCGACGTAGGCGTCATCACTGTGCGCGGAAAGAATGAGCACCCGGGCACCGGGAATGGCTTTGCGAACCTGCCGGGTGGCTTCCAAACCGTTGAGCAGCGGCATGGCGATGTCCATCACGATGACGTCGGGGCGGAATTTCTTGGCCAGGGTCACGGCGTCGCGGCCCGTGGCGGCTACGCCGACCACTTCGATATCCTTCTCGGCCAGCAACAGTTGTTGCAGACCCTCGCGGACGATCTCGTGGTCTTCAGCCAGCAGAACAGTGATTCGTTTCATAAGTCAGTTCAGTTAGTCGCCGTGGCATTTGGCGGCAGAGGAATACGCACCTCGATTTCCGTGCCGGCGCGGCGAACGGATTTGACCTTGAGGTTTCCGCCCACATAGGTCGCTCGCTCGCGCATGCCGAGCAGACCAAGGCCGCCCTTTCCTCTTCGCCCGGCCGGGTGATGATCCGGGTCGAAGCCGATCCCGTCGTCATTGATCACCAACTGAACGAAGGCGCCCTGCTGCGTCAGGCGCACAGTAACGTGGCGGGCGCGTGCGTGCTTCTCCACGTTTTTCAAGGCTTCCTGAAGAATGCGGTAGAGCGTCAACTCGGTGTCGGCGGGCAGCCGCGCGGTCAACTGCACGCAGGCCAGCTTGACTGGCACGCCCGTCCGATGCGCGAACCCCGTGCTGGTGGCGCGCAGGACGGCGATTAGGCCCATCTGCTCCAATACACCGGGTCGCAGATTCCGCGAGATGCGCTCCACTTCCTCGGCCGTCTTGCCGAGCATCTCGTGGAGTCTCATCGCCTCTCTTCTTGCTGGCCCGTCGCGCGGCGAAAGTTTGTCCGCCAGCGCCTGGCTGCGAAAGAGGACGGCGCAGAGAAGCTGCGTGATGTTGTCGTGCAATTCGAGGGCCACGCGCCCGCGCTCGGCTTCCTGCACTTGCACCACGCGGTGCGTCAACGCCCGCAGCTTCTTCTCGGTCTGGCGGGCCTCTGTCATGTCCGCCAGCACCATGCCGATGGTCGCGCCGTTGAAACCACTCTTTGTTAGTGGACGAATGGAGATTTGCGCCGGCGTATGCGAACCGTCGCCTGCATTGAGCAGCACTTGGATTTTGGAACCGAATCTGTCGGCCCGTTTCAGGAGCGATCGGAGCATTGTCCGGCCTTCGGCGGAGAGAAAGCGGCGAAAGGAACTGCCCATCACCTGCTCCAACGGGCATTTGACCATTCGGGCGAAGCACTGGTTGGCATAAAGAATCGTTTTATCAGCCGTCAGCGTCAGCGCCCCTTCGCTCATGGATTCGATGAGCACGCGGTAGACGTGCTCGGCACCCTGTAGAGTGAACACTTGCGGACCTTGCTTGCCCGCGACCACCACCGCATCCACTTCGCCGGTGCGGATGGCGCGGACCGTTTCCTCCGCGTCGCTCAGGCGCGCGCGGAGTTCGGCGAGTTCGCGGGACGGCGCGGGGCGGGAGGAGCTCTTGTGACGAATAGTTTTCAAACTGTGATTTTACCTTTTGTCATCAAGTCCAACTCGGCGAACAGGCCGGTGGTGTTTGCCAGGTTGCCGATGAACCGGCGCACCGGCCGTGGAAATTCTTTGATGAGCGTCGGAGTCGCGACGATCTGGTTGTCGCGCGCCAGGTTGGGCTGCTGATAGATGTCAATCACTTCCAGTTTGCAACTGCCTTTCAGTTCGGCTGCGCATAGTTGACGGACGCGCAGGACGGCTTGGCGCGATCGGGCAGTGGCTCCCGCCACGAACAGTCGCAGGACGTATTTGCCCGTGGGCCGGGCGGCCAGGGACTTCTCAAAGGCCTGCATCGCGCGGCTGGTTTTGTTTGTTTTCACGGGCGTTCGTGTGGGTCAATCGGCAGCACACAAATCTAGGCCGACGAGCACGTGTTCGGTGTCAGAAAGGTTGCCGATGATGGTTCGCACGGGCTTCGGCAACTTGCGCACCACCGTGGGAATGGCCAGGATTTGGTCGCCTTTGGCCAGGTGGGGATGCTTCACCAAATCAATCACCGTGATGCGATAGCAGCCTTTGAGTTGTTTTTCACAAATCTTTTTCAGGTTCGAGAACGCCGTCAGCGATTTGGGCGTCGAGTCGGTCACGTAAAGGCGCAATTGCCAGAGTTTGGCGGGCCGGCACGGGGGCGCGGCAACCCGTCGTTTCACCGGTTTGGTTTTCATCAAATTTTCCTCCCCGGTTTGGGTTTGCTCTGCGTGCTGGCCGCCACCTTGATATCCGCCTGGCGCAAGATGCCTGAGGCTGTCCGCTCGGTGCCCAGCACGAAAGTTCGCGTGCCGACCTGTTCGGCAATGCGCCGTAATTCCGCGGCTTCGGTTTCGTAATCAGAGCGCAGCCCGCTGATTTTCTGTTCGAGCGCCCCGCGTTTGCGCTCCACTTCGCGCTTGAGCGTGGCGGCTTCCTGCTGGTTGGCCAGCACGACGGCTTTTTCGAGGGCCCCTTGTGCCACGCGGGCGGAGCCGGTCAACACGCCGCTGGCACCGATGTAAGCGTCCACGAGGTCAATGCCATGGTCCGAAATCAGGAACTCGCGGATTTGGTTCGAGTGCGCCATGCCGCGCGCTTTGAGCACGTAAAGCACGCGATTGCGTTCGCCGTTGCCTTCGACGTCCTGCAACAACAACCAGGAGTCCATGAGCGAGGACATGGCGGCTTCACTTTGTTGCAGCGCGTGGCCGCTCTGCGTCAGACTGGTGAAGAGTGTGGTGACTTGCCCGGCCTTCAAATAATCAACCAGCCGCGTCACCATCCCCCGGCATTCGGAGGAGGTGCCTGCGTCCATCAGGCTGGTAATGGGGTCTATGATGACGACGCGGGGTTGAAACTCGGCAATCTCCTTGAACATCGTGGCCAGATGCATTTCCAGACCGTAGAGCGAGGGCCGCGCCGCGTGAAACCGCAGCAGGCCGCGCTTGACCAACGGCTCCAGGCGTAACCCGATGGAATGCATGTTGCGGATGATCTGGTTGGGCGATTCCTCGAACGAGAAGAAGAGGGTGCGCTCCCCGCGCCGGCAGGCGGCTTGGGCAAAGTTGGCGGCGACGATGGTCTTGCCGGTGCCGGGCGTGCCCGTGAGCAGAATACTGCTGCCGCGGAAAAATCCCCGTCCCCCAAGCATCGCGTCGAGCCGGGGGATGCCGGTGGCAATCCGCTCGCCCGAGATCTTATGATTCAGCCCCAGCGACGTGATGGGCAGCACGCTGATGCCGTCGTCGCCGATGAGAAATGGAAATTCGTTGGTGCCGTGAAGTGTGCCGCGATATTTCACCACGCGCAGATTCCGCGTGGCAATCTGATCGGTGACCCGATGGTCGAGCAAGATGACGCAATCGGACACGTATTCCTCCAGCCCGTGGCGCGTCAGTTGTTCGCGCCCGCGTTCGG
>CAIQCK010000043.1 GCA_903870275.1 uncultured bacterium | reverse complement strand
GTCTGAAAGCTCGACACGCCCAAGAAGGAGGCTCGACGGAGTCTCGCCCCACCGTTTTTGGTTGCGGCTCTGCCGCGCTGTGTGCATCCGTGGTTTCCCCTCTTGCCTTTCCTGCCTTTCGCGCATTTTGCAAAACGAACGCAAATGATCGTGGTTTTCAAAACCAAAAAACCTCGTTTTTCCGCAGGAAACCGGACATTTCGAGCTGGAGAGGTCCCGTTGAAAAACATCTTTTTTACGAAACGAACCCAAATAGAGAAAATCAAGACGCGCGATTGCAGTTGGTTATGAAAACGACCGACGGAGAGAAAAACAAAACGAACCCAAATGACCAGATCGAAACAGGCAAGACATTGCAATACAGTCAGTTACATCTGATGCCAGAACACCGAAACCGGTTCCCGGAAAACGCAGCCATCCGACACGATCCGACCCAATCCGGGTGAATCCGACTATGATACGACCGCGTGATCCCAATCCGACGCCGCTTGGTGCGCAAACGGCGGCGGGCAGGATGCCCGCGCTCCCAGTGGGGCCGATCCGACTCGATCCGACCAAATCCGACTTGGCGGCCGGGGAAAGAGCAGGCCAACCGCGTCAAAACGGCTCGCTCAGGACGCGGCTGCCGAAACCCCGCCCGTCATGGCTTCGGATAGACCAGCGCCGCCTCCGTGCCTTCCAACACGGCCACGACATGCCGGAGACCGCGATGCGGATAGGGCCGCCCCGAGCCGGCGTTGTCCTCTTTCGGCGCGGGCGTCGCCAGCGCGCGCTTCAGCGCCGGCAACGAGGGGCGCGCCGCTTCGCCGAGCCGCGCGAAAATGTTCACCGCCTGCAGCGCAAACGGCGAGTCCAGTTTTTCGAGCCATCGCTCCAGCGCCGGCAGCGCCACGCCGGTCTTGCCGACGGCCGCCAGCGCCTCGGCGGCGGCGATCTGCACGGCGCCGGAGGCGTCATCCAGCCGCTTCCGCAACGCCGCTTCGGCGGGCGCGGCCTTCTCGCGGAGCATGGTGCAACCTTGTGCGGCCCACCAGCGCATCGCTTCGTTCGGATCGTCGAGCGCCGCGATCAGTTTCGGCAGATTCGCCGCGTCGCGGTCGGAGGCCAGCACGGCCAGATCGAATACGCGCTCCGCCGGGAACGCGCCCGGCGCGCGCGAGGCGTCGTAGCCTTCCAGATCGGAGCCTTCGGGAATGAAACCGTTGTCGTTGATCTCCACCGTGTGCCGCCGCAGCGCGGCGCGCATTGCCTCCAGCGTCGCGCGATGCGCGGGATCGCCGGCGAGGTTCTTGACGCTGTCGGGATCGGCGGCCATCTCGTAAAGCTCCTCGGACGGTTTCGGGCCCCAGAACTGCGCGGTGGCCGGCGTCAGTTTGCCCTCGGCCGCAACGCGCGCCCACGACTGGTAGCCGCGCGCCCGAAACTGATATTCGTTGCGCTGCACGAACGGCAGGTCGGGCCGGAAGTTGCGGACGTAAATGAAGCGGGTGTCCTGCACCGAGCGCATCATGTCGTAGGTCTCGTCCATCCGGTCGCGCGTGATGTAAACGAAGTCGTGCGGCGCGCCCCTGGCCGGCCCGACGAACGCGCGGCCCTGCATGTAATCGGGAATTTTCACGCCGGCCAGCGACAGCACCGTCGGCGCGAAGTCCACGAAGCTGACCACGTCCTTGATGCGCGAACCAGGCGCGGCGGGCGCGAGGTGACGCCACTTCGGCGGGAAGTAGATGATCAGCGGGACATGCGTGCCGCTTTCCTCAAGAAACCGTTTGCTGCGCGGCAGCACGCCGCCGTTGTCGGAGTAGTAGAAGACGATCGTGTTTTCCGCGAGGCCGGCGTCGGCGAGGTTCTTCAGTTTCACGGCGAGCTGAGTGTCCATCAGCGTCATGTGGTTGTAATAACGCACCCAGTCGGCGCGCATCTCCGGCGTGTCGGGCTGATACGGCGGGATGCGCACGCGGGCCGGGTCCATCGAGGGGAAGTTCAGCGGCAATTCCTTTTCCGGGAACAGGCAGCTCTCGTGCGTGACCTCGTGGTTGAAGACGCTGAAGAACGGCTGGCCGGGGGGACAGTTGTGCCAATGCGCGTTCTTGCCACACTGATTCCACGCCTGCGGGATGCTGATGGGCGAGTTGTAGTCGGTCTTGGAGTTGTTGGAGGTGAAGTAGCCCGCGTCGCGCAGCAACGCCGGGAATCCTTTCAGCCACGACGGGATTTTGCCGCGGGCGCGCATATGCTCGGCCGGACCGCACGAGGCCGCATACATGCCGCTGATCAGCGCGAAGCGCGACGGCGCGCAGACCGGCCAGGCGAAGCAGCGTTCGTAGAGCACGCCCTCGTGCGCCAGCCTGTCTATCGTCGGCGTGTGCGCGAGCGGATCGCCGTAGCAGCCGAGAAAAGCGTCGTTGTCCTCGCTGACGAGCCAGAGGATGTTCGGGCGCTCCGGTTCCGCTGCGCGCGCGCTGCCGCCAAACGCCAACAGGAGGGCCAGACTGACAAGTGAAAAGGTTTTCATTTTTCGATGGGCTTGAGTTCGAGTTTGGCCGGGTCCACGACGACGTGTTTGATATGCTCGCGTTTCCAGGAGTAAACGATATGGACGAGGCCGTCACGAGTTTGAATGACGGCGGGATAGGAGAACTCCTTGCGCGGTTCTTCCTCAAGCACCAGCGCGGCCTGCCAGAGTTTACCGTCGGCGGAGACAGCGACGTTCAGCGGCGAGCGCAACCCGCTCTTCTTTCCCGGCAGCAAACCGGTGTGGTTGTACACCAGCAACTGCCGGCCGTCGCGCAACGTCACGGCGTCCGTGCCGGAGTTGGGATTCGGCAGATCGGTCAGCGTCATGGCGCCCCAACTTTTGCCGCCGTCGCCGGACCAGATCTCAAAAAGTTTGCCCTGTTGCGTGCGGCCAATCGCCTGAAGTTTTCCGCCGGAGTGAAAGAGAATGCTCGGCTGGATCGCGGCGATTTCCTTGCCGTCGTTGACCGGGCCGATGAACTGCCACGTCCTGCCGCCGTCGGCGCGGCGCTCGAAGTGCGCGCGCCAGCCGTCATTCTCGGTGCTCGAGCCGCACAGGATCGCGCCATCGGCGAGCACCACGGGCTTGTTTTTCACCGGGCCGATGAACGGATCGGGCAGGCGTTCAGCCTTCGACCATGTTACGCCGTCGTCGGCCGAGGTTTTGCGATAGCCCCACCAGCCTTTCGGATGGCCGCCGACTTTGTAGAACAACGTCAGCGGCCCGCCCGGAAACTGAAACAGGACTGGATTGAAGCAGGGAAACCGTTTGCCGTCCGGCTCGACGCCGTTGGCGACCTCGACCGGCACGCTCCACTTGCCGGCCTCGCAACGCGAGAGCCAGATGCCGACATCGGGATTGCCTTCGCGCGTGCCGCCAAACCACGCCGCGAGCAACGCGCCGCTGGGCGTTTCGACAATGGTCGAGGCGTGGCAGCTTGGAAATGGCGCGCTTTCGAAAATGAACTCGCCGCGCACAAGTCCGGGTTGCGCGCGCGTGCTGGCGGCATCCGGCGGCAGCAGCGCCAGCGTGCCCGTCCAGTTACCTTGCGGCACGGTGATCTCCTCGCCGGCCTTCAACGCGCGGCTGAAAACCCTCATCGGAGTCTGGCTCGTGTCGGTGTAGCAGAACGCCGCGCCGGCCACGGCGCTCCAACCGCCAAGCTGGACCGCCTTTTGCGCGAGCGTCGTCGCAATGAACAGTGTCGTGTCGCGCTTCGCTTTCACGCGCAGCTCGGCGTGCTCGCCGCCGCTGGTCTGCGTGACGCGCCAGCCGCGGAATTTCTCCGGCACGTTTTTCCAGACATAGGTGCGGTTGGCGAATGCCGGCTCGCCGTCGGCCAGCGTGGTCGGCTTCCAACTATGGCCGGTAACGATGAATTCCGTCGTCTCGGCGCGCGCCGGCGGCATTTCAGTGAACGGCACGGAGTCGGCCATCGTGAGCCGGCGGAAACCGGCGATGCGGTGGAAGGTCAGGAAGTTCGCGTCGTGAAAATTGTGCGCGCCGCCGCGGCCATCGTCGTAAGCAGTGCGGCTGGCGACGATGATGTCGTTGCCGTCGAACAGCCAGTCCACGTATTGAAACCCGTGCACGGCCGTGTCGGGGTGATACAGCACGATGCAGCGCACGGTCCAGTTCGTGAGGTCGGGCGAGCAGGTCAACGCGAGCGTGTTGCGGATGCCGCCGGCGTTGTTGGCGCGGTGGCGTTCGGGAATAATGTTGGCCAGCGACCAGTAAAGCTTGCCCTGCGGATCGAAGCGGATGGCGAACTTCTTCGCGCCGCCCGGAAAGTTTACGAAACCGGTCGCGGGATCGAACGACGTCTTTGTTCCATCGGCGCTGACGTGAACAATGGCGGCTTTTTCGTCCGGCGATTTTGTCTGGACGCGCAGGATGTCCACAATCCCGCCGTCGGGCGCAACTACAGCGTTGCCCTCGAGCCACGCGCCCATGTCGCCGCCGTTCCACGCGCGGTCGCTCGGCAACGGCTCGGCCAGCGTCCAGCTCGCCGCGTTGAGCAGGTCGGCGTCCACGGGCGCGGACAACATGGCCGCGCGATAGTTGATGCCCCAGGCGACAGGCGGGTGGCGCCACTCAAACGCGCGCCAGAGCCGGCCGGCATGCTCGATCACCGGCATCGGCGCGCAGTGATACTCACCGTTGTCGCGCAGCAGGCCGTTGGTGTTGTTGGTCGGCGTCGTCCACGTCCCGCCGCCGTCGGTGGAACGGCGAATGAGGATGTTGCCGTGATGCCGGTCAGGACCGAGCAGGTAGAGCGCGCCGCGATGAACAAAGAGGCTGGACCAGAACGCGCCGTTGATTTCGGAGACCTTCTTCCAGATTTTGCCACGGTCGGCCGAGCGGAAGACGGCGGTGAGCGCACACTCGTGCTCTTTTGTCTTCGGTCCGAAATGATCGTGCGACGCGACGTAATCGCCGTTGGGCAGGATGGCGATGCTGGGCGAGCCGATGTAGATGCCGGTCGAAGCCGGGATGTAATCAATGACGACGCCGGGGACGTGCGCGGGTGGCAGTTCGGCATTGGCTGCGGCGACGAACGCGGTCACAAGACTCGCGGCAAGTTTCCAATTCATAAGGTTCCGATAACGAATGTGAGTTCCTCCAAACTCGCCGCTCGCGGACCGCCAAGGTTCGCGGCCGCCGGCGCGGCGTCCCGCAACCAACGATCCGTATTCTTACTTCAGGCTTGGACCAACGGCGGCGACGAACTGTTCGAGGAATTCGGCGAGGTCTTCGCCGGCTTTCCAAGCATGCTTGGCCAGTTTGAACAGGCCAACCATGGTGGGCGGGTGCGAGACGATGGCTTTCGCAATCTTGCCGGGGCGCACCTCGCCATTGTCGAAAAAGCTGTTGATTTCCGGCGGCAGGTCTTCGTTGGCGCGGTCGGAGATTGCGCGCACACCCACCATCGGCACGTTGTGTTTCCTGCATTTGGCGGCCACCGCGCTGGTCTCCATATCCACGATGACGGCCCGGTGGGCTTCGCCGAGGCCGGTCTTCTCGCGGCCGGAGATCACCATTTCATCGGCGGTGACGAGCTTGCCCTGCTGGAACTTGAGGTGACCGTTGAGCGACGGCACGAAACCCTGCCAGTCGCAAAGGCCGGTTTTCAGCTCGTAAATCTCGTTGGCCAGGACGATGTCGCCGATGTCCAAGTCCGGCGACAGCGCGCCGCCGAACCCGGCCGAGATGAACAGTTTCGGCTCGAAATGTTCGAAGAAGACGCGGACGATCTCCGTGGCGCGAAGGCGGCCGACGCCGGTGCGAAAAACGACGACGCGCACGCCGCCGAGCTTGCCGACAAAAAACCGCAAGTGATCGTGATGGGCGTGCTTGAGACTGCGGCGTTGTTCCCACGTGACTTCGTGGAACACCTCCTCCACGGCAAACCGCTTGAGGAGCGGGCTGAGTTCCTCATGGACAGCGACTTGAATGGCAATGGGCAGTTGCTCGATCATTGGAGCGGCGGGCGGCATCCCTGCGGCCAGCCCACGTTACGATTTCGCGGCCATTGTGCGCCAGTGCTGTGGCAAATTCAAGCTTTGCCCTGAGCTTTTTTCTTGGTGGTCTGTTTGGCGACCCATTCTTCCCATGATTTGCCGGCGGCGGTGTCCTCGCCGGTGAGACGGATGCCGGCAATCTCGCGGCAGCAGATACGGGCGAGTTCCGGCTGGCCGGCGATCATCATTTCGACGAACGGCTCGCGGCAATGCTCCGCGCCCTGGAGATTGCGGTTGCTCAGGTAGCCGACCACCTGTCGGCCGTCCTTGAGATCCACCGTCACGTCGCCGCGGTAGTCGAAGGCTTTTTCGATGAGAGCGGCCAATTCGGTTTCCGTCATACGCGCTCCTTCTGTTCCGAAGGCTTGCCGGCGTCAACGGGTTCTTTCTGTTCACTGGCAGAGCAACCGCAGCCGCACGCGGACGCTGGCTTCTGGCCATGGCCGCTGGCGGCAAGCTGGGCGGCCAGTTCGGCTTGCCGGCCGTTGCGGTAACCTTTGCCGAGTCCGCCGAAGAGCGTCACCTTGACGGTGCGGAGAAATCCTTCCCAACTGCCGAAGGTGTCGTTGACGGCGGTGGATTCGTATCCACTGTGGACCATGCAGTCGCGGCACAACGGATTCTGGGTGTGATGGCCGTAATGGGACCAGTCCGTCTCGGCGATCAATTGCTTAAAGGTGAGCGCGTAACCGTCCTGGAGCAAATAGCACGGTTTCTGCCAGCCGAAAATGTTATACGTCGGCATGCCCCACGGCGTGCAATTGTAGTCGCGGTGGCCCATGAGGAACTCCAGGAACAGCGGCGACTGGTTGAACTGCCACGCCTTCTTCGGGTTGGCGAGAATCCTATTGAACAGGTCATGCGTGCGGTTGCGGTTCAGGAAGTGTTTCTGATCCGGCGCATGCGAGTAGCTGTAGCCCGGCGACAGCATGATGCCCTCAACGCCAAGCTCGGTCAGGTAATCGAAAAACGCCCTCACCCGCTCGGGGTTGGCGCCCTCGAACAGCGTCATGTTGGTCGTCACCCGGAACCCGCGCTTGAGCGCTTCCCGGATAGCTTCCACCGCGTTTTTGAAGGTGCCTTCGCGGCAAACAGACTGGTCGTGCTCCTCCTCCATGCCGTCCAAGTGAACGCTGATGGTGAAATACTTCGACGGCGTGAACAAATCCAACTTCCGTTTCAGCAAGAGCGCGTTCGTGCAAAGATAAACGTATTTTTTGCGCGCGACCAACCCCTCGACGATCTCCTTGATCTCCGGATGAATCAACGGCTCGCCGCCCGGCAGGCTGATGACCGGTGCGCCGCACTCCTCCGCGGCGTGGAAACACTGCTCCGGTGTCAACCGGCGCTCCAGCACGTGCTCTGGATACTGGATTTTGCCGCAACCGGCGCATTCGAGGTTGCAACGGAACAAAGGTTCCAGCATCAGCACCAGCGGGTAATACTTGTTACCCTTCAGCCGCTGCCGGATGACGTAGCTGCAAATAGTGAACGCTTGCGAGACTGGAACAGACACGAATAAATCCTCGTTCGAAGGTTAAAACCCGACGCCCCCGCGAGCAACCCCGGACGGCCCGCGCACACCGGTATCGCCGCGACACACGCTCTGCTCGCGCGTCACGCAACGACACCATCGCATTGTAACAACCATCTCCATGAACATCGTTTCATTCCAAGCTGACAATACAGGGATTACCCGCCCGCCAGCCCGGCTAAACCCAATCATCTTGCTATCCCAAGCGTCTCTTGTCAATTCTCCGTTGAGCCGGTCTTTGAGCCAGAATGTATGAAGAACTTCGCCCAAAAGCCCCCCGCCGCCGTGACAGGCCGTGGGGATTGTGCTAGCGTCACCGCCGTGAGCGAGGCTGAGCAAAACGAATTTGAAGGGCTGACCGGCGCTGTAACCCCGTCGGCCCCCAAGGTTTACTCCGTCACAGAACTGACACGCGAGGTGCGCGAGTTGCTGGAGACGGAGATCGGCGAGGTCTGGGTCGAGGGCGAAATCTCCAACTTTCGCGCGCAGGCGAGCGGGCATCTGTATTTCACGCTCAAGGACGCCGGCGCGCAGCTTTCGGTGGTGATGTTCCGCGGCAACGCCGCCTCGCTGGCATTCAAGCTCGGCGACGGCCTCCAGGTCATCGCGTTCGGCGAGGTGGGCGTGTATGAAGCGCGCGGCCAGTATCAACTCATTGCGCGGCGAATCGAGCCGAAGGGCTATGGCGCGCTGCAACTCGCCTTCGAGCAGCTCAAGCGGAAGCTGGCGGCGGAGGGATTGTTCGACGCGGCGCGCAAGAAACCGATCCCGCCCTACCCCGAGCACATCGGCATCGTCACCTCGCCCACCGGCGCGGCGATCCGCGACATCCTGAACATCATCGAGCGCCGCTTCCCGAACGTCCACATCGTCATCGCGCCAGCGCGGGTGCAGGGCGACGGCGCGGCGGAGGAAATCGCCGCCGCGGTGGACGACCTCAACGTCTTGAACGCATCCGGCCGACTGCCGCTGGACGTGCTGATTGTCGCGCGCGGTGGCGGCTCCATCGAGGACCTCTGGGCGTTCAACGAGGAGGTCGTCGCGCGTGCCGTGGCACGGTCGAGGATTCCAACGATCTCGGCCGTGGGACACGAGATTGATTTCACCATCTGCGATTTCGTCGCCGACCTGCGCGCGCCGACGCCAAGCGCCGCGGCGGAACTGGTCGTGAAACAGCGGCTCGAGCTGGCCGAAGCCATTGCCGCCCTCGCCCAGCGGCTGGAGCGCGAAACGGAGACGGCGCTCGACGCGCTGAAGCATCGGCTGGAGCTGGCGGCATCGAGCTATGTTTTCCGCAAGCCGGCCGAACTGGTCCGGCAATACCAGCAGCGCGTGGATGACGCGCTGGCCTCCATCGAGGGCGCCACCGGGCAGTGGCTCGACACTCGCCGCGGACGGATCGAACTGCTCGGCGAGCAGTTGGCGCGGCTCAGTCCGGCCGCGCGCGTGGCGCAGTATCGCCAGCGGCTGGAAAACCTGGCCGGGCGGCAGGCGCACGCCCTGAAGAATTGGCAGCAGGAGCGGCAGCACGCGCTGAAGGAGTTGAACGGCCGGCTGGCGCTGCTCAATCCGCAGAACGTCCTGAACCGCGGCTACAGCATCACCACGCGCGCCGACGACGGCAAGGCGCTGACGGACGCCGCCCAAGTCCGCAGAGGCGACCGCATCCGCACCCGCCTGCGGACGGGCGAAGTCGAATCGGACGTGGCGTAAGCCAGGTATTTCACACGCCTCGTAGCCGCCGACGCAAGGAGAACTCCACCAACTCGGCGTTGACGCGTCCGGGCCATGAACCCGAGCGACGGCGACACTGCCGAAGGTGGATCGCGTTCTCCGAACGCGATGGCCACAGACAAGCGAAAGAAGTCGCGTCTGGAACGTGAAAGGCTCGAACCAGACACTGTGTTTTCGCTTCTCAGCCGCAATCGCGTTCGGAGAACGCGATCCACCTCGCGGCTTGTCTGCATTGAGAGGTTCATGGATAGGCGGAATCATTGAACGGCCATCGTGACGCACATGGACTGCTTTGACTTTGGCATGCTCACTGCCACCAAACTCCCATAGCTCCGCCTTTTCTCCCACGGCCGAACCGAGTCGGATTTGGCCGTATTTTGTCGGATATTGGGAGGAAGTCGGATTCACTTTGGCTTATTTGGCTTCGTTTTGTTTGTCTCAACATTGGGCTTTTTCACAAAGCCCTGCCTCCACGTATCTTGTAATTCTCGATTTGGGTTCGTTTCGTAAAAACACGTTTTCTCATTGGGACATTTCCAACCCAAAATGTCCATTTTCCATTGAAAAATCGAGGTTTCCAGGTTTTGACCACGATCATCATTTGGGTTCGTTTTGCACATTGGCCGTAGCGTCGGCAGAACCGGTTCCGGTATCACGACTTGGGCAGAATCATCGAATACAGAATCATGATTTTGTAAGCCATGATTTGGCCTCTATTCCGTCTTTCTCATCATGGCTGCCTTCCTGTTGTCCATCTGCATTCCCACTTCTGTTAACAGCCAACTGCCTGCCGCATTCTGCTCTTCCCCTTCCGTTTTCTGACTTCTGACTTCTGGTACTGTCTTCTGTCGTCTTTCATCGTCAGGCGCAGAATATAGATATTTTCTCTATATTGTCAAGAGAAACATGCTGTTTTTCCCAAGCGCCCTTTCCGGCACGCACGGTTTGAAGGAAAAAAGACAGGATGAACAGGATGGACAGGATTGCCGAACCGGACGTTCCCATCCTGTAAATCCTTAAATCCTGTCAAAACAGTTTTTCTTTAGCGTCCTTTAGCGTGTTTAGCGGGCCGATGCCGTTCCCACCGCTCCACCACTCCACCACTCCGCTCACACTCCACGTTCCCCATCATATCTGCTTCCGGCCTCCCCAACTCTTCACTTTTCATTCTTAACTCTTAACTATTTCCGTCCTTGTCTCCGCCCGCCGATGCGATATGCTTCGCGGCAAGAGATTCATCCCGAGGAAATCATGAACCGAGTCCGCCTCTCCGCCTTCGCCACCGCGCTGCTGCTGGCCTGTCCCGGCGCTATCCTCGCCCAAGAGAAAACCATGACCACCTCCACCGGCATGGAGTTGGTCTGGATTCCGCCGGGAGAGTTCATGCTCGGCAGCACGCCGGAGGAAAAGGATTGGGCAAATGGCAACGGTGGTAACCCAAAGTGGACGAAGTTTGAAGGTGAGCAGCCGCGCAATGTGGCGATCAAGCCCGGCTTTTGGCTGGGCCGTACAGAACTCACAGTGGGCCAATGGAAGAACTTCGTGAACTCAACCGGTTATATGACGAATGCAGAAAAGATGGATAAGTCGCAAACTCAAAGGTCTGACGAACGCAACGAAAGGCTCAAAGGAGCGAATTGGAAACGCCCGATGTCCGACTTCAATCCTAAAGACAATTACCCAGTGTGTTGCATTAGTCGGAATGACGCCATGGAGTTCTGCGTGTGGTTGACAGCGACGGAGAAGAAGGCGCAGAGACTGCAGGAGGGAATGGTATGCCGACTGCCGACCGAAGCCGAATGGGAATATGCTTGTCGTGCGGGCACGCAAACGAGATTCTGGTGGGGCGATACGGTCGAAGGTGGCGAGGGAAGATTGCATTGGGAGGGAAACAAAGACGGCTTTGAATTTGTGACTCCCGTAGACCACTTTGGCAAACGAGGCCGCAATAAGTTCGGCTTGGCGGACATGATTGGAAATGTGCGGGAATGGTGTCTAGACGGGTTGGACACAGAACAGGCGCACGCGGAATGCTACAATGGAGGCAATCCTTGGGACGGTGTTACGCGAGGGGGGGCTTATCACAGCAAGCCTGGCACTCTTAGGTGCGCGTACCGAGGTGGTCGGATGCTGTCGAATGCCGATGCGTTCAACGGTTTTCGCGTATGTTGCGGTTTGCAGGAAGGTAGCGGGCATTTGCTTGGAACTATTGCCTCTATCCCCAAGGCGAACGCAAAAACAAAAACCGATGTTAGGAATATAACAGTTGGGCCCATCGCAGATGCTGAGATGCAAAAAAATGCCAAGAAGTTCGGGCGCAACCAGAGTTCGATCCGGGGGCTTTACGTCGTCAAGCTGGACAACGGCCAGCGTCTGGGCAGCGCACAGGACATCATTGCGACGGCCGAGCGCATCAGTTCCGACCGCGAAACCATTTGCGACTTCACTACCGAGGTCGCCAAAGACACGCAGATTTCGATGGAGGAGGCGGAGCGGCTCCTGAAGGTGCGCTACCCGGTCTGGCAGGCGGGTTACAAGATCCGGTTCAGCTACGCCAACAAATACGCCAAGCAGGCCGGCGGCTCCGCCGGCGGCGCGTTCGCGGTGCTGTTGCAGTCGCTGTTGGACGGCTTCCAGATTGATCCCGGCTACGCCATGACCGGCGACGTGACGGTGGACGGCAAGATTCGCGAAATCGGCGCGGCGGCGGAGAAGATTCGCGGCGCGATGCTGGAGAAGTGCAGCATCGTGGCCGTGCCGGTGACGAACAAGGAGAGCCTCGTTGACATGGTAATCCTCTATTCGCCCGCGATGCTCTGGAGCACACAGATATTCTCCATTGCCACGCTGGACGATGCGGCGGCGGTGGCGCGCAAGGACCGATCGGAGAATCTGACCAAGGCCGTGGCGCTGTTTGCCGAGGTGCAGTCTCGGCTCAGCCCGAACTCTGGAGCGCCGGCGCTACGCAATCCGTGGGTGTATCAATCGCTGCGGGAGGTGTTGCGACTGGCGCCGAATCATCTCTCGGCGGAGTTCATGCTGCGGGCGGCGAACAACCAGTTGCCAAACGCGCTCAGCTTGGGGGAGTCGCTGGAACAGGTGTGGGCGGCGGCGGGGCCGTTGCTGGGGTTCTTGTTTGCGGACTACAAGGAGCCGGAAAAATCGAAGCGGTATTACATGGACCGTGTGCCGAAGGAGACAACGAAGATGTCGCTGGAGCGGCTGGACTGGTTGCAAATGCGGCTGCATCCGAAGGCGCGGGATTTGAAGGTGGCCATGGTGGATTACATGGTGAGCCTGGACCAGTTGCACCGGATGCCCACCTTTTCATCGGGGACGTTGCGGCAACATCTGGAGAAACGGGACAAGGTGCTCGGCGAAGCCGGCAAACTCGGCGTGGACCGCAAGGCGCTCGAAGAGATGATGCACTGAGGAGGCGGCGATCCAGACGGATGGCTGTGGGCGAAATCCCGGCTTTTTCTCGTTGTCAGTCGTGCGCAATGCGGTAGTCTGCCCGCGCTTGGAAAAAAGAGGAAACCGTATGCGCCAAACCATCCTTCTTACCGGGTTGATTTTTCTTTTGGGCTGCCAGCACGCCGCACCGTCGTTGAAAGCCTCCGACGCGCCATCGAAACCGGAATCGCCCGCGCAGCCGCAGATCATCATCCTCAAGCTCGACGACGTGAAGCAGGTCAAGAACGGCGCGGTTCACCGGAACTGGCAGCGCGTGGCCGACTACATCGAGGCGAACCATTTGAAGGCGTCGTTCGGCATCATCTGCGCGTCGCTCGAAAAGGACAACCCGGCGTATTTCGATTGGATCAAAGCGATGAACCAGAAAGGGTTCATCGAGTTCTGGCTGCACGGCTACCACGAGCGAACGGCCGATGAAAAAACCGGCGAGTTCGAGCAGGGAACTTTCGAGGAACAGAAAGCCGTGCTGGAGCGCTCGGAAAAACTCGCCAGGGAGAAGCTGGGATTCGCGCTGCCGGCGTTCGGTCCGCATTGGACCGGGACCACGGACGCGACCGAGCAGGCGCTCGAGGCCGTGCCGGAAATCAAAATCTGGCTCTACGGGCCGAAGACGCCGAAGTTCTACAAAAAGGTGGCGCTGCCGCGCGTGCTGGGACTCGAAAACCCAACCTTCGTGCCGGACTTCGCGAAGTTCAAGGCCGCCTACGAACGCGTTGGCGCGGCGGAGAAATACCTGGTCCTGCAAGGCCATCCGCCGAACTGGTATAACGACGACCGCTGGAACGGCTTCATCCAGATCGTCGAGTTTCTGAAAGCGAAAGGCTGCGTGTTTATGACGCCGTCGGAGTATGTGGCCAGTGTTTCCCAAAAGGGGAAATGAGAGAGCATCCGCGGCGAAATAATTCCGGTTGTCATTGTAACCAATCCATCCGAATCCGGGTAAACTCCACAAACACATGGTTGTCTGGCAACAAAATGACCCGGGTTCTGAACTATGAATTCTCGTAAAGCGTCCGTTCTAATCAGCATCGTTTTCTGGATCGTCGCAACGATTGCATCCGGTCTGGCTTCGGAGACGACCGACGTCACCATCAAGCGCGACGTGTGGGGCGTGCCGCACATTTTCGCGGCGACGCTGGCGGACGGGGCTTACGGACTTGGCTACGCGCAGGCGGAAGACCGGCTCGAACAGATTTTTTCAAACTACCGCGAGGCCATCGGCCGCACCGCGGAAGTGAACGGAGCGAAATCGGTGGAGCAGGATTTCAAGCAGCGGCTCGCCGGGCACGAGGCGGTGTGCCGCAAACGCTACCCGGAGCTGCCCGCCGAGGTGCGGGCGATGTGCGAAGCGTTCCAGGACGGCGTGCGCGCCTTTCTGGCCGAACACCCGGAGAAGCGCCCGGCCAACGCGCTGGAGATGGAGCCGTGGATGGTGCCCGCGCTCAACCGCCTGATCATCTTCAACTGGCCGATGGGCGCGGCCAATCGCAAACTGGCCCTGCGCAACGAGTGGCATTTCTTCAGCAACCAATGGGCTGTGCGGCCCGAACGGACCGCCGATGGCGCGGCGCTGCTGCTGATTGATCCGCATGTTCACCTGGAGGGGGCATTCCGGTTCCACGAGTTCCGCATGCACGCGGGCGGCTGCGACCTCAGCGGGTTCGCGGCGGCCGGCATGCCGTTTCTCGGTCTGGGCCACAACGCGTTTCTCGGCTGGGCCTGCACCACGGGCGGGCCGGACACGACCGACATCTATGTCGAGCAGACCGACCCCTCAAACCCGAAACGCTATCGCTACGACGACGGCTGGCGCGACATGATCAGCGAGACGGTGACCATCGCCGTGAAGAACGCCGCGCCGGTGGTGCGCACGCTGGAGCGGAGTCATCACGGCCCCATCGCGTTGCGCGAGGGCAAGAAGGCATTTGCCATCGCCTGCCCTTACTTTGACCAGATTGATGTGGTCACGGAATCCTACCGGATGATGACTGCGCGCAACCTTGGCGAGATGGATGCAGCGCTTGCCATGAACCAGCTCATGGAACAAAACGTGATGTGCGCCGACGTGGAGGGGAATATCCGCTACGTCCGCACCGGCCGCGTGCCGATCCGCCCGCCCGGATTCGATTTCAACCGGCCGGTGCCGGGCGACACCAGCAAGTCCGAATGGCTCGGCATCCATCCGATGAAGGACCTGGTGCAGGTGCTCAATCCGCCGACGGGCTACATGCAGAACTGCAACATCGGCCCCGACATGATGGCGCGGGGACTGGGGCTCGATTTCATGAAATACCCGCTGTATATCCGCGGCGTCGGGCCGGGTGCCATCAATTCCCGCGGACGCCGCGCCGTGGAATTGCTCGAAGCGCATTCGAAGCTGACGGTGGAGGACGCGATGGCCATCGCGCTCGACGCGCACGCCGACCGCTGCGAGTCGTGGCAAAAGGCGCTGCGCAATGCGGCGGAAAAAGAGGGTCTCGACAAATCGCGCGGCGGCGCCGATCCCGCCGCGTTGCACAAAGCGGTTGAGACGTTGCTCGCGTGGAACGGCGTGATGGACCATGAGAGCGTTGGCGCGACGCTCTACCGCGGCTGGCGGCAATTTATCGGCGACCACAAATTGCGTCCTGACAGTTCGGCGAAGGCGCTGCTGGATGCGCTGGGCGAGACGGTCGCGTGGCTGAAAAAGAATTACGGCACCAGCGAAGTCACCTATGGCCAGGTGAACCGCATCCGGCGCGGCGACCGTTCATGGCCGTTTTCCGGCGGCGATTCGGGTGGCGGCGACATGACGTTGCGCGCGATGGCCTCGACACTGGACGGCAAGGTCTTCTACGGCCACAGCGGCCAGAACTGGACGCAGCTCGTGCAGTTCCGCCGAGGCGCGGTGCGAAGCTGGAGCGCCACGCCGTTTGGCGAGAGCGACGATCCGGCCTCGCCGCATTACGCCGACCAGGCCGAAAAACTTTTCAGCCCCGGCAAGCTGAAGCCAACGTGGTTCCTGCCGGCGGAGTTGGAAGGCAACATCGAGTCCACCAAGGTGCTGCGCCGCCCGCAAAAATGAAATGAACTGATCGGAGGATGCGAAAATGTTTGAGATGAATTTACGACCTCAACGCGAAACACCCGTCACCCGAAGACAGTTTTTGCGCCATTCCGCCCTTACGGTCGGGGCGCTTGCGTTCGCAGGACCCGCGACGCGTGCCAGTCGTGCGGCTGACACCAGACAAGCGGAATGGCTGGCGGCAACCAACGATCCGTTTCGCGACGAGCTGTTGCGGGCGGGGAAAAAACTGCCCGACCGCGTGCGCGCTTGCGCCGAACCGCTGCGGGGCGAGCCGGCGTTCGATCCGGCGCTGATCGAGCGGCTCGCGGCGGCCATCCGCCTGCCATCGGGCGCGCGTTTCGAGCATCCGCTGCTGGAGCGCGCGGTGCGCGTCGGGCTGGCGCACGTCGAGACGACGTTTCAGGGCGATCATCCCAAATACGGCGTCGGCACTTACGCCAAGCCGGAGCACGATAGTTTTCCGCCGACCATCATCGCGACCGTGGACGCGCTCACGACCTGGGGGCTGACGCCACGCGCCGAGCAATTGTTCGGCTACTGGGTCGATCATTTTGTCCGCGCCGACGGCACGATTGCCTACTACGGCCCGTCGCTGAGCGAATACGGCCAGTTGCTGACAAGCGCGAGGCGGTTGATGGCCCGCGGCGGTTCGCGCGAGTGGCTCGCGCAACACCGCGACGCGCTGTCCGGCCTCGCGCGGCATTTGGAATCGCTGGCGCGGCAGGACGGGCGCGTCCAGTTGGTCGCCGGCGTGCCGGAGGCCGATGAAAACAAACAGGTCGCCACTTATTTTCACAATAACGCGTGGATCGTTCGCGGGCTGGACGATTGGGCCGTGCTGGCAAAAACGCCGGCACGGACGGCGGAGTTGAAAAAACTTTTGCTCGACGCGATCCGCGAGGTCTGGCCGCGCGAGCGGGGCGATTGGTGGCTCAGCCCGACGCTCGAAACGAGCGGCTTCGCGGCGCGTCCGCAGGACAAGGTCACCGCGAACCGCTTCGGCAGTTACACCAATTATCGTTACTGGCCGGAACTGCTTTCCAGCGGCGTGCTGCCGCGCGAATGGATGGCGCGCGTCGTCAACGCGCGCCTGACTGGCGGCGGCCAGTTTTGCGGCATGACGCGGTTTGCCAACCATCTCGATGACTGGCCGCTGATGGATCATCTGGACGGGCTTTGGGCGCTTGGCCGGCGCGAGGATTACCGTCTGTGCCTTTGGGGACACATTTGCCATCACCAAGCCGAGGGTCATCTCACCGCCTACGAGCAAGTGACGTTGCCGCCCGGCCGGAAAGCAGCCGACTTTTGCCTGCCCTGTCAATTGGTGGCGGTCCGCGCCGCGCGCCGGCTGGTTTAACCCCTACCGCGGCACGCCCATGCGGTCCTTGAGTTCGAGCGGCGTGTCGCGACCGGCCAGCGTTTTTTCGATGATCGGCCTGTAGAGTTCGGGCCGGCGGCCGGCCAGAAGCACGGCGCGAAAGTCGCTTCGCCGTTCGGGGACGAACTTCGGAAAATAGGCGAAGAGGTAACCCGGTTTACCAGCAGCGCCGGGTTTGTCGGAGGGCGCAAACCACATACGGCCGGCGTCGAGGTCAACCTCGGTTGTGGCCACGCCTTCGCTCCAGTAAGGCGTGGCGGTCACGGCGTAGCCGTACGGATCAATCACGTAACTGCGCTGGCTGATGTCCGACATGGGGAAATGCGCCGCGGCCATCCAGAGGCCGTTGTCGAGCGCGCGCGTTTCCTGCATCGAACGGTTGAACACGCCCGAGGCTCCCCACGATTGCGACGGGCAGAAGACAATCTCCGCGCCTCGCAGCGCCATCGCCCGCGTGATCTCCTGCGAGTAAATGTCGCCGCAGAGGATGATGCCGATGACGCCGAAGTCGGTCGCAAACACCGGCAGCTTCTTGCTGCCGCCATACTGCGAGATGCGATACTTGCCCACGACCTGACCGGCGCGATCCCACAGATAAGCCCAGCTCGCTCGGTTGCCTGTCTTGTAAGGCATCGCCGGATCGCGCAGTCCGCCGATAATGATATAGCTGTGATACTTCCGCGCCTTTTCGGCCACCATGGCGAACGTCTTCTCCGCCGCCGGTGTATCGGTGGCGAAACCGAATTCGCTCATCAGGATCACGTCGGAACCGCGCGCGCCCGCCGCGTCGAGGATTTTGGCAAACTCCGAGTCGGGATTCGGATTCGGGCCGTGGTTCGCAAACACCTGCGCGATGCTGACGGTGATCCGCCGCTTTTGCGGCCTGGCGGCGAGCGGCTTGATGTCACGCTCGACCAGATCGCGAAACAGGCTGCGGTCTTCGTGGAAGGTCAGTTGATAAAGGTCCGTGGGCCGGCTCAAATCCACCGCGGCGACGGCCACGCCCGCGCGAATGCCGGTGTCGGCCACGACGATGCCCGACCGGTCAATGACGCACCCGCGGCCCAGCGGCGAGCCCGCGTAGGTCGGGTGGTTGCTGCACAGATACGGCAGGTCGCCCGCGTAGTTGGCGCAGGCGAACGTGACGTGATCGTCGAACGCGCGCGTCCGCATCAAGACATCCGTGGGCGCCGACTGCGGCACCGGCTCCGGCGCGCTCGAACAGAGCACCAGCTCCGCGCCTTTCAGCGCCAGCACCAGCGGGACTTCCGGCCAATACAGATCCGTGCCGATCATCAACCCGACCTTGCCGAAGGGCGTGTCGAACACCGGCAACTCGTCGCCGAGCGCGCACGGTTCGCAGGGCAGGCGATGCGACTTGCGATACTTGCCCGCCATCGCGCCGTCGGGGCCGATCAGATAGGACGTGAGGAACGTTTTCCCATCGGCCTGCTCGCGGAGGTTGGCGACGACGTAGAACTTCGCCTTGGCCGCCGCCTGCCGGATCGCCTCCAACGCGGTCGTCGCCGCCGCTCCGCCGTCGGTCGGCACGCATTCCTGCGGCAGACAGACGATTTGCGCGCGCTGTTCCGCCGCGCGGCCGAGCATCTCCAGCGTGTGCGCCAGTGTCCGGTCCTTGTCGGCCCACGAGAGCGTTACCGCAGCCACGCGCGTCGGCTCGCCGGCGGGAAGCTGGAGGCTTCCCGCCGCGAGCAACAACGCTGTCAACCCGACCGCGCCCAGCGGCCATTTCGATTTCGCGATTTGCATGGATCAGTCCTTCATCTGTTCACCGCGCTCACACCTCCTCCGGCAGGACATAGGGCTTGCGGTAGGTCGGACGGAGGAATTTGTTGGCTTCGTCGCAGTTGGTGAAGCGTTCGGTCGCGGCATCGAAGAACAGTTTCTTGTTGCCGGCGCGTAACGCGATGTTGGCGAGATGCTCCAGGCAGGCGCTGTGGTGGCACTGTTCGATCTCGCCGTTGGGCTGCCGCCGCGTGCGGATGCAGTCAATGAAGTTCGGCAGATGCCACTTGTCGGGATGATAGCCCTTGTCCTGCGCCACGAGTTTGTTGCCGGCCTCGAACACCTGCCAGCCCGCGCCGTGGCGGCCCAGATACATCATCCGTTTGCTGCCGTAGATTTCGATGCGGTCGCAGTTCTGCGGCCAGAAGGGCCACTTGTCGCCGAGGCGCACTTCGTTGGGCGACTTGATGTTGTAGGGCGTGAAGCCGGTGTTCTCGAAACTCATCACCAGCTTGTCGTAGGCGAACGTCACGATCTGCATGTCGGGCATTTCGCCGCCGTCGTCGAACTGGAACCGGCCGCCGTCGCACGACACCGACTTCGGATGCGGCGGATCGCCCAGCACCAGCCGCGCGAGGTCCAGCGTGTGGATTGCATCGGAGGCGTTGCCGCCGGAGAAATCCCAGTAGCCATACCAGCCGCGATGAACGGTGGGATTGTAAGGCCGCAAGGGCGCAGGACCGAGCCAGCGGTCCCAGTTCAACCCGACCGGCGGCTCGCTATCGGGCGCGGGGCGCAGTGGATAACCGCCCACCACGGTGCCGAGCATGCCGAACACTTTCACGTATTGCACCTTGCCCAGCTCGCCCTTTTTGATGTAGTCGCGCGCGGAGAACCCGTAGGGCGCGCTGCGGTTCTGGTAGCCGGCCTGAACGATGCGGCCGTATTTCTTTGCCGCCTCGATCATCTTGCGGCCTTCCCAGATGTAGAGCGAAATGTTCTTCTCGACGTAAACATCCTTGCCCGCCTGGCAGGCCCAGACCGTGGCGAGCGCGTGCCATTGTTCGGGCGTCGCGACGATGACGCCGTGAACTTCCTTGTCATCGAGCACCTGGCGGAGATCAGCGACAAGTTTCGGCGCGGCACCCGTGATTTTCTCCAGCGTGGCGACCGCGCTCTTGCCGCGGGTGTCGTCCACGTCGCAGACATACTTGATCGCCACGTCGGGGATTTCCGCAAACTTCTTGATCAAGTCCATGCCGCGTCCGCCCGCGCCCATCAAGGCCACCACGACGCGGTTGTTGGCGGATGCGCCGCGCGCCGAGCCGAGCAGGGTCGCGCCGGCGGCGACTGCCGCCGCGCCCTCAAATGATTTCTTCACGAAGTGTCTGCGTGTTATGTCGTTCATGGTTTGTCTCCAGTAGTGGTTCCGTTGGCGCTAACGTAAGGAGGCGGATGGTAGCTGCCAAGCCTTATCTACTTGGCGGTCGGAGACGCAACATGACATATCCTGATGACTGAAAATCTCCTTGCGCACGCCTGCGGCCTTGTCCTATAAAACCCGAAGCAGGAATAGGAGCCGAGGATGATAACCCGTTTCAACAGCGCAATAGATCGGCATGAACTTCACCCCGACGCGCGTCGCCACCGGCGTCAACCTCGATTGGGGCTGGGGCGGCTACAGCGCCTTCCTGGACATGATCGAAATCCAAGTGGACCGCAACGACAGCAAAGGCTTTGTGCCCCTAGCCTTCGACACCAACCCGGCTACGTGGACACCACCCCGCGGCCGACCACCCCCGTAAAATGGAAATACCGCGCCATCTACCGCCTCAACGACCAGCAGGTCGGTCAGTGGAGTAATGAGATAAGCATCACTGTGGGAGGGTAAACGACGGCGTCAACGACACCAACGAAGGCCCCTTCAGCCCGGAAGTGTCGGTGGCGTGACATAAGCGAAATAAATCAAGAACTGAATGAGCACGATTCTGATATTAATGCCTGATGGCCAGCAAACAGCGCATCTCGAAGAAGACGCGCGGCGAATGTGGGCCGCTGGACAGTTGCGACCTGACACGCTCTACTGGAAGGAGGGCATGGCGGAGTGGAGTCCGTTAACGGAGCTGTTCGGGGCCGCAAATCCGCAAATGCGACCGACCGCACGCGTTTACAAGGCACCATTACCAACAACCCTGGCTCTTCAGATTCTGCTCTACATATCGTTGGCAACAGCATTCATTCTGTTCATTCTGGCGGCCAAAGCAAATCATGATAAGAGCTTAGACGGCTTTACGGCAGCTATGCTCGTAATGTTACTTGATTCGCTTGTCGCACTTCCTGTCTTGATTCTCTTTTTTTGCTGGATACACCAGGCAGATCGTAATTGCCGCCAATTTGGGGCGACTGACATGAGGTTCACACCGGGCTGGTCCGTCGGATGTTTCTTTGTTCCACTACTGAATCTCTACCGCCCATACCAAGCAATGAAACAGATATGGCAGGTGAGCACGAACCCCACGAATTGGAAATCTGAGCGTCGTCCAGACATGCTCGTGTATTGGTGGATTTTCCACCTGCTTGTGCTTTTCATGAGCAGCCAGATCTGCACGGCGGTGGTAACCAAGGATGGCAGGAGCCTTCTTGATCGGCTGTTTTATTTTTGTCTTTTCACAATAGCTCTCAGGTATTTCATGCTGAAGCTTGTTACCGAAATTCAAAGGAGACAAAAGCAGTTGGTTCTTGCCGGTTTCTAGCAACAAAACGATACGCAACAACTTGTTAGCTTTTATTCGAGGCCAATTATGAGCGAAATGTTATTCACCTGCCCAAAGTGCGGAGGATCAGTTTCCGGAGGCCCGGAACACGCCAACATAGATGTGCAATGTCCCCATTGCGCTCAACAGGTGCGGCTGGCATCACGGCCTCCCGTCGCACGCATTGTCTCCGCTCAACCGTCATCACATCCGCCCCCGCCCCCCAACACCAAGCCCTGTCCGTTCTGTGGCGAAGCTATCATGGCGTCCGCAAACAAATGCAAACACTGCGGCGAGTTTCTGGACGGATCTGCAAGGACATCGGCGGCTGTGGCGCAAAACCCAAAGACAAGCAGCGAGGCGATATGGAGTCTGGTGTTGGGCATCCTCAGTCTTACGCTTTACTGTTCTCTCCTGTGTATTCCTGCCATTGTCTGCGGCCATAAGGCGCGGGCGAAGATACGAAAGTCAAACGGTCGGTTGCTAGGAGAAGGCTTGGCCCTGGCGGGCCTGATCACAGGATATATCGGCGTGGTATTGTTTACTATAATCATAATTAGTGTGGCGGTTCCTGCCGTGATTAAGACGCAAAGTGAATTTGATCGCGTGAAGCGTCAAGTGCAGAAAGAGCACGCCAGATAATATGGTTCAATCGTTCAAGTATTGACTCAACACTGCGCGTAGTGGAGGAGGCGACCGCATATGATAATATTAGCTTGTCCTCATTGCGACCAGCACATCGAAGCAGATGATGAAATGGGTGGGATGCAGTTTGACTGCCCATCCTGTGCTCGTGCGTTTATCGTCCCGGAAACTCCGAAACCTGTTGCGAAAAGCGAATCCGCAGTGCCAACGCCGCAAGCTCAAAATGCACCACCACCACCTCCGAACTATCCGCCAGTTGACTTGGAAGAACTGCAAAAGGTTTCCAATTACAGACTTATTCACAAGATTCTCAAACCAGCCGGTATCGGAAGCATTGTCTGGGGACTGCTTGGAATGTTTGTGGTATTGGGAGATTCGGGAGCCAGTTCCATCACCGATTGGTTATTGGGATTGGTTAGTCTATACCTTCTCGCCGAAGGCATTTGGATTCTTTCAACTCCCACCCCTTACGGTCTTATACTGCTTGGGATTGGCATGCTCGCTGTAGGGGTCTTGAATATAGTATACACAACTTTGGGCGACAGTTCACATTGGTGGAGAATCCTCGGCATATCGCAAATCCTCTGGGGAGGCCAAAATCTTTTGCGATACAGACGTTGCTCAAGACTGGTTGCGAACAAGCCGTCCGAAGCAACTCTCAAGATGATCGAGGAGACCGTGGCGGGCGTCAGAGGAGCCGCGGCTGCGAACACGCCAGATATTGTCAAGATTCATGTGGATGGTTTTTTTGGTCCTGAAGTTTGGATTGGGAGACTTTCACAAGATCATGCGGTGTTTATGGAAAATTCCGGAATAGATGTTGTCTTCCTGAAGAAGAGCGATGTCCAATTCAACAAACAACGCAAGAGCTTGGTTGGCAACCAACTCAATGCATCATTTAGGCTGGGCGACAGAAAAGTGAAAGGCTCAATCTCGCCTGAGTCCTATCAGAAATATGAGGCATGGAAAGCCGCCACTCCGATCTAATCATCGGTCATCGGGGTCAGTGTTTCCCGACTCTGGACAGACTCGACTGGATTCATCACTCCACTGCTCCACCATTCCATATGCGTTGCTCGCCCAGCAGTCATGCCCTACTAAGGAAGAAAGTGTGATGTGCCAACTCCAACTTTCTTGTGGAATTCAAATGGTATCAACTTCCAACCGTTTGCCGTAATATGAACTACGGCACCACGCTGCAACAAACCCGAAATCCTCCGTGTCCGCTGGGTTTTTCCGAATGGCGCGCTGATACGCGCACATCATCCGCACGACTGTAACACGAACCACCCCGCACTACGCGCTCTTGATCAGTTGTGGTTTCAGCTTGATCCGAGGAACCAGTTTCCGAGTATTTTTTATACACGTCTGCGCACCATTCGTCGGCGTTGCCTAGCATATCGTAAAGCCCGAAGCTGTTAGGTTGTTTTTGGCCTACAGGGTGCAGCTTGCCACAACCGAACCAGGCTATTGCGCTTGCGTTCGATGCTCTGTCGCCGTTGTAGTAAGCGGTGGTAGTGCCGCCGCGACATGCGTATTCCCACTCTGCCTCGGTTGGTAGCCGACATTTCACACCAGCCGGCAAACAGCGCATATCGTTGAGCTTCTTAAGAAACTCTTGAGCATCGTTCCAAGTAACACTGGAAACTGGATCACGCAGGTTCGTGTATGCCTTAGAATTTCGTTTCCCCATGATAAGCTCGTATTGCTCCACCGTAACTTCGTATTTTCCCAACCAGAAGCCTTGCGTAATCTTGACCCGGTGAACAGGCTCTTCGTTTACATACAATGCGACGCGGATGATGTCCATTGGTGCAAGACCCTTGGGGCGCTTATAAACCGATCCCATGTCAAATTCACCCGGTCGTATCCATACTAGTTCCAGTTGCACACCACGACCAAGATTCACCGGCATTGGCCGACCTATTGGGGGTGGGTTAATCTGAGCCATGAGTTCCGGGAGAACTACGAAAATGGACATTGAAAGAAAGGATGCCATCTGTTTTGAGGTCATGTTAAATCACTCCAGAATTAGATCGTCTGCGTGGCTCATTTGAGCTTTGGCGGCATTGTAAACCTCGCAATGCTTGCATTGCAAGTCGAAAACCATCGCGTGGGGCGATTCCGGTTTTGCCTCCGTTACCGGGATCGCTCCGTGACACTGGCCGCCACGAGACAGGCCGCTGCCAGTCATCCCGCGACGGAGTCGCGGGCTACTGAGATTGCGCGCGCCATCGCGCGAACATTCTCCGGCTTCATGTCGTCGGTGAGGCTGTTCGAAGATGAAATGATGTAGCCGCCGCCGCGCCCGATGATCTCGATCCGCCGGCGGACTTGCGCCTCGATCTGCTCCGGTTGTTGCTGGACGAGGTCGGCCATGAAGATGTTGCCGACGATGGCGACGCGCGAACCGCATCGCGCCTTTACCGCCTCGATGTCCATCACGTCGGGCTGGATCGGATGGATGGCCGCCTGTCCAAGCTCCAGCCAGCAATCCAATAACGGCGTCATGTCGCCGTCGCTGTGCGTGATCAGCGGCTTGGTGAACGTGGCCGCAATCTTTTTCTCCTTCGGCAGGATGCGCTCGCGATAGAATTGCGGGCTGAAGACCGGCCCCGAGTTGAACGCCACATCGTCAAAAGCCCAGATCACGTCGAAGCCGATGTCCTCGAGCACCGGCACGACCTTTGCGGTCCAGTCGGCGTAGGCATCGTGGATGTCGCTGATGAGCTGCGGGTCGTCGGCCATCGCGTAGGCGAAGGCCTCCAGTCCCATGCTGAGCAGCGTCGCACCGATGCCGAGCCGCACGCACGCGCACGCGCAATCGTCGCCCTTGTGGGCGATGAACTCGCGCGCGTTGGCGACGAAGCCGCGGTCTTCGGGCGACGGCAGCTTGAAGAGCCGCTCGAAATCCCCGCGCGTGCGGATCATGCCGTCGCCGACGAGCACCGGGCTGCCGTCGCCGGACTTTTTCATCTTGTGCGCGAAGATCGGCGCGAACGCGCAGAACTGGAGGTTGTCCTTGCCGAGCGCGCGGTTGACCTTCTTCTGCTCCTCGGCCAGTTCCGCGCCCGGTTGGCGGCTGAAACCGTCCGGCGCGACCGACCAGTCCACATTGACCGGCTCGCCGCACACGGCCGAGGCAATGCCGTTGCCGACGATGCCTTCGATCCACGGGACGCGGTCGGGAGTTCCGCGCTGGAGCGCGGTCAACACCCGCTCGCGCGGCAGCATTTGTCCCCGTGGATGCGCCGCTTTCATGCCGTCAATTGTTCCTGCAGGAATTCGAAGGCCCGCCGCGTGGCCGACACGTGCCCTTGATGGTGGGCGATGAACTCGATGCGCTTCTCCAGTCCCAGCTTGCGATAGTGCCCGGCGGCGCGTGGGAATTCGTCTTCCGACTTTTCAAAGTCCACTGACGTATCGTGTTCCCCCGCCTCCACGGCAAAGCTCCTCGGACAGATCAGCGACACAAGATCGGCGTCGGCAAAACAACGAACCACGTCGGCGAAAAACTTGTCCTCTTCAGGCGAATCCAGGAAAGAGGTGGCCCGGTGCGGGCCGATGAGTTTCACCAGCCGCGAATTGAAATAAGCCGCGCAGACCGAAGCCTTGATGCGCGTGTCCAAGGCGGGCAGGTAAAGCGCGGACATCCCCCCCTGCGAGAGACCATACATGCCGATGCGGTTGCGATCCACGCCCGCGCGCGAGACCAGCAGGTCCACGCCGCGCGAGGACGTCATCATGTCCATCCCGAACAAAGTCCCGCCCGCCATGATCGCCAGGCGATGCAGGCGGTTCTTGCCGTAGGTCCGTCCGTAGTTTTTGAACTGAGGCAACGAGCCGATCGTCTCGTCGGTCGCGCCGTAGCCGGACGGGTGATGGACGGCGATGACGTGATAGCCGCGCCGCACCGCGCGGATGCCCAACGACCGATACGAGTAGTCCTTCGCGTTGGCTTGCGCCGTCAGCCCGCACACCAGTTCCGGGCAGCCGCCATAACCGTGTTGCGCCAGCAGGCCCGGATGAGGACCGGGCGAACACGGCGCCAGCTCCACCGCGTAGCTCTCCAGGCCGGGCAGGACTTCGAAGCACACGCGATAGGCGATGAAGTCCTTTTCCTTGAACAGAATCTCCGTTTGGTCCTCTCGCGTTTGCAACGGCGGCCGGTTCTGTGGCTCGATCCACCAGCCCAGCATTGCCGCAAGGCGCTTGCGCATGGGTTCCACCGAGCGCTGATACGCTTCGATGCTGGAGTAATCGCGCTGCCAGAGCCGCTCTTTGTCCCGATCCAGCTCCGCGAGGCGCTGGCGGAGGAAGTGTTCGTAAGACTCATAGACGCGCTGGCGGTGCGCGTCCACGTCGGCCATGTCCGCCGGCGTCGCCAGCGGCGCGCCTTCCGGCTGCTCGATGTCATGGAATGACGTGTTCATCGAATCTCATCTTCGCCACCGGCTCGCTCGTAGACGTTTGCGCGGCGCGAGTCGTGTCAGAACCGTTTCCTTTGCACGGCCCGTATCACACGGCGATGCGCGCGAAGTTGCAAGTCTGGATGACGTGTCATTTTCCCGACAACGCGCTTTGAATCGCCGGGCCGTCGTCGTCCTTGAGATGGCCGGCCTCGAAAAAGACCACGCCGGGCGCGCCCGCCTCGCGCGCCGCGCGAACCTCGGCTTGCAGCGTTTCGGTCTTGTTCCGCCGGGGATAGATGCCGCTCCACGTGAGGGCCATGCCGGGAATCACCGGGCACCACGGCTCGATTTGCCGCTGCGTTTCCCGCAGCCGCTTCGCGAAGTCCTCCGCCGACTCCGTGTAAACCTGCGGCACGTAGAAATCGAGATAGCCGCGCCGCGCCCACAGCGTCCAGTCGCGCCCGATATACCAGTCGGGATTCGCGCCGGGCGAACCATTAGCCGAGAGCAGCACGCGCGGATGTTTCCGCAGGAGCGCCTCGCGCAAGCGCGCCATGAAGTCGGTGGAACAGAAGGCCGCCCAGTTGTGACGCGCCGCTTCGTGCGCGCCCGGCGTCAGGTCCAGGCCGAACAGTTCGCGGAACTGCTGCTTGCAGTGCGGGCAGTAGCAGTAATCGCCCCATGGATAGCCCGGCTCTTCGATGTGAATGCCGTCGAGCGAGGGATACTGCTCGACGAGTTTGTCGAGCAACTCCAATTGGAAGGCGCGCACGTCGGACCGCGCCAGGCAGATGCCTTCGCGGGAAGATTTACCCTCCCCGTTGACACACGCCCAGTCGGGATGTGCCCGCAACTCGTAACCGCGCGACTTCTCCTTGTAAATCCACGGCGAATACCACGCGTGAACGCGCATGCCCATGCCGTGCGCGCGCCGCAGCAGTTCGCCAAACAAATCCCAGCCCGCCGCCGGATCATCCGCCTGCGGCATTCCGGCGCGCGTCGCGATGCAAAGGCTCGGCGTCCAGTAGAAGATCGTGTTAATGCCGAGCGATTTCAGCCGCGTCAGGCGCTCGTCGAGCGCCGCAAAAGCCTTCTCGCGGGTGTCGCCCTTGACTGTGCTCGACCAGAACGCGCGCAACTCGCCCTCCGCAAGGCGCACTGGTTGAATGGAGGCGTCGTCCACTTCCAGCCAGCCGAGTTTGCCTCCATCGGCCTGTTTCACACCGGTGCCGATGCCCATCGCGAAGTGTTTTGCCGCTCGCGGCATCGCGAAACGTCCTCGCACGCACTGCCAGCCTTCCGTCAACGTCACGGTGCCCGGCATGAGCGAGACATTCGAGCGGTTCTCTTTCTCGTCCCATGTCCAAACCTGGAGTTTCGCCGGACTGATCGTGCCGCGCGCCCAAAATTCATACACGTAACCGATGGCGCCATCCACCGCCGGCATCGCGTCCTTCGGCGTGTAGCCATTGCCGCCGCCAATGAGAAGGCAGCCGCTGACTTGCGCGGCCATGTTGGTGGCGCGATGCCAGTCCTCCAACGTCAACCGCGCCGCGAACTTGCCGCTATGCGGACTCTCCGCCGACGCGCTCAGCTTCATCTTGCCCGCGCCGACGTAAACGCCGAATCCTCGCGCCGGCTTTTCGCCTTTCACTTCCTCCGCGCCGGGGTTGGAAACCAGATTCTCCGCCGGCTCGCCCGCGCGCATCGCGAGCGCCGCCAGCAAAATGAGAAGACAGGACGTGAAACGACTCGTTCGGATTGCATTTTTCATAAACATAATCTTTTTGTTTGACCCGCAAAGCCGAAGTCCGCCGTAGAACGGACATTCCTGTCCGTTGAACTTTTGTTTTTCGGGTTCATATCGCCGCCTAACCGCCCGTGGACGGGTCTGGACCAACCCAGAAAACTGATCAAACAAACTGACCAGTTCGTCAACCACAAGAGCAGTTTTCGAACAAACGACCTCATTTGTTCAATTGCATTCCAATAGGCACATATCTGCGTTCTCGCTGCCTTGCCACTTTGTTGACCATTTTGCCAGTAACTCGACTATCGCCTTTGCGTGTTTGAGTTACAGACCCCATTTTCCATAACCTGTGCAGGACACAAGTAATCACACACTTATCAGTTCCACGAAACCGTCTTTTGGGGTATTCAACACCGGAAGCTTTTTGCACTCCAGTTTTTGCCACTTATTCAGCTTTACTCGCCCGATGAGTTTATCAGTAACAACCAAGCAACCGCTGCCCGCGTCGAACATCGAGACACTTCGTGCTGGCTGCGGATAGAGGTACAGGTCATCCATTGCAAAATAGATGTTTTTGCCACACTGCGAACAACGCCTATAGGCGGCGTCCTTTGAACCACGAACGATGATCTGGTGGTGACCAACGAATGTTACCCAATCCTTTAACAAGCAGCCATCTGGGCCGTAGAGATTGCCCAGATACAGATCTTGAAGAACGATGTCTTCGCCAAACGCGAAAAGGAACTCTTTCCGGGCAATTCCGACTCTGCATCCATAGGCCATGTTCAGGGGAGTGTTATCCGGCCTGTCTTCTTGAATGCTTAAATCGAATGAATGTCGCTCAAGTGGATGTCCACACCTTTCACACAGCCATGTTCTCCTTGCCTCAGTGCGGAAAGATTTCGTCATGGTGCATGGGTCCATCGTCGTGGAGGCTAATTGATAGTAACAAGTTATGCTTTTCATAGCAACCGAGCAGGGTTTCGTAGCAAAAGAGTTTTCCACACGTCCAGTTCGCCAGCGCGCGCCATCGCTGCCAATGCGGCAAGAATGCAGACTAGCCGGCATATCTCACGCGCAGGCGAACGCCGCAAGGTGTAGCGCAGGTTTCCAACCTGTTGTGTCGCGGATTTCCACCTCGCAGGACGTCCTAGGTGGTTTGACAATTCGCCGACTGGAAGTCGGCGATACAGCAGGTTGGAAACCTGCGCTACGAGTTTGCGGCACGTCAGTCGGCACGCTGGTTTGTAAAACATACGGGCTAGGAACCCTCGCAGTCGGAATTCGATCGTCTTGTTCATTATTTCCTCACAATCGCCGCGACCCATCCTTTCGCGAGGTGCAGCTCGGTCAGCGTCGCGCCGTCGCGCCCGGTCGTTTCGGCCTTGAAGTCCGGCACTTCGCGGCCGGCGTTGTCAAAGACGTGGACTTCGTGTTTCGAGCGGTCGCCCCAACCAAACGTGCCGCTGCGCGCGGTGAGAATGCGTTCCTCGCCCATGAGCACGCCGGGCCGCAGTTCGACCGGCGTGAACGGATACATCCGGCTCGTCAGTTGCGGGTAGGTTGTCCGGATGTGGCCTCCATAGTAATAATATAGACAGCCGAACCGCAGATGCGCACGAATTTGACGGGCGATGTCATTTTCGTTCTTTTCGCTCAGGTGGTCGCCAAGGCCGACGGGCGTGTAAAGCTGCGCGTTGATGAGGTGGTTGATGTCGCCGGTCTCGACGAAGCGCAGAAAGTGGGCGCGCGCCATGCTCTCGGTCTGCGGCTGGCCGTTGGCGATGAGCGGGCCGCGCTGGAGAATCTCCTTCGCCTGCCGGATGCGCCATTCCTGGCTCAACAGCGTGATCATCGCGGGCTTCTGCAAAATCTTCAGCGTCTTCGGGTCCATCATGACCGTGTGGCCGTCCCAGCGGCCGTCGAACGTGAAGGTTTCGCTGGTGCCGTCCATCTCGTCCCAGTAAATCCCGCGCGCGCCGACGGCCTGCCGCGCCCAGTCGAAGAAGCCCGGCGCCGCGCGGCCGTAACTGTTGTCGAGTGTCGGGCAAAACAGCGGCAGCGGATAGTTATACGGGTAGTTGGCCTGTGCGCCGTCCTGATGCAGGATGCGCGCGTCGCGGTATTTTTCCGGCGAGCCGCTCTCCGTCGAGCAGAACTCATGGAAGTAAGTGACCGGTATCAACCCCGGCCGCAGCGTCGCGAGTCGTTGCAGCAACTCTTTCGTCCGTGCCGCCCAACCGTCGGCTTCGAGATAGCCGGTGCCGTGCAGGTAACGATACGGCGGCTGGTCGGAATAGGGAATGTTCGCGCTGACGTAGCGCAGACTGCGGTTGTCGGCGAACGTTTTCAATTCTGCGTCCGTCAGCGCCGGCGTGGACGCGCGCGGTGTGCTGATGAAACCCATCGGCCCGTCGAGGGTGAAGTTCACGTCCAGGGCGCGCCGGGCGGCGTTGACGAAATCCCAATAATCGCGCGACGGCACCGGAAAAAAACTCCAGCGCATCGTGTAGGAGGCGCGAGGGGCAAGGCCGAAACGTTCGTCGTTGAGGCTCGCCACACCGCCCTCCAGCGCGCTGCGGCAATGGACGCGGAACACATCGTCGCGCGCGAGCAACGCGAAGCCGCCGCCCTCGGTCGCCACGAAGACCGACGGATGCATCGCCTGATACTGGGAGCCTTCCTTCAGCGCCTTCGGCCAGCCGCAAAGATGGAGCAACGCAACCTTCCGCGCCGCCAGCGGCACACGATGGTGGATCATCAGCCCGAGGTCGCCGTCGGTGAGGTTTTCAATCGTGTCCGTCACCTCGACGCATTCGGCCAGCGACCGCACGCTGCGTTTCACGCGAAACGCCTTCGGGTCCGCGCAGCGGAACTCGCTCTCGATGTCGAAGGACTCCCCGCCCGCCGTCACCCGCAACGCGCGGTCGCCACGCTCCTCGACGCGGTAGTCCACGCGATGGGCCTTCGCCGGCACGAACAACGACGGCCCGGTCCACACCGGCTCCTCTTCCTCCTCCCATTTGACGCGCTTGACGAACTCGGAGGGTTTGAAGATCAACTCGACCGGCCCCAGCGTCAGCGGGCTGGCCATCGGCAGGTTGGGAATCGCGGCGATGACGAGCCGGTTGCCCGACGGCCGCACCAGCCTCGTCACGTCGAACGTCCAGCGATGCAGTTCCGGGTCCGCGGAGCTGATGGGGGACTTGGACTTCCCGTTCGCGGTGAAGTCCGGCGCATACGGCACGCGCCAGCCGGGAGTCGCGAACCAACCGAGCTGGCGGCCGTCGCGGATGGTGAGTGTGCGGGGCTTGTTGATGACGTGCTCCGGTTCCAGCGGCTGGCCGTTCAGTTGGAGCCGCATCGCATAGGTCGAGCCGCCGATGCGGGATGATTCCAGTCGCGCTTGGAACGTCAGCAACGCCACCTCCGCCGTCGCCGCCTCGCGCGCCGGAAACGCCAGCGTCGCGGACGTCCCCGACCGGATGACGAGGTTGGTCGTGATGAGATCCGCCGACGTCGTCGCAACAAGGCCGGCCAGCGCGGCCATGGCACAAAATGTCTTCATAGTGTTCTTCCGCCGCCGTTGACGGCGCTCAGACAAGCAACGCCCGCGGTCTCCAATCTCTCCGCGCTGCCGGGCGCGACGCGGCTCCACGGGCCGGCGAGTGTCTCGTAACCGCCCTCGTCATACGCGCGGCGGATCGGGAGATAACCGAGCCAGCCGTTCGCATAGCCCACCACAAACGTCGCACCCGCCTCCTTGAGCGCGAAACCGATCTCGACAAACGGCTCGCCCGGCAGCGACACCCAGCTCACCGGGCCGAGCCGCATTGCCTGCACTTCGGCGCGGAGCGGACCTTCGGCGAGCTTTTTCGCGAGGCGCAACGCGACGCGGTTCTTTGCGGATGGATTTTGCGCGGCAGCTTTTTCGGCCTCTGCGAGCGGCGGACACTCGCGCGGGGTGATCGTTGCTTTCGTTGAACAATGGGCGAGCGCCGGGTCGGCCAGAAGTTTCAATTCGCAAAGCTTGCCCAGCGCGGCGCGGCCGAGCCTGGCGCCGATGGATTGCACGTCGTCGAAGTTGGTCGTGACCTTGACCGAGTTGATGTTGCCAGTGCAACCGTTCGTGAAAAGACAGACAGCGCCGGGAAGTTCGCGTTCGACCAGCGATGACGCCGCGCCGGGATAATCGGCGGACACGTGCGGCAGCAACATCGCCACGACCGGATGCGCGGTGTAGTTGAGCAACACGGCGACGGGCGCGCCGTTGTCGCGCTCGAAGTGGAGGATGTTCAAATCCTCGTCGAGCCGCCACGGGACGGCGACGTCCTCCGGCGGTGGCAGCGGCCCTTGCCGGCTTTGCTTCCCGTTGCGCAGACAGATGCGGCGGTAGCGGGCGATGCCTTCGACCTTGGTGACGCCGGCGCGCGCGCGGGCCGGCGCGCGATTGCGCCACGCCTCGATGACCGTGGCCGCAAGTTCGCTGAGGTGATTTTCCAGCCACTCCGGCGCGCCGCGCACCTCGCGAAACGGCGTCAGGCCAATGGTCTCCGGCGTGGAGTGCGAGTGCGTGGCGGCGAACATGACGGCGTCAGGCTTGAGCGTCGTGGACGAGGCGATCTTGCGGCGAAGCTCGGCGGTGAAATCGCGGCCGGGACCGAGAACGGCGTTGTCGTAGCCGATCGAATCCACGGCGAGGACGGCGATGGCGTCACGCCCGTCGTCGAGCACGAGCGCGCGGGCGAAAAGATCGTCGTGGACACTTTGAAATGGCGCATGTGTGCCGTTGCCGGACGACGTGAGATACGGCACCCACAGCGGCGGCGTGACCTGGCGTTTTGCGGCTCCGACGGCGAGCGGCGTTCCTTTCGCCGCGGGCACAGAGCCGCAGCCGGCGAGCGCGAGGCCGCCGACCGCCGCGCCGGAGTGGGCGATGAATTCGCGCCGGTTCATTTGATAAAGCAAACCATTATTTTCTCTCAACTGCCGTGCTCCAGCTTTCGCTGTGGTGAAACACGGCACGAACTACGCGCCGCACCGGCGCACAATGCACAACGACCGAGCGGGCACCGTCCATTGTTTTCGCGCCGGGCCGGCGTCGGCGGCCGGCGCATACGCATCGCGTGTGACAACCTCGGCGGCGCTCTGGCCGTAATTCGCCAGCACGAGATGGAACTCGCGATTGGCAAACGCCGACGCAACCACGTCCTTTGGCGGCGGCTGTGCGAACAAATCCGAGTCACCGATCTCCAGCCACGCCCACGTGCCTTCCTCGACCATTGGCAGGTATTGCTTCAGCCAGCGCGCGTGCACCGGGCGCGCTTCGGGCCGGCCGGGACATGAGTCCCACCAACCGTAACTGTGCGGGCCGTCCGGGTTGGCCTGGTAATGTTTCCAGATCGCGCGGCAGTGGCGCGTCCAGAAACATTTTTCCTCCGGCGGATAGTGGATGCCGGGAATCATCGCGCGTTCGCCCGTGAACGGCCGGCCCGCCAACAGCACCGGGAACTGCATGTAGGGAATCGCGTGCAAATACAACTCGTCCTCGCTCCCAATCTTCGCGCGGCTCATGTCGAGGCACGGTGCGACGTAGGGCGGATGGTTCTTCACCACGTCGCGCAGCTTGTCGCCGTTGTTGCCGCCTTCGCCGACCCAGAGGTAATCGTAAACTTTCAGGTCGGTCTGCGGCTTGTTCGCGCCGCTAATGTGGAGCTTGACCAGTCCGCCGCGGCGTTTGACCTCGGCGTAAATCAGCGCGAGCAGGTCGCACACCGCGCCGTCGCTCGCCTCGCTCTCGTTGAACGCGAGCACCTCGTCCGGCGTCGGTGGCTGGCGGTTGTTCCAGAGCTTGATGTAGCCGGCGTCGTTGTAGAGTCCGTCCACGCCGTAATCGTCGAGGATGCGCGTCAGCTTCGACAGCAGATACGCGCGCCAGCCCGGACTCGCGGGCGAACAGCGCGCGTAGTGAAAGTAAATCTCCACGAGATCCTGCTTGCGCGCCCACTCCTCGCGAAAATCCGGGTCGGTCCGCTGGAAGAAGCCGGTGGAGACATAAACGATAAGTTTCATCCCGCGCCGGTGGACCATCTCCACGAAGCGGCGGAAACCGGCGGGATTCACCGGCGAATACTTGTCCGCGCCGAAGAGCCGCTGCGAGTCGTTCCATTCCTCATGCACCTGGATGAGCCGGATGCCGTCGTCGCGCAACTTGTCCAGTTCGCGCTCGTCCCAATCATCCGGGTCCCACGGCTTGCGGCACGGATACTCGCCGAGATTATAGACGCAATGCCCCGGCAGATAGTCGGTGATGAGATGCTTGCGCAAGCACGCGCGCACGCCGCGCTCGCCGAGCGCGATGTTCTGCAACCGCCGCCGATGATCTTCCGCCGTGTAACTCTTCAACACCGCCGGCGTGAGCGCCGCGCCCTTCGCCGGGGATGTGTCCGCCCGCGCGCTCCGCCCCGTCGCCGTCAATGTCCCCAGGACCGCCGCCTGGGTGCCTGTTTTGAAAAACTCGCGTCGGTTCATCGGTGTCTCCTTGGGATCAAAGCGGATGCCTGCGGCTCCGGCCGGCAGCGGGGATTTTGAAACCGAAACGGTTGCAGTCGCGCGGCGAAGTCATGAGCGGTTTATACTCCTCGCGCGTCCGGCATCCAACGGGAAACTGCGGTGTTTCAAAATTCGACGGCGCGGCGGCTGGAGCCGAGTTTCACGCGGCCGAAATAGACCGTGGAGGTCGTCGTGTCGTGTTTGCGGTAATTCGAGAACTCAAAGTTGACGTGATCCTTCGTTCCGTCCGGCCTCGTCCACAGCGTCGGGTGAGGCGCTTCGTAAATCTTTTTCCCGTCCATCCACCACGCCACAAAACCGGTTTTGGCGTCGGTGGACCAGACAACACGCACCAACACGTCATACCAATGATCGTAGCGCAGGGCTTCACCTGTATAAACGATCGTGGGCGTTCCGGGCTTCGTATCGTCTCCGCCCCAGACTCGCATGAAAAACGCGGTCGCTACCTTGCCGTCGGGAAGTTTGGCTGCCGTGTTCACGCCCCAGACCAGTTCGGGATACTCCCAGACGATCTGGCCCGATTTGACGAAGCGTTTGTAGCCGCTGTCGTTGTGGTGCTGCACGAGCCAGTTCCAATTGCCGGGCGCGGGATGGTAGCGGTTGGCCGGGAACATGAACTGAAAATGCTCCCACGTCTCCTGCCCCTCGCTGCCCATGAAACGCTTGGTGTTGTTCCAGAGATCCACGCGGTCCGCCGTGGCCGATTTGGCCGCGAAGGTGGATTCGGCGGTGACGGTCAGTTCATACACCCAGCCTTGCTTGCCGAGCGGATCGGGAACCGCGCGCACCGCGCCCGGCTCTTCCGCGCCGTCGGGCCTGGCCGAGACCGTAAAGTTATCGCCGCCCACCTGGATATGGTCCCACGGTTTGAGATTCCTGGTGTCGTTGGGATTCCCGTCGAAGAATGTCGTGTCCGTGGCCGTTGCATCGGACGCGGCACCGGGCGCGCGCTCGGCCCCGACACCGGTGGCGACAGCGAGCAACAACGACAGAAGGACGGTCAGTCCCGAGAAACGCGGCGTCGAAGTCTTCATCGTTTCATGAATCGTCATCATTGCCGCGACAAGTTACAGCACCTCGTTGCCTGTTTCGACTCGCCTACCGCTTTGTCTCGGGCAAAAACCATCCGGCGGCCGTGGCGCTGACGTAGGGCGGGATGCCTTCCATCTTCAGGTCCCAGTCCATCGGGGCAAACACCACCGCGCTCCAGACCGCGCCCTCTTTGCCGGGCGGCACTTCAATGTCGAGCGTGCGCTGCCTGTCCGGCGTCGAGATCTCGCTATGCAAGCCGCGGGCGAAACCGCGCGACTGGCCGTCGGCGTCGAATACGCTCAACCCGAACTCGCCCTTGTGCCCGCCGACGATGGTGAGTTTGAATCGCCGCACGCCTTCGGGCACGCGGAAGAAGAGGCGATTGGGGTGATAGTTCGCCAGCGTTGGCGCGCGCGAACAATCGAGCACCACCCGGCCGGTGGTGCTGCCCGCGTGCCAGATGCCGCGCATGTCGTCCACGATGCGCACGGCATACGCGCCGCGCGGCGCGTCGGCGGGAATCGGTACGCTCAACTCACAGGCATTGTCGGTGTCGAATGTCTCGCGCCGGATTTCGCGCCCATCGGGATCGGTGACCGTGACGGTGCCAGTCGGCGCGGCCTTCGACATGGAACCGTGCGGCTTGCGCGTGATGACGATCGTCTCGGCGCCGCCGGCGACCTGCACGAGGAACCGTTTCTCCTTTGGCGCGCGGATGCCGAGGAAGGTCGTCGGCGCGGCCTTCGCGAGTTTGCGCTGGAGCAAGTCGTCCATGTTGATGGTGACGAGCTGGCGGGCCGCCTCGCAGTGGTCGCGCGCGTCGCGCAGCGTGGCCATCAGCGGCGCGGCGAAACGCGCGTATTGGGCGAAGCCCTTGCCGTCGCCGCCCGCGGGCGACGCGATGTTCGAAATCATGGACTCGGCGGCGATGGTCATCAGTTCGGCGTCGCCGCTCTCCTTTGCGGCGAATGCAATCGCGTCGGCGCAAAGCATGCCGGTCAACGCGCCGGGACGGTCGCGGTACAGCGGGCAGCTTGTGTAAGGAAACCCGCCCGCCTCCGGTATCCACACCTGTTTCCAAAACGCCGCCTGGCCGATGACCGCCTCGCGCGCCCGCGCGTCGCCGGTCTCAATGTAATACTCCTTCAAGCCGGAGCCGAGGATGCCGATGAGAAAACACGCGTTGCCGGTGCAGAGCTTCGCGCCGGGAATATGCGAGTGCATGCAATGGTCGCCCGGCAGCGTGTGAGGCCAGCCGCTGCCCTGGCCGGGCTTGCGTTCGCGCAACGGCACCTCTGCGATTTGCCGCGCTGCGTCGAGATAAAGCGGATCGAGCGTCGCGCGATAGATCGCCAGGATCGCAATGAGCGACCAGCCCGCCGAACGCTCGTGCGTGCCGAGCGACTTGAAGCGCGGCACCATGCCGTAAACGATATGTTCGCCGAGACCTTGCGCTGCCTCCATCGAACGCTCGTCGCCGGCCAAGTGCCATGCGTCGCACATGCCCTCGGACCATGTGTGACCGTTAAACGCCATCGCGCCGCCGCTGTAGGGATACGACCAGCCGCGCGCGCCTTTTTCGCTCCACGTGCCGGTGTGGGAGACTGAGTGCTCGACGTTGCAGCCCACGTAGGCGGGATCGGGATAAGCGTGGACGCAATCCACGTCGGCCTGATGCCGCGCACCCTCCAGCGCGAGATGGTAATAGCGCCGGTCGCCCGTGCGCGCAAACTGCATGAACAGCGCGTGCGGCAGGTCGTATTCGTTGTTGCCCCAGTTGATCTCGCGCTCGCCGTGCCAGTCGCCCCAGTTGAAGAAACCGTATTCGCGTTTCGCCTCCTTGATGCGGAGATGATCGGCGAAACATCGTTCCATCGCCGCGTCCCAGGCCGCGTATTCGTTGCCGTGCCGGGCGACCATCGGACCGAGCGCGCCGCTGCTCTCATACCACGACGGCGGCACGACCACGACCGGCGGCACGGCGGGCGCGGGCAGCGCGCCGTGCTCCAGCGCAAAATCGAAACTCATCCGCCGCGTCCGGGACGTCCCCCACTTGAACCGATACGCGCCGTCCACGAACGGAAACAGCAGGTGATCGGGAAGCTTACTGTAACCGGACTCGCCGCGGATGTCCGGCCAGAGTTCGATGGCGAACTTGTCGCGTTCAGCCCGCAACGCGCATGGATAATTCTGCCAGAAATCCTCCACCGTCACGCCGATGCCGCGCCCGCCGGCATCCAGCGCCACGCGGCCGGGCGCACGGCGGCCGTTGGCCGGCGACGCGCCCGTCAGCGAAAAAGACTGATCGTCGCGCTGGAACAGCCGCGCCGCCGCGCCGTCCAACGACTCGGTTTGTTCGGCGTCTGCCAGTGCGAAGCGCGCGGTCTGCGCGGGCTTTGCCATCTCCATCGGAAACTCCACCGAGCGGAAATCGGCGAACTCGTGATCCAGCACGTCATCCAACAGCGTGCAGGCGACATCCACTTTCGCGCTGCCGGCGTAGAATCGCAGCCGCGTGATGTGCCGGAAATAGTTTTCGTCTTTCTCGTTGCTCAACGGCCCTTCGATGCGCACGCAGGCCGTCAGCGGCCCTTCTTCTTCAATCCGCAGCGTTGTCTCGCCCGCCGCGCTGGTGAACCGCCTGCCGTCGCGTGTCGTCAACACAAGACCGCCGCTGCCGCCGCGCGCCACCGTCTCGCCGCCCGCGCGAACTTCATCAAGGAAACCGAAACGCCGCGCGTTGAGCCGCGCCTGCATCACACCCGTGTTCACCGTGAGCGCGTCGCCGTCGCGGGTCATCCGCAGCGCATGTGGCGGAGCGCGGCGCTTGACGTCGCGGCCGAACTCCACGACGTATTCCGCGCGAGCCTTCGACGCGAGGTCGACAAGAAAAGTCACCGCCAGCCAGCGCACGCTGTCGTCCTTCCAAAAACAGGTAGCCGTGAACTGCGCCGGCGTCTCGTGGCCGTCCGGCGCCAGTAATCGCGCCTGTGCCGGATCGAAGAGTTTGCCCTGCGGCAGCGGAAAGCCAAACCGCACCGGTGCGCCGCGGCGCGCGATGCCGTCTTCTTCTGCCAGTTCCACCGTGACGCGCTCGCGCTCAACCGTCGCCGGTTGTTTGTTGCGCGGAGCGGACGCGAACGGCAGCGCGGGTTTCACGCGGCGTTCGGGATACGGACCGGACATGCCGCGGCGCACAACCTCGCCGGAGAGACCGAGAAACTCCGCGTCCCCGGAATCGAGCAAATGCGGTTTCTTGCCCGTGCCGGCAAGCGGAATGCGGACTTCAATCCATCCCGTACTGGCGTGGACGGCGCCTTCCGCGAGCAGCGCGACGCGCACGACGGCGACATCGCCTTCGCGGCAAAGCGGCGCGTCGTGACAGAACACCACGCTATTGCCGAACGCCTCCGCGCGCAGCGGCGACGGGTGCCCCTTCGAAAACTCGCCGTGATACGACACGTTGGCCGTGCCGGCGTAGTGATACATGAGGTCCGTGCCGACGTTGCTGTCTTGCCGGCCCGTGTCCTTGCGGTTGTCAGCATCCAGATAGAGCAGCAACGACCCGCCCGTTGGGAATGGTTCGCTCCAGTCCACGCGCCACACAAACCGGTCCTCCGCCACGTGTGCGACGGCGGCGCGCAACATTTGCGGTCCCGGTTTGCCGGCCGCCGCCTTCGGGTCGCGCGTCCAGAATACCGTCCAGTCCTGCGCGCGTTCCGGCGGCGTGCCGAGCAACTTCTCCACGCGATCCGGCAAACCATCCCCGTCGCTGTCCGGCTCCGCCGCAACCGCGGCAGCGCCCAGCGTCCAGAGTCCAAGAACCAAAACGAGTATCGAGCGTAATCGAGTCATGGTCATCCTTTGCAGCACCGCATCCAGTTGCCGCGCATGATGCCGCCGGTTCCACAGGAGGGCAAGCGTTTGGATTGTCGAAAGGAATAGCCACCCGTGGCGCCGAGCGTGCCGCAAGGAAACGGCCACGAATCAGGTGTTGCCCCTGGCGCCAGCGAACGCTAAAGTGAAATCATGAACGTAAAGGTTGTAGTCGAGCTGGGCGAAGACGGCTACTATGTGGCGCACTGCCCGTCGCTGAAAAGTTGCTGGTCGCAGGGCAAAACCCGCGAGGAAGCCATCGCCAACGTCCGCGAAGCCATTGCCCTCTATCTGGAACCGTCGCCCAAGGATCTCGCTGGCAAGAAACGTGAAGTCGTCGAGGTCTCGTGAAACTGCCGCTGCTTTCCGGCCGGCAGGTTCATGCGGCGCTGGCGCGTCTGGGATTTGTGGAGATTGATCGGCGCGGCAGCCACGTCAAAATGGAACATCCCGACGGCCGGCGAATTGTTTTCCCTTTTCATCCTGAAGTGGATCGCTACACGCTCAAAGGCGCGTTGCGCGATGCGGATATCGAAGCGGAGGTTTTCCTGCGAGCAGTCAAGTGAGGTGGCAGATCAAGAAGCCGCGCAGGATGCCGCCGGTTCCACAGGAGGACAAGCGTTTGGATTCTTGAAAACTGAAACAGCCGGAACCGTCCCGCGCGCCGCAGTTGAAAAACGCCGCCGTTGCCTCAACATCGTCGTCCAAAGCTACCGGCCAGTGGAACGACGAAAAAAAGTGGGCGAATCAAGCCGTTTCACTCAGCCAGTGGGCTTCAACAATCTCGGCAATATTTCTGGGATTGCGCCAAGAAACTTTTCGTAACAGTCAGTTCCAGTATAATGACTCAGGCACATGACGTATCGCTGGAGTGCCAGAGCGGCAATCATATCTGTGCTTGCACGTGAGAATGGCAGGTCTTCCAGCAGCGCGGGACGACCGCCGTGGCCGAGTTGGGAACGCGCGTTATAGATTCTCTCTGCCGCCTTCGCAAGAGTCTTGCCGTCTGTCAAGAATGTGTCATTCGGTCTCATCCCAAACAATGCGGCAAGGAGACAGGTAATGCCTCGTTCTTGCCTGGCTTGTGTTAAGACATCAAGGCTCATCCCATAGCGAACGAGAGCCATGAAATCCGTAGGATCCCGCCGCGCTTCGCCGAACCAGAATAGGGCGTCGCACCATGTTTGTCGCAGCCGAGGAATTGATCCGCTGGGTTTCACGGCGACGATGGGATCAATGGCTTTTCCTGTCGCATCCCGATAAGCTTTTGTATCGTCTAAGTAGCTCTTGGCGAATCCTGGACGCCCACCCAACCGTGGAAGATCGAGCGACTGCCCAAGACTTATACTCTTTTTTGGCACATGCATGATAGTTACAGCGGCTCTTGGCCGCAATTCATCGCCAGGTCCCCGTAGATTCAACGCATCCCGCCGATTGAGCACAACCCCTAACGCATCAACGGCAAGGCGTGTGGCGGTGTGTGCGCGCTCCTTAGAGCGACCAATGTCATTTCCGCTAATAGTAACCGTGGCCGCCCATTTGCAAAATCCAAAACCGCTGTGAATAATTCGAACGTAGCATTCATGAAGCGTCTTGCCCTCTGGCGGTGCAACGTTCTTCGTCCAAGCTTCGCGGAGATACTTCACCCAATCAGCCTTCCTCCCCTCAATCCTTTCTGCGTAATCGAGCCAAACCAACCGCGGCCAAAAACGAACTGGACCAACATCGAATTCACCAATGCTCGTGTCATCGAGAATATGGCAAGGAAAAGTATGAACAACGTCGTGCTCGACCGCAGCGAGCCGATCTTCCAATCGCCTTCTTAGCTTCTTCTTTGCCTCGCGGGGATCAGTTCCCGTTTTGAACGCGCCAGCCGCAAGAGCCTCACCAAAAACTTCCGCCGCAAGTATCGCGGCCCGTTCAGAATTCAGTCTTCGTTTCCGATCAGCGGATTCAGAGCGCCACAATCGGCCCAACTCGTGAATAGCGGCGAGGCCATCGGCGGTTGTGAACACAAACCCACCGGGCACAGAGATTGTAGGTGTGTTTGGACCATCCTTGCAGATGTATTCCTTCAAATCCGCTTCTGACATTTCCTCGGTCTGAGCAACACCGCAAATTGCTCTGTTAATCAAGTCAGCATAGGAAATGCAACCCATAGGTGAGCTTCCTTTAACTCCCGATTCCCGCCAGCCGCGCTTCCACCCACGCCTTGGTCTTCGTCATCTCGGCGGGTTCGGGCTTGATGTGCTCGATGATGCAGGGCACGGGGCGTTGGAGCTTGCGGATTCCGGAGATCAGCAGCGGGTAGTTCATCTCGCCGCCGCCGGGGCCGGGATAGCCCACGTTGTCGCCGGCGGCGTTGAGCTTCATGTCCTTGAAGTGGGCGAGATGGATGCGGTCGCCGAGTTCGCGGAAGAGGCGGCGCATCTCCTCTTCGCGCTTCGGATAGAGGTCGGGCGAAATGAAGTTCGGCGGGTCGAGCACCATGCCGACGCGGCTGGCGGGGAACGGCGCGAAGACTTCCTTCGTCAGTGCCAGCGTGCCGACGACGTGCGGGAAGAACGGCTCGAAGGCCACGCGGCCGCCGATGGGGTCGAGGACCGGCAGGACAACCTCGCGGATGGCGCGGTGCAATTGCGCGACGGCCTCGGGCGTGTGGTTGCGCGGGTCCTCGCCGCGGAACTTCGCCGAGTAGCTCGCGCTCCAGGTGACGAACTGGTTGCAGTCGAACAGAGAGGCGTGCTCGGCAACACGCTTCATGGTGGCAATGCTCGCTCCCATGAAACCGGTGTCGTTGGGGCTGAAGAGATTGAAATAGGTGCCGAACGCGACGGTTTTCAGCTTCAACTCCTTGAGCGTGTCCGCGAGCGACTTGAGCTCGTCGGCGGTCGGGTGGGCGAAGAACGTCACCTGCACCCTTTCGAAGCCAACGGAAGCGATGGCCTGGGCATTCTTCTGCAAGAGGGCGACGGAACCGCCTTGCAGCATCATGCCGAGGCGGATGTTGTCCTTCGCGGGTTCGGCTCCGAACAATTTGTCCGCGCCGATACCGGCGACGGTGGCTCCGACAGCGCCGAAGAAATGGCGGCGTGTGATCATGGATGTCTTCATGGTTGTGTCCTTTAGGTTTAACTGAATCGAACGTTGCTCATTGCATACGCCGCGCCCATTTTCCGCGCGGCAGGGCGGCCAGCTTTTGCCAAAGGCTCCACGCCTGTTTGGGCCTGCCATAATAGTCGAATAAACCGAGATAGGAACTCCGAATGGCCTTTTTTTCTGCCGGCGCGAGATCGTGCAGGAACGGCCAGATCACCATCTCCAGGTTCATGGTTTTCGTTTCCTGCAAGAACCAGCGGAGGAATTCGGCCTGATGCGTCTCGCCTTGCGCGTCGCCCGGCACGGTGGGCCATGCAATCTCGGTGAACGCCACGGGTGCCTGCCCGACCCGTTCCGCGATCGGCCGATAGTAATCGCGCGGGATGGCGGCAGGGCTGGCGAACTTTTGCAGGTCCGGGTAGGTGGTGAATCCGAAGAGGTCCATTTTCTTCGGGTCGAATTTCTTGATGAGATCAAATCCCTTCCTGGCCACCATTTCCTCGTAGCGGAAAATGACCATCACCCGCGTCTGCGGCGAGACGGCCTTCACGGCATCGTAGGACTCCGTCACCAGCGTCGCGTAGTTGTCGAAGTCGTGCTGCTGCGCCGGGCCGTAGTGATAGAAGGAATCAATCTCGTTGCCGAGGCTGAAATAAGCCGGCCGAAACTCGCGGGCGATGCGCAAGACATGCTCCAGCCAGCGGCGGCGGAACGCCGGGTCGGCCATCGTGGTGGAGGCGGGCAGGTCCGGCGGGACGACCAGTTTCAGGACAAGCCCTTTGCCGCGTTCGGGCGCGACGGTCCAGAAGGTGATGTTGAAGATCGGCGTGAGGCGATGATGCTTCGCCATCAACTCGAAGTAAGCCTTGCGCTTCTCGACGGACGGCCTGGCGTAGTAGCCGTCCCACTCTTCAGGCCACGGCTTGAGTGTCCACACACTGAAGACCTCTGAATTCCGCGCGGCGAGCGCAACGGCGGCGGCCATCGTTTGCTGCAAGTCCTGCGGCGTTTCGCCGGCCTTGTGCGCCGGATGATGCCCCAGCCCCAACGAGAACGTGCGCCGAGTGATCGGCAATGCTTCTTGAGCCGCGACCGGGGCAGACTCGGCCCCGAAGAGTTTCCCCGCGCCGAAGCCGGCGACGGCGGCCCCGACCGTGCCGAGAAAATGCCGGCGCGAAATCATTGGGGGCATCATGGTTGTTTCCTTTCGGTCAGGCTGCGCGCCGTCATCGCCAGCGCCGCGCAAGCTACGCCGCCACCATCAGGCAGACAAGACCTATCAACCGGACTTCGCCGGCTGGAATGTGTTTCGGTTCCTGGGCGACGCCTGTTCCGGCCGGCGTTTGATCACGGCATGGCGTAGGTGAGTCGAACTTCCGCGTTGGCTGTGACGGCGGAGAAATCCACATACAGACTTTTCTCCACGAGCGAACTCTTGAAATCCGTGGCCTTACCGCCGCAGGTCACCTGTTGCGGCGTTGCGCCTTGAGGTAAGAGCACGTGGAAATGGGCCTTCGAGCCGTTTCCGGTCGTGACAAGCGTGATTACCCGCGTTGCTGGATCGTGCCGATAGCGGTAAGCGAAATAGGTGTTTGACGCCGCGTAGCGGGCGCAGCATTGGGCTTGGTGGACACCGGCGGCCAGCCAGCGAGGCGAAACGCGAACCTCACGATACTGGCTTGCCTCGTCCTGGATGCCAGCCAATCCCTCAATCAAGGCGTTGATCATGACCGCCGCGCCCCATCCATTGCCGGGGAATTCGGTGCGCGGGTCTTTGGGGTCGGATGCGAAGTAGGCGAAGCACGTTTCGTGATTCTCAGACACCATCCGGTAGTAGCGCCGGAGGATGTCAACGCCGTAATCTTCCATGCCGTGTTCGAACGCGGCCCGGGCAAGCTCGCCGCCGACCATCGGCAGGATGCCGCCGTTGACATATTTGCCCGGCTCCAGCTTGAAGCCGAAAGCGCCGTCGGGAAACGGCGGGTCCAGGCTGAACCACTCGGCAAAGGCGCGGGTCGTGGTGCGGCGGTGGCGATACTCGTTGAGGATGCTTACGGCTTGCGCGTGGTCGCAAATGCCGCGGTTGATGTCGAGGGGGTTGCTCAGGCTCAGTTGCTGGCTCTCGTCCACGCCCTCCACCTTGACCGGGTCGAGATGGACCTGGTGCGTGTAGAATCGCCCGTTCCAGCAGACCTTGTTCACCTGGCGGCGGAATTGGTCGGCAGTCCGCCGCCAGTGGTCGGCCTTCTCCACCTGATTCGTCTGGCGGAACATCTTCGACAGAAGCACGCAGGCGTCAAACATGCCGCTGTTGTCGCCGTGCATGATGCAGTATTTCGTGTCATCATCGATCTCTCTCCGCGACAACTTGCGTCCGTTGGAAATCGGGCCCGATTGGCCGTATTCGAAATCCCAGGAATCAATCGTGAACGGCCGTTTGACCAGCTTGTGCTCCGTGGACCAACGACGCGGGCTGGTCATCGCGTAATGCATCCCGTTCTCAAGTTTTCCCAGCGCGGATCGCATCCACGGGTCATCGCCCGTGGTCTGCCACACGCGATGCACGGCCTCAACGGCCAGGTATTCCAAGTCGGCTTCAACTCCGACCCGCACGAACAGCAGCAACCGCTGCGGATCAACCTTGAACACGGCCTTCATCAGCGTGTTGAGTTCCGCCTCCCGGTTGAGTTTCTTGGCATCCTTGTATTGGCGCGTGTAATCGAAGTAGCTGCCATCATCGAGTTGGTAGGAGAGGAAGTGGTCCACCAGTTCGACCAAGTCCGGTTCCCAGTATCGAAAAGCTTTCATCATGTGCGTGTGGTCCCGCAGCCAGACGACATCGCCGGCGGCGCAGCCTTTGAGCACCCGGCCGTCAATGCACATGGACGTCATGTTGTTCTGCACGATTGCCCGCATCGTGGAGTAGAACGCATCCAGATCCGCCTGCCCCGTGGAAATCCGGGTTTCAGCGCGCACGTCCAGAGACTTCTTTTGCACACACTGGTCGCCTTGGAATAGGCGAACCGTATGCCGCCCCAGACTGCCACGAATCATCGTTTTGGTGACTGCCACGCCACCAACGAAGTCGAGCTGGGCTTGATGATAGGGCTCGCCGCACCCGTCGCTGACGATAACCCGTATCTTGGTGGTCGGGACTGTTGTCTTGACAAAGATTTCGATTTCATCCAGCGGACGCAAAAAGGAAGCGGCTTCGTTCGGTTCGCGGGTTGTCAAGCTGCGGACTTCCACCTGCCACGGTGTCGCGGGAGCGGCAGATGCAACGTCGCCCAAGCCTCCAAACACGCTCGCCGCGATCATCCCCCACGCGATCCACGCGGCACCGGACAATCGGATGGTCTTCATCATAATCTCTCCTTTAAGGTCACGGCGCTGGCTGAAGCGATCCGCACGCAAAAATCCAATTCAAGCGAATGACAAGACTGGTCGCTGCAACCTTCATCGCCGCAGCCGACGCCGCGCAGGTTGTCCATCGGTTGCAGCTTCATGGGCCGGAAACCTCCAGTGTGCGACCTTCCTCGGCCAGTTCGGTGTTGGGAAAGACGGCCTTGGCCTCGGCGAGAATTTTCGCGGCCCGGCTTTGCGAGAAGTGGATGAGCACCAACTTCTTGACGCCGGCTTGCTGTGCGATTTGCGCGGCGTCCTTTGGCGCGGTGTGAGCGCCGTCATGAACCAGCAGCGACGCGCCCCTGGCGAACTCCGCAATAGGCGGATGATGATGCGTGTCGCCGGTGAAGACCGCGCACGCGCCGCTGGTCTTGTCGGTGACTTTATAGACCAGTGCTTGTTCGAGCTGGTTCTTCCCCGAAAGATGATGGGCGGCGAATGTCTCGAAGCGCAAGTCCGGCACCTCGAACTTGTCGCCCGCGGTGAGCGGCACCAGTTTGCGGTCCAACGCCAGTTCCGGGAAGCGCGGGATTTGAAGAAACGCATCGGCCGCCTCGACGACGCGCTGAAGGTGCTCGCTGGGGCCGAAGATGTTCAGCGGCGGCGCGGGGTTTTTCTGCCGGCCAAATTTTCGCATGCTGATGTAGAACAACAGTTGCGGCAGGCCGATGTAATGATCCTGGTGGAAATGCGAGATGATGATGGATTCCAACGCCAGCGGATCGAAGCCGTATTCGCGCATCCTCAGCGCCGCGCACCAGCCGGTGTCCACAAGATGTTTGCCGTTGATCAGGAGACAGGCCACCTCGCGGCGCAGGTCGGGGATGCACGACGAATCGCCGATAATGGCGATCTTCAGCGGCGACGCCGGAGCCGCGGCCTTCGCGACGAGCGCGCCGGCGATGCCGGTCGCGCCGACCGCGGCCACACGGGCAAATTCACGGCGGGTCATGTTGGGTGTTTGCATCGTTTCGTCTTTCACTTGTCTGTTTTTTTCACAATCGCCGCGCTCCAGCCTTCGGCGAGGCGTAACTCGGTGAATGTCGCGCCGTCGCGCTCGACGGTCGGGGCTTTGAAGTCCGGCACCTCGCGGCCGGTGTCGTCGAAAACGTGGACTTCGCGCGCCGAGCGGTCGCCCCAGCCGAAAAGGCCGCTGCGGTTGGTCAAGATGCGTTCCCTGGCGATGATGTAGCCTTCGTGCAACTCCAGCGGCGTGATCGGATACATGAACTTCGTCAGCGTTTCGTAGGCCGGGATGACCTGCGCGTCGCTATACCAGTGCGACACGCAGCCGTAGTCGAGCGCGGCAACCATGTTGCGATAGGCGTCGGCCTCGCTGCGCTCGGTGAGATGGTCGCCGAGGGCGATGGGCGAGTGAATCTGGGCGAGGGCGCAGTTGCTGACGCTGCCGGTCTCGACGAACCGCGGGAACTTCAGCCGCGCCATCGTCCGCGTGTGCGGCTGGCCGTTGGCGATGAACGGCCCGCGCGCCATGATCTCCTTGATCAGCGCGACGCGCCACGGCTGCGAGAGGAGCGTGACGGAGGATTTCAGCCGCCGGATTTTCATCGTCTTCGCGTCAATGTCCGCCGAGCAGCCGTCCCACGGCTCGCCGTAGTGGTAAGCGTAGGCGCTGTATTCCAGTTCGTCCCAATACACGCCGTCGGCTTTGATGTCGTTGAGGATGATGTCCACGTTGCGTTTCATGGCCTGGCCAAACTCATTCTGCCCGGTCGGGAAGAAAATCCTGTCGCCCGGCGTGCCGTAGTCGGCCTGCAAGCCGTCGCTGCGCAGCACGCGCGCGTCGGCATACTTCTGCGGCGCATCTTCAAGCGTGTCTATGAAGCAGTGAAAATACACGCAGCTAAACGCGCCGGGCGCGAGCCGGCGGACGCGCTCGACGTAGCGTTTGTAGGAGTCGTGCGACACGAGTTGGAACGGCGTGCCGTGCGTGTAGTGGCCGTGCCACATCGGATACATGATGCTGTCGCAGAGAAGATTCGCGCTCTTGAACTTGATGAAGCTGGCGAACTGCTCGTCCGACCATTTCTCCGTCAGCGGCCCGCCGCGCAGGAAGGCGTAGCAATACGGGATGGCGAAATTCGCGTCGAGCAGCCGGCGCGCGGCATTGACGAAATCGAAATAATCGGGCCGCGCCACCGGCACGATGGCCCATTCCGCCGTGTAACTCTTGCCGGGCTGGAGGACGAACTGGTTGTCCGCGAGGCCGAGCGCGCCGTCGGCGGCGTAGTTGGAAACGTGGACCTGAAACTCGTCGTTGAGCGGCAGCAGACCGACGCCGGTCTTCTCCGTTACCCCGAACGTCGTCGGATTCGCCGGCTGCGTGGAAGTCCCGACAAGCCCGGCTGGCGAAATCCCGGCGAGCCAGAGTTTTTTGATCGGTGCAGCGGCTTTAGGGTGGGGCGAGACTCCGTCGAGCCTGCCGCTTTGCCCCTCTCGCGTTTGGACGAGGCTCGACGGAGTCTCGCCCCACCGAACTTCATGCCGCTGCATGAGCGGCAGGTTTTCGCTGGTGAGATTCTTGAACGTGTCGCGCACGATGATCGCCTCGGCTTTGCGTTCGATCCGGCGCGAGTGCTCGAAGAATGGATTCGATCCGCGCTCCCACTTTCCCGCGGGCGTCGAGAAACGGCTCTCAATGGTGAACTTCTCTCCGCCAATCTCGATCACGAGCTTCGCGTCCGCCTGTTCGCGCACGTCGTAGCCGGTTTTCGGCTCCTTCACCGGCGCGCAAACCGGAATGGCGCCGGTTGGCGGACCGGCCTTCGGTTTTGGCGGCGGCGGTGGCGCGGCGAAGCTCACGCGGCAGTTGGCCGCCACGAGCGGGCGCGTGACGTTCGGCGCGCAGGCGTTCTCAATGACGAGTTGGTTTTCACCCTCTCGCAGCAAATCGCCGATGCGCAATTCGAACTCGCCGGTCTTGACGCCGGCAATGGCGTAGGAGGACGTGTCGGCGCTGGTGAAATCCGGCGCGTAATAGGTTGTGAAGCGGTCCACCGCGACGAGCCGGTGAATGCGACCGTCATTGCCTTTGAACTCCAGCGGTTTGTTCGACAGCCTCTTGCCGTCGAGCGGTGTGCCGTTGAGTGTGAGTCTCAGCGCTTGTGTGTAGCCGCCGACTCTTGGTGTGTCCAGACGCGCCTGGAGTGCCAGCACGGCCTCCTTGCCGGCGGGCGGCTTGGCGGCGGTGAACTTGAACGTCTGTTTCTCCCTCGGTTTCAACTCCACCTTGTCGAAGACCGGCGCGCCGCGGACGATGGCCGGCGCTTTGCCGTCCGCGCCGGCGAGCACGGCGGAGTTCAGGCGCAACCGCGTCATCGCCCACGGCTTCGTCGAAAAGCTGAGGAGCTTTTCGGGGCGCGGCTCGGTGCCGTCGGTGTCGAAGACCGCGATTTCGAAGTTCACCGGCATGCCAACCGCCGGCCGGGCGACACCGAGCAGCGGCCACGGGATGGCCGCTTCGAGCGTGTAACCGTGGTCGGTCTGTTGCGCGGCGACCAGCACGCCTTTGAGTTCGAGCGCCGCCGGCTTGAAACAACAGGCTTCCGGCGGGCAGTCGGTCAGCGCATCGCCGCTGTGCTGGAAGTTTCCCGGACTGAACGCGATTTGGAACTGGCCCTTGCCGAAGTGACTGCGGGCGCTCTCATCATCCGGCGCGACATCGAGCAGGAGCTGGATGCAATCGCCTTTCCAGATGCCCGAGCCGCGCTCGGTCTGGCGGAGTTTGTCGTCGGTGACATCAGCGGCGAGGTAAAGCATATCCTGCCGCCACGCGAGCCAGACCTTCGCGCTGAGGTCGCTTGGTGATTTCCACTGCGCGCCGCCCCACGTCGCCTGTTCGCGGCGGTTGAGCAGCAACGCGCCGGGAACGTTGGCCCACTCCTCCAGTTGGCCGTCCACCGCCGGCGGCGGGTCGGGTTTCATCGGGATGCCGACGACCGGTTCGTCCGCCAACACCCGCGCGCACGTCACGCACGCGGCCACCATCACTGCGGCGAGAGTCCTCATGGCCGGCGATGATAGAACACCGCCACATCAAGTCAACGAAGCTGTGACCGTTCTGCAACTCAATCCCGCTTTTTGTTTTTCCACAGTCCGGGGATCGTTGGGTAGAGTCTGGCGCTGTGGTGGTGGCTCGCGAAGCGGATCGCCGCGTTCAGTTTTTGGGACTGGCCGGAAGTTTGATCAGCCCAAGCCGCACGGCCCGCCAATAGACAGCCTGCGTGTAATACAACCCATACATAACGGTATTCGCGTAATCCACCTGGGCGATGTTTTGTTTCACGAGTGCAAGCTGGTCGGCTGTCAACGACGCCTCCGGGCAAAGCAGTCGCGTCAGCGCGGCCTCGGCAGGCTGTCGAACCGTGCCATCCTCCTTGGTCACGATGTCCGGGGCGCTCGGCACCTGATAACCCGCCGAACTCCGCATCGGCCAGCTCCGCCAGTCCAGGTTGACCTTCCCGACGTCTTGCGGTTGATACCCGCGGCACTTCGCCAGGAACACCGAAGAGCGGCCGGCCACCGACCGCATCGCATCCAGCCACTGCCGTTTCAGCTCCGAAGACTCCTCCAGTTGATAGAGCGCTTCGAGCGACACCTGCTCTTGCAGCAACGCATAGGGGGTCTTCGTTGACTCCCCTTGCGATTGCGCGGCCGCCTCCGGGCTGTATCGCCGTGCAAGGTCCCGCCAGTGATCCTTGCCGGTCAGGTCCGCGCCGATGGCGTAGATCATGGGCAGACGCGCCGCTTCATGCGCCAGGACGCACCACATCTTATCCACCAAGCCATCAAAAGTGCCGTCTTCTCTCCCCAAGTGGTAATCGTTCTTTGCCACCACGTTGCGCTCCAGCCGGGTGCAGATGGCGGCGATGATCTTCCTCATCGCTGCCTTCTCTGCCGCGTTTGAAAGCGGCGACCGGTAGTAGCGCCACAATCCGTAGGCATACCACGTGAACTGGTCGCGTGAGCTTTCGCAGTAATGAGACCGCCGGTCGGTCGGGCACACCCCGCGGATCACGAAACCTTCGGAGGAGCTGAGCGTTCCCAGCAACACCATGCCAGCGAAAACCTTCCCAGCGGACTTGCGCAACGCGGTGTCGCCCGTGGCCGCGAACCGGTCGCAGATCATTGACAACATCACTCCGCCGCTGATCGCGCAGTCCTCCATCCCGGTTCCCCAACCGTTGCGATTGGGATACTGCCGGCCGATCTCCTCCGGCGTCGGCAGCGAGGACAGACGTTTTTCCGGGTCGTAGCTGCACACGCGGTCATAGAACAAATTGGTGCGCTCGTCGTAGAATCGTTCCCAGGAAGCCCGCCATGCGTCCGCTGCCTTGGCGCAAAGTTGCTTATCGGTGACGGGTTCAGGCGCGGCTGCGATTCCCGTCGTCAGTCCAACGACAAACATGACTGACGCACTGGCGAGCCAAGCCGAGCCGAATGACTGTGTCTTCATGATGGCCGGATAATAGAACGAAGACGACCGGTTCTTGCCAATAAAATCGTTTTCCCTTGAGCGCCGGGACGTGGGATAAACTCCAGCCATGAGTCCGACTGTTTTCCATCTCTGGCGTGCCATGCGCTTGCGAAGCTCGAAGTTGCAGGCGATGGCGCGATCAAACCGCCCTCCCCTCTCGCATCGGCGAACCGAAACGTTTCGTCCGCGCGCACTCGCCGCATGGCTTGGGCTTTCATTTCTGCCGCTGACGCTTGGCGCGGCGGACGCGGTCCGGATTTCCAACGGGCAACTGCAACTCGGCTTCGACGCGAAAACGGGCGGGCTGATGGAACTGACGGATCTTCAATCCGGTCACCACTTCGCATCGGCGGCGAGTGGCGCGGAAGCGTTGTGGACGCTGAACCTCGTTGCCGGCGGCACAACCAACTCGCTGGCGTCGTCGAAGGCCAGAGCGTTTGAGTGCCGGAAACTCGCCGGCGCGCAACCGGCGATGCGACTTTGTTGGAGCGGCTTCGATGCCACAGACGCGCCGGATGTCCGCGTGGAAATCACGGTGCGGCTGGAGGAAAAACAGCCGCTCAGCCGCTGGGAACTGGCGGTGACCAAGCCGCGCGACGGCGCGCTGCAACAAGTCCAGTTTCCGCGACTGTCGGGATTCACGCCGCAGACGAACGAATGGCTGGCGGTGCCGGCCTGGATGGGGCAGGCGTTGCCGAATCCCCGCGTCGCGCTGGCGGGCGCCACCGGAAAAGGCGCGCGCTACAGCTGGGAATACCCCGGCACGATGTCGCTCCAGTGCATGGCGTTCTATCAGCAGAACGGGCCGGGGCTTTATCTGGCGTGCGACGATGCCGCCGCGTTTCGCAAAAGCTTCGCGGCGCGAGGCGATGGCCGTGGCGGCATCGCATTGGAGATTTCGCATCTGCCGGAAAACGGCGCGCGCAACGCCGCCCATTACTCGCCGGCGTATGGCGTTGTTGTCGGAACGTTTCGCGGCGACTGGGTCACGGCGGCGGAACGCTATCGCGCGTGGGCGACGCGGCAGGTGTGGGCCAAACAAAGCCGCCTTCATCGCGGGCTGGTGCCGGAGTGGGCGCAGAAGACGGCGCTGTGGGTCTGGAACCGCGGCCGATCCGGCGGCGTCCTGCAACCGGCGGAAGCGATGCAGCACGAGCTGGGTCTGCCGGTGAGCGTGCTGTGGCATTGGTGGCATGGTTGCTCCTACGATGACGGCTTTCCCGACTATCTGCCGCCGCGCGAAGGCGCCGAATCGTTTCGTAGCGCGCTGGCCCGCGCCCACGGCAGCGACGTCCACGCGCTGGTTTACATGAACCAGCGGCTCTGGGGCCTGACGACCCGAAGCTGGCAGGATGAGGGCGCGGAGCGTTTCGCGGTCAAATCGCCGGACGGAAAATTTAAGCAGGAAATCTACAACACCTTCACCCACAAGCCGTGCGTATCCATGTGCATGGGCACGGCGTTCTGGCGGAATAAATACGCCGGGATGGCCGAACGCGCCGTCAAGGAACTCGCCGCCGACGGCATCTACATGGATCAGGCGTGCAGCAGCCTCGCGTGCTTCGATCCGTCGCACGGTCACCCGCTCGGCGGCGGCACGTATTGGATGAACGGCTTTCGCCTGCTCTCAACCGACATCCGCGCCCGCTGCCGCGCCGCGCGGCCGATCGCGCTCGCCGGCGAGGGTTGCGGCGAACCCTGGCTGCCGTATCTGGACCTGATGTTGAGCCTTGAAGTCAGCCGCGAACGCTACGCCGCGCCGGCCGCCGGCTGGGAAACCATTCCGTTTTTTCAGGCCGTGTATCATCCGTATGCCATCCAGTTTGGCAACTACTCGTCGCTCACAATGCCGCCCTACGACGACCTGTGGCCGGCGGAGTTCGCGCCGAAGGAGCCGTTGAAACTTCTCGACCGGAAATACGCGCGCCAGTTCTGCCTCGAACAGGCGCGGGCCTTCGTCTGGGGCCAGCAGCCGACCGTGGCGAACTTCCGGCCGTCGTATCTGCGCGACCGCGCGGAGGAGATTGCCTACGCGCTGCGGCTCGCGCGGATTCGCCAGCAAGGATTGAAGTATCTGTTGCACGGAGAATTCCTGCGTCCGCCGGAACTGAACGCGCCGCAGGCGATGACCGACATGTCGCGGCTCTCGATCTACGCCGGTCAGCGCGGCGGATTGACCGAGTTTCAAAAACGGCTGCCGCTGGCGCTGGCGGGCGCGTGGCGCGCGCCGGACGGCGACGTGGCCATCGCGCTCGCGAGCATCGCCGACGAGCCGCTGAACCTGACGCTGGCTCTCGACAAAAACTACTACGGTCTCGCGCAACGGAGGCAGATTTACAGAATTGATGAGACCGGCCGGAAACCGCTGGGTCAAATCGGCGAAGACGGTTCGCTGACCGTTTCGCTGCCGTCGCATGGAGCGTGCTTGGTGGAAATCAGCAAGCGATAGAAGACGCTCGCAACAATCATCGCTGGATCCGCAACAGCGCGCCGCCGCCGGGTGGCAGGTAAAGGTCCATGCGGTTCGACTTGCCAGTCACCCAGCGATTCTCCGTGGCGTCGAAAACCGCCAGCCGGCCGGGGCCGACCAATGTCGGCGTCGCGCTCTTCTTATAGTCGAGATTCACAATAACCACGTGCGTTGGCTTCGCTTTGCTTCCCGGCTTGCCGAAATAACCCAGGGCGAAACCCTTCACTGGTTCGAGCGCTTTGAACTCCGCTTCGGAGGGTGATGGATCGAGACGAAACGCCGCGTCTGGCGGCAACGACACGGCGCCGGGCGGGACCATGTCAACGTGGTAAGCGCCGAGCGAACGCAGCGGCTGAAGCTGTGAGGCAATCGCGACGAACTCACGATTGAACGACTGGGCTGCGCGATACAACTCCGTGGGCGTGCCGTCGGCTTGGGCCATCGCGCCTTCGTGCTTCGGATGGCAATAGACGTAATACGAAAGGCCCTGCGCGCCATAAGCGAGCGATGTATAGACGAGCCAGCGCAGTTCATCGCCGTTGGGAACCCGCATCGAAGGCGTCCAACTGCACGCCTGCACGATGTTGAGGAACGGCCGCCGGGCATCCAGCGCCGCCTGCCGGATCATCGCGAGATTCAGGAAATACTGCTCGTGGTCGCCTTTGACGGAGAAATGATAATGGTCGTAGCTGAGAAGGTCGGGTTTGACCACCTCGACGAACTGGCGCAGATGTTCCTTGTAAGCCGTGACCGTATCTCCCTCGTTGCCGAGCTGTTTGTTGTTGGCGTAGGTCGGGAAAAGGTTGATGTAAGCGAGATGATGCGGATCGCGTTCACGCAGGTAGGCCACGAGGCGGCCGAGGTCGGAGAACTGCGACGCGCTGGGCTCGTCCTGCAAAAAATAAGCGTAGAGCGCCGGGTGTTTCCGCACGCGCTGGATGAGCGCGTCGAGTTTCGCCTTCGCTTCCGGGTTGTCGAGAGTCTTCGGACTGATCAAGCCATCTTGCAGCATCGCCCGCAGCCCATGCCGGCGGGCGGCGTCCAGTTCACTCTCCTTGCACCACACAAGATTCCACCCGCCTTCGGCCATCTGTTGCGCGGTGGCGTCGGTCATCGGCGGTCCGGCCCAATAAGTCATGATGGGTGTGCCGATCCTCCAGCGGGACTCGGCGGCCTCGCTCGTTGACGACAGGGTCAAGCCAAGCGCGATCAAAAAAACAAGCGTGCGTGTTTTCATTGGAAGCTCTTTCTGTTCAGTTCTTCTATCATCAACGCGGCGGTGTCAGAAGTGATTTCAATTCACGTTTAGTTCGGCCCAACGCCGAGTACCGTCACCAACTCCACAATCCGATCCGCCAGCCGGCGGCGGAGGTGGTTGTAGTCGTCGTGGCTGAGTTTGTCGGCGAAGTCGTATTGGTTGACTTTGCTTTCCTCCTCGGTGGCAAGCACCGCGGCGAGTTCCGCGCGCGCTTTCGTCGCGGCCTGCTTCTGCGCGGCGCTGCCTTTTTCGGCGCGCGCCGCCAGTTGTTTCAACGTGGCGATGTAACGCAGGTCGTCCACGCCTTCGCGCAACGATTCCCAATCCATCGTCGGGATCAGCGTGCCGCCGGGACCGGGATAGACGGCGCACCAGTCGCGCGAGTCGCCGTCGAAGTCGTTGAACGGATCGCCGACCGGATATTGGTAGTGCCAGTAATACATCGCCTCGGCCGGCCGGCGGTAGAAACCGAGGCCGCAGGAGTTGCGCGCCTTTCGGCAGTCGTTCAGATAGGCCGAGCCGTAGCGCATGTAGCGTTTGCCGCGCGCCAGCAGCCGCTGCTCCTGCTCGACCGTGTATTCGACATTGCCGCACCAGATGTCGAACGTGTCGCCCCATTTCTCGCCCGCCTTGAAGCTGTTCACCGTGATGTAGCTCGTCGCGCCGGGCGCCTTCGCAATGAGCGCGCAAAGGTCGTGCGCCGTGCGACCGCGATCCTCCGCGTTGCCGATCTCGTCCACGGGATAGTAGAGGAGCTTGAGCGCGTCGGGCTGGCTGGAGACTTTTTCCAGTTCACGGATCATCTCGACGTAGAGGCTGTCGAAATCGCCTTTCGGAAACGCGCGCTTGATCAGGCCCTCGAAACTGTTGTTGTAGGGAATCGGGCCGGTCAGGCCGAGCTGGCGCAGGTGGCGCAGGAACGCGAGCAGTTCGCTCGCGTCCACGACAAGCTTGCCGTCCACGTTGCTGACCTTCGGCGAACGGTCAATGGTGACCGCGCGCATTCCGTGCTCGACCATGTCGCGCACCTGCCGGTCGAGCAGTTCCGGATCGTCGGCCTTGTCGCGCCAATACATTCCAACAATCCGCTCCGACGGCGCGAGCGTGAACGGCAGCACCTCCAGCCGCAACGTTGTCTCCCAGCACTGGCCGTCGGCGGTGACGACACGCAGCGGGCCGTGATACTCGCCGGCTTTCGCGCGCTCCGGCACGTGGAGGGTGATCCAAAATTCCTGCGTGCATCCAGCGTTCACGTCCACCGCGGGCGTTTTTTCGAGCAGTTCCGGCAGGACGCGCCAATCGTGGCTCCACGACGAGCCAATCCGCTGCGGCCAGCATTTGACCGAGCGCACGTCGAGCGCCGACGCGGGAATCGTTTCGCCGCCGGGGCCGGCGAGGCTGCCGGTCTCGACGCGCACGCCTTTCAACGGCCGCAGCGCGCGGAGCGCCACCGCCACCGGCTCGTATTCGCCGGGCGTCGCGAACGTCGCGCACGGCCGCGTCATGGCGGCAGCCGTCGGCATCGAGTTGGTGTAGAGGAGTTCCATCCAGTTCGGCGTCCACGCGACAAAGCCGCGCGCCTGGTCGGCGGCGGTGACCGCGACCATCGTGTTGGTCTCGACGTAAGGCACCTCGCGGAACTCGGCGGCAAACCGCGCCGCCTGCTCGCGCTCGTCCATCTCGCGGACCATCGCGATGCGGCGATCGGCGAACGCCCGCTCGCGGCCGTCGTTGGCCGGGAGCACCATCAGGCCGTTGAGCACGAAGCCGCGCTTCGCCGGATCGGGGTCTTTCGCGTCGAACGTCAGCTTCAATTGGCCGTCGTTTACCGTCACATCGAACACGGCGTTGGTCTTGAGCGTCGGCGGAAAAACAATTTCGGGAACCGCGACGCGGCCTTGCGCCTCGATCCAAAACGCCTGCCTGCCGGCGTGACCGAAGGCCGTGTCGCCGTGGAAGGTCATCACGCGGTAGGCGCCGTTGGGCAGATCGAGCGCGAACGCCTGCCGCACCTGCGGATGATAATACGCGCTCGTCATGACCAGATTGCGGTAAAGCGCGTCGGTGGGCAGGCCGCGGCTTTTGCCTTTGGTTTTCCCGCCGCGGTCACGCTCGGCAAGCCCCGGCACGTCCTTGCCGGCGCATTGCGGAATCCAGCCGAAGCCGCGCTCCTTCGAATAGGCACAATGCGAATCGGCGACGTAAAATTGCGCGAACGGCGGCGAGCCGGCCGGCCCGAATCCGAACGCCCACCACGTCACGCCGTCCTGCGCGCGGCGCGGCGACGTCGCGCGCGGCGAAGCCGCCTCAGCCGCCTGCGCCTTCGGCGCCTCGCGGCCCCAGACGGCGATTTCGGAAAGTGTGACATAGCTCTTGCCCGCCGCGCGATGGAATACCAGCCGCAGTCCGTCGGCGGCACGGTTGACCGGCAGTTCGTTCCAGCCGTCCCGCGCCGGCGCGATGCGGCCCGCCTTCAACACGTCGGGGAACTCCAGCGGATCGCCCGTGACGAAAACGTCCACGTCGCTCGTGCCATGCGGGCCTTTCTCCGAATTGAGAAGATGGACCGCCACGCGTTCGATCTGAAACACCTTGCCGAAGTCCACGAGCAGTTCGGGTTGCGTGATGTTGTGCCAATAAACATACGGCAACGGCTTGCGCCCGGAGTTGTAGGTGGAGTTGCCGTCGGTGAGCGCGCCCCCGGCGAAGGCGATGCGCGTCTGGTTGGTCTCGCCGCCGCTGAAAGCCGGCGTCGACTGATACGCGCCTTTCGTTTCGAGCCGCTGCGCGTCCCGGAGTTTCGCGTCCTGCGACGGCTGGTTGTCGGTCAACAGGAAACTCTGATCGGCCGCGCAGGCGGACGCGATCAACATCACCGCCGCAAGAGTCCTCATGGCCGCGGATGATAGAACACAGTTGCGCCAAGTCAACGAAGCTGTGAAGACTGCGCCGCCGGCAGCGAAGGCTTTTCAACTGCGGTGCCAATCGTTACAATCTGTGCGTCACAGAGGACACAAAACTATCGAGTAAACAAACACAATTAAACAGGACGAACACCATGGAAAACTCATCCGCATTTCAACAACTGCCCACACCGGATGTCACCGTGTTTCACGACAAGTTAAAGGGGGATGCTCACGATGTCTTCCAGCGGTGGCGCAAACAGAATCCAGGCGGGTTTTTCTTGAATCAAACAACGGAATCGAAGTTTAGGTTTCATTTATCTAAATGCTACCATTTAGATCCCAGTTTCGAAGAATTTGATGGGGTAGTATCTGTGACCAGCAAACCCAAAATATGTTCAGCAGATAAACAGGCGCTGAAAGAGTGGGCTTCCAAACGTGAGGCAGAAGTCGTTGATTGCGACTGTTGTCAAAAGGAGCAATGAGGAAGATTTGCTGATGCAGTTTTAAGTCGCAGCTATCATCTCGCTACTGGTTTGTGCTGTTTTAGCCACTTCTTCGGCCCGATATCAATAATTTCACCAACAGACGAGCGGATTTCAGCAAATGAAACTGGCTTGCCAACCTCTTCCAGCAATGAATTATGCCCAATCGAATGCTAGCTTCTCTCTCTCTGATCGAAAAACAGAGTTGGTACAATCCAAAACCTCCACTGATCAACGTCAAGAGGATTTACTCGGTCTCTATCCATTTCGGAGAGCAAACACAACACATAGATTTGGGCGTGACGTTTAGGCTTCTCGTTCGGGCCATCCTCGTATCCATGAGTCTTGGTCACCGCAAATGAAATGTGGGATATTTTATCTTGCTCCCAGCTTTGGTGGTAGGCCGTTGACTTCACCTCGATGCCTTCTCCTTGGTACTTTAGGTCATGTTTTGCCCATACATCTCTTGGATTATTTGTGTCTAGGCCAAGTGCCTTGGCTACCAAGAACTCGGCAATAATCCCCCGTGTCGTGTTGCTGTAAATGTCGGACATCGCCCACGACCAAAATTCAAGAAGATTGAAACCTGCGCTTTTCCCCTTGATAGTGAAAGTTTCGCTGCCATCCATGTGTTTGATCGGTATGGGTTTCATCGGTGGTTATAATAGCGCTCTTCTTCGCCGCGCACGAGTTTGGAGTTCATGTGCGGGAATTCTGCCTCAAAAAAAGGTTAGTCCTATAATCTTTGCGTTGGCATGAGCAGGCGGCGTTGGTGTGGGGGCGGAAGGCGGAAAAACAGCAAATTTCTCTTGACATAATAGAGAAAATAGCTATATTCTGTGCCCGACGATGAAAGACAGAAGACAGTGCTCAGTGGTCAGAGGGCGGAAGTCAGGAGTCAGGAGTCAGTGGTCAGAGGGCAGAAGGCAGAAGGCGAACTGGTGCGCGGAAGTGCGCAGTCAATCCGGTTCGATCCGACCAAATCCGACCCGATCCGGCTTGGGAACAATCCACGGATGGCACGGATTACACGGATTGTTCGAGCGGGGTTATCGGGTTCCATCCGACCCAATCCGACTCGATCCGACCCGGACCGGATGAACCCGACCGTATGAAACCCATTGGCGATTGCAACTGCACGATGGATGGAGCGGCAAGTTGGATCGCGATCCACCTCGTTACCGGGCTGCATCGGAAGGTTTACGGAAAGACGAATGGCCGCGCTGGATGAACGATTCCGCCTATCCATGAACCTGCCAGCCAGAACGGCGTCAAAAGAAGTCCCTGTAATACAGTGTTGTGGGAGACACCCACCGGCATTGTCTCTGGCATTTCAAATGAAGCCGAAGGCTCTGGACTGCTGTAGGAACTACAGCTTTTGCCGCTGGAGCCGCTGGTGGGCTGACAGCGAAAGCTGCGATGCTCGCAGCAGTCCAAAGCCTTCGGCTTCATGTTTAGCGTGCGGGGCAACCAAGTTCATGGCCCGGACGCGCCAACGCCGAGTGGGTGAAGTTCTCCTTACGTCGGCGGCTACAGACAGTCAGCGAATCGCGCAGCATGCCCGCCTCCTTACGTCGGCGGCTACAGCCGGCGCTACAGCAAATGTGCAAAACGAACCCAAATGATGGCCGCGTCCAAGACTGGAAAACATCGTTTTTCCGCGGGAATACGAACATTTCGATCCGTCGTGGGGGCTGGTGTGAAAACAGGTTTTTGCGAAACGAACCCAAATGCCGCGCCCGGCCGGTGACGGCTGGCTTGTGTGTGAAAACATTTTTTTACGAAACGAACCCAAATAGAGAAGAACGCGGGTCTGGTGCAACCGACTGCAAACCCGCAGGTTATTTGAAAACGACATGGCGAGAGTTGACCGTGCCCAAAGCCAAACGAAGCCAAACGCGACGGTTCAACCTGAAAGCCGAAGTTGGCAGGGACGGTGCGCTGAGCCGGACCGATTCAGTTGCTGCGGCCCCTCACCCCGGCCCTCTCCCCGCTGACGCGGGGCGAGGGAGAGATTCTCCGCCGCTTGCTCGTTTCGTTCATAGGCTCGATCCTGCTCGGCCTCGCCCCTCACTGTCCACGAAACCGAGACAACCTCAGAAGGCGAGTGCGGTGGATTTCCCTCTCCCCTCGCTGGCGAGGGGAGAGGGACAGGGTGAGGGGTGTCGTCCAAGGATGGTGACTGCATCGTTCCGGCTGAGACTGTCTCACAACGCGCTGTGCCACAATG
>CAIQCK010000042.1 GCA_903870275.1 uncultured bacterium | reverse complement strand
CATGATCGTCAACCGATCCCGTTCCTTCCGACTCATCGTTAATGTCTCCATCTTGTGACCGGAGTTGCTACCGCAACCCCGTCCCAAAGGGGACATTTCTATTGAGTTACAAGGGGGACATTCTCATGGAGTTCCGACACAGACGATTCTGGACGTTGCGCTTGGCCGGTGGCGGTGCTACTTTCCGCGGTGGTCGAAGTTAAAACGATAAAGCCCAATCTGACCATCGCGCACCGTTCGCACCCGCGAACGTATCGCGATTTTTTTTACGTTTATCCCGTCATCTCGCGGCGCAGCCACGGGTTGTCCATTGGCATCAACCTGACGCCGAACAAGGTTTGCAGCTTTGGCTGCGCTTATTGCCAGGTGGATCGCGCAACGCCGCCCAGGGTTTCGATGCTGGTGCTGGCGACGCTGGAGCGGGAACTGCGCCAGATGGTGGACCTGGTCCAGTCGGGCACGCTCGCGAGCGAATATCCGTTCAACACTGCGCTGGACCTGGCCACGCGCGTCAACGACATCGCGCTGAGCGGCGACGGTGAGCCGACGGCGGCGCGGCAGTTTCAGGAGGTCGTGCGGATTGTCCAGCGCGTGAAGCGCGAGACCGGATTGCAGGACGCCAAGGTGGTGCTGATCACGAACGGCACGGGGCTTGACCGGGCCGGCGTGCAGGCCGGACTTAAGTTGATGGACGAAGACCGCGGCGAAGTCTGGGCGAAGCTCGATGCCGGCAGCGAACAGTATTTCAAGCAAGTGAACCGCACAGCAGTCGCGTTCAGCCGCATCCTGAAGAACCTGGCGACGGTCGCGCGCGGGCGGCCGATTACCCTCCAGAGTTTGTTTATGCGGCTGCATGGCGAGCCACCGCCGGACGTGGAGATCGAAGCTTATTGCGACCGGTTGGGGGAAATCCTCCAGTCGGGCGGAAAGATCAAGCTGGTCCAAGTCTATACCGTCGTCCGCAAACCGCTCGAACCGTGGGTGGCGCCGTTGACCGACGGGGAACTGGATTCCATTGCCGCACGGGTTCGCCAGAGGACGGGGCTTGCGGTCGAGACATTCGGCGGCGGAAAGGCGTAGCCACCGGGCGCACGGCGAGGCGGGCGTGGCGCGACGAAGAGAACGGTTATTCCACCACGTTTTTCAACACACCGAGCGGCTGAATTTCAGTCTCGATGATGTCGCCGTGGCAGAGCGCAAAATCGGCCGGCGGCACAACGGCGGCGCCAGTCAGCAAAAAGACGCCGGCGACGAAGTCGTTCTCGCGGAAGAGATAATCCGCAAGCTCCTCGAAACTGCGCTTCATTTGCGCGACGCTCGCTTTCCCCTGGAACACGCGCGCCTGGTCGCGCTCGATGCGCATCTCGATCTCCAGTGTCCTCGGATCGGTGGCGGCGTCCTTGAGCAGCAGGCAGGGTCCGAGCGCACAAGCGCCGCGATAAATGGACGCCTGCGGCCTATAGAGCGGGTTCTCATCCACAAGGTCGCGCGCGGAAACCGCATTGCCGATGGTGTAGCCGACGACGGCGCCCGCGTAGTTGATGGCGAGCACCAGCGACGGCTCCGGCACGCTGCGTTTCGAGTCCACGCGAACGCGAACATACTGGTCCGGGCCAACGGCCCGCTCCGGTGTCGCCTTGAAAAACAGCGCCGGCCGCGGAGCGTTGAAGACCTTCTCATAATAACCGCCGCCGCCGCACTTCGCGGCTCCTTTCGTGCGCGCCGCGCAGGTTTCCGGATAGGTGGCTTCCGCCTCCCATACCTCCTGCACATCGAGCGGCGCTTCCCACTGAATCTGCCGCAGCGGCAACGCCGGCGCGTTCTGCATGGCGTCCGCAACGGCTGCCGCGGGATCGTCCAGCCGCAACAGACCCGAGACGGAGCCGAAGGTGTTGGGGTCTTTCGTGGTCAAGTCCACGACGCGTTCGCCGTCGAGCACACCGAGCCGGAAAGGATAGCCGTCTTGAAATTGCAGGCCGGGAGTGGTGAAGCGGATGATTTTCATAACGTCATCGTGAATCGGTTCAGGCGGCGGTATTTGTTTTCTGTTGTCCTTTTGCGTTGACTCGCGCGGGCACTCTAGGAGAATGCGGGCGTGCCGTCAATCAGGCGAACAATGGAGCCGGCGGCGCGGAAGCAAGTGGACCGATGAAGCCTGTGGACGACAAACCCATTTTCTGCGCGGCGCGGTTGGAACCGCCGCCGCTCGACAAGCTGTCGCAACGGCTTAAAGCCGACGGCCGGGCGCACGCATTGTTCGACCTGTGGCGCCAGCTCGTGAACCAGCCGAACGCGATAACGTTTGTGCTGAAGCCGGCGCGCGACACGAAGGCGAAGTTCCATCGCTGCGTCGCGTGCGACCAGGCGTTTTCCGGGGCGGAACTGGTCTTCCGGCATTTCCGCCAGCAGCACGCGGACAAGGCCGTCAAGATCGTGCCGAAGACCGTCGAGCCGCCCAAAGGCAATTTTCAGTTTATCGCCCGGTGCGGCTTGTGCCGCGCGCTGCTGTGCCCGCCGAACTACCACGAGTTCACCTCGCGTCTCGCGGCGCATCATCAGGAACGCCACGACCGCGTGCCGTTTGAGGACTATCGCGCGAAGGTGGCCAACTCAAACTCCGCGGACGACGTGGAGGCATGGCGAAAGGCGCTCAGCGTCACCGAGGAGTTGCACTGCGCGTTCTGCGACCAGGTGGCGGCGGACGAGCGCGCGCTGCTGGAGCACGTGCGGCAGGCGCACGCCGACCACGTCGAGACGACCGAGCCGGAAGTGGCGATCCCGGCCTCGCACGTGCGCCATCTCGAATGCCGCGACATCCGCCACGCCTGCAACCAGGTTTGGGACAAGGAAAAGAAAGACCCCGGCCATTTCCTGGCGTTGCTGCGGCAGGCGTTGAGTCAGCGCGGGCTGCAAATCTTCCGCGACATCCTCGGCCATCAGTATGTCTGCCGCTATCATCCGCGCCGGGCCTCGGAGCGCGATCAGCTTACGCCTCGCCAGACGGAAATTCTCGCCCTGGCCGGAGCGCCCGCGCGGCGCGGCCACAAGCCGAACCGTCACACGCTGCGCGACCACTTTGCCGCGCAAGGTGTCGCCGAGCCGGATGTGAAAACGGACGTGGACGCTCTGGTGCGGCTGGGATT
>CAIQCK010000041.1 GCA_903870275.1 uncultured bacterium | reverse complement strand
CGATCTGTCCATCGCGCCCGGAGGTCGCGATCCACCTTCGGCTTTACAGCGGCCATGTCTTGGGTGGCGCTCGCATGCTCATTGTCGGTCAATGCGGCCGAGCAAACGCCGCCTCCGGCGCTCGGTTGGGAAGCGATGCCCAACGACACCGGCTTGGCGCTCATCAACAAGACAACCTCGCTGCCCGTCTGGCGGGCGGTGTGCGATCCCGCGCAGCCGAAGCCTTACATCTACCCCCTTGCCACGATTGACGGCACCGAACTGACCGCGAACTCGCCCGCGGACCACGTCTGGCATCACAGCCTCTGGTTCGCCTGGAAATACATCAACCATATCAACTACTGGGAGGTGGACAAGAAGACCGGCCTCAGCCCCGGCCGCACGAACATCAAGTCCGCCCGATTCCACCGTGGCGGCGATTTCTCCGCGCGCGTCGAGATGGACATCGAGTATGCCTTGCCCGGCCAGCCGCCCGTGATGCGCGAATCCCGCGTGATGGAGTTTGGCGCGCCACGGCCCGACGGAGCGTATGCGATTGATTGGGATGCGAAGTTTACGGTGGGCGACGCGGACATCACGCTCGACCGCACGCCGCCCAAGGCCAAGAGCGGCGGCTATGCGGGCCTCTCGTTGCGTTTTCCGAAGGGAACCACCGGCTGGAGCTTCCTGACCAGCGAGGGCGCGCACAACTCCGACGAAGGCAACGGCAAATGTGCGCGCTGGGTGGATTTTTCCGGCCCGACCAAAAAAGGTACGGTCGCCGGCATCACCGTGTTCGACCATCCGGCCAATCCGCGCCATCCCACGGCGTGGTATCTCAATGAGGGCCATCCCTATTTCAGTCCCGCCCTGATTTATCTTGAGCCGATGACGTTGAAGGCCGGCGCGACGATTCGGTTGCGCTATCGCGTGCTGGTTCACAACGACGCAGGCAAGGCCGACGCGCTGGAGCGCGAGTGGAAATCGTTCGCAAAAGATTAAAGAAAGGACCGCCATGTTTACCCGCCGTCATTTCCTCAAACAGGGCGCCGTCGCCACGGGCGCATTACTTGTGGGCACCCACCGCGCGTGGGCCGGCGCCAACAACCGCGTGCGCATTGCCGTCGTCGGCATCCACGGGATGGGGCAGACGCACCTCAGGGAGTTCGCCGCGCTGCCGGATGTCGAGGTGGCGGCGTTGTGCGACGTGGACGAGAATCTGTTCCCGGGCGTCATTGAGAAGCACTTCACCAAGCAAAACCGGCCCAAGCCGAAGACCTATACCGACCTGCGCAAGCTGTATGAGGACAAGGAGATTGATGCGGTCACGATCCTGACGCCGAACCACTGGCACGCGCTTGCGGGAATCTGGGCGATGCAGGCGGGCAAGCACGTGCGGATCGCCAAGCCGTCCTCGCATACTTTTTTCGAAGGGCAGAAATTGGTCGAGGCCGCGAAAAAATACGACGTGATCGTGCAGGACGGCTGCGAGCAGCGGAGCAACCCGTGCGCGCAGACGATGGCGAAATTCCTCCGCGACGGCGGTCTCGGCGAGGTCTACATGGCCAAGGGCATGTGCTACAAGTGGCGGCCCACCATCAAGCATTTCGAGGACGAGCCGGTGCCGAAGGGCGTGGATTACGACCTGTGGCAAGGCCCGGCGCCGCGGCGGCCGTTCAACCAGAACCGGTTCCACTACAACTGGCATTGGAACTGGACGTATGGCAACGGCGACCTCGGCAACCAGGGCGCGCACGAGATGGACATCGCGCGCCTGGGCCTCGGCGTGAAGCTCCCGACGAAGGTCACTTCGATGGGCGGGCATTTCTTGTTCGACGACGACCAGCAGACGCCGAACGCGCTGATGTCGATGTTCGAGTTCCCGAATCCCGACGGCGTGGCTGACAAGAAGAAGATCCTCCAGTTCGAGGTCCGCGGCTGGATCACCAATCGCGAAGGCTTCAGCGAGGGTGTGAAGGATGCCGCCAACACCTACATGACCAGCGACAGCAACAACATCGGCAATCTGTTCTACGGCTCGAAGGGCTACATGGCCAAACACCTCAAGGTGTGGAAGACGTTCATGGGCGAGAAGCGCGAGCCGGGTCCGTCCGACGAGGGATTGGGCAGCCACTACGCCGCGTTCATCCGCGCCATCCGCGACCACGACCAGAAGGCGACCAACGCCAACATCGAGGAAGGGTTTTACTCGTGCGCGCTCGTGCATCTGGCCAACATCTCCTACCGCCTCGGCCGCAGCCTGGATTTCGATCCGGTAACGATGACGTTCCCGCACGACAAGGAAGCCACGGCGATGTTGACGCGCGAATACCGCGCGCCGTATGTCGTGCCGGAGAAGGTGTGATGCACTCTTCTTTCCTCGTTTCGCACGCTACACAACTGGGATTCCGCATCCGCAAGCCGCGCCAAAGGCGCGGTAGTATATCAGCCCAGGGCAAGCGAGTCCGCGAGCGCCGCCCTGGGATAATAGCAAATAATGGTGTGCGCCCTGAAAGGGCGCAGGTAAACCGGGCTGTCGTCGGTATGTCTTTTACTCGCGCCCCTTCAGGGCGCGTCGCCCTTCTATGCATGAACCCAGGGCGGCGCTCGCGGACTCGCTTGCCCTGGGCTGATTTATTCCTGCCCCTTCGGGGCGCCACAGATCCGGGTCACGCAACGCCGCTTTCCGGGGTTACAACGCCATGACACCACGCGAACGCCTCTTAACAACCCTCCGCGGCGGGATCGCCGACCGCGTGCCGGTCTCGCCGTTTGTGCAGGAGGAATATCTTTCCTTCTACTATCCGCAACGGCCGAAGCTCGACCGCGTCATTGACGCCACCGATCTGGCCAACGAACTCGACTTCGACCTGATGGCGAAGCACCGCGCGCTGGAGCCGCCGCACTTTTTCCGCCGCAGCCATCCGAACTGGGAACTGCGCCGCAGCGAGACGCGCGGCGAGGGCATGATCCGGCGGCGGCTGGAGATCGTCACGCCGACGCGGACGCTGTCGCAGGAGGAGACCGGCCCCGACAGCGGCGCGGCCACGACGGGCGTGCGGTTTCACGTCACGCGGACGCTGTTGCAGGACGCGGACGACACGGAGGCGTTTCTAAAATGGCTGCCGCCGCTCGACGACGAGGACCGCCGGCAGATGCGCGAGACGGCTGCCGAGTGGCGGCGCATCCTTGGCGACCGCGGCGTGCTCGCGCCGTGGGGATTCGCCGGCGTGTTCAACTTCTGCGCCGACCTCTGCGGCATGGACAACTTCTACGTCGCGCCCTATGAGGACGAAACGCGCTACCGCGCCTTGATGAGCGGCGTGGCCGACGCGATGGCCGCCTACAGCGCGGCGCTCGGCGAGACGGCGATTGACTGCATCGGCATCCAGGGCCACATGGCCGGCGGCGCGACCACCGGGCCGGATTTTTTCCGCCGGTTCGTGCAGCCTTACGAGAAGCGCATGATTGATGCCATCCACGACGCCGGCAAGTTCAGCGTCTATCACAACTGCGGCTGCGCGAAGATTCTCTACGGCAACTACCGCGAACTCGGCATGACCGTCTGGGAAACCGTCAGCGAAGCGCCGCGCGGCGATAACCGCCTCGCCGACGCCAAGGCCGTGCTCGGCGACCGCATCTGCCTGCTCGGCAATCTCGACCAGGTGGATTTCCTCAAGCGCGCCACGCCCGCCGAGGTGGACGCCGCCACGCGCGAGATCGTCCGCGTCGGCAAACCCGGCGGCCGGTTCATCTTTGCCGCGTCCGACTTCCTGGAGAAAGGCACGCCGCGCGAAAACGTCGTGGCGATGATCGCAGCGGCGAAGGACGAAGGCCGCTACGCCTGAGGCGGCGCTCCCGCGCCGTCAAGGAGATGAGAGCCGACGGGGCAAAGCCCCTTCGGCTCATCGGATGGGTGGCCTCAGTGACTCCTTGCTCCCTTGATCAGAATCTGAATCAGCACTGCCAGCACGAAGAAGACCAAGGTGGCACCCATCGAGATCAGACCCGTGAGCAGATACTTGACGGGAGTACTTAGCTCACTACGAAAGACACGGGCGCTCGAATACACAGCGCCAAAACCAATCGCGGCTCCCAAACCTCCGCCTGTAAATACCAACGCAATTGGCAATCCCATCCAAACATACTCATACCACGCAAGCGGGCGCGCCAACTCAACGCGATCACCGGCGATATCGAGCCGCGGGATCGGGTCGAGGAAACTGGGCGCGAGTCGAATCGCGACTGGCGCGCCGGTATTATCCCTGACTTCGTAATTTCCCCGCTTCCCTTTGATGAAAGCGCCATCGATCCAGAGACGCGGTCCAGTGAAAAAGCCGGCCGTTTGCAGTTTCAGTCCCCGGCCTTCGAATCGCGGGTGTTTGATCTCAATATCCATGATCTCAACTCCTCCGCTTCATTTCACGTGCTGAATCCAACCCTGAATCTGCTTCAGTATCTCCGGCCAATATCCGAACGCCAAGAGACCAAGCCAGAGCACGGCGATAATCACAGACCACGCAATCAACGCCCGGAAGTAATTCTTCCGCGATTCGTTGTCGCCGACGAACGCCCAGACGAAGACCATGATGACGCCGATGCACGGTATCGCCATGACGAACAGCGCGAACATCCAAAACCAGAACGAGACGTAGTGTTTATTTTTTCCGTTGGCCATTCGGTGGTGGTGCGTTTGGTGGTCTGTCGTTCTTGTTCGCTCCAACCGGCGGGCTTCTTGGAAAGCGAGTCGGTCAGGTTCCGGGCGCGGAGAGTGTCACGGCGTTGTCGGTGCGTCAAGCAGTGGAGAGTGAATGCCCAGCCCGACGACAGCGCCCGCGCCGTCGAGGAGATGAAAGCCGCCGGCGTGAAGATGGTCACGGTGGAGGAAGTGGTGTAAGAAACAGCTTAACGAGATCACCTGCGGCATTAGGGCAAATATCTTTTCTTGATTTTCAACCCCGTGGGTTGCTCAACCGACGTCGCGATAAAATAAAAATGAAACTGCCAAACCGCCTGCGGAGGTAATGTGCCAGTAGCACGCAGAACTTCGCCCGGCGTGCCTATCCACTCACCCGTCTCGTAACCTTTGAGGACACAGTGATCTCCCATCGGCAACTCGACATTCTCAATCCAAATTCCCACAGGTTTGTCCAGTTTGTAACCGTCAATCGTGTCAACCAAGAGCGTCTGGCTGCCGACTTTGCCCAGCTCTGCTCGGACACCTTCAATCTTCAAATAGCTCCCAATCCGGTAACCGAGGCGACCAATTGGTGTTTCAGCTTTTCCGTAGCCGGGTTTGAATGGAGGCGCATCGGCTAGGCAGGTTCCTGCAATTGCGACAACGAAGAAAAGTGTGAATTGTTTCATAAACGCAACTGTTGACGGCAAACAGACATTAACCGAATTGAGATGAGGCCTATTACGGTGCACGATTCAAATCTGCTGGCTCGCTAATGGACTTTGAATCCGAAACACGTGGCGAGAATAAGTAAAAGCCAGTCGCCAGTAAAGGCCGCAGGTTCGACTGGGCTGAACAGGCTGCTGGAGCAGGGTGCGGATTGATGGTCTCACTTCACCCGCGCCTGCCGTGCGGCGAGGAGATGGTCGAGGCTGTGGGGGATGACGAAGTCGAGGGAGTCGTCGAGGGCGCGTTTGTCGTGGTCGAAGGTGCGGATGACGACGCGCTCCGGTTCGACATCCACGACGCGGCTGTGGCGCTTCATCTCGCGCGCCCAGTCGGCGCTGGTGGTGCCGGTGTGGACGAAGTGGATGCCGAGGGTGTTGACGATGGCGCTGGCGTGGGCCTGGCTGAGGTGGCTGTGGCCGCTGAACCAGAAGAGGATGTTCCTGTGGTGGCAGCAGAGGTCCATGATCTGGCCGGGGACATGGTTCTGGTTGATGTAGGCGTTGCCGGCGCGGACGTGCATCTCGGGGTGGACAAGGATGTTGGAGCCGAGCACGGGCGCGTGGGAGGCGATGACGACGGGGCGGTCGGCGCAGCGTTCAAGTTCTTCGTCGGCCCAGGCGAGCTGCCGCTGCGTGAAATAGACTTCGTGCGGCTGGATTTCGTGCTCGCGGAAACGCTCGGTGCTCAGGAAGAGGAACGTCAGCGGGCCGCGGTCTTCGCGATGCCACGGCAGGCGGTAGCCGTGGGCGCGCAGCCAGAGGACGACGTTCTCGCGGTCGGTCTCGATCGGCTCGAATTCGAGGTCGTGGTTGCCGATGAGGTTGTGCCACGGCATCTGCAGTCCGCGCAGCAGTTCCACGGCGCGCTGCGTCATATCCGGCCCGCCGGCGCCCGGCTGGCCGGTGATATCGCCGAGCACGACGGTGAAGTCGGCCTCCAGCTTGTTGAGGTCGTCAATCAGCACGCGGTCGGCCAGCTCCGTCTTCTTGCTGAAGTGGCAGTCGGCGATCGCGCAAAATCGAAATCGAGATTCCATGCTCACGGTTCGGGTTCCAATGCGGACAGATATTAGCCGCGCCGCCGCCAAACGCCAGCACTCTCCGCGGGCGGGCGCAGTTTCGGGCTCAACTTGGCAGCCGCGCCCGTTGGGTAGGGCGAGCCGTCCCCGGCGAGCCGCGACCTTTGGAACGCGAGCGATTACGGCTCAGCGGGGACGCTTCGCCCTACCCCTGGGGCTTGATCGTGGCGCGTGTGCCGAGATGCGCCCGCAGCCGAAAAGACAATAGTAAGTTTCTCTTGCAGTTTAGAGAAAATAGCTATATATTTGCCCTGAATGAAAGGAGACAAAGGATAGAAGACAGTAGTCAGAGGTCAGAGGTCAGAGGTCAGAGGTCAGAGGTCAGAGGTCAGAAGCCAGAAGCCAGAAGACGGAAGACAGATTCCATCCGCGGTTCCACCGGCATCGCTGCGGCCAGGACCTGTGGCTAGAAACCGGTGGTGCCGGCGCTACGGCAGATTTGCGAAACGAACCCCAATGATGGTCGCGATAAAAACCAAAAAACCTCGTTTTCCAATGGAAAATGAACATTTCACGTTGTAAAAATCCCGGTGAGAAAACGTGTTTTTACGAAACGAACCCAAATAGAGAAAATCAAAAAGCGTGATTGCAGTATGTTATGAAAAACACCCGACAGATGGAATAACAAGGCGAACTCAAATGAATCGGTCGAAACAGGCAAGATATTGCACGACAGGCAGTTGCATCCGGGTTCAGGACGCCTAAACCGGCTCTTGGAAAACGCGGCCATCCGGTCCGATTCGACTCGATCCGACTCATTCCGGGTCAATCCGACCGTATGAAACCCACTACGAGACTTTGCAAAAGGCATCGTCCGTTCTGGAGCGGCGGTCTCTGGACCGCCGGATCGTTTGGATTCTGCGATAGTTCGGCGGTCTGGAGACCGCCGCTCCAGGGCTTTTGCAGAGGTCTCACTACGGCTTGCAATGGCACGATGGCTGGAGTGACGGCACACCTCAGCTTTCGGACAGATCGAAGCAACGGACTGGAAAGTCCGTTCTACGACGGGGCGCGCAGAACCGCAGAACGGACTTCCAAGTCCGTTGTCTCAACTCGACCAAAAACCAGGATGCACTCCTTGGCCATGCAAAACGTGGTTGAACTTTCGGCGCGGAACCCTAGACTGCGACGCATGATGAAAGTCCTTGTATGCGATCCTATTGCCAAGCGCGGCGTCGAGTTGCTCCGGCAGACGCCCGGATTGACCGTTGAAGAACGCCACGGCCTGAAGGGCGCCGATCTGCTCGCCGCCGTCGCCGACGTGGATGCGATTGCGGTCCGCAGCGAGACCAAGATCACCCGCGAGGTGCTCGCCGCGGCCAAGAAGCTGCGCGTCGTCGGCCGTGCCGGCGTCGGCGTGGACAACGTGGACGTGGAGGCGGCCACCGAGCGCGGCGTGATCGTCATGAACACGCCCGGCGGCAACACCATTTCCACCGCCGAGCACACCATCTCGCTGATGATGGCGCTGGCCCGCAATATCGCGCAGGCGTGCGCCACGCTCAAGGGCGGCAAGTGGGACCGCAAGTCGTTCCAGGGCGTCGAACTTTACAACAAGACCCTCGGCATCATCGGCACCGGCCGCATCGGCGGCGAGGTGGCTCGGCGCGCGGTGGCGTTCGGGATGCGCGTGCTGGCCTACGATCCCTACCTGACCGTCGGCCGCGCCAAGGCGTTGCAAGTGGAGATGGTGGAACTGAACGAGATTTTCACGCAAGCGGATTTCATCACCGTCCACACGCCGCTCACCGACCAGACGCGCGGCATCGTCAACAAGGCGGCGTTCGAGAAAATGAAGAAGGGCGTGCGCATTATCAACTGCGCCCGCGGCGGCCTCGTGAACGAAGCCGACCTCGTCGAAGCGGTCCAGTCCGGCAAGGTCGCCGGTGCCGCGCTCGACGTGTATGAAACCGAGCCGCCGCCGATGGACTCGCCGCTGTTTAAGCTGCCGAACATCATCGTTACGCCGCACCTTGGCGCGAGCACCAGCGAGGCGCAGGAGAGCGTTGGCATTGAAATCGCCCAGGCCATCGCCGAAGTGCTCGGCGGCGGCGGCATCCGCAATGCGGTGAACATGCCGAGCCTCGACGCCAAGACGCTGGCAGTGCTGAAGCCCTACATTGATTTCGCTGAGAAGCTCGGCCGCCTGCTCGCGCAGACCGGCCCGCGCCGTTGCGAGAAGCTGGTCGTGCACTACTCCGGCCGCGTGTCGGAGATGGACACCAACCCGATCTCGCGCAGCGTGCTGGTCGGATTCCTCCGCAGCGCCGAGGGCCGCGAGGTCAACTTCGTCAACGCGCCGATCATCGCCTCCACCATCGGCCTGAAGGTCGAGGAAACGCGCTCCAGCGCGCAGAGCGATTACGCCGAACTGATCACCGTCGAGTCGCACACCGATGGGAAACATTCCAGCGTGAGCGGGACGTTCTACGGTTCGTTGAACAACCCGCGCATCGTGCGGCTCAATGACGTGCCGGTGGAGAGCGTGCCGAAAGGCGTGCTGTTCATCATGCAAAACAAGGACCGTCCCGGCATTGTCGGCTGGATCGGCACCATCATGGGCAAGCACAAAGTCAACATCGCGCAGATGTCACTTGGCCGCGACAAACTCGGTGGCACGGCGCTGACCCTGCTCAATCTCGACAGCGAACCCAATGAAGCGGCGCTGGCGGAAATCAAAGCCGACAAGGACATCTACGGCGTGACCGTGGCGAAGCTGTAGAGTGGCCGCGTCACGGAGTGACGCGCATGATGAACAAAGATCACGTCACGGAGTGACGCGACTGCTGCGGCTTTGCGTTGAAATCCGCCCAGTCGTTTGGACGATTGCCGCGTTTACGACGTGGCGCGCTAATCCTCGTCCCAATAATTGAACGCCGTCGGCGGCTTCAGCACCGGCGCGTAGTCTTCCGGAGCGGGCACGAAGAACGTGAGGAATTCATAGACGCCGACCACCGTGCGAACCGGCGCCATGCCAATGCCTTTGAAAAAACCCACGGTGTAGCCCATCCAAGGTCCGTTCTTGCGGGTGGTGTCGGCGACGCAACCGGGAATCTCCACCACACCGCCCGCCATGTTGGCAAAGCCGCGCTCGAACTTGGCGAGTTTGTCCTGACCGTAGCCGGTCGCTGAAGTTACGAGAACCAGCGCGGCCGCAGCCGTCCACAACAGCAACTTGGATTTCATCATGAGTTCTTCTTTCGTGTCGCGGACCGCGCCGGCGTTGCCGCCGCAGACAAGTCCGCTTGCCGGTTCATCGGCGGAACTTTACCCCGCCGTTCTCCACACTGCAAACTTTTGGCAGACAACTCTCGCGCTGGCAAGCTCAACGCGCCACTTTAAAACCATAATCCAGCAACTCCTCCGCGTCCTCCCAGATGCGTTCGCCGTGGCCGTTGAGCAGCACCGCAATCAGCTCCACGCCGCCGCGCCGTGCCACCACTACCAACGTCTTTCCCGCCGCCGCCGTGTAGCCGGTCTTGCCGCCGACGCAACCGGCGTAGGTCTTCAACATGTGATTGTGGTTTTCCAACACCTGCGGCTGCGCGCCGTAACGCCACGTGTAGGTTTTCGTGCCGGTGATTTGCCGGAACGTTGGGTTTGCCATCGCCGCGCGCGTGATCAACGCCAGGTCGCGCGCCGTCGTCAGGTGATGCGAGTCCGTCAGGCCGTGCGGGTTGGCGAAATGCGACCGTTTCGCGCCCGCTGCCGCGGCACGCTCGTTCATCAGCGCGGCAAAATCCGCCGTTGAGCCGCCCACCGCCCGCGCAATCGTCATGGCGGCGTCGTTGGCTGAGCGCAGCATCGCCGCGTAGAGCAGCGCCCGCAGCGGCACCCGCTGGCCCGCGCGCAACCCGACCACCGACGTTTCCACCTTCGTGTCCGCCGCCGCGACGGTGACGGCGCGGTCCAGATCGCCGGACTCGATGGCCACCAGCGTCGTCAGAATCTTCGTCGTGCTGGCCGGATGACGCGGCGTCTCCGCCGCCTTCGTGTAGAGCCACTGGCCCGTGTCGCTGCGCAGCAACGCCGCCGACGCCTCCGCGATGTCCGGCGCGGCGGCGCGTGATGAAACCGCTGTGAAGAGACCGAGAAACAAGAGGACGAAGATTCGAACGCAAAACCGGCCGCAACCCGAAGCGCCGGTGCCAAACCTTTGCCTGTGAGAAACCAACCGTGCCGCTGTTGCAATCATCGCGAAGCGTTGTGAAGTTGATAAACCTGCGCGTTGACCGCACGGGCGGCGTCGCGCAACTCCGGATACGGCGTGTCGGTGACGCTGACGAGACCGATGTTGTAGTTCTCGCCGTCGAACCGTCCGGTCAGTGCCTCATCGGCGTATTGGAACCAATGGCAGCCGACCATCGCCGGCATCGCCGCCGCGCTGCGTACATAGTTGGCATAAGCCTTCGCGCGCTCGGCCTGGTTCGCCGTGGGCCGCAACCCCGGATGAAACATGCCGCGGTCGGTGGCACCAAAGTGAAACTCGCCGATGACCACCGGCTTGCCAAGGTCGTTGATGGATTTCCATTTCTCCGGGTCCACAGTGTCGGCGTAGATGTTGAAACTGACCACGTCGCAGTATTTCGCCGCCACCGCGACGACCTCTTTCGGTCGAATGGCGAAGCGACAGCCCAGGTAAAGCTGCTTTGGCGCGCATTTCTTCACCGCCGCGCTCACGACCGAAAAGTAACGCTCCCCCAGCGCCGTCATAAACGCCGAGCAGTCGGCGCGCGAGGCTTCGTTGAACTGCGAGGACTTGATGCGCACGGGATCGTCCCAGGAACCGACGGTCACACCCCAGGCTTTTCCGAACGCCTCGACGGTGCCGTATTTCGCTTGCAGCAGTTTCACAAACGCCTGCCGGCCGGCCAGCGCCGGCGGCGCGGCGATCGCCTCGCGCGCGGTGAGGTAATCGGTGCCGGTGCCCATCTGCGCCCATGTATCCCACGCCAGTTCATTGTCCACGAAGTAGCCGATGCACCACGGGTCGTCGCGCCACTCGGCGGTCGCCTTGGCGATGGCCGCCTCGTAAAGTTGCGGGAACTTCTCGCTGAAGAAATCCGGCAGCCGGTGCGCCGGGCCGGGCGCGTGCTTGTATTCCTCCGCGCTGATGAACGGCAGCCTGCCGCCATGCGCCGTCGCCGTGAACGGCACCTTGTGCGGCCGATACGTCGCCTCGTCGCTCCAGTTCGCGATGGTAGTGAAGCCCCACGCCGGCAGCCGCGCGCACGATGCCGCGACCCAGCCCGCCCGCCAGTCCTCGCTGTATTTGCGCTGGAGATTGAGACGGTAGAAATCCACATAGCCCGCCTTCTCCGCGCCGTCGGGCAGACACGCGAACATTTCCTCGCGGCCGCGCACCGGCCCGCCCGCTTCCGGCCGGACGCACGTCGAGCCGACGCTCCAGAAGAGATGGCCGGTCGGCGTGACGAGCCACCAACGGGCGGAGCGTGGAGCGTCGAGCGTGGAGCGTGAAGCGTCTGGAATTTCCCGACCCTCAGTGACCAGCGCGGTGCGGAAAAATCCGGTCGCCTTCAGTTGCGGGCCGGCGCTCCAGCCACCGAACTCGTCGCGGTCGGCCGGCGGCGGGTTCGCGCGCAGCCAGCGTTCCTCCTCGACGCGGCGTTGGGCCAGTTCGCCTTCCTCATGCAGTTTGCCGGGCCACTCGGCGCGGGAATATTGGCCGAAGCGGTCCACGATGCCGCGCAGGTCCGCCTTCGGCTGCCAGCGCACGCCGAGCAATTCCAGCGAGCGCGGCTGCTCCGGTTTTGCCAGGAAAATCAGAAATGCAACAATGTGTGAGCTGTCGAACGGCTCGGTCCGATTGGCTATCATGACACGCGCCGCCGGATCGCTCGTCAGCGGCGGACCTGCTTTCATGCCGGACACGGCCGCGCCGAATGGCATCACCAGCGTCACGCGCTCGCCCGGCGCAAGGGTCGCGGTGCCGGTGCGGCAGTGGTTGTGGCCATCGGCTTTTTCGCTGTCGTCCACGCGCACGTGCACCTCGAGCGGCTCGTTGCCGGGATTGCGCAGATCGAGGGCGAGTCCGCCCGCGCTGCTCCAGTCCTTCGTCTCGTAAGCCTTGCCGGCTACGAAGCGTACGCCGGGCCAGATGGCTTTTTGAAATTCCATGCATACCATGCCGGGCGCCGACCAGCTCAGCTTCGCGCTGGCCGTGGAAAGCCGCGCCAGCACATTGGAGCCGGAAAAATCCATCGGCGGCGGGAGCGACTCCGCGACGGCGTTCAGAGCGAACGTCGCAACCAACAGTGAAAGATATTTCGCGGCGGATTTGACGCGGGCCGCGGTGTTGTCGAAATATGCGCGCATGGCTTGCGAGCGTAAGCCAAATGCGCCGCTTGTCCAATCATCCATTTTCAGATGTCGGAACTCCATGAGAATGTCCCCCTTGTAACTCAATAGAAATGTCCCCTTTGGGACGGGGTTGCGGTAGCAACTCCGGTCACAAGATGGAGACATTAACGATGAGTCGGAAGGAACGGGATCGGTTGACGATCATG
>CAIQCK010000040.1 GCA_903870275.1 uncultured bacterium | reverse complement strand
TTGGGCAACAGGTCGTCTTTGATCGTTCGGTTCATGTTCATGGCCACCCTTTTCGGGTGTCTTTTCTCCATGAGTCAACGACCCCTTTTTCGCCCCCTCAGCCCGTCCCCTTCGGTGTCATTTAATTTGAGTCAACGCGCTCATTACCAAAGCTCCGAAAATTATTTTGACGCTTCGGCGGCGTTTTTGTTTAACTCCACGCTGTTGTTTCGGAGTTTGTCGTGTGGAATACGGCGGGTGGCGCTCCCGATCCGGCGGGCAGGTCGTATAGAAAAGATGATCCGTGATGAAAATCACGGCCCAAGCTTTTCAAGCTGCGGGCGGATCAGGCGAGGCTCAACGGAGGTGGGGTAAAGTGTAAACACGATCCCGGCGTCCGACGGGTCGCATTCCCTGTCATCAGCGTTCATCACGGCCTGAAGCAGGTGCCGGACGATAGGCCGACACTTAAAGAAAAGGGTCTGCAACAAATTCTTTTTTCACGCCGCCCTCTTCCCGCAACCCTGCCCGAAGACAAGGCTACAGGAGGAGAAGCGACGAGATAATGCTCGCACCACCACCTTCCGGGTAACCCCTTCAGACTTCGGTGTTGAAGTTGCCATTCTTGCCCTGCCCCTGGTCCATTGTCTCAGGCCGTTGATCTGCTCGTTCATCAACTTCGACAATGGCACGAAGTCGTTGAGCAGCTAACAGATGAGGATCTGCTGCGCCGTTGCGCGCTACGGAGCCGACCCCGGTTAGCATCTCGCGCCCGAAGAACCGTGAGGGTGTAGTTGAGAGTTGAGAATTCAGGGCGATCCGCCATGAGCGATTCTCGCAGGGGAGATTTTGCGCTTGTGCACCGGAGGCTGCTGCCTACAATGACCGCGATGTTCCCCCAAGTCACAGAGCTAGAAATGACAACCGCAGCAACAGCGCAAACCGAACGGGACGCACGCGGATTTTTCCCCTGTACTCTCTTTGCTATCAACTCAGATGGCCCAGAATCAAACCTCCTATCCTTAAAGGCATTGAAATGACTTTGTTTTCGTTTCGATGACTTGGCAATCTTTCACTGGCCTTCCTATGCCCCAAGTTCTTCAAATCATCAACTCTTGCGCCCCGATCCGCGTTTGCGACATCGGCGGATGGACTGACACTTGGTTTGCCGAACACGGTGCTGTGTTCAATATTGGGGTGCATCCTTTTGTGCAAGCCCAAGTGTTCGTCTATCGCGTGAGCGAACGACCCTACCGCATCACGGTGTTTGCGGAAAACTACGGTGAGTCCTTCGCCGTAAACCAAGCTCACCCATTGTTGCATAGCAAGCATGCCTTACTGGAGGTGGCGTTCAACCTCATGAAGCTTCCGGACGATGTTGCCGTAGAGGTGCATCTCTTTTCTCAGGTTCCCGCCGGAGCCTCTACGGGCACGTCCGCGGCGGTCAGTGTGGCCTTGATCGGCGCCTTGGATGCGCTCACCCCTGGGCGCCTCTCTCCCTATGAGGTCGCGCAAACGGCGCAACGAATCGAGATGGAAATACTAGGATGGCAGTGTGGCATTCAGGACCAACTCTGTGCCGCCTATGGAGGTGTCAACTATATCCAGATGACGCACTACCCGCACGCCTCGGTTTCGCCGCTGCCTTTGCGTAGTGATATCTTGTGGGAGTTGGAGCGTCGGCTCATGCTTGTCTATCTCGGCTCGGCTCACGTATCATCGGATGTACATAAACTGGTCATCAAACAACTCGAGTCTAGCGGTGCCCGGGATGAGCGACTAGAGGGGTTGCGGTGTGAAGCGGCCCACGCCAAAAACGCCATGCTGACCGGGGATTTTCATGCGTTGGGCGCAGCCATGCAGGCCAATACGGACTGGCAGGCCCGCCTTCATGAAGGCATCCTGGGTGAGCCAGCCCGCCAGGTTATCGATCTTGCGCGGGCATGTCATGCCTGGGGATGGAAGCTTAACGGTGCTGGTGGGAGTGGGGGGTCCCTGACGCTGTTGTTCGGCAATGCCGACCGGGACCAACGCCTCTTCACTCGCGAGCTGGCGGCCAAGCTGCCTCAAGCAACCGTCATCCCGGTGCGCCCGAGTCTACATGGCTTGCGCGTCTGGGAGTCGCGGGTATGACGCCCATCCTGGTTTTGTGTCCGTTCGAACTTCTGCCGTTACGCGGCGGCGGAGCCTTGCGGGCGTTTCATCTTTTGCAGCAATTGGCGCGATACTATGAGGTGCATGCTGTGGTCTTTCAGCCAGCCGCGGAACTCCGCCGTGAAACTGAAGGCTACAAGATTCCAGATGAAGTGCGCCTCTACAGCGTGCGCGATGAGCCGCCGCCGGTCACGTTGCTGGATCGGATTCCTCGCGGCACGGCACTAAAGTACCGCTGGCTTCGCCGGTCATGGAGAGGGCCTGCTGATGGCATTTTCCTGCAAAGTTATCATTTGGTAGAGCGAGTTGTTCGCGAAAACCCCATCGCTGCGGCCATCCTTTACGAACTGTCGGCCATGACTGCGGCACCCATTGTCCAGCGCATCCGGCCTGGTGCCCTGCGCCTCGTGGATTTGTACAACGTCAACCACGATCTCGTGGCACAGGAACTTCGTCGGTATGGTTGCCTCGATCCTGAATTGGATCGTAACTGGCGGATCCTCCATTGGACGGAGCATAACTTGCAGCGTTTCGTCCATTCCTTCTTCGCCTGTTCCGACACTGACCGCGACGTCTTCCAGAAGAACTGCGGAATCCCAGGTTTTACCGTGGGTAACGGCGTGGACAGTTCCTTTTACAGCTTCGGTGTTCATGACAAAAACAGCCCGGTGGAGAAGCTGGTTTTTACAGGCTGGATGGGCACTAAGGCGAACCAGGATGCGCTGACATGGTTCCGCGATGAACTGTGGCCTGCATTGCGCCGTGCGCGTCCCAGCCTTGAGTTGCTGCTCGTGGGTGGAGGTGCTCCGCCAACCTTGGCTCGCGAACTGGCGGCACTTCCGGGAGTCACTGTTACCGGGGAAGTCACTGATGTGCGGCCGTTTGTAAGGCAGTGCCGGGTAGCCGCCGTGCCACTTCGGATTGGCAGTGGTACGCGATTGAAGATTCTTGAAGCCATGGCTCAAGGCACCCCAGTCGTCTCCACCAGCAAGGGTGCCGACGGCCTCGGCGCTACGCACGGGACTCACCTTCTTCTTGCCGATGACACCCCTTCGTTCGTCAGGGCGGTCTTGTGCCTCTTGGATGATGACGAACTGGTTGGGCAAATGCGCATCCAAGCGCGGCATTTTGTCGAGCAAACCTACGACTGGAACGTGATAGGCGACACGGCCCACCGTGCTTTACAACAGTTAATGAAGGGCAGTCACTGATGGCACTTTTGAGCCACGACTATGCAATCGAGGCCATCAGATTGCATTTTCATTTCGGAACGCTCGCAATCTTGGTCAGGATGTTCTCGCCGGAGAATTGCCGAGCATTCGCAGCAAGTCTTCGCTTCTTCTCGTTAACCGTGAAACTACTGACGCCGCACTGTTTGGCGACTTCAGACAGCCTCCGCCCTCAGCCATCAACGACACGATTTCTCGGACCGATCATCCTACGTCTTCAGGAACTGTTCCCAGTCCAGTTCACGGGCGCCGACTGTGGACGGATCTTCACTGTCACGACTCAACATCTCGCCCATCGGGAAGTTACCGCCGTCGTCTTCGGCTAGCTGTGTTCCCCGCTTGAACCCGAAAGACACCATCTTTGTTGCCGGCGCCGACACGCTGATCGGCGGCGCCATCGTCCGCCAACTGCGCCGACAGGGCTTCGCGCGCATCGTCGGCGCGGAGGATGCGCCGGACCTGACGGATGCCGCCGCCGTGGAGGCTTTTTTCGCGCACACGAAGCCAGCGTGTGTGTTCGTGGCCGCCGGCAAATCGGGCGGCATCAGCGCCAACCAGAAATATCCGGCGGACTTGATGCTAAACAATCTGCTGGTGATCTCGCACGTCCTGGCCAGCGCGCACCGGCACGGCGCCGCCAAACTGCTTTATCTGGCCAGCTCCTGCATTTACCCGAAACAGTGCCCGCAGCCGATGAGCATCGCGTCGCTGATGACCGGTCCGATGGAACCCACCAGCGAGCCGTATGCGATGGCCAAGATGGCCGGCATCAAACTCTGTCAGGCTTACCGTAGGCAACACGGCGCGCGTTTCATCAGCGGCATTCCCGCCGACGTGTTCGGGCCGGGTTGCAAGTTCAACCCCGAGGATTCCCATGTCGTGCCGGCGCTCATGCTCAAGATGCACGAGGCGAAAAAGAGCGGCGCCGGCAGCATCGAAGTCTGGGGCACCGGCCAGCCGCGGCGCGAATTCATTTTTGCCGACGACGTGGCCGACGCGTGCATCTTCGTGATGAACGGCTACGACGAGGCCGAGCCGATCAACCTCGGCGGCGGCGCCGACCTTTCCATCCGCGAAGCCGCCGAAACCATCCGGCGGGTCGTGGGCTACACGGGCGAACTGCGCTTCGAC
>CAIQCK010000039.1 GCA_903870275.1 uncultured bacterium | reverse complement strand
TTGGGCAACAGGTCGTCTTTGATCGTTCGGTTCATGTTCATGGCCACCCTTTTCGGGTGTCTTTTCTCCATGAGTCAACGACCCCTTTTTCGCCCCCTCAGCCCGTCCCCTTCGGTGTCATTTAATTTGAGTCAACGCGTTCAGCTTGAGACTGCGTGTTTTTTTCTTTGATCATATCTTTCAGCGTTGTAGCCTTCGCGCCAACGCTGGCGGTTGAAGACAATTGAAAGGAGAACCTGGCGGCATGGCGGGTGGCGATACACAACGATTGCAGCCTCGTGACTACGTCGTTGAGGAATACACGAAGACAGTTTGCCCCGCATGCTTTGCCGAGCGGCGACGGCGATCCAACGAGGAGGATGTTTTCAAGGACGGCGCGCTGGTCAGTCACAATGGCAGCATCTGGTTGCGACGGTGGTGCCGCGAGCACGGCGAGACCGAATCGCTCTATGAGGAGGATGCCGAAATCTGGCGTGCGCGGCGCGGTTGGAGCACGCCGACCATGCGGGTCACACCGGACCGGCCGGATAATTTCGGCGGCTTTCCCCACGGGTATCGGCACGGTTTGCCGGCCTCCCACGGCCAGCACAGTTGCATTCTGTTGCTGAACGTCACCGAGCGTTGCAACTCGGATTGTTCCGCCTGCTTTGCTTCCGCCAAACCGCGTGCCACGCCCGCGGCGCCGCAGGAACAGCCCTCGGTGGACGAGATTCTCCATACCGCGAAAATCATCATCGCCCGCGAAGGCGGCAAGTTCGGCGCTTTGATGCTCTCGGGTGGCGAGCCAACAGTTCGGCGCGATCTTGAGGAGATAATCGAACGATTGCTCGAACTCAACATCCGCCGCGTTGTCCTGAATACCAACGGCCGGCGCATTGCGACCGACGACCGGTTTGTGGAATTCCTTCACAATCACCGGCAGCGAGTGGAGTTGTTTTTGCAATTCGACGGGCTGCGGCCATCCACACACATCGCCTTGCGCGGTGAAGACCTCGCCGCCGAGAAACGCACTGTGCTCAAACGGCTGAATGATGCCGGCGTTTTCACGACGATGGTGGCCATGATCCGGCGTGGCATCAACGAGGACGAAATCGGCGATCTCATCCAGCTCGGTCTGGAAACGCCGCGTTGTTCGGGATTGTCCATGCAGCCGATGTTCGGCTCCGGGCGGGCCTCGGCGTACGACCCGCGCGCCCGCGCGACGCCGACCGGGATGCTGCGCAGGCTCGGCGAACAGACGCACGGCTTGGTGGACTGGACGGATTTCATCCCGCTGCCGTGCTCGCACAAAGACTGCTGCGACATCTGCTATTTGTTGCGGACTCGCGACGGCTCGTGGAAATCGCTGCCGAAACTGATTGGCAAGGACGAACTGCGGCGCTGGCTCCACGTCGTGTCGAACACCATCACATTCGACTCGGTCACCGCGTCCGTCAGCGAGATGTTAAAGAGCGGGGCGTTGCAGCGCGTGTTTTCGGAGCAACTGAAAGCCGGCACGGCGGAACTGGTGATGGACGTGGCGCGGATGTGCAATTGCATTCCCGGCCTGCCCGAGATGCTGGGCCAGGTCTGGTCGCTGATGGGTCTGCAACGCAGCGCCATGGAGCGCGCCGCCGAAAACACGTTTCGCATCACGGTCAAGATGTTCATGGACGAACACACGTTTCACGAGGCGCGCATCCGGCAGTGTTGCGTTCACAGCGGTACGTTTGAAGATAATCCGCGACGCCATCCGCTTTGCTGGCGCTGGCTGTTTGCGGACGCGCAGGATTTTCCGGGGAAGACAGACTCGCGATGAACGGCTCCTGGTTCATCCTGGGCGGTTACGCTGCTGGCGTTCTCGTGTTCTTCCTCGAAGCGCGGCGACGGCAGTTGGTGACGGAGGGGATGGGCTGGATTTTCCTCGCGGGCATCTGCGGCGGCGTGCTGGGCGCGCGGCTGACGTCGTGGGCGTTGCTCCATGGCGAACAACTGGCGGCAAATCCGCTGCTGATTCTCGACCCGCGTGTCGGAGGGCGCACGCTGCTTGGCGGCGTCATCGGCGGGTGGGTTGCCGTTGTGCTCGTCAAGCGGCGGCTGGGCATCAAGCGTTCGACGGGCGACTTGTTTGCGCTCTCGTTGCCCATCGGCGAGGCGGTGGGGCGCATCGGCTGTTACCTCAATGGCTGCTGCCACGGCACGCAGAGCGACTTGCCGTGGGCCATCTATCAACATGGCGCTTGGCGGCACCCGGCGCAACTCTACTCGGCGCTGGCATCGGCGGCGCTGTTCATGGTGTTGCTCTTGGCGCGCGGGAAAATGCGGCGCGAAGGCGACTTGCTGAAACTTTATCTGGTTCTGTATGGCGTCTGTCGTTTCTCGCTGGAGTTTGTGCGCGAACGCGACCTGATGTTTAGCGGCCTGTCGTTGGTGCAGTGGGTGTGTTTGTTCTTGATGGCGGTGTTTTCGCTGGAGCTATGCCTGACGAACCGCCGGTCGTTATCAACAATGAGATTGGAGGATTAATGCCATGTGGATTTGCTTGAATTGTTCTCGTTCCGTGCCTGATGAGTCGAAGTTCTGCCCTCATTGCGCTGGCTCAGTCAGTCCACCGCAGATCAGTTCCAAGGCAGGCTGTCTCAAGGCGCTGGGCGTGTTTGTTCTATGCATTGCAACTCTGCTTCTCGGGGCGGCGGGAGCCTGCTTCGGTTTGGTTGGCATGTCCACAAACGGCGGTGGGTTGATTGCCATCGGCGTTGTGCTGCTTGCCCTTGCCATTGGGGCGGTGGTTGGAATTGTGACGCTTCTGAGTAAAAAATAGAAAGGAGAAATCGTCATGCGTGTGCTTCGTTTCCTGTTGGTGCTGGACTCGGCGGTGTTGTTCCTGCTGGGTGTGTCGTTTATCTTCCTGCCGCAGCAGGTGCTGCTTGCGTTTCATTTCCGCGATCTGCCCGTCGGTGTGAACTACCTGATCGGCTTGTGGGGTTGCGTGTTTGCGACACTGGCGATGGGTTACTTCTTTGCAGCGATGGATCCGATTCGCAACATCGTGTGGGTGCAGGTTGGCATCGCGCGCGGGGCGCTGGAATGCCTGCTCGGCGTGTTTTACATGGCGCGAGGTGTCGTGACGTTTCCGCAAGCCGGCTTCGGCATCATTGTCGCCGCGCTCATCACTGCCGCTTATATCATCTGGTATCCCCGGCGGACGGCCGCTTCAACACCAACCTGAGGAACCGCGCCATGTCCACCACGACGCCATCTTCGCACCCGCCCGACGCTACGGCCCGGCCAAACGACAAAGCGGAACGTTACGGCAACCTCGCTGTTTCCTTCTGTCGCGCCGGCACACTCATGCTGATCGCGCAGCAATTCGCCCTCCCTGTCATCGCCGGCGCGGCGGCGTTCTGCTTCGCACTTGCGCTCCGGCACGATAACAAAAACGTGCGCTGCTTTCCGAAGTATCCACTGTTCATCATCACGTTCTGGACTATCGTTTGCGCCGTCTCCTTGTATCTGAGACTCCGGCCGATGTTCGCGCACTAATGGCGGCCTCGCGCCGACAATCCCGGTTGAGATTTCGTTTGCTGGAACTGCGACAACAAGTTCTGGCATACTATTGAGGGATGGTTGTTGGAGGAACGAAACATGAACCGTCGCGCGATACTGTTGTTTGTCTGCTGGACTTTGTGTTGGCTGCCGACGCACGTCTCGGCCGGCGGCGAGGCGTGCGCGGCGATGGACGGTTTACTGAAACGGTTGTTGCCTACTCACGCCCGGCAATTCGTCTTCGAGATCATCCCGCGCGACGCGTCGGGGGACGTGTTTGAGATTGAAAGCGCCGGCCCGCGAGTCGTCATTCGCGGCAACAACGGCGTGGCGATGGCGATGGGGCTGAACTGGTTTCTCAAGCATCACTGCAACTGCCACGTGTCGTGGTATGGCGACCAGTTGAGCCTGCCGCAGCCGTTTCCGCGTGTGGAGCCGAAGGTCCGGCGCGTCAGTTGGGCGAAGCATCGCTATTTTCTCAACTACTGCTGCTTCGGCTACTCGTTGCCATGGTGGGACTGGAAGCAGTGGGAACGGCTGATCGACTGGATGGCGCTCAATGGCGTGAACATGCCACTCGCCGTCACGGGGCAGGAAGCGGTCTGGCAGGCGGTGTGCCGCCGGATCGGCATGGGCGACGCGCAGATCACAGAGTTTCTCGCCGGGCCGCCTTATCTGCCGTTTCAGTGGATGGGCTGCCTCGATGGTTACGGCGGGCCGCTGCCAAAGACCTGGGTTGCGCGACACGAGGAGTTGGAGAAACAAATTCTCACCCGCGAGCGCGAACTCGGCATGACGCCGGTGCTGCAAGGCTTTACCGGTCATGTCCCCGCCGCCGTCGCGCAGCTTTTTCCGAAAGCTCCGCTCCAGCGCATCAAGTGGATTGAATGGGAAACGCGTCTGCTTGACCCGCTCGACCCGCTTTTTCCAAAGATCGCTCGAATGTTTCTGGAGGAGCAGACGAAGCGATTCGATACCGATCATCTTTATGCGGCGGACACGTTCATCGAGATGGTCCCGCCCAACGGCGATCCAAAATACCTTGCCGATCTCGGCCGCGCCATTTACGACGGCATGGCCGTGAATGACCCGCAGGCTGTGTGGGTGCTGCAAGGTTGGGCGTTCATGAACCAGCGGCAGTTCTGGACGCAACCGCGGTTCAAGGCGTTCCTCGACGCGATTCCTGACGACCGGATGGAAGTGCTCGATCTCTTTTGCGAGTCCACGCCGATGTGGGACAAGACCGACGCCTTTTGCGGCAAGCCGTGGCTCTGGTGCAACGTGCAGAGTTTCGGGCGGACTGTTGGCTTGGGCGCGGCGCTCAGTCGCAACAACGACGGCCTGCTCGCCGCGCGGCGCGATCCGAAGGGCGGCCGGCTCGTTGGACTCGGTTTCGTCAACGAAGGGCTGTGCTACAACCCCGTCGCTTACGATCTGATGTTTGAGAATGCATGGCGCGACGAAGCTGTTGATCTGAAAAACTGGCTCGGCGATTACACGCGCCATCGCTACGGCAAGGTCAACGCCGAGGCGCAGCGCGCCTGGCAAACGCTGCTCGACACGGTCCTGAACTTTCCGACCCGAAGCGTGTCGGTCATAACTTCCGCGCCGACATTGACCAAGTCGCATTGGACGGCGCCTTACGACCAGGTACGCCTGACCGACGCGTGGCGCGACCTGCTGCAAGCGGCGGACGAACTCGGCAAAGTGAACACGTTCCGCTTCGATCTCGTGAACGTTGCGCGGCAGGTGTTGGCCGATCACGCGACTCTGCTCCACAATGACATGGCCAAAGCATGGCGCGCGAAAGATGCCGCTGGGCTTGAGAAAACATCGCAGCGGTTTCTGGAACTGATTTGCGACCTCGATGAGTTGCTCGCCACGCGGCAGGAGTTCCTGCTCGGCGGCTGGCTCGAAGACGCCAAGCGCTGGGGTGCGACGCCGGCGGAGCGCGCGAAGTGCGAGTGGAACGCGCGGCGCGTGCTGACGCTCTGGGGCGAAACCTATGCGATCAACGACTACGCGCGCAGACAATGGTCCGGCATGCTCAGCGGTTACTACGCGCCACGATGGAAACGATTCCTCGACGCGGCCACCGACTCGTTGCGCCGCAGCGAGCCTTGGAACGAAAAGAAAACCAGCGAGGAACTATTGAAATGGACGGCGCAATGGTCCGACCGCCACGAGACCTTCCCGGCGAAACCGCACGGTGACAGCATCGCCGTCGCGCGGAAGCTCTGGGCGAAATATGCCGGCACATTCAAGCCCGAGCCGGTTGAGCGCGACGCGATCAGCCTCACCACGGGCAAGCCTGCGACCTGTTCGAGCGCGCTGCCGCAGTATCCCGCGCGTCTCGCGAACGACGGCGTTCGTTCCGATACCCAGAGCTTCTGGGCCACGGATGTGAATCGCGACCCGGTGCCGTGGTGGCAGGTGGACCTGGAGAAGCCGACGCAGGTTGGCCGCGTGGTCGTCGTCTGCTTTTACGGCGACAAGCGTTGCTACGGTTTCACCGTCGAGGTTTCCAACGACGCGCAGCATTGGGAAATGGTCGCCGACCGCAGCGACAACAAGCAGCCGTCCACCGAAGACGGCTACACCTGCGCCTTCCCGCCGCGCTTGGTCCGCTACATCCGCGTCACACAAACCCATAATTCCGCCAATACCGGCCGCCATCTGGTCGAGGTGATGGTTTTTGAAAAGTAGGACGATGGTTCGCCCCTGGCCGCGACCGCGCATTTGAACACCGCCAGTCCTTTACCCTTGCTCTTTCCCCATCGGATGGGGAGAGGGGGTATTACCGCTGGGGCAAGATTATTAACCCGGATGTTTCACACGCTTCGCTCATGGGCCACTTGATACAGCTTCGAGACGAAAGGACGGGACGGCTTCGGGGAATAATGGAAAGTCTGTTCTACGACGTGGCGCGCGGAACCGTAGAACGGACTTTCCAGTCCGTTGCTTCCATCCGACCCGAAATTGGGATGCGCCCGCGGCCGAAAATAGTAGTAAATTTCTCTTGACGTGACAACGAATTCTCTATACCCTTTGCCCGTTGTGAAACGCGCAGCCACGCGAGATCAGGGAAGTCCCGCCGCAGGCCGGCAACGGGGCTGGGACGGCTCGCTGTGGTATAGGAAAGGCAAATGGCAGGGGGGCGGAAAGCAGATGGCCATTGGCAGTTGGAATATAGGGAGGCAGCCATGAGGAAAGGCGCAACTGGATGCCCAGCCGTAGCGCAGGTTTCCAACCTGGCGTGTCGGGGATTTCCAATCCGCAGGTTTCCTGCCGGCGAAACGCGGTTTTTGGTGCGCGGGCACAGCCGGCTGGAAGCCGGCGATACAGCAGTTGGAAACCTGCGCCACACCAGTTCATCGCCCCAATCCGGCTCGATCCGACTCGATCCGGGTGAATACGACCGTATGAAACCCGTTGTGGATTGCACATGCGCGATGGCTGGGGTGGCAAGGTGGATCGCGCCTGGAGGTTGCGATCCACCACGTTGCCTGGCTGCATCGGAATGTTTGCGGCAAGACGAATAGCCGTTTTCGATGCGCGAAAGCGCCTTCTTAACAACTTCCAGCGTCTCTTGGAGAATGTCCGCTTGATTTTGCACCCAAGTTCCGTGGCCGTAAATAGTTCTGCCGGCACAAAGGGCGTTGCAAAGCGAACCCAAATGATGGCCGGATCCAGAACCGAAAAACACTGTTTTCCGCCGAAATAGGAACATTTCGATTTCACCCAGGCACCATGAAAAAACATGTTTTTACGAAACGAACCCAAATAGAGAAAGACGCTCGTCTGCATCAACAGACTGCGAACGCGTGACTTATATGAAGACTTTGTGGCGGCGGGTGACAGTGTCCGAAGCAAAACGAACCCAAATGAAGCCATGGAAAGAGCAGTCAGTGCAAAGGGTTGTCGCAACGGCGAGATGTCCTCCGGAAAAGCGCGAGACGCGCGTTGCGGAAACGGTCAGGGTGAGGGCTTTGGGGCATGACCATTCAATTGAAACAGCCCCCCATCCGATGGATGAGGGCAAGGGGAGGGACTGCGGCGACTGCATGAATAAGGCTGGGCTGCGTCCAACGATAGACGTATTGTTCGTTATTCGTTATGCTGTTCGCCGTGAAGCGACCGCGATCGGACAACGCCTCTTTTCTTTGAACGATTTCATCAGACACGCGATTGGATACGCCAAGTTCTTCATGAAGAAAGTTGGCCGCGCGCCGGCCGCCATTCGGTCGAGGCGATGGCTTTTGAAAGGTAAGACGATGATTCGCTTGACTGCTCTTCTCATGTTGCTCGCCGGCAGCGCATTGGCTGCGCCCGTTGCGCGGGTGATTCCCCAGCCGCGCGAGATGAACGCGACCGGCGCGGATTTTGTCGTCGGCGCTGACGCCGCTGTCGTGCTCGGCAAACCGGACGACGCGCAGGACCGATTCGCGGCGGGAATATTGTGCGGGGAATTGAAAACGGGAATCGCCGATCAGGCAAAACGGCCGATTCTCATCGGCATCGCGGGCCGCGACGCGGCCGTGCGCGCGGCGTGCGAGCAGCGCGGGTTGGCGGTGACCAGGGAACTTGGCGACGAAGGCTACGTGCTCGATGTAAGCGCCACCGGCGTCGTTGCAGCGGCCAACGCTGCGCCGGGCGTGTTTTATGCGGTGCAAACATTGCGTCAGCTTGTGAGACGGTTGCCGGACGGCCATGTGGCCATCGAGGGGGTGCGCATCCGCGACTGGCCGGGGTTGCGTTATCGCGGGTGCCAGGACGACGTGAGCCGCGGGCCGGTGCCGACGATGGAGTATTTCAAAAAGCAAGTCCGCACGCTCGCCGCGTTCAAGATCAACGTCTTTTGCCTCTACATCGAGCATGTCTTCAAGTTCCGCAAATATCCGCAGATCGCTCCGGAGGGCGGCGAGATCACCGCGGAACAGATTCGGGAGTTGATCGCCTACGGCCACGAATACCACGTCGAGTTGCTGCCCCAGATACAGTCGTTCGGACATCAGTCACACATTTTGGAGCATCCGGAGTTTGCCGGACTGCGCGAGATGCCGGAGGGCGGCTCGGTGTTCTGCCCTCTGAACGAAGGCACCTACAAGTTGCTCACCGACCTCTACTCGGAGTTCGTGCCGATCCACGACATGAAGTTCTTCCATGTCGGCTGCGACGAGACATTCGAGTTGGGCAAGGGCCGCAGCCAGGAGAAGGCCGCCGAGATCGGCGTGGACGGTCTTTATCTCCAGCACATGAAACGGCTGCGCGAAATCCTGCTGCCTTACGGCAAGCGGCTGATGTTCTGGGGTGACATCGCACTCCATCACAAGGACATGATTCCGAAGCTGCCGAAGGATTATGTGGTGATGAACTGGACCTACGGCGGCGCGACAAACTACATGGCGCGGCTGGAGCCGTTCAAAGCGGCCGGCCTCGACCAATGGGTCTGCCCGGGTGTGAGCTGTTGGAACCAGATTTTTCCCGATTGCGTCACGGCGCGCACGAACATCGCCTGCTTTGTCCGCGACGGCGCGGCCGTAGGTGCGCAAGGCATGCTGAACACGGTCTGGGACGACGACGGCGAGAACCTGAGCGAGTTCAATTGGTATGGCTTCCTCTGGTCGGCCGACTGCGCGTGGCAGCCGGAGAGGTTTGACACTGCGCGCTTCGACGCCGCGTTCGCGCCGGCGTTCTACGGTGCCGATGCGCCGGAGTTGACGGAGGCGATCAACCTTCTGGGCGGTTTGCCTCATGTGTTGCGCGCGCAACAATCCACCGACACAGTGTTTTGGGAAGACCCGTTCACCGGACGACGGCCCGCGGGCGCGGACCTCGCGAATCGGCTGCAAAAAATCGTCGAGTTGACCGGCCGGGCGCGGACGCTTATTGGTCAGGGCAGGGCGAAGGCGCGTGTCAACGAAGAGAGCCTCGACGCGGCCGTGTTCGCCGCGCGGCGCTGGGGGTTTCTTGCGCGGAAGTTCTTGATCGCGGACGAAATCGCCGCCGCCTATCGCCGTGCCGCCGCCGAGCCGCAGAGCCACCGGCTTGCCAGAAACGCGTTGCGCGACGGTGCGGCTCGACTGCACGCGCTGGCGGCGGAAGTCGGACGCCTTCGGGACGAGTATCGGCGGCTCTGGCTTGTCGAAAACCGTCCGTATTATCTGGAGACGATCACGGGACGTTACGACGCGCTTGCCGTGCGGCTGGAGACGAAGGCGCGGGAGCTCGACGCGACATTGGCTGCCTATAATCAAACCAAGCTCTTGCCTGACCCGGAGAAACTCGGTTTCGGCGACCGCACCGCGATTCGCCGCAGCCGCGCGCCGGAGCCGTTTGAAACGCCCAAGGATTTTGCGGCGCGATGCAAATGGTGGAACCGCGATTGGAAATATCGTGTGCTGGTGAAACTCGACGCCGGAAAGTTTGATCGCATGGATTATCCGGTGGAGGCGACGCTCGATTTCACGCGCCTGCTTCTGAATCTCGGGGATGTTGTCGCTTTGGAACCCGGCTCCGTCCGCGTCGTGGAGCACGCGGCCGACGGCGCGTTGGTCGGCGAAGCGCCGAGCCAGTTTGATCCGGCGGCGAAGTTCGATGCGCAGCAGCACGCCGCCGGCAACGTGGTGTGGATTGCGCGTGGCAGGACGCAGCCGAAGACGCCGCGGTTCTTTTTCATCTACTTCGACAGCGCGCCGAAATCGGCGGCGAACTGCACCGGTCTGCAGGCGCGAGAAAACTGGATTGAGAACGCGGCGATCAAGGTGCGCCTTGGCGCGGAAGGCGGTCACGCTTACGTCTGGCAGGTGAAGGCGCTCGGCGGCCTCGGCATCACACAGCCGGGCGAACGCGGCTGGGCCGGCTTCCTGGATGTGCGGGATTATCGCAGCGAACCGTTTTCGCTCGAGTGCGAAGCGCGCGGGCCGGTGCTGGTGCGCTACCGGATGAAAGCGGCGGACGGTTTCACGAAAGTCGTCAGCTTCTATGGGGAGCAGCCATGGTGCGAGATGCAGTTGAGCCAGCCCGTGAGCTACTGCTGGAATTTCGACAACGCCGACCTCATGTCTGCCGCGAGCAAGACGCCCGGCCAATTCCGCTTCTCCAACAGCAAGACCGGCCATCTCTCGAAACCGGGCGAGTTGAGCGAAGCGGAGCCGAAGACAACATGGGGCGCGAAGTTCCGGCCGGATGGGCTGACGCTCGCCTGTATCACACCGGACGAAGCCGCCACGCATCGCGCCGGTCCCGGCGGCGGCATGGGCGGCGTCGGCGTGGAAGGCGCGGGCGGCGCGGCGCATTTCGTGGTGTTCGGCGGCGTGATCGAGGACAAAACGGGCGTCGCGAAGACCATGGAGGATTTGCGACGGACGATGACACTGGCAAACCCGCCTGCATTGTTCGTCGGGGGTGTCGAGCAATTTAAATAGGCGCACCACTCCATGGCGCGATCAACCATGTTCAAAACGCGGCACGGAGTGGCACGGCTACTTCTGACTTGGTTTGCCGACGCGGTCACTGTAGAGTCTACGCCATTGCCAAGAACAATCTTGTTGGAGCCAATATGAAAACAACCCGCGTTTCCTCTCCGCAACTCACCCGCCGCCAATTCATCGCCGCCGCTACGCTTGCCATTCCCGCGTTGCGCGTCGCCGAAGCGGTTGAGGGAAACTCGTATCAGATCGGCTGTTACACGCGGCCGTGGGACCAGCAGGATTGGCGCGTGGCGCTCGACGCCATCGCCGGTGCGGGCTTCCGATACGCCGGTCTGATGACGACCAACACAAAGAATCATCTCGTCATTTCCGCCGCGTCCACCGTCGAGGAGGCGCAGGCCGTCGGCGAGGAGTGCAAGAAGCGCGGGTTGAAGGTGGCTTCGTTGTGGGGTGGCGGCTTTGCGGTGGAAAAATCGCTCGAAGCCGGCGTCGCGGACCTAAAGAAGCTCATAGACAACTGTGTGGCGTGCGGCACCACGCACTTGATGGTCGGCGGCACGACCAACCCGAAGCTCCACGAGATTTATTACAAGGCCGTCGCCGAAGCCTGCGACTACGCCGCCACCAAGGGCGTCGTATTGAGCGTGAAGCCCCACGGTGGCAGTAACTCCACCGGCCCGCAGTGCCGCAAGATCGTCGAGCTGGTCGGCAAGAAAAACTTCGGCCTTTGGTATGACCCGGGCAACATCTTCTTCTACTCCAACGCCGCGCTTGATCCGGCTGAGGATTCCAAGACCGTGGACGGCCTCGTGGTCGGCATGAGCGTCAAGGATTACCGACCCATGAAAGAAAACCCTGCTGCGCCGGCCAAGAAGAGTCCCTACACGGGTGATGTGATGCTGACGCCCGGCACCGGCATGGTGAACTTCAAGACCGTCATGGCCAACCTCAGGCGAGGCGGCTTCACCAGCGGCCCGCTCATTGTCGAGTGCTTGGAGAAAGGCGACCTTCCCGCCATCGCCGCCGAGGCGAAAAAGGCGCGCGTGTTTCTGGAGGAACTGACCGGCCAGAAGGCGTGATCGCCGACGCTACTTCGCATCCCCGGAAAAGCTTAGTCGCATGGGGGCAAGCGGCTGGCCGAGGCTGACGGCGACGAGCGTCTTGGAAGGGATGATTTTCCAGCCGTAGGTGTTGCCGGCCGCGTTGCCCTCGGTTTCGGTTGCGGAAAACAGGAACCGGTCCGAGACGGCCGTGCGGGCGGTGCGGCCGTCGGCGAGTTGAATCTCCAGATACGCGTGGCCCACACCGAAGACGGCTCGGTTGGGATTGTCGAACGTGACCTCGTTGGCGAGCCGCAGCAGCGTCAGCTTTGCCGGCGGAACCGGAATCCGCGTTTCATTCACGAAGGCGTTGCTGCGCATCGTGGGGCCGAGTTGCGCGGTGGCAACACGCTCGCCGTTGAGCGAGACACCTACTTCAGCGCGATCCTCGGCCCAGGGACACAGCACCAGCGTTGCAGCAGTGACTTGTTTGAGCGCCGTCTCTGTCACAGTGACTGACGGACGCGGCTCCGGTTTCCTGATGTCGGTGATATGGCCCGGCTCGCGCCACTCAAATTCGCGGACGACCTTCGCGCCGGTGCGGAACTGTACGCGCACGCGCGCGTTGTCCACCGTCACGAGAAACAAGCCGGCGGGCGGGCCGGAAAGGTAGCCCCAGTAGTAGCTCATCTCATCCCTCGGCATCATCAACGTGCGGCGCTCTTCCATCGGCACCATTTCGGGGCTGGACTGACACGCGACGCCTTGGATTTGCGTGATAGTCGCGCCGTCGAAGTGGCGCACCCACGCCGAAGTGTTGTGCGTGTGGCCGCAGAAAAAGGCGTCCACGGGAAACTGTTTGAAGATCGGCAGCAACGAGTCGGTGAACCGCTGGCTGCTGAATCCCGGGCGGATAAGTGGCCAAAGAGGAAAGTGCGCAAACAGGAAGATGTGGCGGACGCCGGCCGCGCGGGCGCTCACGAGCAACTCCCCGGCGAACTTCTGTTGCGCGTCGCAGTCGGCCGGCGCGTAATCGAGGAAGACGAAGCATGAGTTGCCGTAGCGGAAACCGTAGCAGGTTTGCGCGATCGTTACGCCCAACTCGCGCGACAGCAGCGGCAGCGCCACCTCCGGAAACGCCTTGCCGCCGGCGTGTTTGTCATGGTTGCCCACGGCGATGAACAGCGGCAACCGGAAGCGTTCAGTGACGTCCTTCATCGCGAACGCCAGTTCCTCCTTCATTTCGTCGTAATTGGCCTGGCGGAACACGCGCTTGCCATCCTTCATCGCATACGTGCCGCCCTCGGCGATGTCGCCGGTCTGGCAGACGAACGCGACGGGCGGCTGGCAGTCCTTGACGCTGTTGGCGATGCCAGCGATGACCTTGCTGATCTCGAAATTCGGCCGTGTGTAATGCACGTCGCCGAGCACGACAAAGCTGAACGGTTTCGCCGAATCCGACAGCACCGGCATCGTGGCGGCGTGTGTGGATAGAACCGCCGATGCGCCAAACAAGGAGATGAAACAACGTAACCGAATCGGTTTCATGCGTGTTTCTTGACAAGGAATCGCATCAACACAACGTAAAGGGTTGGCCCGAGCGATACAACCAAGAATCCCCACCGTGTGTCATGAATGTTTGATCGTACAATGCGCACATGGTCTTGTTTCTTTGCCGGTCACGTGGTTCACTTGCGCTATGAGCGGGATCATTGCGTCATACGATGCATGCCGTGCTCGGCGCGCGGGCGGTGGCGGATTCGTTCAGCGCCCTCGCGCAGTTCCACGATCCGCCGGGACCCGGCACTACACCGCGAACGGAGTCCGCGCATGAACACGAACTTTGCGCTTTTTGGAAATTTCCGCCAACAGGTAATCGCCACCGTGGTTTTTGTCGTGCCGTGTTTTTGTATGGATTCGCCAGCAGCAGAAAGAACGCAGTGGCTGTTTGCCGGCATCCATTGCCGCGCGCCGATCACGGTCAAGGCGGGCATTTATTCGCGGAAAGACGCGCTGGTGGCGTGGCAGGCGGATTTCGCGGTGTTGCTTAAGAGCGCAGGTGTCGCGGGTGCGCTCGATCCGAACTCGATTCGCGTGGCGGCTGACGCGGAATCGGGAGCGCAGAAGGAAGTGCCATGCACGTTCTCGGTGGCGGATGGCGAAGTGCTGTGGGAGGCGAGCGGCGCGATGGAGGCGTTGGAAAACCGGCGATTCTGGGTTTATTTCGACGCGATCAGCACTACGCCGCAGAAATCTCCGCAGTATCCGTCGATTCCAGGCGTCGAGAATCGTCCGCGGAACCAAGTCCGCAATCCGGGATTCGAGCAGGCCGACGCGAAGGACTCGACTCAGCCTGCGGAATGGATGATCAACCGGAGTTCCTCCAGTTCCAAGACCAGCAAGGGCGCGCTCACGCTCGTCAACGAGCCGTGCCGTTCAGGCAAACGCGCGCTGAAGCTCCACTGCACGGAGGGCACTTCGTTCGGCGTGCGGCAGGAGAAGATATCGATAAAACCGAATGCGCTCTATCGCATCGGCGTGTGGGCGCGGGCCGAGCCGGGCAGCATGCCGGAAGGGTTGAGCATGTATATGTATATTTCGGCTGTGCTCTATCAGGCCAACGGGAAGCCCGTGGAGACACCGCAGACGCGATTCGACGTCTCCGCGACGCCTGCGATGGACCGCTGGACCCCAGTGAAGAAACTCGGCCTCTATCCTTATCGCTCGGATGTCCCGACTCCGCCCGACACCGCGTATTGTTGTATCAATATCAACCTGTCCGGCGACCCGCCGCACGGCCGGTCCGCGGTTGGCATTGTTTATATTGACGACGTCGAGGTCATCGAGGTCCGGCCGCAGGATAAAGTCCCGCCAGTCGAGGTCGAGGCAGGTGCCGTCGAGAAAGCGAGATAAACCATGCAAACGTCTATGCTTTGGTCTTGCTTGTTGACGGTCGCAACGCAGGTCGTCGCGCAGGACATTCTCAAGTTTGACATCGGGCCTGCGGACCAGAGAGTTTACGAAGGGTTTACGGCGGTCGGACCGGAGTCGAATTACACGAGTGCGAAAAAATTCGGTTGGACCGAAGCGCCAAAATACTTCGAGAAATTCAGCCGGTTCGAAGCGTTCCCGGACGCGTTGACGTGCGATCTGGCCGCGCCCTCGGCGCCGCTGGCAGGGAACGCGACCGGTTACAAAGGCACGTTCGAGTTCCGCGTGGATGTGCCGCCGGGCCGATACGGCGTAATGGTGATCTCTGGCAACTACGGTTACCTGCCGTCGCAGATCGAGACTGCGGCCTACGATGTCGAGAAGAAGCAATACAAAGCGCCCGCGCCGGAAGAAATCCTCGCCAACAGCCAGCGCGTGTTCTACCGGGAGTTCACCAGCGATGATTTGGTGAACGAGTTCTACCACGATCTAAACACAATCCTGCGGCGCGGCATGACGCTCTGGGACCGCGTCGTGGCGTGGCGGTTCCCGGCACGGATGTTTGAGGCCAACGTCGGCCGCGACGGGCTGCGGTTGCGCTTCGTCAACATGCCCGTCAACGACATCGTCGTTTGGCCCGCGGCGAAGGCGGCGGAAGCGCGTGCGTTCATCGACAAGCTCTGGGCCGACCGCCGCGCAAAGTTCCCCGCGAAAGACCTGACGCCGCCGCCCGAAGGCGACATGCCGCCGCTGCCGGCCGATGCGAACGCGAAAGGCTACTTCCTCTTCGTGCCGCATTACAGCGACGACATTTACCCGAACACCATTCCGAAGCCGGAGTGGATGAAGAACGAAATCAAATCCTTCGCGTCGCTCGGCGAGTTTGAATCGTTCTCGTTTGGCGTTTATCCGCTGAAGGATTTGCAAGACTGCCAGACTTGGGTTTCCGACCTCGTCAGTGCCGACGGCGCGCGGCTCGCGTCGTCGGCGGTGGACGTGCGCGTGCTGCGCTACCTCGAATTGCAGGCCAACCAATACTCCGCCGGTTATCGCCAACTCGCCTACGTGCCGCTCAAGTGGGGCAGAATCCCGATTGATCGCGGCGTTAACCGTGTCTATTGGCTCACCATCCGACCGCCGGATAACACGCGGCCCGGCACCTACATCGGCACGATCACCTTCAAACCCGCCAACGCGCCCGCCTCCGCGCTACGGCTGACGTTCCGTGTCCTGCCGTTCAAGCTGCGCCCGCTTACCGACCACTTCCAGGCGCTCTACCACGACTATGACCAGTTTCCCGGCGGCGGCCCCGACCAACGGGTGCGATGGCAGCGCGACACCGGCTTCAACGTTATCACTACCTTCGGCCGCATCAACAACGTGCGCTACAAGGACGGCGTGCTCGGCCCGCTGGATTTCTCCGATTGGGAGAAGAAACTCGATGTCTATCGCCGCAACGGTTTCCCCATGCAGCTCGTCATCAGCCAGGGCGCGACCTCGCCCGCCTACAGCGCCACCGGCGAGTATCACGCCGAGCCGGAATACAAAGGCAGTGCGCATTCGGTGAAGGACCGATTCAGCGCGCAGTTCGAGGACTGCTACAAGAAACTCGCGCGCGCCATCAGCGACGAGTTCAAGCGGCGCGGCTGGCCCGAGATTATTTTTTACGACGGCGGCGAACTCGCGTGCGAAGGCCCGCGCGGCGTGCGCACCGAGACGCACTTGATGAAGCTGCTCCATGAGGCCGGCGTGAAAAACACCACCTCCGTCTCCGGACCGTCCACGCCGCTCTCGCTGCAAAACTCCGTGCCGTTCATGTATCTGACCATCATGAACGACGTGAACCCGGAAAACATCGCAAAGGTTCGCGCCGCTGGCTCGCGCTTCGGCGCGTACGGGCCGGGCGAGACACGGTTCGAGCGCGGCTTCTGGTTCTGGCGCAGCGGCGCCATGGTTTGTTCCGAGGAAGGCGGTGTCATCGTTTACGGCAATCCCTACGACCCGTTCGACGGCTCCAAGAAATACGACTGGGGCGATGTCTATCCGTCGCCCGATGGTCCCGTGCCGTCCGTGAAAACCATCGGCAAACGCAAGGGCATTGACGACTCGAAATACTTGTTCCACCTTGAAGCACTCATCGCCGAAGCCAACCAGCGTGGCACCGAGCCGGCCAAAGCCGCCGCTGCGAAGGCGCGCCAGCTTCTCGATAACATCGCCGCCGGCATTCAGGTGGACATTCAGTATTACCGCACGCAAGCGGAACAACCGCCCGGCGAAGTGCTCGATGCGTTGCGCTTGAAAATTGCCGAGCGGATCATTGCGTTGGAGGAATTGCTGAAAAAATGAAACGCCGTTTGTTTGCGACCGTCTGTTCGGGTGCAATTGCCGTTTGCGCAGCCGTGGCCGGGGAAACTCCATCCGCTGTTTCGCCGGTTTTCTCGCCCGATGGCTCCAGTGTGGCGTTCGCGCTCGTGACCAACGCCGGCACCGACATCGCCGTCATGCCGTCGGTGGGTGGTAAATCGCGCGTGTTGGCATCGTTCAAAGGGCGCGCCGAGCCAACGCAATGGTCTCCCGACGGCAAAAGTGTACTGGTGGCCGCCGGCAATTCTTGGCGTGTGGCGCTGGAATTCGGCTGCCCGCAATTGATCCCTGGCAAAGGCGCCCGGATTTCGCCGGACGGCAAGACGCTGGCGTATTTGACGGAGAACCGGCTGGAGCTGCTTGATGAGAACGATGGCGTGGTCCTGCGACCGGGCGTTGCTCTGGGCGCAGGCTGCCGGATGGGTGACTGGCTCGACAACGACATGCTCGTCGTGCTCACCGGCGACGGGAGCATTGCGACGATTCGCCGTGCTGCGCCCGGGGGATATCGAGTTCTCGTGCCGCACAAAAGCATGACGCACTGTTTTGTTGCCGCGGTAGCCGATACGAAACGCCGGCTCATCGCCGCAACCTCCGACGACATGCAACTCGCCGACCCGAACAATCCGACGAGCATTTGGATTTTCGACAGCACCGGCAAACAAGTCGGCAAACCCATCCCGAACGCGACGAAACCACTGTGGACCGCCACCGGCCAACTGTTTTTCGCGCGACGCTCGCAGGTTATGATGACCGCAGATTTTGAAACCGTCCGCGCCCTCGGCAAAGCCGAGACGTGGACCATTAATCCCGACGGCTCGTTGCTCGTCGTTTCACGTCGGGAGGCCAGTGCCGGCGGCGAAGGTTTGCCGGATTTGCTCAGTCCCTGCCGCCTCTATCGGGTTCCCATCGAATCTGGAAGGGCGAAACAGGCACAACTTCTGATCAACGAGCCATGAAGTTTTGTTCCTATTCAGCATTCATGCTGACGCCGTGCGCAGCGGCGATGACATCGGATTGATTTGCCTGCCGTTACGGAGCGGCTGATTTTAGTTGCTGGACGAAGAAATCCCAGATGTCCTTGTATTTCTCCGTCGGATGGTCGGGATATTTCACATAGCAGGTGACTCCGGCTTGTTGGGCGAGTTTCTGAAATCCCAAACCCCACGCGGGAGAATGAACCTTGTAGTCCGTCTCGCGGACGGTTTCGGGCCGGGTGAGTCCCCAGTTGTTTTCAAAATAGATCGGCGGCGCGTTCTTGTTCAACAAGGCGTCGGGCGACCAGCGGGAGATCAGTGGCAGCAATTCCTCGCGCCGCTTCAACGATTCCTCGAAGCTGCAACCCAGCGCGGGCGCGCCCCACTGGACGCCGGGCACCCATTCCTGCATCCGCTTCGGATCAATGCTCGGCTGGCTGCGATGGGCACCGGCGCATACCACCTTCGTGGAGACGCGCTCGACCGGGTCGCTTGATTTGGGGTCGGCCCGCTCGCCGGCGCACGCCACATAAAGCGCCGGCAGCGCGCCCTGCGAACTGCCGCCCACCGCTATGCGCTCGGGGTTGAGATTCCACTTCGCTGCGTTGAGCCGGATAAACTGCACCGCCCGGCAGGCGTCGTTCATGACGAACGAAACCGGCGGATTCGCTTTCTCGGTCATGCCGTCCGTGAGCGTGCGGGTTTCGACCGCGACCACTGCACAACCGGCAGAGAGGAAACGGCCGGGGTCGGGCGCATGTTTGGCCGGCTTCCAGATCCCCCCGAACCAGAGAAGCACCGGACAAAACTCCGTGCTTTTCGATGGCAGGTAGATGTCCAGTAGTTGGTTGGTATGTGGGCCGTAGGAGACGTCGGCATAGGTCGGAACTGGCTTCGGCGCGGCGGCAGGGTGCGCAGCTCCCGCAGTGATCACCGCGCAGGACATGACCAAGGCGAAGCAGAAACTCTTCGGACAGAAACACGGTCGGGTGTTCATCGTGTGCAAGGTCATACTCAATTGCCCCTCCGAGGTCAAATTGTCTGGCGCGTCGTCGGTGTTCATGGCCGCTTGCGTCGCGTCCAATGCTTGAGATGACATTGGCTGGTCATTCGGCGACGAATCTGCTAAACGAACTTCAGAACCAAGGATGAAAGACGGATCAAATACGCATCACACCGGGTGCGGCGCGGGTGTCGCGAGAAGCCAGGTTCCATCCAGTTTTCGCCGGTGGTTGTTGGACACTGTTCTCCCGGTTGCCTTGTTGGTTGCGGTTGCCGCAACAGCGGTGGAACCTGAACATTGGCTGAACGTCAGGGACTGCGACGTTTCGGGATCGGAGTTTGAGACGACGGCGGCGAGCACCGCCGGTTCCAAGCAGATCACCGTTGCGAACGCCGGCGATTTCAAAGTCGGCCAGGGCGTGATGATCTCGAAATGCCAGCCGCACTTCGCGAGCTGCTTCCTGAAGCCGCCGGAGAATCCTTACGGCACGGCACCGCTCGGCGATGCGGCGGAACTGCGTGGCTACGACGGCAGCAGCGGCAGTTGGTTGATATTCCTCGTCGAAGTGAACGGCGCCGAGCCGCTCACGTTCCGCTGGAGCGATGACATGGCGCGCACATGGAAGGGGACGAAGGTTCCCGTCACATTCGACTGGCAGCCGCTCAGCAGCGGCGTGGAGATCAAGTTCAAGAAACGCGAATGGCAGCCGGGCCACATGATCACGTTCAATGCGCGAGACCAGTTGGTCAGCAAGATCGAGAAGATCGAAGGCAACGTGCTGACGCTTGCCGACGCGGCGACGCGCGCGGTGAAGGACGCGGTGGTGCGGCATTGCGACAACGACGCGTTGCAAGCGGCCATCGCGCGAGCGGTGAAAGAAAAGCGCAATGTGTTCATTCCGGCCGGACATTATCGGCTGACCAGCGGCATCTCGGTGCGCGACCCCGCCGCCATTGTGATCGAAGGCGCCAGCGGCGAGGATACCGTGCTCGACATTTCCGAAGGCTCCGGCACGTGCGTGAGTCTCAAGGGCGGCACCGAGGTAACCGTGCGCAACTTGCGGATGGTCGGCCACACGGGACTGGGCGAGGGACCGGGCTGGCACAGCTTCCAGACGAGCAGCGGCAAGGCGTGTTGGCCCTTCGTTCTGAAACCGTGCGCGGCGCTGCACATCGCCAACACCGAGCGCGTGTTTGTCGAGAACTGCCACGCCAGCAAGATGAACTGCGAGGCGTTCTACTGTCAGGGCAGATCGCGCAGCGGCACCAGCGAGCCGGCGGCCTATACGAAGTCAGTGACCTACCTGCGCTGTTCGGCGACCAACTGTGATGGCAACGGTTTCAACAACAACGACCTCGCCGAGAATACGAGCGTGCTGCACTGCCGTATCGTGGACGTGGGCGGTTGCACATGGGAAGGTGCATCGCGGTTCGTGCGGTTCATCGGCAACTACGTCCGCAACTCCGGCACTGTGGCGATGGGTAATATCCGCAGCCGCGCCGAGCACCTCGAACAACTCGGCTCTGCCCAGCACATCATCGCCGACAACGTGTTCGAGGGCCGCACGCTCTACAACAACCGTCCCGGCGGTTACATTGTGCGCGCCACCGATGGCGCCGCGCAGGTCATCGTTCGCAACAATCTCTTTGTAAACTACAACTCCTGCGGCATCGAGATTGTTCCTGGCGGCGACGAGCGCAGCCTGCCCACGAGCAACTGCGCCGTCACCGGCAACATCATGGACATGACCGCCGTTGGCGAACCGTCGCGCGCCCGCATTGCCATACACGTTGGCTCGTCCGATGTCTTGGTCAGCGACAATCAAGTCTATGTGCGCGGCGCGTGCGACACCAACGTCACCGCCATCCGCCTCACCGAGCCGGCCATCAACCTCATTGTCCACGACAACCTTCTGCGCAACTGCGGCGTAGGCGTCGTCAGCGACGCCGCCTACTCGCGCGTTGGTGAGATCGTGGACCCGACGACCTTCAAGGCGGGTCGTGGCACGATTCCGTTGGAACGGCGGCTGTCGCATCGTTATCGCGGTTGGAACGTCGCGTGGTTCCGCTGCAACAAACCCGATGGCCTTTCCGTAATTGAGTCCTTTGACCCGGAGACGTTCCACTTCAAACTCCAGCAACTGCGCCAAATGAAATCCGGCGACCGCTTCGAGGTTTTCGCGCCCTCCGCCAACTGGAACCTCCACGACAATATCATCACCGGCTGCGCCCAACCCGTCGCGTTCACCGGCCACGGCAGCGACACCTCGTTCTTCCGCAACAACCTCATCGAGCGCGGCGGCGCAACTAATGCGACGCGAGCCATCACAGAGTCTGGCCGGTTCAAATTGATCAGCAACCACATCGTTGGTTTTGACGAGAAGGAAACGCCGGCCAAATCTGTACGCTGAAGCAGAGAACCCGATGTTGAGGAATTCCCCGTTGACGGTTTGCGGGGGCAGCGTATGCTCGCACCTTAATGCGGCGCTGGTAATACACTGCACGCGAAAGGAGAGACAACCATGTCAAAACACTGGATGAGCGCGTTGGTGATCACCGCATATCTGGCGCTGGGCAGCGCGGCGCGGGCCGAAAGTCCGTTCACGCTGACGACGATGCCCAGGATTGATGTGCACACGCACATTGGCAACGACTGGAAAACTCTGGACGAAGTCATGGAGTTGCGCAAAGCGATCCAAGAGCAGCTTCACGCGGACATGGCCGTGTTTTTCAGCCTGGGCCGGGCCGAGCCGCCCGACATGGACGAGTTGCGCAAACGTTATCAGGGCCGCATTCAGTTCTGCATCAGTGATTACACGATTCAGGACGGGCTGCGATTCTCGCCGCAGGAACTCGTGGAGTGGCAGAAACGCGGCGTGGTGGGCTTCAAGTTCTACCCCGGCTGGCAGCGTGGCGTTGAGGTTGACCATCCGGCCAACGACCCAACTTTCTATAAGATGGAACAAATCGGCATGGTGGCGGCCTCGGCCCACGTGACAAACCCCTGCGGGACCTTTGGCCGGCGCACGGAATGGTTTGCCGAGCCGGTGGAGTTCTGGCGGCAGCAACATGCGTGGGAGAATGTGCTCAAAAAACACCCGCGGCTGGTGGTGGTCAACGCCCACATGCTGTGGCTGTGCTACTCCGACGAGCAATTGGACTACCTGCGTTACATGCTCAAGACATATCCCAACCTGAACGTGGATCTCGCCACCGTACCGAACTTTCTGCACGCCGTAGGCCGCGACAATCTGCGCGAGTTCATGATCGAATACGCCGACCGAATCCTGTTCGGGACTGACATGGCCAGCCCGTGGTTCGTCCCGGCGCTCGACAAACGGCTGCCGAAGATTCACGAAAAGGTCCCGCAGTATCAACGGTATTTTGAGTTCTTGGAGACGGACAAGGAGTTGCCGAGTGGCATCAAGGAGGAGCATAAGATGCGCGGCCTGCAGTTGCCGCTCGATGTGTTGGAGAAGATCTATTTCCGCAACGCGATGCGCATTTACCCGCACATCGCAGACGCCCTGAAACAACTGGGCTACCTTGGCAAGGAGGGAGCGACGAAGGCAGCGGCTCCGTAAGGAACAAACATTTGAAAGCATCGCTTTTTGTTGTCGCATCACTGCTTGTCGCGAACCTGCTTGTCGCAGACCATGTTGCGCAACCGATCGCGTTGGTTGAGAACGGCCACAGCGCGTATGTCATCGCGGTCGCCCCGGATGCCCCGCTGCCGGTAAGGTTCGCGGCCGAGGAACTCCAAAAATACATCAAGGCGATCAGCGGCGCGGCCCTGCCGATTTGCACCGACGCGGGCGAGAAGCCGGCCATTGGGGTGCGAATGTCCGGCGAAAGAGACTTGGCGCTTCGGGCGCGAGGCGAAGACGCCTACGCCATGCGGGGCGACGGCCAGCGCGTCGAATTGGTTGGCAATTCGACGCGTGCGACGCTTTACGCGGTGTATCATTTCCTCGAAAAATATCTGGGCTGCGGCTGGTGTGCGCCGGGGGATGACACGGTGCCCAAAGCTGCGACGATCCGGCTGCCGTGTTTCGAGGACGCGGTCGGGCCGCCGGCATTTCCGATGCGCCAGATCATTTTGTTTCCCTATGGCGGCGGGCTGATCGCGAAGAACAACATTCCTCACACGGACTGGCTCGCGAAGAACCGGATGAACTGGGCGCATCCAGCGCCCAACGCTCCCTATATCTGGGAGCGATGCAAGTCGCGCGAGGCATTTGTGCCGGAGGTCGAGAAGCGGGGACTTTATCTCGAAGTGGGCGGCCACACGTTCAACACTTGGGTGCCACGCGATCGCTACGCGGCAGCGCATCCCGACTATTTTGCAGTTTTGGAGGACGGTAACAGAGCCATGGACGGCACGCACAAGGCGGGGCTATGCCTTTCAAATCCTGAAGTTGCGAACGTGGTCGCCGGGAACATCACGAGCTGGTTGGCCGAGAATCCCGAAGTCGACGCGGTGGATCTCTGGCACAACGATTCGCTGACGTATTGCCGTTGCGCGAATTGCACCCCGCGCGGGCTTTCCAGCGGGGACGCTGCCATCGCCTATACACGAACTTACATGCGGTTCGCGAATACCGTGGCCGACCGCGTAGCGGGTCGTCATCCGAAGGTGTTGATCAACTTCCTTTCGTATTTTCACACTTTGATCTGCCCGCCCGATGCGCCGCGCTTGTGCGATAATATCTTGGTCGGTTTGTGTCTGTATCCGCGGCCCGGACAACGGACAATGCGCCCCATCGAGACTTCGCCGCAGCCGCTCGACAGCAAAGTCCGCCCACAGTTGGTGGCGTGGCCCAAAGTCGCCAGGCACTTCTACGTGTATGAGTATTACACCATCGGCGAGAAACACCGCATGTGGTCCATGGTTTCGATGATCCATGAGGACTTGAAATACTTCCGAAGCCTCGGCATTCAGGGCATTTCCTCCGATCAATGGGGGCCGGGCTGGTATCCGCTGAACATGTATGCCTTCGCTAAACTCAGTTGGAACCCCGACCTTTCACCGCAGGAGATCATCGCAGATTTCTGCAAACGCTACTACGGCGCGGCAAGCGGTCCCATGATGGCCTACTGGAACCTGCTGGAGGAAGGATTGTGCGAATCTTGGAAAACCGACAAGCCGATCGACTGGCGCGACGCCCAACGGGTCGAGGTGATTAAGAAAGCCCTGGCACAAGCCGGCAGTGACCAAGTGGCGCGTCGCATCCGCGACACAGCCGCGCTGCACCATCTCACGTTTCTGTGAATCCGACATGAATACATTATCTGCCATCAGCTTTACCTTTTTCGCGCTTGGTGTTGGCTTCACACAGGCCGGCGCGGCTGACTGGCTCAACGCCCGCGACTGCGGCGCGTCCGGCTCGAAGTTTGAGACGATTGCGACGACGGCCGACGGTTCGAAACAGATCACGGTCACGAATGTCGGCGATTTCAAAGTCGGCCAGGGCGTGATGGTGTCGAAGTGCAACATCCGCTACACCTCGACGCAGCTTTGGGGAACGGGGGAGCCTTATTACAACCAGAAGCCGTTGCAGAACTCCGTGGAGGTGCGCGGCTACGACGGCAGCGCCGGAAGCTGGACGGTCTACATTCTCGACATCGAGGCGTCGGCCGCGCCGGCGTTTCGGTGGACCGATGACCTCGGACGGACATGGCAGCCGAAGGTTCCCATCACACATGACTGGCAGCCGCTGAGCGGTGGCGCCGAGGTGCGACTGGGCAAACGCGACTGGGAATCCGGCTACGTCATCGCGTTCGGCGCGCGCGACCAGCTTGTGAGCCGGATCGAAAAGATCGAGGGCAACGTCCTGACGCTGTCGGACGCGGCCAACCGCACGGTGAAGGATGCCGTTGTCCGGCACAACGACACGTTGGCGCTACAAGCGGCCGTGGACCGGGCGCTCAAAGAGAAGCGCGGCGTCCATGTGCCGGCGGGACATTACCGACTGGCGCGCAGCCTCCAGGTGCGGAACGCCACCGCGCTGGCGATCGAGGGAGCGAGCGGCGTGGACACGTTGCTCGACATCAGCGACGGCGAGGGCGCGTGTTTCACGGTGACGGGCGGGACGGAGGTGACGATCCGTAACTTTCACATGACCGGTTTCATGGGCTTCGACGAGCGCGACAAGGCCGGTTACATCAACACGCGTGGCTCAACTTACATCTGGGGCTTTGGCCTGAAGCATTGCAACGCCGTCACCATTAGCAGCACCGAGCGCGTGTTGATCGAGAACTGCCACGCCAGCCGGATGTCGGGCGAGTGTTTCGTGTCGGGCGGCATCAGCCGGGGCGCCGTGAAGCCCGGCCAGTCGTTTTCGCAGTGGATCACTTACCTGCGCTGCTCCGTCACGGACTCCGCACGCAACGCGTTCAATGATGTGATGTGCGGCACCGAGAACACCAGCGTCTTGCACTGCCGCATCGTGGACGTGGGCGGTTGCTCATGGGAGGGCGCGTCGCGCTTCGTGAAGTTCATTGGCAACTACGTCCGCAACGGAGGTACGGTGGCGATGGGCAACCTCGGTCCCGCCAACCGCGACAAGACCTACCCGGACCTTGGCGCCGGCCAGCACATTATTGCCGACAACGTCTTCGAGAGCGGCGTGCCCTACGGCGGCTGCGCCATCCGTTCGGCCGTCGGCGCGACGCAGGTCATCATCCGCAATAACCTCTTCATCAACTTCGACTCATCCGCCGTCGAAGCCTCCGGCGACACGGACTATCGCCATTACGCCTCCGGCAACACGACCATCACTGGCAACATCTTCGACATGACCTGCGTTGGCGCGAAGCCGGCATCGCGCACCGCCATCAACGTCAGCGCCAACGACACGATTGTCGCCGACAATCAGGTTTATATTCGCGGGTCCGCCGATCCGCTGCTCAACGGCATCAAACTCAAGGAACCGGCGTTGAATGTGAACGTTCACGACAACCTCCTCCGCAACTGCGGCAAGGGCATCAGTGCAGAACGCGGGCAGGCGCGCGTCGGCGAAGTCGTGGACGACCGGACCTTTACGCGCGCTATGGCGCCGGCTGGTTTGCCGCTGGACCGGCTCCGGCCGCAAACGTGCGCGGGCTGGCGTCTCGCGTGGCTGGATGGCAAATCCAAACCAACCGGTGCCGAATCTGTCATCGAGTCGTTCGATCCCGAAACCCTCCGCTTCAAATTGCGCGAGCCGCACCCGATGAAACTCGGCGACCGTTTCGAGGTCATTGCGCCTTCCTTGAACTGGCTAATTCACGACAACACCATCACAGGCTGCCGTGAACCCGTCGTGCTCGATTCCCACGGCAGCGACACCTCGCTCCTTCGCAACAATCTCATCGAGCGTGGTGGCATGACGAACGTGACACAGGCGATTGAAGTGCGGGGCCATTTCAGATTAATTGACAATTGCACCGTCGGTTTCGACGAGAAAAAAGTGCCGTCCAAATGAAAGCAATCCCATCCCTACTGATACTGGCCCTGTGCGCGACGGTAATGGCCGCCGATGGGCCGGACATGCGCCGACCAAAGAAATTGATCGCCACCGGATGGGACAAGCCAACGGCGGCGCGGCTGCGGGAGAACCTGGAGTTGATGGAGCAGCGGCCTTTTGACGGCGTGATGATTGAGATCGAAGGGCGCGTGGACGCGAAGAAGACGTGCCGGATGCGCGCGGCGTTCAGCGCCGAGCCGTGGCGGCGCGAGTGGTTCGCGGACAGCGTCGCGGACTTGAAAGCGTGCAAATTCAAGCGGTTCACGGACAACTTCATCACCGTCGGGGCAAATCCCGGCAACGTGGACTGGTTCGACGACGACGGCTGGCGGCAGATCGTCGAGCACTGGCGCATTGCAGCGTGGCTCGCGCGGCAGACGAAGTTGAAAGGCATTCTTTTCGACCCGGAACCTTACGCACCGCCGCACGCGCAGTTCCGATACGCCGTGCAGCCGCAGCGCGACCGGCACACGTTTGAGGAATACTGCGCCAAGGCCCGCGAGCGCGGCGCGGAGGTAATGCACGCGGTGACGGAGGAATATGCCGACATTACGATCTTCTGCTACTTCATGAACATGGTCAACGCGACTGCGACGGGCGCGGCGGACCCGCGGCCGTTGCTGGCGTCGTCGCACTACGGGCTTTACCCGGCGTTCGTGGACGGCTGGTTCGACGCGGCGCCGGCGGGCGTGACACTGGTGGATGGCTGCGAGATGGGCTACCGCTATAACAGCGAGCGCGAATACCTCGAAGCAGCATTGAAGATCAAAGGCGATTGCCAGGAATTGGTCGCGCCGGAGAACCGCGCGCAGTATCGCGCGCAGGTGCAGGCGAGTTTCGGCATCTATCTCGACGCCTATTGGAACCCGCCGACGTCGCCGTGGTTCATTGATGGCAAGGGCGGCTCGCGCGTGGCGCGGCTCGGTGCGAACTTGGCGACGGCGTTGCGCGCCGCCGACGAATACGTCTGGGTCTATGGCGAAAAATTCCGCTGGTGGCCGACGCCGAACGGCGGCGTGAAGAAGGAGACATGGCCGGAAGCGCTGCCGGGCTGTGAAGACGCGCTGCGGTTCGCACTCGATCCGATTGAATTTGCGCGGGCGAAGATCGCGATTGCGAAGCCGGCGAACCTGGCGCGCAACGGCGATTTCGGTTCCGACAAGACAGCGGCGAGCGATGGCGCAGAAGTGAAATGGAAGGAGAACGGCGCGCCGGCGGGTTGGAGCACGTGGCAGACGAAGGACTCGCACGGCGCGTTCACGTGGGATCGCGAGACGGGCGCGGCGGGCAAGGGCTCGGCCCGCACGGCCAACATCGCCGACGGTTGTTTCATCCAGAGCTGCGCGGCAAAGCCCGGCGAGCGTTACGCGGTGGCGGCGGTGAGGAAACTCCAAGGCCGCGGCAGCGCGCGCATCCGCGTCCGCTGGCAGACGGCGGAAGGCAAATGGACCGCCGAGGAACTGGACAGGATTTTCGTCGGGGACGGGCCGCACGGCGAGTGGCGCGAAATGTTCGGCGTTGTGACCGTGCCGGAAACGGCGGGCAAGTTGATCCTTCTCCTTGGCGTTGGCGGCCAGCAATCGGCCGATGACGCGGCGTGGTTCGACGACGTCCAAATACTGAAGCTGGAGTGAAGGATGAAGAAGACCGTCTTGTGGGTCACGATGGCGGTGCTTATCGGTACTGGCGTGGATGCGAGGGCCGAGAAGACCAACTTCACGTGCGGCATCCTCGCCGGCATCAACGGGGTTTTTGACGACCTCGGCAGCCTTGCCAGCGGAGCGCCCACGGTTTGCCACATTGACTGCCATCATCCCGACACAATCCGCGAGGCGTTGAAGAAACCAACCACGGGCACCATCGCGTATCTGGCGAAAGTCAAACGCATCGTGGAACAGCAGACCGGCCTGCCATACGCGGTCATCCATTATTCGCAACTCAGCGGCGAGAGCCTCGACCGTACGCACATCAAGGCGGTGCTCATCACGTTGATAGACAAAAGCATTTCATCGAACCACACGGCGCGGCTGCTCGCGACGATTCGCACGACAAACTTGCCGACGTTTGGTTTTTGCGGCGGCCATCAACTCATTGCCGAGGCTTTTGGCGGCAAAGTGGCGAAGATGCGTCCGCTGGCGCCGGGCGAAATAGATCCGCATCCGGCGAGGTATCCCGGTGACTTCAAGGAGTGGGCGTTCTTACCGGTGAAGATCGTAAAGCACGACCCTCTTTTTGACGGGTTCGGCGACACGGTGGTCGTGCGCGAGTATCACGCCTACGAAATCAAACGGCTGCCGGAGGAATTCGACCTGCTGGCCTCCAACGACGCCTGCTGCGTGCAGGCGATCAAGCACAAATCGCGGTTGCTCTACGGCACGCAGTTTCATCCCGAGCACTTCGACGTCGGGCATCCCGACGGCGAAAAGATCTTGCGGAATTTCTTCAGCCTCGCCGGCATTTTGAAACCGGATGACAAAAAGGGCGAGAAACCAGCCCGCTGAAGTGCCGCGCTAAGGCAATCGGCCACAGCCTTTTGTTGCGGGCTGAAGCAAATGAAACGCGGCAGCGGCGAAACCTTTTTGTAACACAGCGTGGATTTTTTTGCGTTGCGCGGAGAGCGCGGCTGAGACAACTTTTGCGGCTCCGCATGAATTGCCAAAGGCTCGGAATCTGTCTGTTGCTGCTCGCATGGACGCTGATGGGCGTTCGCGCGGACGACGCGATAACTGCGCCCGCCGCCGGCAATCCGCCGGTCCGCGCAGATGAAGCCGATGCTGCCAAAGAAAAACCTGCCGAGGTGAAGGAGCAGCGCTGGAACTGGCACGTGCAGAACACGGACATTGTCCAGTATCATCCCGGTTTCTCCGCGCCTTATTCCGGACCGAACAGTCTGGACAACGGCCGGGAGATGCAAAACACGGAGTCCCTTGATGTGCTGCTCGGCGCGAGGCTCTGGCAGGGCGCGGAACTGCACTTGGACGGGATGGCGTGGCAGGGGTTTGGCTTGAGCAAGACCCTTGGTGTCGCCGGCTTTCCGAATGGAGAAGCCTTCCGCGTTGGAACCAAAATGCCCGACTTCACCTTGTCGCGCGTTTTCATCCGGCAAACCATCGGGCTGGGCGGTGAGCAGGAGAGTGTGGAAGACGATCAGCTTCACTTGGCCGGCAAACAGGACGTGCGGCGGATCACGCTCACGTTCGGGAAGTTGAGTGCGAAGGACGTCTTCGACAACAACACCTACGCCAACGACCCGCGGACCCAGTTCATGAACTGGAGCCTGATGGCCAACGGCGCGTGGGATTATCCAGCCGACAGTCTCGGTTATACTCAAGGTTTCGTTGCCGAACTGAACCAGCCGCAATGGACCGTGCGCTACGGCATCTTTCAGGTGCCGGCGCGGTCGAACCAGATGGAGCACGACTGGCACATGGCGGACGCGTGGTCCATGGCGCTGGAACTGGAGCGGCGCTGGAAGTTGGATGAGCATCCCGGCGCGGTGCGGTTGCTTGGTTATGTCGAGCGGGCGCACATGGGCAATTTTTCAGAAGCGATTGACGCCTCACTTGCGAATGGCACTGCCGCGGACATCACCGCGACACGGGCTTACCGCTGCAAGTTCGGGTTCGGTGTGAACGCGGAACAGGAAATCGTCAAGGACATCGGCGTTTTCGCACGGCTCGGCTGGAACGACGGCCAGACCGAACCGTGGGTGTTCACCGACGTGGATCAAACCGCGTCGCTCGGTGTCAGCGTCAAAGGCAGCTTCTGGGGCCGGAAGAACGACACGGTGGGTTTCGCGGGCGTCCTCAACGGCATCTCGCAGACCCACCGGGAGTTTCTGGCCCTCGGCGGCACGGGCATTCTGGCGGGCGACGGCACCTTGACCTACGGCATCGAGAAGATTCTTGAAACCTATTACGACTACCAAATCTGTAAAGCGGTCCACGTCACTCTGGATTTTCAGTTCATCGAAAACCCGGCGTTCAACAGCGACCGCGGCCCCGTCGCGGTCATCGGCGGGAGGCTGCACTGGGAGTTTTGACCCGAAAAAACCGAAGTTGAGCCGGCAAGAATGCCGGCGCCACGATCCACTTCGGTTTTGGGATTGAACAGCGGTTTCGGGGGCAGTGACCATTTGTGAAAGCGCTTGCGGCATCAGGTCGGGTGTGGCTTATTACGGAAATGCAGTGGCGCTTTAACCTGCAAAGACTCGGCGTCTCCGGGCGAATGACCGGGGCGGTGGTGTTTGCCGGCTTGGTTCTGCTGCTGGCGGCGTGCGGCGCTTCTCCCGTCCTGCACGCGATGGTTTGTCCCAACGCGAATCAGCCCGGGGATCACTGCGCGGTCACCCAGTTCATCGGTGGCGCGGTGGAAGCGCCTTTGGCGCAGGCGATGGTGGCCATGATGTTTTTCGTTTTGGCGGTTCTGCCATGCTGGAACGTGAGTTTTTGCCGGGTCGCGCCGCCATTCCGTCTTTCTTCTTCGCGCGCTCCTCCGTTCGACCCCTTCCTCCGTTAGTTTCGCCCGGTCAGTTTTTCGAGGCTGATGTTCCCGTTGTTTGACTCGAGGCGCGCGCCGGCGCGTATCTGTTTTCCATATATACACAGTTCAGTTTGCAGAGCATGGTTTGGCCGAGTGCCATTGCTCAGCCCGTTTTTAACATGAAAACCAATCAAGTTCCGGCGCGGATGGCGATGGCTGCCGTGATGACGGCGCTCGCCGTCACGCTGGCCGGTTGCCATCGCAAATCCCAGCAAGGCGAAAGCGATCAGCCAGCCGACTTCCAGCGCGAGGGTCACGTCGTCATTGTTCCCGAAAAATCCCCGCTGCGTTCGCGGCTGGTGCTGGACACGGCTAGGAACGAGCCGGTGCGCCGCACGCTGACCGCGCCGGCGAGCATCGAGCCGGACCCGCAGCGCATCGTGCGCATGTATCCGCCGGTGGCCGGCCGCGTGGCGCGCCTGCACGTCCAGCTTGGCAGCATCGTGACCAAGGGGCAGGTGCTGGCCACGCTGCATTCGCCGGATTTTACCCAGGCGCAAGGCGACTACGTTAAGGCCCGCAGCGCGTTGCAGGTGGCGCGGCGGCAGCTCGAACGCCAGAAGGATTTGCTCGAGCACAAGATCGCCGCTGGTCGCGATGTGGAGCAGGCGCAAAGCGATTTCGAGTCGGCGCAGAGCACGCTCGACAGCGCGTCAGCCCGGCTTCGCGCCTACGGTCTCGATCCGACGAAGGAACCGCTCGGCCAGCCGCTCCAGCTTGTCGCGCCGATGGCGGGCCGCGTGGTGGAGATGGTCGCGGCGCTGGGAGAATTTCGCAACGACAACACCTCCTCGCTCATGACGATCGCGGACCTCTCCACCGTCTGGATCACCGCCAACGCGCAGGAGAAGGACTTGCGCTTCATCGTCAAGGGGCAGGAGGCGCGGGCCACGCTGCCGGCTTATCCCGGCGAGACGTTCACCGGCAAGGTGGAAGCGATTGGCGACGTGCTCGATCCGGACACGCGCGTCGTCAAGGTGCGCATCGTTTTGTCCAATCCGGCCGGCCGGCTGAAGCCCGGCATGTATGCCACGGTGGAGATTGTGGATTTTCCCGACGCCGTGATTACAGTGCCCACGACGGCGGTTGTGCAGGTGGGCGGGGCGACGGTCGTGTATGAGCAGACGCAACCGTGGCGGTTCGAGCCGCGCGAAGTGACGCTCGGCACGCAGCAAGGCAGCCGCACCATCATCGAGAAGGGCTTGTCGGGCGGCGTGACCATCCTGGCGAAGGAAGGAGTGGTGTTCCAGGAATGATCAATCGTCTGGTCACTTTCTGCCTGCACCGCCGCTGGCTGGTGCTGACGGTGGTGCTGGGAACCGCTCTCTATGGCATCCACGCGTGGAATCAACTGGCCGTCGAGGCGTTTCCCGACATCGCCGACGTGACCTCGCAGGTGGTCACGATGTATCCCGGTCACGCGGCCGAGGAGGTGGAGCAGCAAATCACAATCCCGCTGGAACGCGAACTGAGCGGCCTTCCTGGTTTGCAGGTGATGCGCTCCAAAAGCACCTTCGGCCTGTCGCTGATCACCATCGTATTCCGCGACGGCGTGGAAAGCTACTGGTCGCGCCAGCGCATCCAGGAGCGCATCACTGCGGTGACGCTGCCCGACGGCGCGAACACCGGCCTCGATCCGCTGACCTCGCCCACCGGCGAAATCCTCCGCTACTCGCTCGAATCGAAGTTGCGCGAGCCGCGCGCGCTGAAGGAACTCCAGGAGTGGGTGGTGAAGCCCAAGCTCAAGCAAATCTTCGGCGTGGTCGACGTGGTCAGTTTCGGCGGCGAGACCTCGCAGTTCGAAGTCCTGCTCGATCCGCTCAAACTGGACGAATACCACCTGTCGCTCAAGCAAATCATCGACGCGATCCAGGCGAACAACGCCAACGCCGGCGGCAGCGTGATGGTGCACGGCCAGCAGGGCTTTGTCGTGCGCGGGCTGGGTTCCGTCAAATCGCCCGAAGAGCTCGGCGCCATCGTGATGACGCAGAAAAACGGCGTTCCCATCCTGCTGCGCAGCCTCGGCGAGGTGCACATGGGCGTCCTCGAACGCGTCGGCATCGCGGGCAAAAATGAAATGGACGATACGGTGCAAGGCACCGTCGTGTTGCTCAAAGGCGAGAACCCCTCGCGCGTGCTGACGGACCTGCACAGACAGGTGGACGAGCTGAACAACAAGATCCTGCCGTCGGATGTCAAAATCGTTTCCGACCTCGACCGCTCTCGTTTGGTGGACCAAACCATCGAAACGGTCGGCCGCACCCTGCTCGAAGGCATGGGGCTGGTTGTCCTGGTGCTCCTGCTCTTTCTCGGCAGCGTCCGCGGCGCGCTGCTCGTGGCGCTGACCATTCCGTTCTCGCTGTTGTTTGCGTTCATCCTGATGCAGATGACCGACATTCCGGCCAACCTCCTGTCGCTGGGCGCGATTGACTTCGGCATCATCGTGGACAGCGCCATCGTGTTGATGGAAGTCATCCTGCGCCGGCGCGAACACGAGCCGGACGCCGCGCTGACCGAGGACGCCGCGCGCGAAGCGGCGTTGGAAGTGGCGCGGCCCAAATTTTTCGCGACCATCATCGTCATCGCAGCCTACCTGCCGCTGTTCGCCTTCGAGCGGGTGGAGAAGAAATTGTTTGCGCCGATGGCGTTCACCGTCGGCTACGCGCTGCTGGGCGGGTTGCTGTTCGCGATGATCGCGATCCCCGCGCTCGCCTTCCTCACGTATCGCAAACCGGTCAAGCCCTGGCAAAACCCGGTCTTTGAATGGCTGCGCTGGAAATACGACGCGGTGCTGGTGCGTGTGATCGCCCGCCCGCGGTTGGCGCTGCTGACCGGCGGCATCGCAGTCGTTCTGGGCATCGTGCTCGGCCTGACGGTGGGCCGCGAGTTTCTGCCGTATCTGGATGAGGGCTCCATGTGGCTCCAGGCGCAACTGCCGCCGGGCATTTCGCTGCCCAAAGCCATCGAGATGGCCCGCGAGTTGCGCCGGGCCGTGCGCGAATTTCCCGAGGTCTCATACATCGTCAGCCAGGTCGGTCGCAACGACGACGGGACCGACCCGTGGACGCCATCGCATATCGAGTGTTGCGTGGGCTTGAAGCCGTATAAGGAATGGGGCGGCGACAAACAGGACCTCATTCGCCGCATGGACGCGCGCCTCAAGAAGCTCCCCGGTGTCAGCATCGGCTTTTCGCAGCCGATTATTGACATGGTCAACGACAAGATTTCCGGCGCGCATAGCGAACTGGTCATCAAGATTTACGGCGATGATTTTGCGGAAACCCGCCGCATTGCGGAGGAAGTCTTGGCGGTCGTGACGCAGGTGCATGGCGCGGCGGACGTGGCGATTGACCAGGAGCCACCGTTGCCGCAGGTGCAGATCAAGGTGGACCGTTTCGCGGCGGCGCGCTTTGGCATCAACGTCGGCGACGTGGCGGGGCTTATCGAGGCCGGCATCGGCGGCAAGCCAGTGTCCAAGGTGTTTTTGGGCGACCGTGTTTACGACATCAGCGTGCGTTACAAACCTGCCGCGCGCGCCAACCCGGAGGCGATGGGCAACCTCACGCTGCTTTCTTCCACCGGCGCACGCATTCCGCTCTCGCAAGTGGCCGCCGTGAAACTGGCTTCGGGCGAAAGCACCATCACCCGCGAAATGAACCGCCGCCATCTGACGGTGAAGCTGAACCTGCGCGACCGCGACCTTGCCTCCTTCCTTGCCGAGGCGCAGAAAACCATCGCCGCGAAGGTCAAATACGACCGGATGCATTTCGAGATCGGCTGGGGTGGCCAGTTTGAAAACCAGCGCCGCGCGCAGGCCCGCATGGCGGTCATCATTCCCGCGGCGCTCGGCGTCATTTTCCTGTTGCTGTTCACCAGCTTTGGCGTGGCGCGGCACGCCGCCGTCATCCTGTTGACGGTTCCGCTCGCACTCGTCGGCGGTCTGGCGGCGCTGCACCTGCGCGACATGACGCTCAACGTCTCCAGCGCCGTCGGTTTCATCGCACTCTTCGGCGTGGCGGTGCAAAACGGCGTCATCATGGTGTCCAACATCAACCGCTGGCGAGCTGAAGGACATCCGTTGGAGGAATCGGTCCGCCGCGGCGCGCGCGAAAGGCTGCGGCCCGTGCTGATGACCGCCACCGTCGCGACGCTCGGCCTGCTGCCCGCCGCAATGACTTTCAGCATCGGCAGCGACGTACAGCGGCCGCTCGCGACCGTCGTGGTCGGCGGCCTTATCACCGCGACGGCGCTGACGCTGATGGTGCTGCCCGCGGTTTATTACATCGTGGAGCGCCGCTTTCATCCCAACGGCGCGCCGGCCGGAACGCCGCCAAAATCTGGAATCTAAGGGGAATCAAGAATGAAACGCCGTCTTTTTCCATTCTGTCTGGTCTTCGCCATGTTCGCCGCCGCGTCTTCACGGGCGCAAACCAACGCCGTGCCGGCGCTGACGGTGGCCGTGCCGGCGGGCAGCGTCACCAACGAACTCGTTTACGCCGCGTTCCTGAACGAAGTCGTTTCCGCCAACCTCAATTACGCCGCGCAGCGTTACAACGTGCCCATCGCCCAAGCGGCGTTGGAGGCGGCCAAGGTGTTTCCCAATCCTACGCTCGGTCTCAATGGCGCCCGCGATGTCACCCACAGCGACGAGGAGCGGATGCCCACCACCTCGGGGTTCATGTTCACGCAGACGATCGAACTGGGCGGCAAACGTGGGGCGCGCATCCTGGTCGCCGATTTGAACCTGCGTGCCGCCTCCGCCACGCTCGATGATTATTTGCGCAATCTTCGCGCGGACGCCTCGGCGGCTTTCGTGGACGGGCTGGCTTTGGCGAAATCGCTGGAGCAAAAGCGCCGTTCGGCCCGTTCCCTCGACGATCTGGTTGTTGCCAACGAACAGCGTTTGCGCGTTGGCGACGTGGGCGAGGTGGACGTGACCCAATCGCGCGTCGAAGCGCTCCAGTTTCAAAGCGAACTGCTCACCACCGAAGCCGACGCCCGCGTCGCGCTCATCACGTTGTCGGGATTCCTCGGCCGCGACCGCGCGCGAACCGTCATCGTGCCCGTCGGCAAACTGGAACTGCCGTCGCGCACCTTTGATCTGGACCATTTGCTGGCGAACGCGCTGACCAACCGTGCCGACCTCCTCGCGCTGCGCCACGCGCGCGACGCCGCCAAGGCCGGCATCCGGCTCGCCAAGACCGCCCGCGTTCCCGACGTGGATGTCGGCGTGGGCGTCACCCACAGCGGCGCATCTCAAAACAGCATTGCGCCTTCGCCGAGTTTCAACTCGGTGGGCATTTCGCTCTCGCTGCCGCTGCCGCTTTGGAACCAGCACACCGCCGAGATCAACTCCGCGCGCTACGCCGCCGAGCAGGCCGGGAAAATGCTGCAAGCCGCCGAGCAAAAAGCGGAGATTGATGTCCGCACGGCGCTCACCCGCTACCAGCTGGCGCAAGAGCGTGTCGCGCGTTTCCAGTCGGACACGCTGGCCGGGGCCGACAAGGTGCTGGCGGCGAAACGCTTCAGCTACCAGCGCGGCCAGACGACGCTGCTCGATCTTCTCGCCGCCCAGCGCTCTGCCACCGAAGTGTATCTGGCCTATTACGACGCCTTGTCGGACGCCGCCAAAGCCCTCATCGAACTCGAACGCTCCGCCCAATTGTGGGACGTGAGTTTCTAGACCTCGCCACTGTGGGGTCAGCGGCTTGCGCAGTTGACATCATCGTGATTGACACGGATGGCGTCCTGCTTTTCGATGGCGGCTGACACCGGAGAAACAGCCATGAGCGACACGCCCGACAAATCTTCCATCGTCATTCTCGTCACCCACGACGGCATGGGACACTCCGAGCCGCCGTTGCAGCACAAGCTGATGCAGACCTACCTGCGGTTGCTTGACGAGACCGGCCACCTGCCGGCGGCGATCTGTTTTTACACCGACGGCGTGAAGCTGGTCGTGGATGGTTCGCCGGTGCTGGAGCAGTTACGAGCGATGGAGGCCAGGGGCGTGCTTTTGCTCATCTGCCAGACCTGCCTGAATTATTTCGGGCTGATCGAGAAGGTCCGCGTCGGCATCGTCGGGGGCATGCCCGACATCATCGCCGCGCAATGGCGCGCGCAAAAGGTGATCACGATCTGATCGCCGCCGCCCGCCTCATTGGACCGGTGCCAGCCAGACGCGTTTGGCGGCGTTGGTCAGCGGCAGCTTCGTCACCACCAGCACTTGCGCCCATGCCGCGGTGGTTGACGGTGTCAATTCGCGTTCCTCCGGTGTGGCCAGCCACACGACATTTGTCACGCTGCCACCGGCGGGCTCCACGCGCCAGCGCACGCCCACTTGAACGCCCGGCGCGGCCTCGGCGATGCCAACGCGATAGACCACGTTGGAACGGATGCGGATGTTGTCGCTTTCAAAGCCGTTGAGTTTCGCGGACGCGGAGATGGCGGTCCAGTGGTCCGGCGTCTTGCCGGTAAGCCAGCTCAACGCGAAGTCGGGGTTGCGCACCAGGTTGCCCGGAGGATTGGATGGAGCGAGGGCAACATCCGTGCCGGCATCCAAAACCGTCGCGCAGCCGATACGTTCGATGGCAACCCGGTAGTGTCCGGCAGGGAGATTGTAAAACGACCAGCCACCGTTGGTGTCGGTGAGTGTCGAGAATTCGGTGCCGGGCAGGATCACCTTCGCAGCCTGTCCCGGCAGCGGAGCGCCGGGCGGCAGGGTGACGCGGCCTGACAGCGTGAGGTGGCGCGATTCGGACAACCCCAGCTTCAGCAGCGTGTGCAGCAGATCGGCGACGACGCGCGCGGATTCGTTGGCGCATTCCAAGATGACTGGCTGGTCTTGCCGTGACGGCAACGCAGCCACGGCGTCGCGGATGCTCTCCGCGCGCGCTTTCGAGTAAGCCATCAAACCGTTCACCCTGCCGATAAGGCCTGCGATGGCCGTGCGATCATCGGAACCGAGCAGCTGCGGCTTGTAATCGCCGATGGTGATAGCCTTTGCATCGAGCCAGTTTTCCAGGCGCTTGTGCATTTCACCGCCGATGCCGGCCGCGTGCGGCGGTGCGCCGATATCCTCGACAAAATGAACCAGGCTGCCGATCCAACGCGCCGCGTTTTGCGGTGACTCCGTGCGCATTGCCTGCAACGCGCGTTTGCAGTACGGCTCGTAGGTTTGCAGCACGTCCGGCGGCATGTGACCCATGTGTCGGGGCACGACGGGCCAGAGAAGGTAATCACTCGGGAAGAAAGTGCGGAGCATGCCGCGCTGTTGGTCGGGCATCAAACAATAGGACTCCATCTGCTTCCAGTCGTTGCCGAACCACGCCACCGCGCGGGCGCGTTCCTGTTCCGGCAGGGCGGCTTGGGCGACGGCGGTGATCCGATCATGCGGCCCCCAGGCGAGCACATCGGGCGCGAGCCATGTGGCGGTGACGGTTACTAGGAGGGCGGCGGAGGTTCTCAAGACACGTTTCATTGGCCAACTCCTTGTCATTTCGCCGGCAGAACCTGGATCGCATCAATGGCCACGAGGCCGTTGGCCTTGTCGTTGGTGACTTCGACGACGCCGGGTGTGGCGGCGTCGAACTGGAAGACGCCAAGCGAAACAAATGTTGGCGCAAGCGTCGGGGCGACGCGCTCGTTGACGCGGACAAGCTTGTCACCTTCGGCGCTTCGGACGGTGACGGCGGCGTTGGACGCGCGGTTCTCGTGCGGCTGGTAGGCGAAACGAACCTCGTAGCGTCCGCTGGCCGGCACCTTGAACTCAAACAACGCCGAGGCTTTGCCCTTCGGTCCGGCGTAGGTGTAGTGCGTGCCGATGAAATTCATCAGGTTCTCGCCTTCGGTCCATTGGCCGGTGAATTTGGCCTGCTCGTCATCCACGACGATGCCGGGGAGCTTGGCGGGGTCGTGGTATCTCACACCGACCGGCGGCAGTTCGAAGGCGCCGGGCGCGACGTAGAATGTTCCATCGGGCGTGTCGCGCCGTTCGACGCCGCGGCGGTTCATCAGCTCCTTGAGTTCGTCGAGGTAGGAGTAATACACGTCGCGCGGCGCGCAGTTGTGCCGCAGGCAGAGAGACGCGGCTTTGCCGACGACCTCGCCCGCCATGCCGCCGGTCTTCATCACGCGCACGGTGCCGAGCGCCTCGTGGGTGACGCTGATGTTGCGTCCGGCCATGAAGAGGTTCTCGACGTTGCGCGAGTAGAAGCAACGATAGGGGACCGGGTAACCTTTCTTCGGGTCCACGGAACGGTCGAAATGCGCATACGAGATGAACGGATCGTTCGGAAACTTTTTGGCGTATTCCTCCTTCGGATAATGCAGGTCAATGCTCCACGTCGTTGGCACGCAGCCGTCGGGGAACTCCTTCTTGCCGGCCACGTCGTCGCGGGTCAGCACCACGTCGCCGAGCAACTGCCGCGATTCGCGAGGGCCGCCGATATAGGCGATCCACTCCATCTTCGCGTTGACGTGATCGGCCTTGCCGCCGCCGTTCTTCATCGCGTTGAACGCGCCGTAGATCGCGCGGAAATTCCAGTCGCGCATGTATTCGAGGTCGCGGATCGGGTCCTTGTTGAAACCGGTTTCCCAGAACCACTCGCCGCTGCCCTTCTTCGGATAGGGAAAATCCTCCATCGCCAGTGGCAGCGCCCATGTCACATCGGGGTACGGCTGCGACGAGTCGGTCTGCTTCCATCGCCAGAGATTGCTCATGCCCATGTGGCCTTCCATTTTCACCGTGTGGTCCGCGCCGGCGAGCACGCCGATGCTGCCGTGACCGGTGCAATCCGCGACGAGCTTCGTCGTGAAGCGCCGCTCCTGTCCGGTGCGCGTCTCGGTCGCCACAACGGCGGCGATCCGTTTGCCGTCCATCTCCACCGCCGTGCCGCGATGGTTCAGGAACAGCGAGATGTTCTTTTCCGCGCGGACGCTCTTCTCGCGTCGCGCGTCGTCGTAGGCGTCGGGAACATCGGGACACACCTTCGGGCGGTCGGCGAGTTCCTCGATGATTTCGCCGAGGTGCGGATAGAGGCCGGTGCGCGTGCGGCCCTGTGGCCAGACACGGACCTCGCCGCTGCCGTTGCCGCCGAGCACCGGGCGATCCTGGATGAACGCGACCTTGCAGCCCATCCGCGCCGCGGAAATCGCCGCGCCGAGGCCGCCGTAGCCGCCGCCGATCACGACGAGATCGAACGCGCCGGCATCCACGGGTTTCTCCGGCAGGCCGAGCAGTTTCTTGCGCCACGCCGCCATTTTCTTGGGATCGTTCGGCGGCGTCGCCGACAGGTCCGTGGTGAACAGAATGGCGTCGCAGCGTCCTTCGAAACCGGTCAGGTCGTGCAACGCCAATGTCGTTTCCGGCTTCGTGATCTCGACCGTGCCGCCGTCATGCCAGAACCAGTCGGCGCTCTTCGTTCCGAATGTTTCCGCCAGCGGCTTGCCGTTCACCAGCACCTGGAACTTCCCCGGCGCGCCCGGCGCTTTCCAGCGCGCCACCCAGTCCTTCGTGCGGACAAAAACCTTGTAAGTGCCCGTGCCGGGGAACGTGACGGTCGTGGTGGCGTCCTTCACTGGCTCGCCGAGGCCGTGCGCGAGCAGATACGGCGACCCCATGATGTCCACGAACTGCGTGTCGAGCACCCAACCGCCGTAGTCCTTGAAACTCTCGGCTTCGACGAGAACCTGCTGGGCGGCGGCGGGAAGAGCGGCGGCGAGCAGGAGGGCGAACATGCTTCGTTTCATCAGGTTCATGATGCGCGGATGATGCCAAAAAACCGTGAAACGGCAAGCTCCAAGCCGCGCGCCATACGATTTCCCTCTTTGTGCCCGGCCGTGCCTCGCTGGATTTGTTGGCGGCGAGGATTGACAGTGCCGCCATCTTTCTATGGATCACTTTGGCTGTGGAATAACCCGTTCACGCTGTCTCGTCATCGTGACCGTTTTGCCATCGCTCTGGGCTGTGATGTTGCCATCGAACGCTGTGACGTATGTTTCCATCCCAAGAGCGCCGTATTTTGCGATCGAGAAACTGCCGGGTGAACGCGGGTAGGGCGTGCCGATATTGTTGGTATAATCAGCGGCGCAAGTCACCACAACGTATTTGGGCGCGGTCAGTTTTGTGAAATTAGAATTGGGGTGGAAACCGTGATGGGGAGAGGTCAGCACCAAGCCCTTTAGTTTTTTTGCCGGCACATCTTTCGATGCATTATACGCGTCGCCGGGAAAGATGAATACGTTCTTCCCGTGTTGCACTCGCAACACGATGGAGTTCATATTCAAGGAGCTGTGAGTCCCCGGGTCCGGCTTGTCAAAAACTCCCGCAGGCGGCGACAACACTTCAACTTGCAATGCCGCGTCCCATTCCAGCCTGTCACCCGCATGCACTACGCGATAGGTCCCGCCGTTCTTGACCGCCATCTCGCGCAAGGGCGGGTATAACGACGGCATGCCCGCTGCCTTCAGCGGATAGCCGTGGTCAATGAACTGCCCGACCTTCCAGTGTTCCATCAACCACGCCGCCCCGCCAAAGTGATCCGCGTGTGGATGACTGATGAGGATGCCATCGATCCTGGTGTGGCCGCGCTTTTTGAGAAAGGGCGAGATCGTGTCGCGCCCGGCATTGTAGTCGGGGACTGATTCGGTTCCCTCGCACGTCGCGGTATCAATGAGAAATACCTTGTCGGCCGGCGTCTCCAAAGCCACGGCAAGGCTGGCTCCTGTTTCGAACCAGGTGATTGTGAGCAGGTCGGCGCGGGCGGCCTTTGCATCGGCAAGACAAGAGACCAACCCTTGCGACAGCAAACCAAGAACAAGGACAGCCAGGAATCCGCCTCTGATGCCGATCCACATGCTCGTTGCTCGACGCATTGTGTTTGACGAGCGTCGCTTTCCGTTCAAGAACATGCAGCCACGTTATGTTTTTGCAGATGGACGTCAAGCCGGAATCGAGATTTCCCCGAACTCACTGTTTCATGTCACAACTCTTTCCTTCTCCGCGTCCGCTGCCGGAGTTTCGAGACAGTCTCCACTGCCGCCCGGCTCTTTCAGACGAGTCGCAAATCACCTCGCGCCGCTTCTCTCAAGATGCGCGCCAACCTCATCCACCGTTCGCGTTGCTGACGGCGCACCACGCCATCCGTTTTTCTCGACGAAGGCCAGGAACAGCCGGGCGTCATGGGAGCATGGCTTAACGACGATGCCCGTGATGGTGATGATGATGGAAATGATGTCGCGGATGATGCCGGTGGTGATGGCGGTGGTGGTGGTGCCTGTGGTGATGCTTCTTCGTTGTTGTGCCCGGCTTCGTGCTGGGCTTCGTGCCAGGCGACGTGCTGGGCGTTGTGATAGGGAGGCCCGGCGCAGTGGTTTGACTCTGAGCTGCCAACGGCGACAGCAGGATGGCAGCGGCGAACAGGTGGATGAGGAACTTTTTCATGGACGTAACACGCGTTGAGGTGGACCTGCGGACACCCAATGAAACCCGCGCCAGCTTCTCAGCTTGGCACCCAGGATGTGATTTCAGGTTGAATGTCATCGCCAGTTAATCGCGGCTCGCGCCCAAATCTTTCAAAAAAATGAAATTATTTTTAGGGCCTTTACTCCGCGGCGATCTTGATCGTGTGTGTCACCGGCACGAACGCGGTCTTGATGGCGGCGGCGAGCGGGGCGCGCCTGGCTTCAGTGGCTTTGATGATGGCTTCGCGGTCGAGCTTGCCGGCGGCGTCGCGCACGGCAAAGAGCTCCTTGATTTCCAAGTCGCTAATCTCCTCGGCCTTCTTGTATTTACCGTTAAGCAGGTCGTGGAAGATCCGCTGGATTTGCTTCTGCTCGTAGGCTTGCTTGGCCTTCACAGCGTCGTCCACCTTCTTGAATGCATCTGAGAACGGATTGACCGCAAAGTCGGCGGCGAGGTTGACACCATGCGCAAGCTGTTCGGCGGAATAGGTCCGCGTCTCCTCGCCCCATGTGACCTTGTAACTTTTCGCGCGCGTGTTTTTCCCGACGAGCATCAACCGGTTGAGGCTCTGGTTGAAGGGGATGAGCGTCATGGCGGAGCGGATGTTGTCGTCCTTGGCCGGATCGCCGCCCGCCGCGCAGAACGGATAGCGGCTGCTGGCAAGGGTGATTTCGCCGGGCTTGCACGACACAACCTTGTGGCCGGCGGTGGTGGCGGCTTTTCCGCTGGCGAGATCCACCGTGAACGCGCCGAGGTTGCCGTCGAGGCCCATCGCTTTCAGGTACGCGTAAGCCATCACGAGATGGCCGGCCCAGCCGGGATGCACGCCGTCCTTGCCGGCAATGGCGTAGTCGGGCGCGTATTTGTGCCGCGCCTCGAAGCCGGCGGTGAATATCGGCCAGAAGACGTCGGCGAACGCGACGCGTTCCTTCGCGGCGATCTCGATGTCCAGGTTGCGCAGTTTGCAAAGGCTGAGGTTCAGGTCCTCGACCGTGCCGCTGGCGGTCTTTACCCATGACGGCATCTTGCCGACGCAGCCCGGCGAGCCGAGCACGACGCGCGCCCCGGCCTGCTTGAACTCGCGGACGATGGCCGTGGTGTTTTCAACATACGTCTGGCCGATGGCGTCCTCGTACGGGCGGTAGCGGTGATCGTTCATGCCGTAGCAGGTGGTGGCGATGGTCGGCGAGAACCGCAGGCAATCGTTGCTCATGCGCCGCAGGAAGCCTTGCGCCGTCTCGCCGCTCCAGCCGTATTGGCGCACGGTGACGCCAAACTGCGGCACGCAGACGGTCAGATAGGTCTCCATGATCCGCGAATACATCTGCTGCTGCGTGATCGAGTCGCCGCAGATGGCGAGCCGGTCGCCGAACTTGAGCAACAGCGGGCCGGTCGCAGGCGCCTTGACCGGCTCGAACTTGGCGAAAAACGGATCGTCCGGTTTGGTCTCCAGCGGCGGCGCGGCGATGGCGGTGGCAAACGCAAGGGCGAGAACGATGAGAGATGATTTGTAGCGCATGGTTGAGCGCGGAGTGTTTCGTTTTCCGGCGGGCGCGTCAAGACGCGAAAAGGGCGGGTTGCATCGAGCCGGATTGCCCGGTTCGTGTAATCCGCGTAATCCCTCCAATCCTTGGATTGTTCCCCGGTCGGATTCACCCGGATTGAGCCTGGTTGGGTCTTGCCTGTGGCGCGGGGAAATGCGTGTTTCGACACGGCTCATTGGGCTTCGTTTTGTCCTCCCTCCTTGTCGTGTGCTTTTCAACATGCTGAAATCACGATACTTAAACATTTGGGTTCGTTTCGCAAAAATCAGGTTTCATTTCCAGACCGGCACGGGACCAAACCATCCATTTTCCCGTGGAAAAACGGTGGTTTTCGGTTTTGGCCGTGTCCATCATTTGGCTTCGTTTCGCAAAAAACAGCAGCCTCGTCATTCCGTGACGAGGCTGCCTTCCCGGGCTTTATTCTGTAACATCCATTTTTACAAGCAGTAATGATTCCAGGCAACAGATCGTGGGCAAAATTATCCGGGGCCCGATCATGGTTGTTCGACCCCTGATTTTGCCTGTCCTCCGTCATTCTCTTCAGCCCATTCTCCCTGTTTTCCATCTGCCTTCTGCCTTTTGGCGTCCCGGCGCGTTTCCACGCCGGGCATAGAATAGAGATAGTCGCTCATGTTGTCAAGATAAATTCTCTAGTTTTCAGGCACCGGTTGGCGGCGCGTCTTGCTGCCGAAGCCGCCGGGTGCTAGACTCCAAGCCCATGAAGCTGGAACGATTCCTCCCGCACGCGGCTCTTCCCACGCTGCTGGCCGTCGCGGGCTTGGCCGCGTCCCTCGCCGCCGCCGAACCCGCCCCGGTATTGCCGCCGGTCATCGCCGAGGAACTCAGGGGCGCTGACCCCACAACGGTCACTGACTTGAACTTGGCATTCTCGAAGATTCAAGATCAAGACCTTGCCGCCCTCAAGTTGCTGAAGCGGTTGCAGTGCCTTGACCTCAGCAGCACGAAGATAAGCGACGCTGGGTTGGCACATCTGAGGCGGCTGACCCAGTTGCAGGAGCTTAAGTTGGAAATGGAGGAGCTGGTCAGCGACGCTGGGTTGGCCCATCTGGAGCCGTTGATCCAGTTGCGGGTTCTTTCCCTCATCTATACAAAGGTCGGCGACGCCGGGCTGGCTCATTTGAAGCCGCTGACGCAGTTGCAGGACCTTTACCTCAACGGTACGAAGGTCGGTGACGCGGGGCTTGAGTATCTGAAGCCATTAACGCAATTGCAGATGCTATTCCTCGAAAGCACACAAGTTAGCGACCTGGGACTGGAGCATTTGAAGTCGCTGAAGCAGTTGCGGGAGCTTAACCTCAGCGGAACGCATATTGGCGACGCAGGAATTGAACGTCTAAAGCCGCTCACACGGCTGCAGGAACTCCGCCTAAAATACACGCTTGTCACCGACGCGGGACTGGAGCATCTGAAGTCGTTGAAGCAGTTGCGGTTAATTGATCTCTTTCACACACAGGTTGACGATGCAGGGTTGGCGCATCTGGAGCCGCTGACACAGTTGCAGGAGCTTGACCTCGGCGGCACGCATGTTAGCGACGCTGGGATGGTGCTATTGAAGCCGCTGACGCAGTTGCAGCGTCTTCACCTCAGCTTCACCAAGGTTGGTGACGCGGGATTAGTGCATCTGGCGTCGCTGACCCAATTACAGGAACTTCGTCTTAGTACTACGCAGGTGACGAAGGCAGGCGTGGACGCGCTTCAGACGCGTCTGCCGAAGTGCCATATTACTTGGAAGCCCCATCGGGAAAAAGTGGTGAAGTGAGTGCCGGCGGGCCGGCAGTGCCCGCTTGCGAGCCGAGTCGCCCGCCTTATTCCGCCGGCTCCTTTTCAAACACCGCGATCTCTGAGAAACCGGCGTTTCTGTTGCGCGGGCCGACCTCGGTGACGACGATTTCCAGCCAGGTGATTGTTTTGGGAGGGAAGCTCAGCTTGAACGGCGTCTGGCCATCGTTGGGAAGCTCGCCCACGGGTGCGGAGGAACCGTCGCTGAAGTTGACGCGGGCGGCGCGCACGTGATCGCCCAGGTTGGGGCGGTCGAAGAGCCAGAGGCAACCAACGGTGACCGGTTGCGGCCATGAGAACCTGACCTTGACGCCGACACCACCGCCCTTGCTGGCCCACTCCGCTGCGGGATTCTCCGGGAAACCTTCGGTCACACCGTCCACCATCGCTTCGGCGCGATAACCGGCAGCGCAACTCGGCACCTCGATCCTGGCCTTGCGCGCGAGGTTGGCTTCGCCTTGCAGCGCGCGGACCAGCTTCATGTTGGCGAACGCGGTGCGGCGCAGGATGGTTGTGCCCATCGGCACCAGTTCCACCGGCTCGGTCGCGCCGTTTTGGCGGTTGAACAGTTTGCCGGCCAGCCGCAGCGGCGGATCGGACCACGGATGGGTTGTCGTGGCGGTGTTTTTGAACCGGAACGCGCCGCTGGCTTCGTCCACGGCGTAGTCCCAAAACGCGCCGGGCTTGGGCGTGTATTCGTAATCGGCAAAGCCTTCGACCGCGTAGCTTCGGACCGCCCGCCGCTCGCCGGCAATCGGCAGGGCGAAGACCAGCGGGCCGCGCGTCCAATAAATCCCGCCGTCAGCCATCGTCTTGCGCTCAATGCCGGGGTTGAAAGAGATCGTCACGCCGTCGCCCGGTCTCCATTCTTTCGTGAGCACGCGCCAGCCGCCGGCATCCACGATGGACGCGCCCGGCGCTTCAACTTTTATGCCGCCCGACCAAGCGGGAACTCGAAGACGAAGGGCGAAAGTCACCGGTTTCTCCGGCGTGACGGTCATGCGCACCTCGTCCTCAAACGGATAAACGGTGTCGGTTTGAATCCGCACCTTCACGCCGCCGAGGGTCGTCTCCAATTCATTCGGCGCGTAGTTCACCGCGGCGAGACCGTCGCCAGACGCCGTCTTCATCCAGAGATGGCTGGCGAAGTAGGGGAAGAACTTCAGAGCCGTGACAGGACAGCAGACCGCGACGTCGTCGTGCGTGGGCGAGAGTTTGAAACGGCTGCCGGCGTCCCGGCGCGTGGCTTGGTATTGATTATCGCGGGTGCAATACTGGATGGCCTTGCCGTCGCGCTGGCGGGCACCCTCCGCGGCGTTGAACGCGAGCTGTTCGATCCAGTCGGCGAGCGATGCGCGGCCGGTTTTTTGCACGCCGGACTGCAGGCTGTTGAGCAGTTCGAGCATGGTGCAATACTCGCAGCCGATGGAGGCACTGCCGGGGCGCTGGCCGACGCCTTCGTCGCTGATGCACGCGCCGCCGGCGCTGAGATGGCGCGCGGTTTTCGGGAAACAGTTTTCCGCCGCGGCGCGGTATTTCGCGTTGCCGGTCGCGTGGTAAACGAACAGCGGCACGCGCAGGTGCTCCATGACGTGGGCGCCGTGGCCTTCGAAGAGCTGGTTCATGTCGGCGAGCCGGCTCAACTGGATGTCGCGTTCGCGGCAGTCGGCCAACTCGCTGTAGCCGTCATAAAGGAACCGCGAGAACTCGACGAAGCTCGGATCGCCGGTGAGCCGGTAAAGCCATTCGCAGATATCCACGAACATGAGATCGTGTCCCGGCCCTCCGCCTGCGAGCACACCGCCCTCCTTCCAGTAAGGCCTGCCGGGGCCGTAGTTCGAGATCATCAGCTTCGCCGCGCGCCGGACCGCCTCGAGCACTTCGCGCCTCCCGGTCAGTTCATAGTAGGCGAGCAATCCGCGAAACAGGCACGTCTGCGACCACAGTTCGCCGTTCTTCGCGGTCACCGGATGCTCGTAGCGCAGCGCCTTCGGATAGGTGCCGAGATAACCATCCTCCTCCTGCATTGCGAGGATGCGCGCGACAAGGCCGTCCACCTGCCGCTTGGCGGTGGCGTCGCCGGAGAGATAAGCGGTGCGGATCAATCCATCGAGCCAGTTGCCGGTCGTTTCGCCGTTCCACCACACCTCGCCGATCTTCGGCTTGGCGAGCTCCGATTTGTTGCGGCTGTCGAACACCGGCACTTCGCACCGGTCCGTGAGTTTATCGAGTGCCGGCCCGTAGCCGCCGGCCGCGTCGGCGCGGATTTGTTCCAGCAGCCAGCCTCGTGGCTGGACCTCGCCGATTTTCAGGAACTGAAACGGCGCGGGTTTCGGCCCGGCGGCGTGGATGGATGTGCAAAATACTCCCACCAAGACGATGACCGTGCTGGCGTGGAACCAATAAATCTTCTTTTTCATGGTTAAGAAATTACAAAGAGAACGGCGGAAGATATTGGATAGCTACAGACTTTGCGCCCCTCTGCGTCCTCCGCGCCTCTGCGGTGAATTCCGCCGTCTCAAATCGCTCACCGTTACCTCACTTCAGGTGTTCCTCAAACAGCCGATACGCTTTCTCTCGCATGGCGTCGGGGAAGTCGTGGTCGCTGTCCGGATGCTCGACGATGAGATTGGCGGGTTTGCCGTAGAGTTTGTAAACCTGCGTCGCCGCCGCGACGACGCGGTCCACGCTCTGCCACTTGAAGTTGGAATCCTTGAGCGGCGCGTTGATGAAACAGACGCGCGGCGCGAGCGCGCCGATCATCTCGTGGAAATCGAACGGAATCTCCGCGAGCCGGCCCGCGTAGTTCGCCAACTTCGGCATGTAACGCGTCTGGCACCAGCCTTTTTCCGGCTGCCACACCTTTGGATCACCGCCGATGTAGTCGCAATAGGAGTCGAGTCCGCAACTCGACACGATGACCTTGATGCGCGGGTCGAAGACGGCCGTGTAAACGGAGTTGTGCCCGCCGAGCGAATGCCCGATGACGCCGAAGCCGTCGCGCTTGACGAACGGCAGCGACTCCAGCAAGTCGAGGCCGCGGATGTTGTCCCAGATGGCCTTCATCGTGCCGCTCTGCCAGCCGAGCGCCTTGAGGTCGGGCTGGTAGTTCGCCATCAGCGGATACGACGGCGCGAGCGTGACGAAGCCGCGCTCGGCCAGTTCCTCTGCGTATTGACGGTGCGGTTTGCCGCCGAGGCCGACGACGACTTTGTGGCCGAGGTCGGCGCTGGTCGGATGCAGACAGAGAACGGCGGGAATCTTGGATTGTGGATTGCGGAGTGCGGATTTCGGAATGAGCAGATACGCCGGCACGCGCCCGCCGGGTTCGGAGGCATACGTGATGAGCCGCCGGACGTAGGAGCCGCAGTCGGTTTCCTCTTCCACCTTCACATCGAGCGGGCAACGTTTGGCCTTGCCCGGCAACGGCCCCATGATCTCCTGCATCGCCGCCAGAATGTCCGCGCGGCGCTTCTGCCAGTCGGCGACGGTCTTCACCGGCACGACCTCGCCGCGCGCATCGCGGTAGGTCAGGAGGTTGTTGCGATCCAGTCGCGGCGGCAGATTCGACTGCGCGGCCGAACCAACCGCCGTCAGGATAAGCATGCTTGTCAGGAGTGCGTAGTGGCCTGGATTCATGGTGTCTTCAATGGTTCAGACGGTCATAGAGTTCGTGGACCTTGCCGACAATGCGCTCTTCGATGTCGGGTTTATAATCGGGCGCTTCGTAGCCGCCTTCCTTCAAGACGCGCAAGCTGGGGATATAGCCGCCGTAGTCGTTCGAGTAGCCCGCAACCCACACGACCGCCTTGCCGGCCAGTTCGCGTTTCAACCGCAGCGAGTAGTCCACCACGACTTCGCTGCCGAGTGTCGCCAGTGTCAGGTCGTCACCCAACCGAATAACCTGCACGGGATACTGGCGGCTCGGCGCGTCCTTCTTCGGGTCTTTCTTCTCGCGCTCCAGCGTGACGTATTCGAGCGCGCTGCGAATCGGGCCGCGCACCGGCCGCACATGCGCGGCCATGGCCGCCTCGACCGCGTAAGCCAGCGTGCGGCCGTGCTGTTGCGCGAACTCCAGTGGCTTCACGTAGGGCACCATGTAATGGCGCGGGTAGGGATTCTGGTCGGCACCGCAGCCTTGCATGAACATCGCGGTCAACCCCGGCCGCCCGTTCTGCAACGTTTCTTGGGCGTAGCCGGCGTAGTCGCCGGTGAACTCGTAGCGCGGCACGTTGTTGGTCATGGAAACCGAACTGAGCGTCGTGTTGTGGCACGCGTAGCTGAAAAGCACGGCGCAGAGATTGGTGCCCGGAGATTGCACCATCAGCACAGGCACGTTGTGGTCCACCGGGCCGTCGGGGTTTGGCGCTTTCTTGGAGTTGGGGTCGGTTTTTGGAAGCGCGTAGTTGAGGCGGCGGTTCATCGCGAAGCCGCATCGCGCGTGGGCCTGGCTGAGCTGCGCGGGAGCGAGCTTGCTGATCGCTTCGTCAACGATGTGCGCCAACCGCTCTTGCAGGAACGCCGTGTAATGTCCGGCTGTCTTCTCGCCCTCCTTGATCTCTCGATACTCCGGCCCGCAATGCGTGTGCGAGGCGTTCATCACCAGGCATTCAGGTGGCAGCTTATGGCGCTCGGCCACATGCTTCTCCACAAACTGGCGCAGCCACGGTCGCACACCGATAATGTCCATCGTCACGATCACCAGCCGTGTGCCTTTTTCATCCTCCAGCGCGAGCGCCTTGGCGAAGAGATCCTGCGCCGTGCCGTGCGAGGGCGATTTGCGGGCCGCGTAACCGGCCATCCACATGTTGGTCTGCGGCGTGATGACGGTGGAAGCCACGCCCGCTTTCCATGGATAATTGGTGTCATCGGTCGCGCCGAAACTACGGCTCGCTCCGAGCAGCAGCGTGAGGATCAGCAGTGCGACGGGTTTCATGGCGTTCACTTTGCGTTCGTGATGACGGCACCAGCGGCGTTGGCCGGTTCTTCAATGGTGACCTTCTCTTTTCCAAACGCCCCGACGAGGTCGGGAAGGTCATAGACCTTCAACGCGCCGTGAATAGTGGTGATCAACTGGTCTTTGGCGGCGTTTGGAGACCGCACGACATCGGCCCACGACACCAGCGTCCGGCGAAGCGTCAGCGAGGCAATCAACCCCGGCTCCAGCGCCGCTGCGTGCAGCGCCGGGACGCCGGCCATGCCGATGCCGACCACGTGGACTTTGCGCGGCGCGCCTTTCGCTTCGTAGCCGGCCAGGAACCGCGCGCAGACCAGCGCGTCCTCGGTCCACATGCCGACGAGCGAGCGGCCGAGCAGATAGGAATCGTAAAAGTCGCCCGCCGCGGGACCGAACGAGCCGCTATACCATTTCTTTGCCCGTTCTTCCGTCTCGCCCAAACCGCGCAAGTCCACCGCGAGCACGAGATGGCCTTGCATGACGAGCTGCTCGATCGGGCCGCCCGGCGCGGCATCGGCTTGCTTGCCTTGGCCGTGGAGATAGAGATACGCGTCGCCGTCCGGTTTCGACGGTACAAACGCGAGCGCGGGCAGCACGATGCCCGCTTCCGGCTCCAGCACGAGCTTCTCGATGCGATAGCCCTGACGCTCGACGCTGCCGGCGGCGCGATGCGCTAGCGGCGGCAATTGATCGAGCGAGCGCACGCCGGCGACCTCGCGCACCTTCGCGAGCGCCTCGCTCTTCGGCGCCTTCGTCCACAGTTCCTGCCGCCCGGCTGAGAATTGTTTCTCCGCGTCGGCATTCAGGTCGAACACGGAGCGCTCGCCGGGCATGAGCATGACCTGGCCTTTTAGCGAACACTCGATTTCCGGGTCTTTGCGGAGCGGAAAATCCGGCTCGATGATGTCGTCGTCGGTGTTCAGCAGCCAGCGGCGCATCCAGCGCACTGCGCCGACGCGCAAATGGGTGCTGAAGCCGTGCGGTTCGTCGGCTTCGACAAGGTCCACGTGGTTGGCAAAGCCGAGCCGCCCATAGATGCGCTTGGCCTCGCGGAACGAATCCCACGAGCCGGCGATGTCGAACATGTCGCGCGTCGCCACGCACATCAACGTCGGTTTTGGCGCGCGCATGATGACGTAGTCGCCGTGTTCCATGCCGAACGCGATCTGGCCGAAAATGTTCTGCTCGCCGTCCTGACCGCCGATCCGCTCCAGCAGCTTGTGGAACGAGGTGAGGTAGCACGACGGCGCGGCGGCGACGATGCGGTCGTCGAGCGCCATCAGGTAGCTGGTGAGTGTGCCGCCGCCGGAGTTGCCGGTGCAGCCGATGCGCTTGGGGTCAATCTCCTTGCGTGAACTAAGGTAATCTATTCCCCTCATGCCGTCCCAGATGCGGTAGGTGGCGGTGTTGCGGCCGACGAGGATCGCGCCGATGCCGACCAGCGAATGCTCGGTGGTGCTGGGCAACGCGGCCTTGCCGTCGGGCTTGAGCACCTGCGCGCGCTCGCCCTGGCCGATGGGGTCGTAGCAGAACGCGGCCAGCCCGTTCTTCGCGAGCAGGATGCTGATGCGCTGGTAGGTCTCGGCACCCTTGCCGTTGGCGCTGTGGCCGCACGGCACAAGCACGCCGGGGTAGGGCGGTGTCCCCTTCGGCAGATAAAGCAGACCGGTGACGTGGTGTTTCGGCTCGCTCTCGAAGATGACCTTCTCGACGGTGTAATCGCCGCCGTCGAGCGTGCCGGTGACTTTGGCGTTGAGCGGCGTGCGCTTTGGGAAACCGCCGAGTTGCCGGACGAAGAACTCGCGCCGTTGCTGCTGCCACGCGGCGATCTGCTCCGGCGTCTTGACCTTCTCGTAGTCCGCCTTGCGTCGGTCGAGCGCAGTGAACGCCGCGGCTTTGAGATAAGCGTCGAGCATTGCGGGCGGCGCGTTGGTGTCTTTCGCGGACGGCCGCGGTGGCAGGACATTGAGGTTCTCGGCGGCGGTCGCGCAGACCGCCGTCAACGCCAGGAATAAGCCGATGGTTTTCATAGTCGAATGCGAGCGTAGCAGATTGCGGTGCCGGGTTTGCCGCTGCACGTGCCGAGCACGTCCAGGATGTTCGAGGGCTGCGAGCCGCCGCGGACGGTGGCGGTCATGAAGCTGGTGAACGGATTTTTCAACCCGACCTTCACGGGTTCGGTGTGGCCGCCGCCGGGCAGGATTTCCATCAACCGGTTTTCGTCGAGCGCCTTGCCTTTCGCGTCTCTGCCGCTGCAGTAGTAGAACACGAAGAGCCGGCCATCGCCGGTGACATGGAATCGCGCCCAACCGGGAATCTCTCCGCCAGCGCCTTCGCCGCCGATGGCGAGCGTCTGGCGCGACACGACTTTGTTGCCGCGCACCACGCAATGCTCCAGCGAGGTCGTGATCGGCACGCCGGGAAGAAACTTGTCCCGCATCGCCGGGTTGTGAACCGATATCTTCTGGTAGAGCACATGCGCCGCGCCGTCGCGATCAATCCAGAGGTCGAGGTTCATGAGGTGGCCCGCGGTCTTGTCCACGTTGTCGAGTTCCAGCGGCTCGGAGAATTGGGTCGTGGCGATGGCGGGCGTCCAGACGTAGAAGAGCCGGCGGAAGACATAATCCCAATGACGCCCGCCGCTTTTCTCGAACTTCCACTTCAGCCACGCCTCGACCGGTTCCATGATGTCGCCGACCGCCAGCACGTGGCAGGCGCCGTTGACCAGCGCGGCGTTTTCGTAGCAACCGCGCACGGGATAATGAATGACGCCGCAGTTGGCCCACTGGCCGCGGCGGTCGAGGAATGCCCAATACTGCTCCTCGTAGCCATGATTGTTGAGCACGACCAGTTCGTGGTTGCGCCCGTCCACGCCGAGGCCGCGATAGGAGTGCTCCACGAAGCCGGGGTTCTTCGACCAGACGGGTTGCAGCGGGACGGGCGGCGCTTTTAGGTCCGCAATGGAAAACTGCAACACGTGCGGATTGGCCGGGCCGCCGTGGGCGTTCGTCGCGGTCAACGTCGGATTCGTGGACAACAACAGGCGCCCATCGTCGAACACGCCCAGCGGACACGGTTCGCGCTGGCGATCCTTCTCATCGGCCAGTACCAACTGCCAGCCCTGGTCCGTGCGCTTGAAAAGCCTCCAGCGGGTGTTGTTGAGCGGCTGAAACTCCTTGAGCGTCTCCTGGCCGCTGACAAAGACGTCGTCGCCGCGGCGCACGATGCAGGTCGAGCCGAAGCACCAGAGCGGGCCGGAGCCGTTGTTGGGCGGGACGTATTCGTAAACGGTTTCCTCGGCTTCGACCGCCGGCTTGGGTGTTTGCTGGCCCCAAAGCTGAGAACAAAAACTCAATGCCACCAGCAGGTTTATTGCGATGCGTTTCATAGGAGAATTCTCAGGGTTTCAACCACCGATCCAGCCACGCAAAGGCCTTGTCTTGCATGGCGATGTTGAACTCGTGCGGGCCATCGAAGGTGACGCCCTCAAACCGATCCGGCACGCCGGCTTTTTTGTATACCCGTGCGATTTTATCGTACGCCGCCTGCACGCCTTCGTTGGTGAACAGTTTGTCCTGTGTGCCGTGAATCGCCATCAGCGCGCCCGGGGCGGTCATCGAGACGACATCGGGCAGGTCCATGTACCGGTAGAGACCGGGGACCGTTTTCCAGAAACCGATGCTCGTAAGCTTCGACCGCAGCATCTCGCGCGCCGTGCACATCCACCCGACGACCACCGCGGCCTTGATGCGCGAATCCAGCCCGGCCAGCCACGCGGAGCGGAAACCGCCCACCGAAAGGCCGCAGCAGCCGATGCGCTCCGGGTCCACTTCCGGCCGCGTGACGAGGTAATCCACCGTGCCGATGTCGTCGAGGAACATCACGCCCGCCCACGTGACGCCCGCCTCGAACAATCCCGTGGCAATGAGCGTCGTGCTCGTGGAACTGCGGCGGTTGAGCGCCGTGATGTCCTCCGCGCTCATCTTCGCCGGCTCGCGCCACGCCGGCGGGTCGGCGGCCAGCAGCATCCGCCGCTCGCCCCAGTAAAACATATCAATGACGATGACCACGTAGCCGCGCCGGGCCAACTCGCTCGCGTAACTGCGGCCGGCGTAAGAGCGGCGCTTGAATTCGGTCAGCGACGGATGCTCGTTCTCCAGCGCGACAAGCTTCTCCTTGCCCCACACGAAGAACGCGCCGTGATCGTGCAGCGCGACAATCGCCGGCCGCGGCTTCTTCGGGCCCTTTGGCAGCAGCAGATACGCCGGCACGCGGATGTCGGATGTCGTGTTGAAATAAATCTTCTCGCGCACATAGTCGCCGCAGTCCACGTGCCCAACCACCTCGGCCCGCGGCGCGCAGAGCGGCGGATCGTAGCGCAGCAGCTCCCGCACCTTGCCGCGCGCCTCGCGCTTCCACGTCTCGATGTTGGAAAAGCGGTCGTGCAGGAACGACAGCTCGCACGTTGAGTGCTCCGCTGTCTTCTGCACGAATGGATAAAGGCTTCCGACCTGCGCGTCGGGCAGAATCGGTGTTTCGCCGGGGAGTGCGGCGGGTTCGGCTCCTGAGAGTTCGTGCTCCGCGCGGCGGAACACGCTGAGGGAGAGCGCGCCGAGTGTTGCGGCTTTCACAAACCTCCGCCGGTTCATGGTGTCTCTCTTTTTCATTGTGGCAAATCGTGGCGCTCGAATCCATCGAGCGCGGGGCGCTGTCGGCGGGCCAATCCATATCACCTGCCGTGCCGGAATCAAGCGAGCGTTTTGGGCAGCGGAGAGGCTGCCGTGCAAAACGGCATGGCGGGGCGCGCGGAGATGTGCGAAAAGAGTGGCGGTATATGAAAAGAGAACCGGCAATGAAAAACAACCCGATCTGCCAACGTTACTTTCTTATTGGTCTCGCGGTCTTCTTGCTCATCTCCCACGCCGTCCACGCCGTCCACGCCGCCGGGCCGGACCGCTGGCCGCAGTTTCGCGGCGGGTGCGGCGGTATTGTTGACGGCGCGAAATTGCCGTCCGCCTGGAGCGCGACAACCAACGTCGCCTGGAAGACCGCGATTCCCGGCAAGGCGTGGTCATCGCCGGTTGTGTGCGGCGACAAGGTCTTTGTCACGTCGGCGGTAAGCGGTCAGGCCGTCGAGCCGCCGCGCAAGGGCCTGTATGTCTGGCGGTTCTGGGGCACGCGCGAGGCGGACGAGTATCGTTGCATGATCTACTGCCTCGACTTCGCCACGGGGAAGGTTCTCTGGGAGCGCGTGGCGCATCGCGGCTCGGCGCCGGGCGCGATCCACATGAAGAACAGCTACGCCTCCGAGACGCCCGCCACCGACGGCGAGCGCGTGTTCGCGTGCTTCGGCAACGTCGGCCTGTTCTGCTACGACATGGACGGGCGCGAAGTGTGGTCGCAGAAATGGGGCTTCTTCCCGACGCGACTCGGCTGGGGGCCGGCGGCCTCGCCGGTGCTGCACGGCGACCGCGTCTATGTGGTCAACGACAACGAACAGTCCTCCTTCCTCGCCGCGTTCGACAAGCGGACCGGCCGGCAACTCTGGCGCGTCGAGCGCGACGAGCCGAGCAACTGGGCCACGCCGCTGGTCTGGGAAAACGAACACCGCACCGAGATCGTCACGCCGGGCCGCAAAAAGGTGCGCTCTTACGACCTCGATGGTCATCTGTTGTGGGAACTCTCCGGCATGTCGGACATCGTCATCCCCACGCCCGTCGCCAGCCGCAGCCTGCTCTACGTTAGTTCCGGCTACGTGAGCAACTCCCTGCGGCCCGTTTACGCCATCCGGCCGGGCGCGACAGGCGACATTTCGCTCAAGGACGACCAGACCGGCAACCAGTTCATCGCGTGGTGCGACCGCAAGGCCGGTCCCTACAATCCGTCGCCGTTGCTCTACGGCGACCGCCTCTACGTTCTCTACGACAAAGGCTTCCTCGCCTGCTACGACGCGAAAACGGGCAAGCCGGTTTATGGACGCCAGCGACTCAGCGCCAGCGCGAACGCCTTCACCGCCTCCCCATGGGCGTGCGATGGAAAAATCTACTGCCTCAGCGAAGACGGCGAGACTTTCGTCGTGCAGGCCGGGCCGGAGTTCAAGCTCCTCGCCAGCCACTCCCTCGACCAAATGACCCTGGCCACTCCCGCCATTGCCCGCGACAGCCTCTTCATCCGCACCTTCTCCAACCTCTGGCGCATCCAAGGCCGATAGGAGATTTTGCGGATAACTCCGGGCTGGCGAGACGGTCGTGAACGGTGTAAGAATCAGGCAGGGACAGATGATGAGCCATCTCGTAATTCCAACCGAAACGATCCGTGCACTTTGCCGGCGGTATCGCGTGGCGGAGCTTTCGCTGTTCGGTTCGGCGAGGCGGGCCGATTTCAGACCGGACAGCGACGTGGACTTGTTGGTGGAGTTTGAGCCGGACGCGGAACCGACGTTTTTGACGCTGGCGGGCTTGCAGCGGGAGTTGGCTGAGGCGCTGCATCGCAAGGTGGATTTGGTTCCGAAGGGCGGATTGAAACCGCTGATTCGCGACGAGGTGCTGGCCAGCGCCGAGGTCTTGTATGCGGCGTGAAAGGCTATACCTGACGGACATCGTTGAGGCGGCGGATGCCATCGGCGTGTTTCTGAAAGGCGTGGAGCGCGAGCGATTCCTGCAGGACGATTTATTGCGAAGCGCGGTGCTCCAGAAGCTGGCGATCATCGGCGAAGCCGCGGCGCGCTTGCCCAAGGACTTCCGCGCCCGCCATACCCATGTCGAATGGCGGGACATTGTGGCGTTTCGGAACATTGCGATTCACGCCTACTTCGCGGTGCAATGGAGCATTGTTTGGGCGACCGCAACAGAGGACGTGCCGACGCTTCGACAGGTGGTGTTGGAGATTCTGACTGCGGAATATCCTGATGCCGCCCAACCAACCAAACTTCTTTAGCCCACGCGGTTCACGGTGGCAGACAAGAATCCGCAGTGTGCGTGTGGATGTGCGACCACGAAGTGCACGAAGGACACGAAAAGGTGGAGCGCGTTCTCCGAACGCGCTAATCTTCCGCGAAGACAACGGCCACCGCGTTCGGAGAACGCGGTCCACCGAGTCGAGATGCAAGACGACGCGGTGCGTGTGGAAAGCTTTCGGCAGGCGCTGGTGGGTTGAAGAAAGCCGAGGATGAATGCGGGACAAGTTGTAGTGTTCTTGTATTTGTGAGGTTGAATATGAAGAAACGCCGGGTCGTATTCATTGTTTCCGCCGTTTGCTTGGGATGTCTTTGTTGCGCGGGCTGGCACTATTATAAACGCGCAAATGGTTACGGCGACCCAATACGAGTTCCCGCCAAAGCACTCTCTAGCGTGACTGTCAGCATACTTGACACGGATTCTAGAACGAAAGAGTTCCAACGCTCCGACGCAAAACTAGGTTCGGCTCTCATTGATTTGGTGAACACAAGCACCCCGACGATCTATTGTCCCGTTGGGAATATTGGCACGATTACGTTCTCATATGCTGATGGGTCCACGAATATCATTGGATTTGTACCCGACAACAACAATAGATATAGGTTGGTGGAACTAGCGCCTCCGAATTCAGGCCGCGATATCCTGAGCTATTCCACGGTTGATAAACAGCGTTTCGTCTCGATCATGACCCAATATGGTATCGATGCGACCTGGCTCGAGTGGCCACACTTGCGGAAAACAAAGGCCGAGGGGGTCAAATCGGAGACAGTCAAGTCCACTAGTCGCAGCAATCCGTAAGCTGTCACATCACCGCCACAGATTCGCGTCACGGAGTGACGCGGCTACGATCAGCCAACACTGAGTTTTGGTCCGCGTCGCATTACGCATTCCGTGCATTTCGTGGTTCAATAAAACCACCCGTGTTCAATCCGTGTTTCATCCGTGGCTTTCAGTTCCGTCGTGCCTCAAAAGTCACTGTTACCCAGATAGCGGGGCCGGAACGCTCCGGTTGCCTCAAAAGTAGTGTTACCGTGTTTTTGGCGCGCACAGCTTGGTTCCTGGGGCGCCTGGTTGTCAAAGGGTTCCTGTGGCTGTC
>CAIQCK010000038.1 GCA_903870275.1 uncultured bacterium | reverse complement strand
CGTCGGACAATTTCCCGTTTCTCGAAGATCATGATCGGCTTCCTTGTGTGTCGTCAGTTGGTTTTGCCTCGACGTTAGAATCTGTGGGTGAGTTCCGGCATGGGTAACTTCCCAAGTGTATGATAGAGCATGACTTCCAGCACGGCGAACGAGCGATAGCCGTAGGCGCGTCTGGTGACCACGCGGCATTTGTTGTTCAGCCCCTCGACCGCCCCGGTCATGATCTCGTCGCGGGCCTGTATCCAGTTCAACAACATAGGCTCGTGCCGCTGGAGGGTTGCGGCGAACTTCTGCATGGGTCCGATCCGGCTGCGCTTGGCGCGAGACACCCAGGCTCGCAAGAACTCGCGGGCACATCGGGTGCTGCGGTAACTCCAGAAGTGAAGGAACGCTTCTTTGAGTTGCCAGGCGCGGCCGGTGGCCAAGCGCGTGCTCATCATGCGCGTCAAGGCTTGCCGGGCACGACCGCGCACGCGAGAGAACCGGCGCAGGATTGTCCAGCGCAACCCCTTGATCCGTTTGGCCTGAGGCCGACCTTTCATGGCCGCCATATCGGTCCGGCGTACCTTGTCCACCGCTTGATTGAGCAATTGCGTGACATGGAAGCGGTCGATCATATGAACGGCGCCACGAAACCACTGAGGAATCACCGTGAGGTACGCTTTCCACATGTCACTACACACATAGCGGACCGAGGCCAAGGCCTCCGGCCCCAGCCTGCGCAAACCACGCCGAAGATCCTTCTGCGCATGGCCACGCACAATCCCCAGCACCCGCCTCTGGCATTTGTCCACTTGGTAGATCAAGGTCACGTAGGCCTTATTGCGTTGTCCTTTTCCCCAGTGCAGTTCGTCAATCCCCACGCCCACGAGGCCGGCCAGGGTCCGATGCTCCAAGCCCCACTGAACGACCCAGTCCACGGCTTGAAACACCCGATGCCAGCCCACTCGAAAGACAACCCCGACTTCTTTGATGGACAGGCGGCGCGCCCATTGCGCCAAGAACACCATCATCGACACGGTCAGGGTGTTCTTCCCCTCATTCCACGGCATATGCTCCACGATCACGCCATGGGTCGGACACGTCACCCGGCGCGGGGCATACCGCAACCACACGTCGATGCCCCACAGCGGAATGCCCAGCCATTCCCGCACCTCCAGATGGTCGTACCCCGGCGCGAGGCACTGACATTGCGAGCACCTCGCCGCCCGTTGTCTGTGCGCTCGCACCTCCACCTCTATCCGCAAGCCGCCGCCGCACAATCTGGTGTGTTCGTAAACAAACCCTTCCAATCGTTGTGTGGCATTCAACAGCGTGCTAATCTTCACATCCATAGCGGGTCTTCCTTTCGGTGGTTTCACCGGGCAGCGTCAAGCACTGCTCAAGGTAAGGCCCGCTATGCTCTTCTCAAAACCAAATCCACTGCTTCCCTCGATGCTTCCCCATCCCGAAGGGATAGAGCGCGGCTGTTCCCGGTCGCCGAAGCCGCCCCCGGTCATCCGCGCGTTGCTCGGCCATCCACCCCGGCTACTTGCCGCCGTTTACCCACAGATTCTGTCCAAGAGCCGTCTTTTGTTGCAGTTCAGCGGCGCGCGCCTTGGCATCCTCGGTGAGGTCCTGCTCGCGGGCCGAAAGCCGTGACTCGATGGCCGCCTTCTCGCGCCGTGCCGTCTCCAGTTCGCCTTGAATGCGTTGTGCCAGAGCGGTGCGTTCGTCCAGATCCTTCTGGAGGGCATTGACGACGTCGCGCGCCTCCTCCAGCGTGGCCTTATGGTCAGCCTGCGCGGTGGCGAGCTCGCCCCGCAAGGCTGTAATTCGGCGTGTGGCTTCCTCATTCTTGCCCCGTTCGGCGTCGGCTTGGGAATTCGTCGCCTGGAGCCTGGCGGCAGTTTCGTCGAGTTTGCCCTGGATCCGCCCAATTTCCTCGCGTGCGACTTCCGTGATTTCGTTCTTTTCGGCGCGCAGGGTGTCGATGAGGGTCGTCAGCTGTCCGGCCGTACCGCGGGCGGCGGCCAGTTCCCTGTCGAGGTTGGCTGCGGCCGATTCATGACGGCGTCGTTCCTCGAGAAGTTGTTGCTGATTGGCGGCGAGCGAGGCCTGTGCCTGGTTCAGTTCGGCCGCCCGGGCAGCGGCTTCGCGCTGGGCGGTTTCCGCCGCCGTCGATAGGGCTGCCGCCTGGCTGCGAGTCTCATCCAGTTCGCGGCGCAGTTTGTCCATGGTGCCGGACAAGTCAGCGACTTGCCGGTTGAGCTCGGCTTCGCGTTTGCCGGCGTCAGGGGCTCGTGTGACAGCCTGTTTGAGCTGGGCGTTGGCGGCTTCCAGAGCGGCCCGGGTTTGCGTCAGTTCGGACTCGAGCGTCTTGCGAATCTGCAGCGTTTCCTGCACGTCGGTTTGCTGGCGTTTCCGGAGCGTGTTCCGCTCGGACAGCAATTCCGAAAGCTGGTATTTGAGACCATCCAACGCGCGGCGGGAATCGTCGAGCGCGGTGGACAGTTCGTCTTGTTTGCGGCGGTTCGCCGATTGCACTTCCTCGTAGGAGGTTCTGGCCTGCGCGAGTTGCCGCTGCAGGTCGATAAGTCCGGGTTGGGCGGCGGTGGCCGCGGCTTGCAGCGCCTTGTTTTCCTTCTCCAGTTCAACGAGTCGCGCCGCACTTGCCTGATCGTCAGCGTGCGTCTTGGGTTTCTCGGCGTCAAGCATTCGCTGCAGGCGTACGGCTAGTTCGGAGTTGTGCCGCGACTCGGCGGACAGGCGATTCATGGCCTGGGTGAGCCGTTCGCGTTCGCGGG
>CAIQCK010000037.1 GCA_903870275.1 uncultured bacterium | reverse complement strand
GGTAATCCTTGCGCCGCAAGCGGCCATTGACGCGGGCGCGAAGTGGCAGGTGGATGCTGATGGCAACTGGCACACCAACAACGAAACCGTGGGCGGGCTGGTGGCGGGCAGCCACACGTTGAGCTACACCAATCTCACCGGCTGGATCGCTCCCACCAATCAAACCGTGCAGATTGCAACCGGGGTGACCACGACCAACAACGGCACCTATCAAGTGACGCCGCTGCTGCTGGCGGCGGTGTCGCGCAAGACGCAGGGCGCGGGAACATTCGACTTGAACCTGAACCTGAACGGAACGCCCAGCGCGACGGTGGAGCCGCGGATCAGCGGGCCGACGCAACTGGTGTTCACGTTCAACAAGGCGATGGCAGCAACCGACGGGACGCTGGACGCGACGGAGTTCACGCTGACCAACGCGACGTTTGTGAGCGCGAGCATTGTCAGCAGCAACCTGACGTTGAACCTGACCAACGTCGTGGACCAGTCGAAGGTGACGGTGGTGATGAACGGGCTGACGGACCTGGCGGGCAACCCGCTTTCGGGCACCAATGCGGTGATCGTCCGCTCCCTCTATGGCGATGTCAACCAAAGCGGCAGTGTCAACGCGGTGGACTTGCAACAGGTGAAGAATAACCTGCTGACGACGCTGACCCCGGCGAACTTCCTCTGCGACGTCAATTGCAGCGGCAGCATCAACGCAGTGGACTTGCAGCAGATCAAGAACAACCTGTTGCATAGCGCCAGCCTCGCCGACTCCGGGGCGGCGCAGACGTTTTCCTCCAGCGACGCCGGCAGCAGCGTGACGACATTGGCCTTGTCCACGACCACGCTGGGCGAGGTGTTGGGCGCGACCAACCTGACGTGGAGCACGGACGGCGACGCGCCGTGGACGGCGACGATAGCGGAAGACGGCAGCCAGGCGGCGTGGAGCGGGAGCATCGGCGATCTGAACGTGTCGTGGGTGGAAACGACGGTGACGGGCCCGGGCACCCTGAGCTTTGACTGGATGGTGTCCTCGGAGTTGAACGGGGATTACCTGACGTTCGCGATAGACGGGGTGAACCAGCCGGGAGCGATTTCCGGCGAGGTGGGCTGGCAGACGCTGACATTCAACATTCCTGTCGGCACACATCGTTTGACGTGGACCTATGCCAAGAACGGCGCCACGGCCGCCGGTCTGGACGCCGGCTGGTTACGGCGGGTGGTTTACCGGTAACGCTCAGCGGAAGAAACCCAACCATACTTGCGGGGAGAACGTTTACAACAAGGTCTGCGAGTGATCTCTGACCGGTTGCCGACATCGCAAATGACAGTTTGATTCGCGCCCGCCTCGATTGCGTTGCTGCAAAAGAAATGGCGCAGGGAGTGACGGGCAAAGTGAGGAAGGGCGGCTTTCTTGCAGGCCGTTCCAATCGCCGTTTTTGAGGATTGAATCGGAAAGATGCGGTCGGTCGGCCGCGGCGGCGTCCTCAGAGTCTCGCGCATGGCGCGCATCAAACGTTCCAACGGTGAAAACGTCGGCACCGTTCGCGCCGCCTTTGGTGTTGAGTTGAGCTACTTTTTCGCGTAGATGTTCAAGACATCTTTTGACCAGTTCTTTGTCGGTGGTTTTTAGCGAGCGTTTGACCTGTTTGCCTGCTCGCTTGTAGATGTTGGAGGCAACAGAACGGTAAAGGCAGGTTGCGACCTTGAGCAGCACTTGGTTGCCGCTATCGGTGGCCTTCGGTATTTTCATAGCGAACCGAAGATAGGGGTTGCAAGTAAGGGTAGTAAGTCAATAAGAGCGATTCATAAAACGCTCAAAAACACCTACAAAAACAGCTTTCGCGCCTGTAGCTCAGTGGACCAGAGCAGGAGTTTCCTAATCAAAAAAGGCTGGTTTTCCAGGCGTTTTCCCTTGTCATCACACGTCGTCACAGCTCACGTCCTCCGAAGAAATCCACAGGTCGTTTTCATCAGCAGTCAGCGCAAATTTCGGCAAAAGGTTGCAAGTCCGGGTTGCAAGTTTTTCAGGGGTACGGATACCACACAGCTGAGTGGTAGCGGCGTTTTTCACCCGTTCACTTGGCTGTGGCACGAAATCAGCACGCACTTAAGGGCAAAGGGCGATCCATCTGTGCTGTTTTCGATCTGGAACCATGTGTGAGAAAGGCTACGCCTCTATTCCCAGTCCGGCCAAAGCAAGGCGTGTGAACTCACGGCGATTCATATGCTAGATCTCCAAACCGTCAGCAGAAAACTTAGAGTCCAAAACGTCAAGTCGTTCCCGCGGGAAGCGACTGCCGATACTCGCGGGGGCTGACACTCTCGAAAGCGCGGAAGACACGATTGAAATGCGTCAGGCTGTTGAAACCGCAGGCGTAGCAGATGTCGGTGATGGAGTCCTGCGTCGCCGCAAGTTGCTTCTTCGCCTCAGCGACGCGACGGGTTTGGACGAAACGGATGAAACTTGTCCCGGTCGTTTGCCGGAAGACGTGCGAGAAGTGAGCCGGTGAAAGACCGGCATGTGAGGCGGTTTCAGCCAGCGCGAGCGAGGGATTGCGAAACTCGCGTTCCACAAACTCGCGCGCACGCCGCACCTCGGCCCGCTCCAGTTGGGCCTGCAAGTCACGGATGCGCTGGGCGCTCTCGCAAAGTTGACGAGCAAACAGTTCCAGCAGGTGCATGACACACGTGATCTGCTCCGGCGGCAGGTAAGGCGCGCCTTCGTAGGCAGCGCGCAGTTCCTGATCGGAAACCTTCAGCCACGCGAGCCGCTCTCGCAGCCGGCGAAACCCGGCGGGCGATCTTGGTTCGCGCAGGAGTTGGCCGCTGGAGATGGTGGCGACGTGGCGCCCGAACACGAAGACGGGAACGGCGATGTCCCAGAAGCCCGCGTGGCAGACGTATCGCTGCGCCTTGCCAGACGCCGCCACGCGCGAGTGATGCCGCCGGTCGCACGCCGTGCAACGGTGGAGTCCGATGCGATCCGCCCGAAGCAACCGGCATACGGGGTTGCCTTCCCCTTCCTCGAACTTGCGCCGGATGATCCCGATCGCGGGTTCGTTCAACGCCATCACCACGCCGGTCAACTTCTTCAAGATGGCGGTGAACTCCGCGAACTCCGGCGAGTCCGCCAAGTGGTCGAAGTCAACGTTTGTGGCCAAGGGTGCTTTCATGCGATATGGCGATGACCGGAAGTTTAGAGATTCTCGAAAGATATGTAAAACAAACCGAAAGGGATGTTGAGACATTTTCCGCGGCGCGTGGCAGGCTGATGTTGATGAGCATGAAGACAAGCATCCGCACCCTCATGGCGGTCTTCGTCACCGTCGTCTTCGCGTGCACACCGTTCGCCCAAGCTGGCGCGCCAGGTCACACGAGTCGGCTGAATACCTCCTGGCCCGCTTTTGATTACGACGGGAAACCGGCACAGACGGACGGCTCGTATTCAAAAACGATTGTGAGAGGCTCGCAGGCCGAGACTGCAAACTATGCCGCCGAGTCGAGAACGATGACCGCTACGGACGGGAAGATGCAGGTCCGGCTGGATTGCAGAAGTTACAAAATTTTTCCCGCGGAAGAATATGCCGTCCTGTTGACGAACCTGTCCAGGGCGGAACCGACGGGAATTACCAGCAATTTTCAGTCGCTGAAGCTCTCCCTGGACAAGCTGGAATTTGCGAAGGCCGTCTCTCTAAATGTCCTGCGCGGTTCCACCTGCAAGGCGACGGACTTCGTTCCGGAATCGTTCGCGATCGAAGCCGGAAAAGAGCAGGTTCTGACGACGACCTGCGGGCGGTCGTCGAACGATTATGTTCCGTTCCTCGAGCTGAATCTCGACGACCAGAACGGCTATCTGTTCGCGGTAGGCTGGACGGGATCGTGGAAGGCGCGGTTCGCGAACACAGGCAAGTCGGTTGACATCGAAATCGGCATGGAGCGGACCAACTTCCGGCTCATGCCGGGGGAGACGATCCGTCAGCCGTCGGTTCTCGTTTTTGCGCGCAAGAATCAGACGCGGCGGGAATTCAAGACGCTGTTCCATCGGTTCATGATCGAGAACAAAGTCCCGCGCGATTCCAAACGGCAAATCATCCCGCCCATTCTGGCGGTTGCGTCGGGAGGCGGGAACAAGACGCCGCAGATGATGGCCGACATCCTGCGATACTGCGTCGAGAACAAGATGCCGTTCGACACGTATTGGGTGGACGCCGGCTGGTATGGCGCGCCGCATGAGGACGAGCTGTATTCCAACTGCGGACCGAACTGGGGGAAATACGTGGGCGACTGGCGGGTCAATACGACGACGCATCCCACCGGCGGCCTGCTGCCGATTGCCAACGCGGTCCACAAGGCGGGGCTGAAATTCCTGCTTTGGTTTGAGCCGGAGCGCATGACCGATTCCGCGCCGATTCTGCAGACGCATCCGGAATACCGGCACGGGCAGCTCGTTGATTTCGGCAACCCCGAGGCGCTGAAATGGATTCAGGACACGATTTACGGAACCATCGAGAAGCATGGAATCGATGTTTACCGCGAAGACTTCAACATGAACCCCGGCCCCGTCTGGCGCGGCATGGACGCGGCGGATCGCGTCGGGATCGCCGAGGCGAAACATATAACCGGGCTTTACAGATTCCTCGACGACATGCGGGCGCGATTCCCGGGTATTTTGCAGGAGAACTGCGCATCCGGCGGGCGGCGCATTGATATGGAAATGATCTCGCGGGCACACACGTATTGCCGCAGCGACTATTATATCGAGCGCAAGCCCAACGACACGGCATTCATCCTGGGGCAAAATGCGACGCTCAACCTCATGCCCTATTTGCCGTTCCAGGGCTGCGAGTTCAACTGCGTGCCGGTCGGCGATGATTACGCGGCGTTCAGCATCATTTCTTCGGGGACCGTCATCACACCGTCCGATTTCGACGGGGGAATCATCCGACGCAAGATCACTGCCGACGAAACGGCCTGGTTCAAAAAGGTCTTCGATGTCGCGGTCCGCATGAGGCCGTTCTACATGGGCGACTTTTACCAACTGACCGACGAAACAGGCACCGGCAACGACGTCTGGTGCGCGTGGCAATGCGACAGGCCGGACTTGAAAGCGGGCTTCGCGATATTCTTCCGGCGGGGCGCAGCGGCGGGGGAATCCCGGACGTTCAAACTTGGCGGCATCGAACCGAACGCGAAGTATCAGGTGGAATGTTACGAGGGCGCAAAAAAGACTGTAGAAAGCTCCGAGCTGGAAAACCGGACTGTCACACTCAAGCCGCGGTCGTTCCAATTGGTCTTCTACCAGAAGCGGTGAAAGTATGTGAATTTCGAAAAAGAACATGAAGCCATTCATCGCATCACTCTTCATCGTAGCTGCCCTGCTTGTGGGACTGCAGCCGGCCGTGGCCAACACAAAAGTCATTTCACTGGACGGCAACGGCTGGCGGATCGCGACCGATCCAAAGAACGAAGGGCGCGAGGCGAAGTGGTTTGCCGCGCCGCGCGAGGAAGCCAAGCCTACGAAGGTGCCTTGGATCATTCAGGATGCTTTTCCCGGCTATCATGGCGTGGCGTGGTATTGGCGGGAGTTTGTCGCACCGACAAATCCTCACGTCGGCGGACGCACGTTGCTGCGATTCTGGGCAGTGGATTATCTGGCGGAGGTCTGGCTCAACGGCCAGCGCATCGGCGGACACGAGGGCGGCGAGTCGCCGTTCGTGCTCGATGTGACCAACGCGATTCATGCCGGCGAGAAGAACCTGCTCGCGGTGCGCGTGCTGAACCCGACGCACGAGCCGATTGACGGAATCGTGCTGAACGAGACGCCGCACCGGAACAAAGCGTTGCCTTACCGCGCCGGCAGCGCGTGGGATCAAGGCGGCATCATGGATTCGGTGGAGTTGCTCGTGACGCCGCCGGTGCGCGTTGCGGACCTTTTCGTCCGGCCCGACTGGAAGACGGGTGTCGTCCATATTCAGGCGACGATCCGCAACGGTTTAGCCGGCGCGGTCGGCGCGCAGGTGGAGTTCACGATTGCGCCCGCGGCGAGCGGCGAGAGCGTGACAGTAGAGCGCGCGGCGAAGCGGTTGGCGTCGGGCGACACGCTTGTCGAGGCGCAATTGCGCGTGCCGGGCCACCGTTTGTGGGAGTTGAACGACCCGTTTCTCTACCGCGTCACGGCGCGCGTCACGGCGGACCGATCGAGTGCGTTCGACGAGCATTCCGTCCGCTGCGGCTTTCGGGATTTTCGTTTTGAGAATGGCGCATTCCGACTCAACGGACGGCGACTGTTCCTGCGTTGCTCACACACGGGGAATTGCTGTCCCATCGGCTTGGAGTTACCGCACGACCCTGACCTGTTGCGGCGTGATCTGCTGAACGTGAAGGTCATGGGGTTCAACGCAATCCGTTTCATCGCGGGCGTGGCAAAGCGTTACCAGCTCGACCTGTGCGACGAGATCGGGCTGATGGTTTATGAAGAACCCTACGCGGCGTGGTGCCTGCGGCCGTCGCCGAAGATGGCGGAACGCTTTGACGAATCGCTGTTCGGCATGATCCGCCGCGACCACAACCATCCCAGCGTCGTCATGTGGGGGCTGCTCAACGAGACGAACGACGGGCCGATGTTCCGCCACGCGGCAGCCGTGCTGCCGAAGCTGCGCGCGCTGGACGACACGCGGATGGTCATGCTCAACAGCGGACGATGGGATATGCGGTCCGCCAATCTCGGCGAACTGACCGGGTTGCAATCTTGGCACCGCGACGCTGACGACGATCCTTGTGTTACACATAATCCCACTGCCCACGCCATCACCGGCTTGGGCATCACATGGGTGCCGGGCCAACTCGCGTTCCATCCCGGTCCGCACGGCGAATACAGCGTCGTGTGCTGGACCTGTCCCGCGTCGGGCGAACACATGGTCACCGCCGCATTTACGGGCATCGCCGGGCGCGCGACGACCGACGTCCACGTGTTGCACAACGGCAAGCCGCTGCATGACGGCGGCATCAACATCGGCGGCCAAGGAAACAGTTCATCCTTCGCTCGCAAGTTGGCGCTGAATGCCGGCGACCGGCTCGACTTCGTGGTCGGCTTCGGCAACGGCAACTATGGTGGCGACACCACTGCGCTAGCCGTCACCGTCCGCCAGTCGGACGGCACGCTCGACGACGCGGCTGCCGGCTTCACTTTACAGAAGAATCCCAACGGCGCGTGGAGCTACGGCTGGCTCGCGCCGGACACGCAGCCCAGCGCGGCGACTTTCAAAGCCTACACGGTCGCCCACCAGACGGGCGCGCCGCGTTCGACGCCGCCGCAAAACCCCGGCTCGCTCAGCAATCCCGGCACGCGCGAGTGGCAGGACGTGCTCGACGACCAGCATCCCTACCAGCACGTGCCACACACGGCGTCAGTGATCCACAAGCTCCGCACGTTCAAGGGCGACAAGAACCCGATGTTCATCTCAGAATACGGCGTGGGCAGCGCGGTGGATTTGTGGCGCGTGACGCGGCACTACGAGCGGTTGGGCAAGACGCAAGCCGAGGACGCGCAGTTCTACCGCGACAAGTTGGACCGTTTCCTGGCCGACTGGGAGCGTTGGAAGATGGCCGAGTGTTTTGCCGCGCCGCAAGAGTTCTTCGCGCAAAGCATCCGACAGATGGCGGCGGAGCGCCTCTACGGTATGAACGCGTTGCGCGGCAATCCGAGCCTCATCGGTTACAGCCTGACCGGCACTGTGGACCAAGGCATGAGCGGCGAAGGGCTGTTCACGACGTTCCGCGAACTCAAGCCGGGCACGACCGACGCGATGTTCGAGGCGCTGGCGCCGCTGCGGCTCTGCCTGTTCGTTGAGCCGGGGCATGTCTATCGCGGTGCGCGCATCCGCTGCGAGGCGGTGCTCGCCAACGAGGACGCGCTCGCGCCGGGCGAGTATCCGGTGCGGCTGCTCGTGGTCGGTCCGCAGAACCAACACGTCTTCGAGAAGACCATGAACGTGGCCATCACGAAAGACACGCCCTTTGCAGCGCCGATCTTCGCGGAAGACGTTGTCGTGAATGGCCCGTCCGGGCGATACCGGTTCCTCGCCTCGTTCGAGCGCGGCGGCGCGGCGACGGGTGGTGAGGCGGTGTTTTTTGTGGCCGACCCGGCGGAGATGCCGGCGGTCAAGAGTGAAGTCGCGCTGGCCGACGATGACGCCGCGTTGACGAAGTGGCTCGGCGACCACGGCATTCGCTGGCGGAAGCTGGCCGCTGATGAACAGGCGCAACGCGAAGTCATCCTTGTTTCCAAAACGCCGCCGGCGTTCGAAGAAGTATGGAGGCGCGTCGAGCACGGCGCGACGGCGGTGATCCTGACGCCAGAAGTCTTGAAGAAAGGCAACGAGCCACTCGGCTGGCTGCCGCTGAAGAACAGGGGAAGTCTGGCGAGGCTCAAGGGCTGGCTCTATCATAAGGATGAATGGGCCAAGGCGCATCCGGCGTTCGATGGTCTGCCGGGCGGCGGTATGATGGATTACGCCTTCTATCGCGAGATCATTCCGGACCTCGTGTTCGCCGGTCAGGACACGCCGGCCCAAGCCATCGCGGGAGCCAACGACGTCTCGTTCGACTACTCGTCCGGCCTGATGCTCGCCGAATACCGTCTCGGCGCGGGCCGCTTCATCCTGAACACGCTCCTGATCCGCGAAAACCTCGGCACCCATCCCGTCGCCGAGCGTCTGCTGCGCAACCTGCTCAACTATGCGGCCCGTGCTCAACATTGAAGTCAAACCATGAACAAGATTATTTTCACGCTGACGTGCGGCCTGATTCTCGCGATCTCCAATGAAGCGGGCGAAACTTCCCAAACCACGCTCGACGTGGTCGAACCGCGGGTGTCGGACAAGCTCTGTCGAGTGACCCTCAATGGGCAGGAACTCGGCGGGGAGATTGATCGCCGTCTCCGGAACTTGATCTATCAGAACTACATGGTGGTGGATCTGGACGGGAAGTGGCTGGACCATTTCCGCCACCGCACGGACCGCGGCAACAAGTCGCACGTTTATTACGGCATCGGCAAGGTGTTCGACGCGGGCAGCCTGTTCAGCGCCTACACGGGCGACCCGAAGGTGGCCGCGCGCACGCGCTACATCATCGAGGAACTGGTCAAGTCGCGCGACGCCGACGGCTACCTTGGATTCTGGACGGTTGAGAAGGAAAACCGACAGGACCACATCAACTGGATTCTCCACGAGCAGGAATACATCAACCTAGCGTTTGTGCGGCATTACCGCTGCACGGGCGATCGCCAGTCGCTGGCCCATGCGCGGGTCATGGCCGACTACATCCTCAAGACGTTTCCCACGCCACAGCATCCGTGTTACGACGCGGGCCAGATCTGCACGGCGGGCCTGCCGGAAGGAATGCTGGAACTCTACCGGGTAACAGGCGACCGGCGCTACTTCGACTTTGCCGCCGATGTGCCGCACGGGAATGATCGCGGCGAGATCAAACTCGCGTCGCTCCGGACTTGGGAGCAGGACTTCAGCCACCGCCCCTGCCACGTGTATGTCATGCTCGCGCGCTGTTACGCCCAGACTGAACTCTACCGTCTGACCGGCGAGGAACCGCTCCTGCATATGAGCCATTTCATGCGCAACGAGTTGCTCAAGCAGGGTGAGGGCGGCTTGCTGGTCACCGGCTCGTGCTCCGAGGGCGAACACTTCACCTACAACCAGAACGGATGCGGGAACATTGGCGAATCGTGCGTCACCGCCTACATGCTGCGTTGGATGGACAGCCTCCTGCGGCTGGAGGGCGACCTGCGCTACGGCGACCTGATCGAACGCACCCTCTACAACGCGTTGTTCGCCGCCAACTCGCCCGACGGGCGCTGGATTCGCTACTTCACTCCCTTCACCGGCAAGCGCGCCTACGACACGCGCGATTTCTTCTGCTGTTGCGGGAACTATCGCCGGGCGGTGGCAGAACTGCCGCAGAAGGTTTACTACCGCACGCCGGCCGGCGGCATCGCGCTGAATCTGTTTACTCAGTCGAAGAAGGCGTTCGACGTGAAAGGGCAGACCGTCACGCTGTTGCAGGAGACCGCGTATCCGGACGACGGCGAGGTGAAATTGACGTTCTCCACGGCAAAGCCGGTCGCGTTTGCGTTTAAGTTTCGGACGCCGGCGTGGTGCGAGACCGTCACGCTACGGGTGAACGACAATCCGCCGGTGACGCTGGACCCGCAACGGCAGAAGCTCGGCGGTCACGTGCTGGACCGGACCTGGAGGGACGGCGACGTGGTGAGAATCTCGATGCCGATGAAATGGCGCTTCCTACGCGGCCGCGCGGTGCAGGACGGCCGGGTTGCGTTGCTGCGCGGCCCCGTCGCGTATTGCGTCGGCAAGGACCAGAATCCCGAATTGCTCAAGAAGTGCCCCGACCCGCGCGACCTGGTGATTGACCCGGCTTCTCTCACCGAGCCGGTGCGAGACGATTCAATTCGTCCGAACGGTTTGAAAGTTACCGCCAAAGCCTGGCTGAAGCAGGATGCCACCGGCGAGAAGGCGGGCGTCACCCTGACCGAGTTCATTGATCCCAGCGGTTTGGATGTTTACTTCCGGGTGCCGAACTTGGCGGACACTTCGCCGGTGCGGTTGATGGATGACGAAATCGTTTCGTTGCCGAACATCTTCGTCAACGCCCATGTGCTGAAGGCGTTCTACGGGCCAAAGGCGAAGGGTGACCTCGAAGCCGCGTTTGAAATCCGCGGCGACGTCATCGCGGACTTGGCGGAAAATTACGTCAATCCGCGCGGTCGCACCGGCGTGCCCGCGGAGTTCCCCGACTCCACCGGCGGACGCTGGGCCTGTTACAACTGCGCGAACGGCGGGTTGCTTTCCACCGCCGCGCCCGGCGAGGTGAAGCCCTTGAACTCGCAATTCAAGGCGTTCGGTTCGCCGCTGGGCTACGCCTACGGATTGGAAAATCAACGCGATCAACTCGGCTTCGTGTCGAACTACGCTCCCAGCGACCGGCAGGAGGACGCATGGCGTGCTCACTACACCGAGAAGATGTTCGACCGCGTGCTCTCCGCCCCCGAGCGGCCCCGTTTCCTCTACACCCATCCGGTGGCAGACACGGCGCGCTACAACGTCTTTCGGTGGACGCCCGCCGACGACCTGCGGAGCAAGGAGGTCACGTTGTGCGGCAGACTGTTTTCGAATCTGGGCAATGGAGTCGAACTCCGCGTCATCCGCTGGCGCGACGCCACGCGGCACGAGATTCTCGGCACGTTCAACACCAAAGACCTCAAGGTGGGCGCATGCGGCGCCGCCGAGTTCGTGCTGCGGCTGCAACCCGGCCAGGTGGGGCGGCATCTTGACTTCGTCCTGAATAACGCCGGCAGCCACATCTGTGACGCGACCGCGCTGCAAATCGCCGCCTACACCAACGTGCCACGGACGCCCCCCCAAACCGACGTGACGGAAAAAGTGCAAGCGAAGTACCACAACCGCTTGGTGACGCCACTGGGCTCCTACGCCGAACTGTTCGGCGATCCGGCGCCTGGTGTGAAAAACACCCTGAAGGTCAAGGTGAACTACTGGCGGGACGGCACGGTGAAATACTTCGAACTCCCGGCCGACTCTCCTCTGAACCTCCGCTGACGCAATAGTATGAATTCCGTCCATCTCTTCCTTGCCGTCTGGTTACTGGCGGTTTTCGCACACGGCACCGGGACGGCAGCCTCTACGGTTCAATCACTCGATGGCGACGGCTGGCGGATCGCGACGGATCCAAAGAACGAGGGGCGTGATGCCAAGTGGTTTTTCGCGCCACGGAAGGAGGCGAAGCCCACGAAGGTGCCGTGGATTATTCATGGCGCCTTCCCCGGCTACCACGGCGTGGCGTGGTATTGGCGGGAGTTTGTGCACCGACGAATCCTCACGCCAACGGACGCACGCTGCTGCGATTCTGGGCGGCGGATTATCTGGCGGAGGTTGGGCTCAACGGCAAACTCGTCGGCGGATACGAGGGCGGCGAGACGCCGTTTGAACTCGATGTGCGCGTGCTGAACCCAGCGCACGATCGGATTGACGGCATCGTGCTGAAGGAGACGCCGAAACAGACACGAGTGAATTTCCTATACGCCGGCGACGCCTACAATCACGTCAGCAATTCGAATTACCGCCAACTCAACGCTATGTTCCGCGGTTTACAGTGGGGGATCAAGAGTTGGTGGTGCATCGAAACAAAACAGCCATGAGAGTAAACAGGACAATCCTTGGATTCTATTCCGCTATCGCCGAATCACTCCTCACGCTCGGCACAAGAAATCATCACGAGGATTAGAGCCGTCGGTCCCGGAAGTTAAAACTGGACGGTGCGAAATTGCGGCCCGGGGTTTCTGATCTACATTTTCTGTTTTTGAGATCAAGAATTAGGCCTCCAGCCCTCTCCAGCCTTGCAACCCAACGGTGAACAAAAGATCTCGTCGACGTTGATGTGAGGCGGAATTGAGCTCGAACGTGTTGATCCGTCTTTTGCGACCGTCGCATTGAAATGCTAGTGGTGTGTCCCTTAATTAACTACACATTTCCCTTGGGTGTTTTGGCTGGGTGCAGCCGGGTTGGACTTGTTCCAAACGGTGTCGGCAACGGGCAATCTTTTCCATGATTCTCTCGACACTTGCCGTCCACACAAAG